>JBEKXJ010000053.1:0-21615 GCA_049512215.1 Solirubrobacteraceae bacterium
AGGGCCAGCTGATCCGCGAGCTGACCCTGGATCCCAGCCGCAACTACCAGCCGCTCACGCGCGCCTAGCGTGTCTACTATGTCCCGAGACATCTGTCTCCGATATCCCGACACACAACAAGAAGCGGATGAAGGGATTCGAACCCTCGACCTTCGCCATGGCAAGGCGACGCTCTAGCCAGCTGAGCTACATCCGCGGGGCCCGGTCATTCTAGCCCCCGCCGGCGGAGCGCGCCCACAGGACCGTGCTCGGCTCACAGCCGCCGATCGAGCCGGATCCAGAGCGCCGTCGCCTGAGACACCTCATTGCGGACGCCGTGCGCGCACTTGATAGACGGCGGTCAAACCGCTGTCGAAGCCATGCCGAGCGGCGCGTAGATAGAGCCTCCAGACGCGCGTGCGCTCGGCACCCGCGAGCGCCTCGGCCTGCGCGAGATGTTCGTCGAGCCGCTGCGTCCAGTGACGTAAGGTGACGGCGTAGTCCTCCCTGAAGCCCTCGACATGCTCAGTGTGAAAGCCGCTTCGCTCGAGTGCGAGCTGCACGCGCGAAAGCGCCAGCGGCTCGCCGTCGGGAAACACGTAGCGTGTGGAGAACAGATCCTCGAGCGGCTGATCATCGGGGTCGAACGCGGCGATCGCGTGGTTCAACAGCAGACCGCCCGGCCGCAGGAGCGTAAAGAGCGACTGCGCGTAGTGGTCTATCTGGCTCTCCCCCACATGCTCGGACATGCCGATGCTCGCGATCGCGTCGAAGGAGGCCTCCGGGAGCTGACGGTAATCGGCCACCCGGATCTCGACGTCTTCCTCGAGGCCCGCCGCGATCACCCGCGCGCCCGCGAGCTCGGCCTGGGCCGGCGAGAGGGTGATGCCGGTGACCTTCACGCCATATTCACGCGCCGCGTGGATTGCGAAGCTGCCCCATCCGCAGCCGACGTCCAGCAGTCGCATCCCCGGCTCGAGCCCGAGCTTGCCCGCGACGAGATCGAGTTTCGTCCGTTGCGCCTCCTCGAGCGTCTGCGCCCCCCTGGAAAAGATCGCGCAGCTGTAGGTCATCGACTCGTCGAGAAAGAGCGCGAAGAACTCGTTGCCGACGTCGTAGTGGTAGCGGACGGCTGCCGCGTCCCGCTCGATGCTGTGGCGCTCGCCGCGAAGGATGAGCTCGAGGCTCGGGCGCCGCGGGATTCCACCGGGCGCGGCCGCCGCCGCCAGAGCCAGGACCAGCCGCACGCGATCGCCGGCGCTGAGAGCCGGCGGCTCCCACTCGTCGACCACGATGAATGCAGCATCGAGGTCGTCGAGCGCCAGCGAGCCGTCCACGTAGGCGCGACCGAGGCCAAGCGTCCCGGGCGCGCGTAGGAAATGGGCCAGCGCCGATGGACGTCTTACGAAGAACGTGGGCGCGTCGCTCACGGTCGCGCCGGCCACTGAGCCGTCCCAGAAGCGGACGTTGAAGGGACGCGAAGGGAAGACCCGCTTGAGCTCTCTGTTCAGGGGCGCGCTTGCTCGAATCAGGGCCACGCCCCTACGATCGCACAAGCGCGCTAACCCCTGAAGCTCGACCGGCCGGCGTCACCGAAGGGCTCGTCGCGTTCGCGCACCGCCTCACGGAAACCGGCTTCGGCGGCGCGCCGCTGAAAGGCGTAGCCCTCGGCGGTGTGGCGGGCGATGCCATCAAAGACGGTCCCGAGCAACTGGCTGGCGTGGAGCCCTTGCGCGTAGAGGGTCTGGTTGACCAGCAGCTTCATCATCATGAGCTGGTTGACCGGCATCTGCTCGATCCGCTCGAGCAGGATCTCGGTGCGCTCGTCGAGCCGATCGGCCGGAGGCGCCTCGATCGCCAAGCCCCACTCGACCGCCTCGCGGCCCGAAAGCGAGTCGCCCGTGAACAGCAGCCGCTTCGCCCGCTGCACGCCGACCCGATGGGCCCACAGCGCTGTCGTCGGCGAACCCCAAACCCGGGCGGGTGGGTAGCCGATCTTCGCGTCCTCGGCGATCATGAGCAAATCCGAGCAAAGCGCCATGTCGGTGCCACCCGCGACGCAGAAGCCGTGCACCTTGCAGACGACGGGCTTGCCGCAGTGGAAGAGGCTCATGAACCCGCGGGCGTTGCGGCTCATCATCGCGTAGTCGACCATCGGGTCCCACGTCCCACCAGGATCGTGGTTCGCTGCGATCACCTTGCGATCCAGCGGCGAGCCCGGCGGCTCGCTCTCGCCATACGGGGCGCCCGCGCCCATCCCCTCGGCGCTCTCGACGAGGTCATAGCCACCACAGAACCCGGGGCCGCTGCCGGCGAGCAGCAGCACATGCACCGCGGGATCCAGATCGGCGCGCTCGACGCAGCGGCTGAGCTCGGAGATCAGGCCGGGCGTTATCCCATTCCCACGCTCGGGCCGGTCGAGCGTGAGCCGCGCGACCCGGCCCGCCACCTCATAGCGCACCGCCGGCGGCTCATTCACCGCTCTCGCCGCCTCTTCCCGGAAGGACCGGGTGCCCGGCCCGGCCTGCGCCCCACGCGGCGCCGTCCGAGCGCCGGCGGGAACCTGTCATGCGCATGTCCTGGACTCTATTACCCCCCGCGAGAGACCACCGCTCGCGGGGCCGAGATCAAGAGCGCGGAGCGAAGCGTGAGTCCCGTCGAGTGGGATACTTAGAGCATCCCAGGCGATCACGTCTACTCGCGCCTATCGATGTCGATTCCGGCTGGAGCGCTGCGTGCCGTCGGCAGGCTGAACGTCCCGGTCTATCGCCTCACGCGCGGACGGCTGATGGGCAAGATCGGACGCGCGCCGGTGCTGCTCCTGACGACGACCGGCCGGCGCTCCGGACAGCAGCGCACGGCGCCGGTGCTCTATCTCGCCGACGGCGAACGCGTGATCGTGATCGGCTCCAACGCCGGCAACGAACGAGCGCCCGCGTGGTCACACAATCTGAAGGCGAACCCTGACGCCGAGGTCCAGATCGGGGGCAAACGCCGGCGCGTGCGCGCCAGGGTGGCCGAGGGCGAGGAGCGAGCAGAGCTGTGGCGAGCGATGAACGAGCAGTACAAGGGATTCGAGGACTACGACGAGCGCACCACGCGCGACATCGCCGTCTTCGTGCTCGACCCCTCGCGCTAACGGGCGAGCGCCGACGTCGCTCCCGTGGGCGACTCCCACTGCAGTCAGCCTCATTACGAAAGGGGGCCCGGCGCGGCCGATCCCTCGAACCTGCTGCCCGACATGAACCGGCCGGCGACGCGCTACACGGAACCCGACGATCGCGAGTTCTTTGCGGTCTATGCCCGCTGAGCGCGACGATCGGCGCCGGCGCGCACTAACTTGTGACCGATGGCCACGGCGCCGGCGCAGCGAACCCGCTTACGACTCGAACGACCCTGGCAGGAGCACGCGCGGCTCTATGAGGACCTGTTCGCAGACCCTGCCGTCGCCGCCGCGCTCTGGCCGGGGCGGCTGGGCGGTCCCCGCACCCCCCGCCAGGCATACGAGCTGCTCTCGGCAGACATCGAGCACTGGCAGGAGCGATCGTTCGGGCCCTGGGTCTTCTTTGAGAGGAGCAGCGGCGCGTTCGTCGGCCGTGGCGGGCTTCGCAGCCAGACGATCGCCGGGAGAGAACGCGTCGAGGTGCTCTACGCGGTGCGCCCCGACGCCTGGGGCGAGGGATATGCCAGCGAGATGACCGGGCACGCGTTGTCCCAAGCCCACCGGCTAGGGCTGGGCGAGGTGGTGGGTCTAGCCGCAAGCACCAACCACGCCTCACGCCGCGTGCTCGAGAAGGCCGGGTTCCGCTTCGAGGCGATCGTCGAACATCGCGGCCTGGCTCATTGGCTTGGCCGCCTCGGGCCGATCGTCTAGCCTGAAGCGAGGATGCTCCCCACCCGCAGGCACACGAACATGATCGACGCCGGCGCTGCGCTCCCGGGCCGCTCGGCCGAGATGCCACTGCCGGCCCGCCACGAGGTGCTCGGAACTCCTCTGAAGGGCCCGTTCCCCGACAGCGTCGAGACTGCGATCTTCGGAATGGGCTGCTTCTGGGGCGCCGAGCGGATCTTCTGGCAGGCCCCCGGCGTCAATACGACCGCCGTCGGCTACGCGGGCGGGTTGACCCCGAATCCGACATACGAGGAGGTCTGCAGCGGGCGCACCGGCCACGCCGAGGCGGTGCTCGTCGCGTTCGACACCGCGGCCACGAGCTACGAGGAGGTGTTGAGGCTCTTCTGGGAGGGTCACGACCCGACCCAGGGGATGCGCCAGGGAAACGACGTCGGTAGCCAGTATCGCTCGGCGATCCTCTGGCACGAGGAGCCCCAGCGGATCGCGGCAGAGGCGTCGAGGGACGCCTACCAGGAGCTGCTTACGCGCTCCGGACATGGCCCGATCACGACCGAGATCGCGGAGATCGACCCCGCCCAGGCGTTCTACTACGCCGCCGACTATCACCAGCAGTACCTCGCCAAGAACCCGGCCGGCTACTGCGGACTCGGCGGCACGGGCGTCAGCTGCCCCGTGGGCTTGACGCGGTCGGCCTAGCGAAGCAACGGAGCGACCGCCGCCGAAGCGCGGCGAGCCTGACGACCGAACGAAGCGACCGTCGAAGTCGAACGAAGCGACCGTCGAAGTCGGGCCACTGGCAGAAACAGAGCGACCCCGCCGAAGCGGGGCCGCTGGCCACCGTCAGGACCTGGGCGCGTCCACGAAATGAACGCGCCCAAGCCTGTTTCCTCCTTGCCTACGCCCCTGCCGACGCCGGCCTGGCCGGGCCGGACGGTTGCCACCCAGGTGCGTGGGGCCCGCCGAGAGTCGGCACGTCCGAGGGGTAGACCTCGTTGCCGTGGATCGCGTGATCGCCGATCTCCATCTCTTCCTCGGTGAGCCGCAGCGGTATGAAGATGCCGACCACCTTCAGGATGATGAACGTAACCACCGCGGTCCACACGATCACCCATGCGGCCGCCTCCGCCTGCCAGCGCAGCAGCGTCCAGCTACCGTTGATGAGCAGGCCAGACGACCCCGGTAGGTTCGGCGCGCCTTTCACGCCGAGGTACTCGACCATATTGGGATCGGCCAGCAGTCCGACCAACAGACCTCCGGTGAGTCCGGCGATCCCGTGCGTATAGATCACCCCCAGCGTGTCGTCGACATGTCGGAACATCGGCGCTCGGCTGAGGAACCTGATCGCCATCCACACGATCGTGGAGCCGACCACGCCGATCACGATCGCCCCGTAGCCGTTGACGAAACCGGCCGCCGGAGTGATCCCGACCAGGCCCGTGATCATGCCGTTGACGGCGCCGATCAGCGACGGCTTGTCACGGAAGATGTAGTCCCAGGCGATCCACACGAGCATCGCCACCGCGGTGCAGAGGTTCGTGTTAAGCACGGCCGCGGAGGCGTCGGCGCCAGCGTAGTAAGAGTCCCCGCCGTTGAAGCCGTTCCATCCGAGCCACAGCAGGCCGGCCCCGACCGCCACCATCAGCAGGTTGTTCGGGGCGTCGATCTCGCGATCTCGTTGCAGGCGCGGCCCGATCACCGCGGCGAACACGAACCCTGAAACCCCTGCGGACAGGTGGATCACATAGCCACCAGAGTAGTCCAGCGCGCCGTGGGCCGCGAAGTAGCCGCCGCCCCAGAGAAGGAACGCGTCAACCGCGTAGACGAACGTGATCCAGAGCAGTACGTACGGGACCCACGCCTTCAAGTTGACCCGCCCGAGCACCGAGCCGAGCGCCAAGATCGGAGTGATCGCGGCGAACACGAACTGGAAGTACACGAGCGAGGCCTCGGGGAAGTGGAACGGTGGACCCGTCGTGATCGACTGAATTTCCGCCTGACCCTCCTCGCCGACGTGGCCGAGCACGCTGCCCGGTTCGCCGAGGAACGTGCCCAGGAAGCCTTTGGTCCCGAACACGCCCGAGCCGCTGTGCGCGATCGGATGACCGAAGCCCATCTTGAACGCCCACAAGCACCACACGATGAGCGTCACGCAGAACGCTACGAACGTGAGCATCATGCTGTTGACCGACCAGCGCTTCTGCATCACACCGCCGTACAGGACCGCCAGGCCCGGCAGGCTCATCAACCCGACGAAGGTCGCCGCGGTCATCTGCCACGCGTTGTCGCCTGCGTTTAGCCACTGTGGGTATGCCAGCCAGGACATATGCCTCCGTTTTCAACCGTTGTGGATGTGGTGAGGAGCTACCCCAACGCAAGCGGGCGCGCCACACCAGTGACAGTCCGGTATGAAATCCGGCGTGCCCGAACGCCGGTAGGGCCATCCTGGCTAACACTTGGGCCCCGGCTTTCGACATCTGTCTAGACGCCCCCACAGGCGCCAAGAGACGCCCTAACCGGCGCCAAACGGATATCCGGCCCGTCTGCAGGCCGCCCGCAGCTCCTGCGCGATGCCGTGGAAGGCACCCGGCGAGGCGCACACCCTCCTGGCCTGCCCACCGCAGTCGTGCAGTCGCGCCCCGCCGAGGGTGCTCGCAAACGTCACATCGATGCAGTCGGCGCGCACGGGCGACCCGCTCGTCAGCGCGTAGGCACCGAGCCCGATCGCCGCGAGTAGCAGACAGCTCAGCATGACCGCCACAGCCGCCTTCTCCCGCCGGCCCCAGCGTAGCGGCTCCGAGAGCCGCCGAGACTGGTCGAACATGATCATGGGGGCGAGAGGCTACTGCGCGGCGTCGCCCGGCCCGGCGTCGCCCGGCGCGAGGTTGAGCGTCCCGGGATCGCCTGGTGTCGCATCCACTGGCCCGGCGTCCTCGCCAGGCTCGTTCACGGACTTGAAGGAAAGTGCGGCCGAGTTGATGCAATAGCGCTCGCCCGTCGGCCCGGGACCGTCGTCGAAGACATGGCCGAGATGACCGCCGCAGGTCCGGCAGATGACCTCGGTGCGACGCATGAACAGGCTCTTGTCGGGACGCAGCTCTACGGCCTCGGCGACGGCGGGCTCAGTGAAGCTGGGCCAGCCTGTTCCGGACTCGAACTTGGTGTCCGCGGAGAACAGCACGGCCGAGCAGGCGGCGCAGCGGTAATCGCCGGCGGCCTTGTTGTAGACGTACTCCCCGCTGAACGGCGGCTCGGTGCCGGCCTTGCGCAGAACCTCGTACTGCGCGGGCGTCAGCTGCTCGCGCCACTCCTGCTCGGACTTCACGACCCTGCTCCCGCTCGAAGCCATCTGCTCAAGTTCTAGCAGCGCGAGCCTCCCGCCGGGCCCTGCTACGGTGATCTTTACGTTCACGTCAGTTTCTTGAGCGACCCCGAAAGCGACCGCCTCCGAGCAGGCCCGAGGAACGCATACCTTGACCGCCGCACCCGAGCAGAGCATCACGGTCGGAACGCCCGCCGCCCGTTTCGGCGTGGCCGCCGGCCACGAGCACTACAAGTGGTGGGCCCTCTCCTGCACGAGCCTCGGCATGCTGCTGGCGGCGACGAACTCGGGCACGCTGATCATCGCGCTGCCGGATCTCGAGCGCTCGCTACACACGAGCCTGCTCGCGCTCGTCTGGGTGATCCTCGCCTACCTGATCGCCGCGACCGTGCTCGTGCTGAGCGCCGGCCGACTGAGCGACCTCTTCGGGCGCAAGCGCGCTTATGTAGGCGGCTTCTTGACGTTCGCGCTGGCCTCGCTCGGCGCGGGGTTCTCACCGGATGCGACGGTTCTGATCCTCTGGCGGATCCTGCAGGGCATCGGATCGGCGTTTCTGTTCGCCAACGCTGCCGCGCTCGTCACCGACGCCTTCCCGAAGGAGAAGCTCGGCCTGGCGATGGGGGCCAACACGATGGTCGCGGCGGTCGGCCTGGTGCTCGGTCCCGTGCTGGGAGGCCTTCTGGTCGCGATCTCCTGGCACTGGGTCTTCTGGTTCAACGTCCCTTTCGCCCTCGCCGGCGCGGCCTGGGGAGGACTGGTGTTGCGCGAGCTCGCCAAACCGGACGCGGTGCGCGGATACGACGTCTTTGGAACGACCACCTTCGTGCTTGGGCTGACGGGGCTCGTGCTCGGCGTCTCCCGCGGCGGGCTGAGCGGCTGGAACGACCCGATCGTCCTCGCCGGCCTGGCGAGCTCGGTCGTGCTCCTGCCCCTGTGGGTGCTGATCGAGCGACGCTCGCGCGCGCCGATGCTCGACCTGCAGATCTTCCGCAACCGCCTCTTCGCGGCGGCGAGCGGCGCGGCCTTCATCAATGGACTGGCCCGCTTCGCCTTGATGTTCCTCTTCGTCTTCTACTTCCAGGGCGCCCAGAGCAACTCGCCGATCGAGGCCGGCATCAAGCTGATCCCGCTCGCTCTCGGCATGCTCGTCGCCTCGCCCATCGCCGGCATCTACGCCGACCGTCACGGCTCGCGCTCGCTGGCGGCTGCGGGCATGCTCGTCACGGCAGCCGGCCTGGCCGCGATGAGCACGCTGGAGGTCCACACCCCCTACTGGCAGAGCGGCCTTTGGCTGCTGATCGTCGGGCTCGGCTCGGGCATGTTCAACAGCCCCAACACGTCCGCGATGATGGGCGTGGTCCCCGCCCACCGGCGCGGCGTGGCCGCCGGCGCGCGGACGCTGCTGCAGAACACGGGCGCCGTGCTGTCGATCGCCTTCGTGCTCGCGATCGTCACCTCGGCGGTGCCGAAAGCGACGCTCTTCGCTGTCTTCTCGGGCCTGGCCAAGGGCCTCTCGGCGCAGAAGCTCGCGCCGTTCATCGCCAACATGCACACCGCGCTGTGGGTGCTCGCCGCGACCTCTCTAGTGGGCACCGCCGTGTGCCTGATGCGCCCGCGCCACGTGCACACACGCGAGGCCGCCGACCCGCTCGTACCGGCGCCACGAGCGCCCGCGCCCAGGGCCGGCTCAGCCGCGCCCGACCCCCGCGTGTCCGCGTCCGACCCCGGCGTGTCCGCGCCGGAGCACGACGGCAGCGCCCCTTCCCCGTCCGTGCCGGCTCCGGCGCGGTGAGGCTGGCGCAGGCCGCGCCCATGCCCCCTCCCCACCCTGAACGGCCGGCGAAACCCCGCCAAGGCAGCGAGAGCCTGAGGATCGGCGACGTCGCCCGGCTCGCGGGGACGACCCCGCGAACGATCCGCTACTACGAGGAAATCGGCCTGCTCGCCGCGCCCCCGGCGCGGCCCTCCGGGCGCCACCGGCTCTACACGCAGGAGGAGGTCGAACGGCTGCGCGAGGTGATGCGCCTGAAGGAGCTACTCGGCGTTTCGCTGGAGGAGCTCAAGACGCTGCTCACGGCCGAGGAGGCACGCGCAGAGGTGCGCGCCCAGCTGCGCCGCGAGGACGTGCGCCCGGAGCGCCGCCGCGAGCTCCTGACCGAGGCGCTCGGCCATATCGACCGGCAGCTCGACCTGGTCCGCCACCGCGCGGCAGAGCTGGCGAAGCTCGAGCACGAGCTGTGCGAGACGCGCAGGCGGGCGCGCCGCAAGATCCGCAGCCTCCAGGCGCCCGACGCGAGCGAGCTTCCAGCCGCCGAGGAGCTGGCCGCGCTGTGAGCGGGCCCGCCGTGCTCGTCGACGGGCTCGTCGTCCGCTTCGGGGCGCTCGAGGCGGTGGGCGGGGTGTCCTTCGCGGTCGCCCCGGGCGAGGTCTTCGGCCTGCTCGGGCCCAACGGGGCGGGCAAGACGACGATCATCCGCGTCCTCACCACGCTGCTCGCGCCAAGCGAAGGAAGGGCGCTCGTGGCCGGCTTCGACGTCCGCAAGGACAGCCTCGCGGTACGGGCCAGTATCGGCTATATCCCGCAGGCGATCTCGGTCGACGGGGCGCTCACGGCATACGAGAACCTCGACTTCTATGGCCGCGTTACCGGCGTCGCGCGGGATGAGCGACGCGAACGGATCGACGGGGCCGTGGAGGCGATGGAGCTGAAGCCGATGCTCGCCCGGCTGGCACGCACCCTTTCCGGCGGGATGCTGCGGCGCCTGGAGATCGCGACCGCGCTGCTCAACCGCCCCGCGGTCCTGTTCCTCGACGAGCCGACCGTCGGGCTTGACCCGACCGCCCGCGGGATGGTCTGGGGGCGGCTGGACGCCCTGCGGGAGCAGGCCGGGACGACGATCCTCGTGACGACCCACCTGATGGAGGAGGCCGAGCGCCACTGCGACCGCCTCGGGGTGCTCGACCGTGGGCGGCTCGTCGAGCAGGGGTCGCCCGCGGAGCTCCTCGAGCGCCACCGCACGGAGAGCCTTGAAGAGGTCTTCACCTCGGTCACCGGCCGTCCGCTAGGCGAAGAGAACAATGATGAAGAAGGGAGGCTCGCCGATGTCCGCACCCAGCGCCGCGTCGCCCGCCGTCTCGGCTGAGAGATCGCCGGCAGGCGAGCGCCCGGGCACTCTCGCGGCGCCGCCGCTCGCCCGGATCGCAACGGGGACGCTCGCGATGGCCCAGGCCGAGATGCGCAAGCTGCGCCACGATCATCTGGACATCATCACCCGCTCGGTGCAGCCACTGCTGTGGCTGTTCATCTTCGGCACCGCCCTGCGCAGCAACCGCTCGCTGACGCTCGGCACGCTCGACTATCGCGCCTATCTCGCGCCGGGCGTGATGGCCCAAGCCGCGATGTTCATCGCAATCTTCTTCGGTCTCGCCGTGATCTGGGAACGCGACGTGGGCCAGCTCCAGCGACTGCTCGCGACGCCGCTGCCGCGCTCTTCGATCGTCCTCGGCAAGGCCGCCGGCGCATGCGTCCGCGCGCTGGTGCAGGCACTGCTGCTGCTGGCCGTGCTCGCCGCCGCAGGCATCGGCGTTCGCTGGGAGCTCACAGGCGTGCTCGGCACGCTCGCGATGTTGATGCTCGGAACCGCCGCATTCGCGTGCATGTCGATGCTGCTCGCCGCCGCCGTCAAGGAGCGCGAGCGCTTCATGGGCATCGGCCAGCTGATCATGATGCCCCTGTTCTTCGCCTCGAGCGCCCTCTACCCGCTGAGCGTGATGCCGGCCTGGCTGCGCGCGATCGCGCGCGTGAACCCGCTCACCTACGAGGTCCAGGGCCTGCGGCAGATGCTCGTAGGCGTCGGCGGAGCGGGAGAACTGTGGCTGGACTTCCTGGTGGTGGCAGGCTTCTTCGCGATCATGCTCGCCGCAGCTACCCGCACCTACCCGAAGGCCATCCTGTGAACGCAAACGACGAGGAGGTAGCAGCGATATGCCGAGCATCGAGGTGAAGGCGAGCCCCGAGGGCGTCCCGGGCGCGGTGAGCGACCCGGCGCGGATCGCCGCTGAAGATCTCACGTTCGCAGGCGCCGGCGACGATCAGGTGAACGGCTACCTGGCCCGGCAAACAGGCCCTGGAAAGCGTCCCGCGATGATCGTGATCCACGAGGCGATGGGTCTGAACGAGCACATCCGCGACGTGACCAACCGCTTCGCGGCGCTCGGGTACGTCGCCCTCGGCGTCGACCTCTTCACGCGCGAAGGGGGTCCGCCGCCGATGGGCGACAGGCAGGCGATGATGGAGCGCCTGGTCGCGATGTCAGACGAGACCGTGCTCGGGGATCTGGAGGGAGCGGCGGACTTCCTGCTTGCCCGTGAGGAGGTGGACGGCAAGATCGGCGCCGTCGGCTTCTGCATGGGCGGGCGCTACACGCTCCTGTTCGCCTGCGCGAGCGACCGCCTGGATGCCGCGGTCGACTGCTGGGGTGGCTTCATCGACAAAGCCACCCCCGAGCAGGACTCGACGCCCGAGCGCCCGAGGCCGCCGCTGGAGCTCGCCGGGGAACTGCACTGCCCGCTGCTCGCGGCGGTCGGTGCCGAGGATCAGAATCCCTCGCCGCAGATCGGCTCGCAGCTGCGCGAGCGCGCGGGGGCGAGCGGAGCGGAGGTCAAAGTCGACGTCTACGAGGGGGCGGGGCACGCCTTCTTTGCCGACTACCGTCCCAGCTACCGCCCTGGCCCGGCGGCGGAGCTGTGGGGCGAGATAGTGCCCTTCCTCGAACGACATCTGCAGGGTCGATAGCGGCGCGTCCGCCCCGGCCTTGAAGCGCAAGGACGTTCATATAGTGCGGTGCGACAGCCGCAAGCGTGCGAGAGCAAGGAGCCATTGATGGAGCGCAAGTGGTGGACCCTGATCGCGGTCTCGGTGGCGATCTTCATGCTGCTTCTCGACATCACGGTCGTAAACGTCGCACTGCCGGACATCCAGCGCTCGCTGCACTCCTCCTTCTCGGACCTGCAATGGGTCGTCAACGCCTACGCGCTGACGCTCGCCGCATTCCTGCTGACCTCGGGCTCGGTCGCCGACCTGATCGGGCGCAAGCGCGTGTTCATCACGGGACTCTTCGTCTTCACCGGCGCCTCGGCGCTCTGCGGCCTTTCGACCTCGCCGCTGATGCTGAACCTCGCGCGCGCGGTGCAGGGAACTGGCGGGGCGATGATGTTCGCCACCTCACTGGCGCTGATCGCCCAGGCCTTCCACGGCAGGGCGCGCGGGACCGCCTTCGGCGTCTTCGGCGCGGTCACGGGCGCGGCGGTGGCGGTGGGACCGGTGCTCGGCGGGGTCATCACCTCGGGCATCGGCTGGAAGTGGATCTTCTTCGTGAACGTCCCGATCGGCGCGATCGCGGTGTTCGTGACGCTCACCCAGGTCGCGGACTCTCGCGACCCGAACGCGAAGGGCGTGGACTGGGCGGGCCTTTTGACCTTCTCCGCTTCGCTGTTCCTGCTCGTCTACGCGCTCGTGCAGGGAAACGAAAAGGGATGGGGCAGCACGGAGATCGTCTCCTTGCTGATCGCCGCTGCCTTGCTGCTTGTGGCGTTCGTCCTGGTGGAGCAAGTGCAGCGCCGGCCGATGCTCGACCTCGCGCTCTTTCGCCGGCCGGCATTCGCCGGGGCGAGCCTCGTCGCGTTCGCCCTGTCGGGCTCCTTCTTCGCGATGTTCCTCTACCTGACGCTCTACATCCAGGACGTGCTCGGCTACAGCCCCCTTCAGGCCGGGCTGCGGTTCCTGCCCACGACCCTTTTGTCCTTCGCTGTGGCGCCCGTGGCCGGCAGACTGAGCGTTCGCGTCCCGGTGCGCCTGCTGCTCGGCTCGGGCCTCGTGCTCGTGGGTGCCGGCCTGCTCACCTTCACCACTCTCGATGCGAGCTCGCGCTGGACCGTGCTGATCCCGGGCTTCGTGCTGGCGGGAGCAGGCGTGGGCCTGGTCAACCCCCCGCTGGCCTCCGCCGCGATCGGGGTCGTGCCCCACGAGCGCAGCGGGATGGCTTCGGGGATCAACTCGACCTTCCGCCAGGTTGGCATCGCCACCGGCATCGCCGGGCTGGGCGCCGTCTTTCAACACAGCGTGACCCACGGCACCACTGCCGCTCTGCTCGCAGGCGGGCATGCACGGGCGGTCCTGAGCGCCGCCCACGGCCGGCTCGGCACGCTGCTCGAGTCAGGTGAAGTCACGAAGATCGCCCGCTCCCTCTCCCCCGCCGCCCGCACCGCCCTCGATCACTCCTACCGCGTGGGTTTCACAGGAGCTTTCACGACGATCGCCACCATCGCCGCGATGCTCGCGCTCGTGGGGGCGCTGATCGCCTTCGCGCTCGTGCGCAGCCGCGATTTCGTGGCCTCCGGAGACGCCCCCGCCGCTCGCGAGCGCGAGACGATGGCGACCGCCGCCGGTTGATGGGCGCGGGCGACGGCTGCTCGAGCCCATGTCTTGCGATCTGGCCCGGGCGGACAGGCCGGCGATGCCGGCCTCATCGAGACCTTCAGGGCTCCCTGTCCCCATATCCGCTGCAGGCGAGGACCGGAAGCCGCGGGTAGCGCGCAAAAGCCGGGTCCTGTCGCGAGCGGCTGCAGAGGGAGAAGACGGACCCCCTCGTGGTTCTGACCACCTGCTGGTGGGAGCAGCTGTCGCACAGCCCGGCTCGCCCGCCGTGTCCTTGCACAGGGCTCCACTGCTTGGGCATGGGAGAAGCTTAGGAACCGCCGGCCCGCCGCCCAGCCGCCCCGCCGCCCCGCGGGCGCTGCAATAATCGTTGACTAAACAACTATGACCACCTTCCACAGACTGCTCGGGTTCCTGCGCCCCTACAAGCGAGGGCTCGCCGCCTCCTGGGCGCTCGCGAGCTTCGCGATGGTGATGACCGTGCTTCTCCCCTACCTCACCGGTCTTGCAGTGGAAGCGATCAAGAAGGGCACCGCCAGCGCCCAAGCCGATCAGCTCGCCCAGCGCGCCCACGATCGACACACGCTCCTTGTTCTGGCGCTCGTGATCGGCGGGGCCGTGCTCGCCCGTTGGGCGCTCACCTACATGCGCCGGATGCTCGCGGGCCAGATCTCGCTCAGCATCGAATGCGACCTGCGCGAGTTCCTCTATCGGCATCTGCAGCGCCTCGAGCTGAGCTTCTTCGACCGACAGCAGACCGGACAGCTCATGTCCCGCGCCACCGTCGACCTGCAGGCGGTGCGCTTCTTCCTGGGCTACGGCCTCGTCTTCATCCTGCAGTCGGCGCTCACGCTCCTGCTCGCAGGCGCGGCGATGGTTCTCATCAACCCGCGCCTCGGGCTGATCGCGATGGCGCCGGTCCCTTTCGTCGTGGTCATCTCCCAGCGCTACGGCCGCAGCGCGCGGCCCGCGATCCAGGAGGTCCAGCAGCGGATCGCCGAGCTCACCGCGGACGCCGAGGAGAACATCTCGGGCGTGCGTGTCGTGAAGTCCTTCGCGCGCGAGCCCCAGCAGCTGGAGCGCTTCCGCCACAGCGTCTCGCGGGTCTTCGACCAGTCGATGATCGCCACGCGCCTTGAGGCGAAGTTCAATCCCGTGATCGGCTTCTTGCCTCAGCTCGGCCTCGCGGCCGTGCTGTTGCTGGGAGGACGCAGCGTGATCGGAGCCCACCTCACGCTGGGCCAGTTCAGCCAGTTCTACCTCTACCTGAACATGCTCATCGGCCCGATGCGCTCGCTCGGGGTGACCCTCGGTCTCGCCCAGCGCGCGACCGCTTCCGGAGCGCGCATCTTCCAGGTGCTCGACCGCGAGCCTCGCATCACCGAGGCGCCGGGCGCCCCACCGCTGCCGAGCGGCAACGGTCATGTTCAGCTGCGCAACGTGAGCCTCCGCTACGACGAGCTCGATGACTTCGGCGCCGCATACGCAGCTCCCCGCGAGATCTCTCTCGACGCCGGCGCCCCGCCACGGCCTGCGCGCGCGGTGCTGAGCGACATCGACCTCGACGTGCCCGCCGGAAGCACGGTCGCCCTGGTCGGAGCGACAGGGTCGGGCAAGACGAGCCTCGTCTCGCTCATCCCGCGGCTGTATGACGCGAGCGCCGGGCAGATCCTGATCGACGGCGCCGACATCCGCACGGTGAGCCTGCGCTCGCTGCGCAAAGCCGTCGCCGTGGTCAGCGACGACCCCTTCCTGTTCTCGGCCACCGTCGCCGAAAACATCGCCTACGGCCGTCCCGCGGCCACGATCGACGAGATCGAACAGGCCGCCCGCCGGGCCCAGGCATACGAATTCGTAATGCGCCTGCCCGAGGGATTCGACACGCGGGTCGGCGAGCGGGGGCTCTCCCTCTCCGGCGGCCAGCGCCAGCGGATCGCGATCGCCCGCGCGCTGCTCGCGGACCCACGCGTGCTGATCCTCGACGACGCGACCTCCTCGGTCGATGCCTCAACCGAGCAGAAGATCAAGCTCGCTCTGGACGAGGCGATGGCTGGGCGCACGACCTTCGTGATCGCCCACCGCCTCTCGACGATCTCCATGGCCGATCAGATCGTGGTCCTCGAGCACGGCCGCATCGCGGCCCACGGCGATCATGAGGAGCTGCTCCTGACCTCCGAGCTCTACCGGGAGATCGTCGAGAAGGGCCTGCCCGATCAGATCTTCCTCACACGCAAGCCACGCGAACGCGAGGTGAGCGGGCTGTGAGCCGAGCTCCTCGGCCATCGGAGGGCCGGGCCTCATGAGCCCTGCGCTGAGCAGAGGTGGCCCGAGCGGCGCCGGCCGCGGCGGCTCGCAGTGGACGGGCGAGCGCGCGAGCCGGGGGACCCGCGTTCGCAACCTGCGCGGCCTGCTCAGCCTGCTCAGACCCTACCGCGGCCGCTCGCTGGCGATGCTCGCGGCGCTGATCGTCGGCACGGCCGCGTCGCTGGCTCCGCCGCTGCTCGCGAGGGCCGCCATCGACGACGGCATCGGCCGTCACGACGCGCACACGCTCGTGCTCGTCGTGATCGCATTCCTGATCTCGGCGCTGCTCGTGTGGGGGATGACCTACCTGCAGACTTACCTCGTCGGCTGGGTCGGACAGCGTGCCCTCGCGGACCTTCGCATACGCATCTTCACCCACCTGCAGACGCTTCCGATCGGCTTCTACGAGAGCCGCCCGGCGGGCGTTCTGATCTCACGCATGACCAACGACGTCGAGGCACTGGACAGCCTGGTCACCGACTCGGTCGTCACCCTCTTCCAGTCGGGCCTCACGCTCGTGGGCACCGTGGGCATCCTGCTCTACCTGGACGTGAAGCTGGCGCTCATCAGCTTCTGCGTCCTGCCCCTGCTGCTCGCCGGGTCACTGTGGTTCAGGATCGTCTCGGCCGGCGCTTTCCGGCGCACCCGCGAGACGATCGGCGCCATCACCGCCTACCTCCAGGAGACGCTTTCAGGAATCCGCGTGGTGCGCAGCTTCGCGCAGGAGCCCACACACGAAGCCCGCTTCTCGCAGCTGAACAGCGAGAACCGCGAGGCCAACATGACCACCGTGCGGCTCAACGCCGCCTACTTCCCGACGGTAGAAATGCTCTCCGGCGTCGCTGTGGCGGTGATCGTCCTCTACGGCGGCCTGCAGGCGATCAACGGCCACATCACCGTCGGCACCGTGGTCGCCTTCGTGGCGGCTCTCTCGAACCTGTTCGAACCGATCCAGCAGCTCTCCCAGCTCTACGCCACCTACCAGTCGGGCATGGCCGCCCTGGAGAAGATCTTCCAGTTGCTCGACGTGCGACCCGCCCTGAAGGATCGCCCGGATGCGCTCGAGCTGGGACCGATCCGCGGCGAGGTGAGCTTCGAGGATGTCCGCTTCGCCTACTCTCGCCCCGCCGCCGCAAGGGCGCCCACAAGCGGCGCGGGAGCAGCCGCCGACGGCTCGGGAGCTGCTGGAGGGGCGGATGCGGCGGCCGAGCAGGTGCTTGCGCTCGACGGAGTCAGCCTGCGTATCCCCCCGGGGCAGACGGTCGCCCTGGTGGGAGCAACCGGCGCCGGCAAGTCTACGATGGCAAAGCTGATCGCCCGCTTCTACGACCCCACCTCCGGACGGGTGCTCGTGGACGGCCACGATCTGCGCGGGGTCTCAAGCCGCTCGCTGCGCTCGCAGATGGGAATCGTCCCCCAAGAGGCCTTCCTCTTCTCCGGCACTGTCGCCGAGAACATCGCCTTCGGACGCCCCGACGCCGACGCGAGCCAGATCCGGGCCGCCGCCGAGGCGGTGGGCGCCGAGGATTTCATCTCTGAGCTGCCGAACGGCTATGACACCGAAGTCGGCGAGCGCGGTGCCCAGCTTTCCGCCGGCCAGCGCCAGCTGATCGCTTTCGCCCGCGCGCTCATCGCAGACCCGCGGATCCTCGTGCTCGACGAGGCCACCTCGAACGTGGACCTCCATTCCGAGGGGCGCATCGAGCGCGGTCTGCGCCGCCTGCTCGCCGGGCGCACTTCCATCGTG
Organism: Solirubrobacteraceae bacterium; assembly: GCA_049512215.1. Taxonomy (GTDB): domain Bacteria; phylum Actinomycetota; class Thermoleophilia; order Solirubrobacterales; family Solirubrobacteraceae; genus Palsa-744. Next base: position 17,639 of record JBEKXJ010000053.1, read on the forward strand.
ATCGCGCACCGGCTCTCGACGATCCGCCAGGCCGGGTGCATCGTGGTGCTCGAGCACGGGCGCATCGCCGAGCAGGGCACCCATGACGAGCTGATCGCCGCCGAAGGGCGCTACTACGCGCTCTACCGCGACTGGGCCTCCCAGGCCGCCGCCTAGCCTAGCCTGGCCTCGTCTGAGCTGGCCTCGACTGAGCCGCCGCTCAGGAATGCGCCCCGAGTTGGGCCCTCATGCGAGCTCCTGGACAGGGACTCGCATCATGTTCGCCCCTATGCCGCAATCCCTGCTGTCGAGCCAAATCCGGGCGATTAGCAGGGGAAAGGTCGAGGGGGACACTCCGGCCGAGTCCGCTCGAATCCGGCTGAATCAGAGGCCCACTGGCGCGCCAATGGCGAGCACCTCACCGCAGCCCTTCAGGCGCTTGAACGCTGAGGTGCTGGGGCTCCGCGCGTCAGCCGGACGTCGTGCGCTCTAGAGCGCGCTGGTAGGCGGGCCGCTGCGCGAGCCGCGCCAGGTAGTCCCTCAGGTTCGCCGGGAGCTCATCCGCGAAGCCGACGCGCTCCGTGAACGCCAGCGTGCTCCCGACGAGTACGTCAGCCACCGTGAAGCGCCCGCCGACGAGATAGTCGCTGCCATCCAGGGCGCCGGACACCGCGCCCGCCGCCTCGTCAAAGCGCCGTCGCGCAGCCGCGGCGCGGTCGGGGTCGCGCTCGGCGTGGACGGCGGCTTCGATCAGCGGTGGCTCGAGCTCGGCTGGCGCGAAGATCGTCCACTGGTAGAGCAGCGCCCGCTCGTGGGTCCCCGGTGCCGGCGCCAGGCCGGCGTCGGGATGCAGGTCGGCGAGATGCAGGCAGATCGCCGCCGACTCGAATACGAACCCGTCCTCGTCCTCGAGCACGGGCACGCGGCCCAGGGGATGGCGCGCGTGGTGCTCCTCGCCCTTGCCCTCCTCGCGCGTGATCATCGTGATCTCATACGGCTCGCCGAGCTCCTCGAGCATCCACGCGGCGCGGATCGGCCGGCCCGCGTGCTCTCGGTGATAGAGGCGCATCATGCGCGGCACGATAGTGGCCCGTGCGAGAATCCCGCCGTCTGGCCGCAGCCCTCAGGTCTTGACGCGGCGCCAACTATCCGCTTTGTGATTGGCGGAGAACCCATGACCGTCTCATCAGTGCTCGACTCTGCCGGGCGGCGTCGCTCACCTGCGACGCTCCCAGGTCTTCACGCCGGGCGTGCGCCCCGTCAGAAGGGAACGCTCTACCCCGCCGATCCGCCAACTGTGGAGGCGATCCTCGCCGTGATGCGCCATGCCAGCGAGGACCGTCACGGCTGGCGGCTGCGCGCGGTGATCGTCGTGCTCTGGCGCGGCGGGCTTCGCGTCCAGGAGGTGCTCGCGCTCACCGAGCGTGACCCTGACCAACGGCGTGGGTCTGTGCTCGTGCGCCACGGCAAGGGTGGACGGCGGCGCGAGGTCGTCATGGATGCATGGGGCTGGGAGCACCTGCGGCCGTGGCTGCCAGAGCGCGTCCAAATGCCGGTGGGCCCGGTGTTGCGGACGCACGCAAATCGCTCAAAGCGCTAGGCGACGGTTTCGCGCAAGAGGCGATTGCGCGGGCTGGGGCTGCCCCCGCGCCTACATCTCGAGTGACTCCAAACGCCCAGCGGGGATACCGTGGTCGACGGCGCCGGCGAACCGGACCCAGCGTCGGTAGGACTGTTCAGACGCGAGCCGTAGCGCCAGGCACTAGGCTGCCGCATCGGCGCGGACCGCTTCGCTCGGACGCGTATTGCTCTCGCGGCGGTACAGCCGGGCAAGGCATAGCACAGAAGACGCTCTCAACATTCAACCGAAAGGACCAAAGTTCATGTCGAGTCGCTCTAGCCGTAGTCCGCTGGGGGGTGTGTTCGTCGCGTCGCTCGTGGCTGTCGCGAGCTTGGTAGCCGCGGCGTCCGCGCAGGCGTCAACGCTTCCCACCCTCACCCTCACTGTCACCAAGTCGTCGATCACCGTCGGCGGCACCACGCAGTCCGGTGCGGTCAACGTCGTATCGACCGCCACTGGCGTCAAGGAAGCAAACGCAATCCTGTTCCTCCTGAAGCCCGGCGGCACTGTCGCAGAAGTCGAAGGCGCCCTGAAGAGCGGCGCTGGGAAGGACCCGAACGAGGCGAGCAAGTACGGCGCGATCGTGTTCGACACGGAAGTGCATCCTGGCAAGAGCAGCGAAGCCCAGACGAACCTGCAGCCCGGTCAGTACGTTGCTCTCGGTGGTTCGGGAGAAGGCGGACCGAAACTAAAAGCGGCCTTCACGGTAACCGCCGCCGCATCTCCCGCCACGCTGCCCGCGCCTCAGGCCACGATCCGCTCGATCGAGTTCGGTTTTCGCGGCCCGAGCACCCTGCACGACGGCGAGGTCGTCCGCTTCGAAAACGAAGGCTTCCTCGTACACATGGACATCGCGTTCCCCGTCAAGAGCAACAAGGCCGCCAAGCAGGTCGTCAAGGATCTGCTGACAGGAAAAGAAAAGGGGATCGAAAAGCTCGCTTCCGGAGAACCTCTTTCCTTCGCGGGGCCGCTGTCGCACGAAGCTTTTCAGCAGGAGACGATCACGGAGAAGCCGGGCTGGTATGTGCAGGCGTGCTTCATGGAAACGCAGGATGGTCGTGACCACACGCGCCTGGGCATGGAGCGGATCATCAAAATCACGAAGTAGCATCCGCCGCTACGGCCCGTCCCTCACGCGGGACGGGCCGCTTGGCGCGAACCGGGCCATTCTGCCGGTCACTCCGGCTGGCGGAATCCGCGTGTCGGAAAACCGATCGAAGTCGATGCATACGCCCCGACGAGCCAGGCCTCCAGAGGTGCCCCAGGCGCAACCTGTGCCCTGCTCCGTTTTCGCGCATTGCGGCAGCGCTGGTGGTTGAACTCGGCCGTCGTGCTTCTCGTCCAACTCGGTAGCCCTGACCCGACGGCGGTCGCGTCCCTGAGCTGCTGTAAGTTCGCCGCGGCTCGGGTTCCCGGTGGTGCTCAGTTTAGGCGGCGCTCACGTCCTCGGGGGTCGCCTGTTCATTGCCGTCGTGGCTGATCCGCTTGAAGCGTTGGCGCTCGAGCTGTGTGAACTTGATGGCGTTGGTGGCGTGGTCGATGTAGAGGTCGAGCACGGCCCAGACGAGCGTTAGGCAGCTCCTCTCGCCGGGGAACCGGCCGATCACCTTGGTGCGCTGCTTGACCTCGCCGAGGGATCGCTCGAGCAGGTTGGTCGATCGCCACCTGCGCCCTCCTCGGTGAAGCCCCAGGCGACCAGCACGCCCTCCTTGGGGCCATCGGGCCTGACCGACAGGAAGACCGCGTCCAGGAACAAGGCCACCAGGTGGACCTCGTATAGATCGCGGCGCTTGAACTGCTCAAAGCGCTCCCGCAGCTCTGAGCAGATCCGCGACGCGGTCGACTTCGAGAGCTTCCCCAGCCCGGCCTTCTCGCACAGCGACTCGACGTCACGCATCGACAGGCCGCGCACGAACGCGCCGACCACCAAAGCCCTCAACGGCTCGGTACGCAGCAACTTGGTCCCCCTCGGGAACAGCTTTGAGACGAACGGCTCGGCGGCCTCCCTGACCTGCGGGACCCCCACCTCAAGCTCGCCCTCGCCGGTCTACATCCGGCGCGGGCGAAAACCATTGCGCAGCCCCCACTGATACTCGGGCCTCGAGCGCTCATAGCGCGCCCTGCCAAGCCACGCGTCGAACTCATCCCCCACAGCCCGCTGAATAATCAATCTGGCGCCGAGCTTGGCGAGCTCAGACAGTGCTTCCCGGGGATTCTCGCCGACCCCAACGGCGAGCAGCTCATCGATCTGCCCCTCGATCTCCGCCGACGGCCGGTACGGTACGTCTCACGGCGTAGGCCTCCTTCAATCGTCTTGCAGGACATGAGAGAACCTACGCCGTCACCTCGACAGCACCCGAAGCTATCTACAGCACTT
>JBEKXJ010000054.1:0-21574 GCA_049512215.1 Solirubrobacteraceae bacterium
TGGCGCGCTGCTCATCACACCCCACTCGCTCACGGTCGGAGCCTCGGGGGCCGTTTTCGGTGTGATGGGGGCCGCCGCCGTTGAGATGCGCGCCCGGCAGATCCCCGTGATGCAGAGCGGGGTCGGTGCGCTGATCCTCATCAACCTCGTGATCAGCTTCACGATTCCCGGCATCTCCTGGGGTGGCCATGTCGGCGGCCTCATCGGCGGGGCGCTCGCGGCGCTTGCGATCCAGCTCGGCAGCCGCTACCGTTCACAGGCGCTCGCGCTCGGGATCTGTGGAGTACTCGGGGCGGCCTCGATAGCCGGCTCGCTTGCCGTCGCACACTCCAGCGAGGTCGAAGGGGCGGCTCCGGCAGTGATCGCCGAACCCGCTCAGTGAGCGGGTTCGGCGTTGGCAGCTAGAGCTCGACCGCCAGCGCCTCGCCCGGCCCGGTCGGCGGCTGCTCGGGATGTAGGATCCGCCCCAGCAGCTCCACCCCGTCCACCAAGCGCGGGCCGGGACGCGAGAAGTACGCTGAGGCGTTGACGGCAACGATCTCCGCTGCGCCGAGCCTCCGGCTCGGCGGCCGGGAGCGCCTCCCAGGCGACGAGTTCTGGAGCTGCCCGGCCAGCCCCAGAACGTCCTCGCCCCCGGCGAGCGGCCGCCGCGGTACTCTCGTGGCAGCGCTATGGCGTTACTTACCGACGAGGAGATCGACCGGCGCCTGGCAGAGCACGGCGACTGGCAAAGGGGCGAGGAAGGTTCGATCGTGCGCGAGTTGACGTTCCCTGACTTCGAGGCAGCGATCGCCTTCGTCAACAGGGTCGCCGAGAAGGCGGAGGCGGCGAACCACCACCCCGACATCCTCATCCACGGCTGGAACAAGCTGCGCTTGACCCTTTCCAGCCATTCCGAGGGCGGCCTGACCGACGCCGATTTCAGGCTGGCGAGCGAGATCGACGGCCTTGCCTGATCGCGCGGTCCACCGAGCGAGCTTCCGACCCGCCCCCTTGCTAGGTTGGGAGCGTCGGCAAGCACGATGAACGACGAGGAAGAACTACCCCGAAGTAGCGTGGCCTCGTCGGGTCGCCTGCACAACGGTGGTCCCCGGCCGGCGCCCTTTCCCGATCGCCGTTCGCCGTCCCCGTCAAGTGGGCGGCCTGCCCGCCGGCACTCCTCGGGAGCCACCGCTCTCGCGTGAACGGCCTGAAGGTCATATTCGCGATCCTCCTGATCGCGATCAACGCGTTCTTCGTGATCGCCGAGTACGCGCTCATACGCTCCCGCCGGGCGCGGCTCGAGGTCATGCGCGATGAAAGCGTCCGTGGAGCCGGGCTCGCGCTCGAGCAGCTCGGCAGCATCAACGAGTACATATCGGCTGTCCAGATCGGTGTGACGATGACCTCGATCGGCGTCGGCGCCCTCGGCGAGCCCGCGCTCGCCTCGATCCTGAAGGGCGCCTTCGGCAATACGCTCGGCCACGGCCTCGCGGTCGCGATCGCGGCGGCCCTCGCCTTCCTGATCATCGCCTCGGCCCAGCTCGTCGCGGGGGAGATGGTCCCCAAGTTCTACGCGATCGATCGCGCCGAGGCCGTTGCTCGTCGCGTGGCCCGTCCGCTGCGCGCCTTCAGCATCCTCTTTCACCCGTTCATCGTCGTCCTGACCGCGGTCGCCGATCGGATCCTGCGGCTGCTCGGAGTCGACATGAGCTTCGAGCGCCGCGGCGGGTCACCTGATGAGCTCAAGCGCTTGATTGCCGAGTCCCATGCAGGGGGCTACATCGACCCGGGGGAGGCGGGCATGTTGACCGGGGTCTTCCATCTGCACGAGCAGGAGGCTCGCCAGGTGATGACACCGATTCCGGCGGTTGTCACTATCGACATCTCCCAGGATGTCGAGACGGCCTTGCAGCTCTGCGTCTCGAGCGGTCACACCCGCCTGCCGGTGACCGAGGAGGATGACCGCGACCGCGTGCGCGGGATCGTCCATGTCAGCCCGCTCGCCCGCCAGCTGATGCAGGAGGGGCCGCACGCATCGGTTGAGCCGCTCGTCCACGACGCGCTGATCGTGCCCGAGACCAAGCCGCTGGACGACCTGCTCGCCGACCTCCAGCGCCAGCGCACCTCGATGGCGGTGGTCGTCGACGAGTACGGCAGGGTCGTCGGGATCGTGACGGTCGAGGACATCATCGAGGAGGTCGTCGGGGAGATAAGCGATGAGACCGATCCCGCCGCAGGCGAGGTTCGCAGGCTCGCCGACGGCGACTGGTTCGTCCGCGGTCATGTCGCCGTCACCGATCTGGCCGATTACGGCCTTGACCTGCCCGTCGACAGTGACGCCTACAACTCGGTCGGGGGCTTCGTCTTCGCCGAGCTCGGCCGGCTGCCGCGCCGCGGGGATACTGTCAACGCCGACGGCTTCTCGATCCGGGTCGAGTCCGTGCGTGACAATCGCGTCGAGGCGGTCCGTATCCGCGAGCGCCCTATCAGGCCGCCGGGCGAGACGCAGGAGGTGCAGCACTCCTGAGCGAGGGCCCGCGCGCGGGCGTTGGACCTAGTTTGGCCGTTAAACACATCCGGCCCGCGGGGGGGAGCGGACCGGATGTGTTGCACTGGGAGGAGGCTGGTGTGCATGCGACTCTTTGTGACGTCGCAAATGGAAGTATTGCCCGCTTGATGAACGCGAGATAAAACTCACCGAGGTAGCAGCTAAATCTCTGCGCGGCACGTCGCCTCGTCTGGTTCCAGTCAGTAGCGATGGAAGCCCTGCCCGCTCTTTCGCCCCAGCGCGCCCGCGGCGATGAGCACGTCGATCCGCGGCGGGACCGGCTCGCCGATCGTCTCGCCGATCGCCCGTGAGACGTCCAGCCCGATCAGGTCGAGAAGGGCGAGCGGCCCCATCGGATGCCCGGCTCCGAGCTCCATGCAGGTGTCCACGCCGGCGGGGTCCATGCCTGTCTGTTCGATCAGGCGAACGGCGTTGAAGAGGTAGGGAAAGAGCAGCCGGTTGACAACGAAGCCGGGGATGTCCGGGACCTCCACGGGCGTCTTCTCGAACGTCTCGCAAAGGGCGAGCGCACGCGTGCGCGTTTCCGCGGTCGCCTCGCTCGGAAATATCAGCTCGACGAGATTCATCTTCGTCACGGGGTTAAAGACGTGCAGGCCGAGGAACCGCCCGGGCCGCCCGCTCGCCTGCGCGAGTCGCTCGACCGACAGCGAGGAGGTGGTGCTCGCGAGGATCGATCCCGGGGGCAGGCCGGCGTTGAGCTCGCCGAGAAGCCCGGTCTTGACATCGTGATCCTCGATCACCGCCTCCACGACGAATGTGGCGCCGGCGAGAGCCTCGAAATCGCTCACGACCCGGACGTGCTCGGGATCGACCTGGGCGCCGAGTCGCCTGAGCGTATGCTCCACGCTCGCACGCGCACGCTCCGCCGAGCGCTCCGAGCGTGCCAGCATGAGCACGGGCCCGTGATGGGCTGCCGTGGCCGCAAGGCCGCAGGCGATGGCACCGCTGCCGGCTATCGCGAGTCTCTCGCTCACCTGGGCTCCTTTTACCCTGTCTCGAGGTTGAGCCGCCCCTCGGCGGCTGCCGCGAGGATTGACTGACCAGTCAATCTAAGCGGCCTGGAGGCGGTAGAGTAAAGGGCGCAGGGTCCGGGCACCGCTCAGAAGCGCCCGATCTCGAAAGGCGCGCCCCGGGTTACTCTCCATCAACGCTGGGCAAGAGACCTTAGGAGGCTCCTATCATGAGGCAAGCAGAGGGACGCGAGGTCGTGATCATCGAGGCGGTGCGCACGCCGATCGGTCGCGGTCACAAGGAGAAGGGCTACTACAAGGACACCCATCCCAACGCATTGCTCGCGAAGTGCTACACCGAGGTGGTCGAGCGCTCCGGGATAGACGCCTCGGAGGTCGAGGACGTGATCGCCGGTTGCGTGCAGCAGTTCGGGGAGCAGGGCTTTAACATCGCGCGCAACGCCTGGCTGCAGGCGGGGCTCCCGGTCGAGACGCCGGGCACGACAGTCGACCGCCAGTGCGGATCGGCCCAGCAGGCCGTCAACTTCTCCGCCGCGCTGATCGCCGCCGGCGTCCACGACGCGATGATCGGCTCAGGAGTCGAGCACATGGGCCATCTGCCTTTCGCCGCCGGCATGAAGACCCAGGAGGACTTCGGCTACGCCTTCACACCGGAGCTGATGGCCAAGCACAACATCGTCGGCCAAGGGCTCGGCGCCGAGATGATCGCCGACCAGTGGGAGATCCCGCGCTCAGAGCTCGACGAGCTCGCGGTGCGTTCGCACAGGCTCGCCCACGCGGCGACCGAGGAGGGTCGCTTCGAGCGCGAGATCGTGCCGATGTCGGTGAACGGCGAGGAGATCATCACCGACCAGGGGATCCGCCCGGAAACGAGCCTCGAGGCACTCTCGCAGCTCAAGCCCGCCTTCAAGCCGGACGGCAAGATCACGGCAGGCAACGCCTCGCAGATCTCAGACGGCGCCGCCGCGGTCCTCTTGATGGCCGCCGATAAGGCGAAGGCGCTGGGGCTGACCCCCCGTGCGCGAATCGTCGACCAGACGACCGTCGGCTGTGACCCGGTGAAAATGCTCGAGGGCCCGATCCCCGCAACGCGCAAAATCCTCGACCGCAACGGGATGAGGATCGATGACATCGACCTGTTCGAGATCAACGAGGCCTTCGCGCCCGTGATCGCGGCCTGGCGGCGCGAGCACAACCCGGACATGGAGCGCGTGAACGTCAACGGGGGCGCGATGGCCCTGGGCCACCCGCTCGGCTCGACCGGCGCGCGGCTGCTCACGACGCTGCTGCACGAGCTCGAGCGCTCAGACAAGGAAATCGGCTTCGTCACGATGTGCTGCGGCGGCGGCCTCGGTACCGGCACGCTGATCCAGCGGATCTGAACCCACAACCCGCCGGCCCGGGGGTAGGGCGGCCCTGTTCGGGGCCGTCCGGCTTGAGCGGCGCTTCGGCAGGGTTGAGCGGCGCTCCGCTCGAGCGGCGCTCCGATCCTCAGCCGCCGCTCGGCCCGCCCCCCGTCCAGTCCACTGGGACGGGCGGTAGGGCAAGCAGCGCGTTCCAGGTCGCGGCTTCGGCCACCCCGCTCGGTGGGATGCCGTGGACGGCCTGGAAGGAGCTCAGGTTGGCCGCCGTCTGCGCGTCGAATTTCCCGCTCGTTTCCTGGGAGGGCACGGCCGTTGCCAGGTGCTCCTGCATCCACAGCACCGGATCGCCTTTGCTGCCGGTGCTCAGTTCGGGGTAGGAGGTGTTGGGCGTCACGCTCGTGAGCGGTTCCAGCGGCGCGACCAGCGTGCTCCAGCCGCTCGAGGGGGTTTCCTGCCAGTCCCAGAAGGACAGTCCCGTGGCCCCATAGTCGACGGCCTCCTCACGGAAGCGGAGCAGTTCCGAGGCCGAGACGCCGCCATAGGTCTGCCCGAGCGGGAAGATCGGGCGGCCGTAGATGCGGTTGGCGATGTAGGTGTTGGCGTAAACCGTGTCGACGGACTCGCCTATGTCCTTCCAGTACATCTGGGGCGCGTTGTACTGGGCTCCGTTCGGCCCGAGGAAGACCGAGTAGGGGAACGAGGTGTGGAAGGAGACGTAAGGGAAGGAGGCCAGCGCGAGGGGGTAGCTCGGGCCGATCGCCGCCCGCAGATCGCTGATGTAGGTCTGGGCGGCCGCGTAGTGGCCTTCGTACTCCGTCTCGGCGTCGATCACCAGGCAGTCGGCGCCGTTGGCTACGGCCTCCGCCCCGAGGCTCGCCTCGCCCGCCGGGTTTGTGCCGTAGACGTACTGCCACGCGCACACCTTCAGGCCGTTTGCGTGCAGTTCCGCGACGAGCTGGGGGGAGAACTGGCTCCAATAGTTGGTCGAGCCGTCGGAGCTCTTGACGAACACAGTCGTGACCGCGGCGGCATGGGCCTGCGCGACGATCGAGGCGATGCTGCCGCCGTTGGATTGACTCACGTACCAGATCCACATCCCCTGCCCGTCGAAGGCCGTCCCGCTCGCGGCGCCGGCGCTCGTCGTCAAGGGCGGGGCAGGCGCAGGCGCCAGGACCGGCGGGTGAAGCGCGTGCCGGAAGACGTAGATGGGGCCGTAGGAGCTCGTGTAGCGATCATGGCTGAGCAGCACCTTGATGCGCCCTGAGTGGGCGCTGCTCGGGATGGTGACCGACAGGCCGGCGCTGCCTTGGCGCAGGCGTGAGCCCGGTGAGGCCCGGCTGATGCGAGCGCCGGGCGCTTGGGGGAAGGCGACGAGCATCCCCGCTCTCAGGCCCGGGCCCGACAGGGTGAGTGTCCCGTGAACCGAGACCTGATGTGGGTTGGCGCTGCATTTGGGGGCGGGAGTGCAGCTCACGCTCGTGATCCGCACGCTCGCCACATGCGGGCTTGCAACGCCGCTCTTGCTCTTCTCGCCGGCGCGCGCCGGCTTGCTCGTCGACTTCCCCGCCGGGGCCGCTGCGCTGCCGCTGGCCGGCGTGCCTCCGGGGCTGCCGGCCGCCGCGGCGACCGCCGGCGCCGCGAGCGCGCCCAGGAGCAGCGCCACGACTGGCGCTCTGTGCAATCTGGTTCGGGTGTGGGCGCCTTTGCTGGCCAAGAAAACTCCTTCGCGCCGAGCGCCTGTTCGGCTCAGATGACCCTCAGATGACCCGTTGCGCCCGGTCGGCGTGACTCGGAGGCTATCGGCTGTGCCTTCGCAAACCGAACACCGCGACAGAAGTTGCGCTCTCCGAACGTGCTCGGCCGGAGCGGGAATCCGCTCAGCCCCAGCGGAAGCCCACCGGCGCGGGCGCGGGCGCAAGCGGGCTGCTCGGCAGGCCGGGAGGCGGGGAAGGCAGGTTGTAGCCGCTGGGCGCGATGTCGTTGGGGGCGTCCGGGTGAAACAGCGAGGCCAGATACTGGTTCTGCCCTCGCCCCACGCCCAGCTCGAACTGGCCGCCGCCGTAGTTGCCGATTCCTTCTGTCGCGCAATAGTCATAGGCGTCGAGCAGGCTGCGCAGCCCGCCCAGGCGCGAGGGCTTGATGTTGACCATGCGCGGCGGATAGGGCAGCGTCTTTATGTCCTCGATCGAGTGGATCAGCGCATCCCAGGAGAAGCGCTCGCGGTGGGCTGCGAGCACGGCGTCCGTCTCGGGCGTCAGCGCCGGATCCTCGATCCAGGCTTCAGGGAACGCCTCGGCGACGCGCTGATAGAGGACCGGGTCGGCCGGCTGGTCGACGACCGAGCCGGCGTAGAGACCCTTGAAGTCCACGGAGTCAACAGCACCGGTGGCCACGAGCTCTGCGACCAGCTTCTCATCCCAGGAGCTCGTCGGATCGAGCTTGAAGCGCAGCTGCGGGTAGCGCTCGAGACGCTCGTTGAGCGGATCCATGGAGGGCGGCTCGCCGAGGCGCAGCGACACGACGAAGCGCACCGGCTGTGGCTCGTGTCCGAGCACTTCGTGCAGCGCGCTCTGAGCCTGGCGAAGCGCCAGGTCCAGAGCGGCCGACTCAAATGCCCAGGTGCGGTATCGCTCAGAGACCTCGCGCTGTGGTGGCTTCGGAAAGAGCTCGAGCTGCTTCAGATGCTCGGCAAAGGAGGCCAGCGTGAAGCGGCCCGCGAGCGCGAGCGTTGGACCCGCCTGCTGCAGGATGTCGTGGTCGACCGCGTCGTAGGTGACGTCCTCGCCGAGACCCTCCTCGCCGCCGCCGCGCAGGTGGATCACGGTGCTCTTGCGCTCAAAGGCGCTCGACACCGTGGCCTGGAGAGGCTCGAGCTCGTAGTCGTCGATCACAACCGCCAGCTCGGCGATGCTCTCCCAGGTGCTCACGCGGTTGCCTCTCCTTCCAGGCGGCTGACCAGCTCGTCGAGCCGCAGCTCCTCGAGTGCGTCGCCGACGGCGCTCAGCTCGCTCGCGCACAGCTCGATCAGGGTCTTGCCCTCGCGCACCAGCTCGAGCGTCTCGTTCAGGCTCGCCTCACCGGAGTCCAGGCGCCGGATGATCTCCTCGATGCGGGCGGCCGCGGCCTCATATGTCGGTGCCGGCGGCTGCCCGGGCGGCTGGGAGGACGGCTCTGTCATCGCTCGAGGATTCTCGCGGGAAGCACATCCTCGGCGAATCGCAGCCGCACGTCCCCTGCTTCGCGAGCGCCTGAAGCGTTGAGGATCTCCTCGCCTTCGGCGGACTGCACGAGCACATAACCCCGCTCGAGCGTGCGCTGCGGTTCGTGACCGGCGAGCGCGAGCCTGAGTCGCTCGAGCTCGCGCGGCCGGCGCTCACGGCAGTCGAGCAGAGAAGATCCCGCCTTGCGCTGGAGCACCAGCGCACGCCGCTCGGTCAGCCGCCGCTCGGACTCGATTCGCCGGCGCGCACCCGCGCGGACCTCGCGCAGATGCTGGTGAAGGCGCGCGCGCTGGCGGGCGAGATGGGCTGCCGGAGCGCGCGCTCGCGTGGAGAGCAGGCGTGCACGCGAGAGCACCGCTCTGTGTCCGTGCTCGCGCAGGCGCGCGGCCGCAAGGACCTGATCGGTCCGCGCCCGCAGGCAGTCCACTCCGACGGCCGCTTCCGCGGCATGGGTCGGCGTGGAGCAGCTGACGGCAGCGACGTCGTCTAGCAGCGTGCGGTCGGTGTGGTGACCGACGGAGGCGATCACGGGGACTCCGAGCAGGGCGACGGTGCGGCAGAGCGTCTCATCGCAGAAGCACAAGAGGTCGGCGAGCGAGCCTCCTCCGCGGGCCACGATCACCACCTCGACCTCGCCCACCGCGGTGAGATCCGCGAGCGTGCGCACGATCGCGGGAGCCGCGTGACGGTCCTGAACGGGGGCGAACCCCCACACGATGCGTCCTGCCCAGCCGCGGCGGGCGAGCGCGGCGAGCACGTCGTCACGCGCCTTTCCGCCCTCCGCGGTGATCACGCCGATCGTGCGGGGAAGCATTGGCCGCGGCAGCTTCTTCTGTAGCTCGAGCAGGCCCTCGCGGTCGAGCTGCTTGCGCAGGCGGTCGATCCGCGCCAGGAGATCTCCCTCGCCCGCGATGCGAAGGTCCGCGACAGCGAAGGAGAAGCCCGGTGAGGAGGTGGAGCTGCCGGGGTAGTAGTCGCAGCCGCCCGCCACCACGACCTGCATTCCCTCGCTCGGCGCCCCCCCGGCGCGCGCGAGGATCGCGTCCCAGTCATCGCGCCAGGCTGCGCAGGGGATCGCCCCGCCGGCGTCGCGCAGCTCGAAGTAGACACGCGCTCGCGAGGGCCGCAGGTTCATCAGCTCGCCCACGAGCTGCACGCGCGCGAAGGAGCGGAGCTTCGAGCGCAATGCGCTCGCGTACTCACCGACCGGGTAGGGCCCTGGAAGCCCGCTGTCCGGGATGCCCCGCCCTGCGGGCGGCGCGGGGAAAGGAAGCCCCGTCATTGCCTCCAGCATAGGCGCTAGGATCGACGGCGATGCGCCGCCGCGAATCTCGGCCGGGCTCCTGAAGTCGTGGCCAATCGCAACAGGACAGGACGCGCACGCTCACGCAAGCGGCGCCCCGCGGGGAGTGGGGCCGGGAGGGGGGGCCCACCCCAGGCAGGCCAAGCCGGCGAGCAAGGGCCGCACCCGGACGCAACAGCCCAGGCCCCGGCTTCCCGGCCCGCGCGAAGCCGACCCCGCGACTCGGGGCAGCGTGGGCGCCCTGGTTTCAGAGACCCCCTGTCGGTCGGAGAACGCCCGCAGGCCCCCTGGCATCCCTTCCCCCTCTCAGAGCTCCTGATCCTCGTGGGCGCAGTCGGCACGATCGTGGCGTGGCGACGGGGAATCGAAAGCAACGCGACGCTGCTCTCGGCGTCCCTGGTCGCCGTGGCGATCGGCACCGTCGAGGTGATGCTGCGCGAGCATTGGAGCGGTTATCGCTCCCATACGATCATCCTGGCCCTGCTCCCGGTGATCGTCTTTCACTCGGCGGTGATCCTGCTCGTGCTCGTCGTGACGCATGTGCCCACTTGGCTGGTCGTCGGGCTGCTGCCCGTCGACGGGGCGCTGTTCGTCTTCCTCTTCAAACTTCTGCGCGCCCGCTTCCTCGACGCACGCCGCGAGCGGACCTTCGCCCGCCGGCGCTGAGCCGAGCTGTGCTTAGCCCCTAGCCTCGCGCAGGCGGGCCGGGTAGTTCGAGCGAGGGCAGCGGCCTCTCGCCCTCGTTGAGCCCCTCCCCGCGGACCTCGCCGGTGAGGCCGAGCCGTTCGAGCCGGGCGATCTCGCGCTCCCCTTCCACGCGCGCAGGGTGATCGGGCGCGAGATCGGCGATCAACCCCGCGATCCGGTTGCGAAGCTGGAGCGCGAAGTGGGGGGTCGAGGCGCCCATCAGTTGGCGGACGTCCTCCACGGTCACCTCATGGCTCTGCGCCTTGCGTGCAAGGCGTCGTGGATCCTCGGCTTGGCTCAACTTGGCCTCTGTGCAGGCGGCTATTCGGGGGAGGAGACGGACGGTTCTTCAGAAGATGGCTTGCGCGGAGCGATCTCGAGCATCGAGTCGAGCCTGGCCTGGCTGACGGCGGAGATCGCTTCCCCCCCGCCGATCAGCCAGCCGTGATTGTAGACGCCGTGCACCGGCTGGAACTGAGGAGCGCTCGTGTAGGCCGGCTGTATGTCGCCGAGATAGCGGGCGAGCGCGGCTGGGATCGCGGCGGCGCTTTCGAGCAGCAAGAGCGGCCCATAGTCCCCGGTGGCTGAGAGCAGGGCCGACGCCGGGGCGTCGAGCGGGCGCGCGGCGTTCGCGAACACCAGGCCGTGACCCGGTTCTTTGACTCCCCAGCCGAATGTCCCGTCGGTGAAGCGGGCAACGGCGATCGCGTTTTCGACGGGGCCTTCGCCTTCGCTGCGGAGTGCCGGCGTGATATGGGTCACGGGACCGTAGCGCCCGAGTTCTGCCAGCGTGCGGCTGCCCACGCCCGCGGGATCGACGACATAGATCGAGGCCCGCCCCAGCCCGCTGAGAACCGCGGCCGTGGCCCGAGGGACTCCGGCGGCGCTTGCGAACAGGATCGGGACGCCGCTCTCGGCCGCCAAGCCAGCGGCTGGCATCACCAGCGCCGGCGGGGCGTCGGCTGAGACGACGATCACCCGCCGCGGCCTCGCGCCGCCGTCGGCCAGGACGAGCAACTGCTCCAGAGCCGCCGCCACGCCTGCGGGTTCGCCCGCCGGGATCGTCCGTGAGCGATAGCCGCGGGCGGCTGAGACGGATGTCCCGACCTCGATCAGCTGCGCCCCGGCGAGAGCGGACGCTCCCACCGGGTTCATCGCTTCGAGCGCCTGGCGGCCGGCCACGCCAAGTGCACCTTTCGCGACGTAGAGCAGCGGCGCGTGCAGCGGCGCCCCGCTGAGTGTCGCCGCGGCGAGCGCGGCCGGCCAGTCGCGCTCATCGACCAGCACGACCGCTCCCGGCCGGGTCGCCGAGGTGAGGCCGGGGTAGACCGTGCGGGCGACCGCGGCGGCGTCGCTCGCCGGATCCCCGCCTCCAAGGCTGACCGTGTTGCTCGTCGTGATCCCCACCGCCCCATGCGCGGCGGCTGCGCCGGCGGTCGAGCTCCGGCTGCCGGCGGAGCGCTGCGTCGGGGCGGACTTGCCGCAGCCGGCGAGCACAGCGCCGAACGCGATCAGGCACAGCACCAGCGCCTTGACGAGCGGCCGCGGCGAGAGTGCGCGCATGGGGCGCACACTAGCGAGCCCCTCGGCGCGCGAGGCCACGCAGAGAGCTCGCGCCTGAAGGACGCGGGCCGACTCGCCCGGGCGCCTGCCCGAGGTCGTTCGAGGTCCGCATCAAGCCGAAACCGTGCCAGAATCCCGGAGAGCAACGCCCGCAAAGTCATGCACCGACTGCAATCGTCATTGCAGTTTGCTAGCCTGGCGCCGAATACGCCGAATCCCTGACCAAGAAGTCCGGGAACGGGGGAACCATGTTGTTGGGGCGAATCCCGCGGCAGGACCGTGGGAAGCGCAGGCTCTTTCAGCGCTAGCCCGTCAGCTAACCCCGCAGGCCGACGAAAGAGGTGTTGTCTTGCGGGTGCGAACCCTCAGCAGCGCAATTGTCTGCAGTGTCACGTTCTTGGCCCTCTCGGCCACGTCCGCTCTCGCGGGCGATCCGGGCGGCGCCGTCGCCGTGAGCATCCCCACAGCTGCGGGGCCGACGCCCCCGAGCAGCCCCGAGCCGGCCATTCACACCGCGCCGATAACGGCGCGCACGCCCAGCCTCACCTACAAGGGCCCGGTCTACGAGAAGACTCCCACCGGCGAAGTCATCCCTTACCAGCCGGCTTCGTCTGCGGGCGAAACGAGCCCCTCCACGGGGGGAAGCCCAGTGGGGGTCGCGGCCGACACCAAACCCGAGCTGCTCGTCCCCGGTGCAACCGCCCGCTACATCAACGGCATTGCGGCAGCGCCGATGGCGGCGCCCGCGGCCGTCCAGGAAATCATCTGGGCCGGCGATCAGATCATCGGCCTGCCCTACATCTACGGGGGTGGCCACGCCTCGTTCATCTCCCCCGGATATGACTGCTCGGGAACCGTCTCCTTCGCGCTGCACGGCGCCAACCTGCTCACGGCTCCGGAGGACTCCTCGGAATTCATGGTCTGGGGCTCCAGTGGAGTCGGAGGCTGGGTGACGATCTTCTCCAACCCCGGACACGCCTACATGACGGTGGCCGGACTGCGCCTGGACACGAGTTCGGCTGATGACCCCTCAAACCAGCAGGGCCCTCGCTGGCGTCCGCTGCGGCCCGCCAACGAAGGCTTCACCGTTCGCCATCCGCTCGGCCTGTGACGGGGGCGCCGGTCCGAGTCGGCTACGCTTGAGACTGCCGGCCGATCTGGTGACCGGTCGTCCCTTTGGAAAAGCAATAGGAGGATTAGATGGCCGGCTTGACCGGGCGTATGTCTACCGTCGTGAAGGCGAAGGTCTCGAAGCTGCTCGATCGGGCCGAAGACCCGGCTGAGACACTGGACTACAGCTACCAGAAACAGGTCGAACAGCTGCAGAACGTCAAGAAGGGCATTGCCGATGTGGTGACGGCCAAGAAGCGCCTGCAGATGCAGGAGGCCTCCCTGCAGCAGAGCGTCGTCAAGCTCGACACCCAGGCTCGCCAGGCTCTCGCCTCCGGTCAGGAGGATCTCGCGAGAACCGCGCTCGAACGCAAGAACGTGGCTCAGACCGAGCTGCAGTCGCTCGACGGCCAGGTCGCGGAACTCGAGGACCAACAGCAGAAGCTGACTGACTCCGAGCAGAAGCTCCGAGCGAAGATCGAGTCGTTCCGCACCAAGAAGGAGGTCATCAAGGCGCAGTACTCGGCCGCCGAGGCCCAGGTGCGTATCTCCGAGGCCGCCACCGGGGTTGGCGAGCAGATGGCAGATGTCGGCCTGGCGATGCAGCGCGCGGTGGACAAGACCGAAAACATGAAAGCCCGCGCCGACGCGGTCTCTGAGCTCGAAGCCGCCGGGACCTTTGAAGACGTCACCGCGCTCGGCACAGGGGAAGACGACATCGATCGCCAGCTCAAGCAGCTCTCGAGCCAGCCCGCCGTCGAGGAGGATCTCGCGAAGATGAAGGGCGAACTCGGGCAGGGTGCCTCGGTCCCCGCCGCACAGCTCTCCGCACCAGGCAAGACCGGGGAGGAGCCCCCGCCCGCTGATCCTCAGCAGAGGCCGAGCGAAGGCGGCGAGGGATGATCGTCCGTATCTCGGGCGAGGACCAGTACAAGCTCCCCGACGGCGAGGCCGCGCGCTTGAGCGAGCTCGAGAACGAGGTCATAACGATCGTCGACGGCGACAGCGAGGATGGTTTCTCAGAGGCCTTCAGTGCGCTTCTCGACTTCGTCCGCGCCCACGGCACGCGTCTCGCCGACGACGAGCTCGAGAGCTCAGACGTGATCCTTCCCCCGCCCGACTTGACCTTCGAGGAGGCCGGACGGGAGTTCACGGGAGAGGGCCTGATCCCCGACTAGGGGCAGCTCTCGGGCCGGCCGCCTTACCGCCCGGCCCAGTTTCGTCCTCGACCGCTCGCTGCTCAGTGTGCGGGGGCGGGTACTGCATGGGCTCGCCCATGTCGCAGTTTCTCGGCCGTGTGTAACGCGATGGTTATACGGGCCCCCTTAGCGAGTTCCTGACTCCTTGGACCTGTAGATGGTCTACAGCGCGAGGACGACCCAGCGAGTTCTCACTCTCGGCGTGCGCGTGGCACGCTCGCCCTCGGCATGCGCGTAGCACGATGGTTATACGCGTGCTCGTCTTCCAGAATCTTCCCGCCGCGTGGGCAGCATGTCCGTTGGCCGTAAGCCCGCGGCTCCGGCGAGTTCCTGCCCTCAGATGGGTATCCCCCAGAGGGGGAACCAGCGCTCCAGTTCGGGCTCAATCGGCAGCTCTGAGGACATCTGGGCCTTGAGCTGCAGCTCGCGCTCGGTCGAGCGCTGTTCGGCTGCTGCCTGGCCGCCGGCGCCCCCGTCGACAGGCACGAAGGGGTACCAGTAGCCCCGCTTGTAGTTGTAGATGAAGTAGATGCGACGCTTCTGCGCGTCGAGGAATGCGAACACGGCACACAGCAGTCGCTCGCCGTGGCCGGCGGTCTCGATCGACCCGGAGACGGCGTTGATCCCGACCGCCAGATCTTCGACGCTCGGCCGGCCCTCGGCATTGCGCAGGACCATCCAGCGATAGCCATAGCCGTCATCCTGGGTGGATACGTTCGTGCCGCTGTCTCCACCGGTGGCCCTTACGACCTCTTCCATGTCGCGCAGCGTGGCTTCGAACTCGCTCGTGGCCAGCGCCTGAAAGACGATCGCGGCTGTGCCTGCGGGCTCGATCTGGTGTTCTGTCTGGAGCGCTATATAGGCGGTTGAGATCGCGAACAGGCGGTCGGGCGCCGGACCCTTGACCTCGTGGCGACCGGTCAGGATGTCGCGCAGGCCCACGTCAGGAGGCACCCTGCAACTGGGACTCCAAGCGCTCGAGCGCGGCCAGCCGCTGCTCGAGCGGGGGGTGATCGGCGAAGATGTTCATCACCGAGCGCTTCGTGCGGGCGGGCAGGATGAAGAAGGCGCTCATGCCTTCGACCCTGCGCAGATCCTGGCTGGGCACCCGTTCGATCGTGCCGCTGATCTTCAAGAGCGCGGAGGCGAGGGCGCTGGGACGTCCGGTCAGCACGGCCGAGCCACGGTCTGCGGCGAACTCACGGTAGCGCGAGAGCGCCCTCAGCAGCAGGAAGGAGATCGCGTACACCAGCGCCGAAACGAGGAGCACCACCATGATCTCCTCCTCCTCGTCGCGGCCGCGGCCATACCCACCGCCGAAGCCCCCGCCGAAGAAGAGGGCGAACTGCGCGATCATCGAGGCCAGCGTCGCGAAGAAGCTTGCCAGCGTCATCACCATCACATCACGGTTGATGACATGCGTCAGCTCGTGCGCCATAACCCCTTCGAGCTCGGCGGGGGACAGCAGCTCGAGAAGCCCTCTCGTGGCACAGACGGTGGCCGACTTCTGCGAGCGGCCCATCGCGCAGGCATTCGGCATCGAGGTCTCGATCACGCAGACCCGCGGCTTGGGCAGGTCGGCCTGCACGCACAGCCGCTCGATGATCCCGTGCAGCTCCGGCTCCTGGGCGGGAGTGACCTCTTTGACCCCCATCGTGGCCATCGCGATCTTGTCCGAGCCGAACAGCTGCACCAGCAGCAGCACAACCGCCACCACAACGATCAGCCCGGCCGCGGCCCCGGTCGCTATCAGGACGCCGACGAACACCACGTAGACGAGCCCGAGCAGGAACATCGTCAGGATCATCCGCGCCTGCAGGCCGGTGTCTTTGCCGAAGTTCGATCGTCGCTGCGCCATCAGTGGTGATTGTGGCAGAAGGAGATCTTCGTGCCCTAAAGTTCGCGAGGACCGCGATGCCCCTTGCCTTCACGTCATGAAGCCCGAAGTCCACCTCCTGGGCATCCCCATCAAGACATTCGGCGTGGCTTTCGCGCTGAGCTTCCTCGCTTGCGGGCTGGTCGTCGCGCGCAGGCTGCGCGAGCTCGATCGGCCGGTCGACTGGGCGTATGAGATCGTGTTCGCCTCGCTGATCGGCGGCGTCGTCGGTGCGCGTGGCTATTACGTGATCGAGAACTACGACCAGGTCAAGCACAATCTGCTCGGGAGCATCTTCTCGGGCTCGGGGTTGGTCTGGTACGGGGGGGCGCTCGGCGGCGCAATCGGGGTGGTCGCATGGATGCGCTGGCGAAACGCGCTTGAACTGAGGATGTTCGACATGTGCGCGACAGCGCTGGCGCTGGGCTACGCGATCGGGCGCATCGGCTGTCAGGTCTCAGGGGACGGCGACTACGGGATCCGCTCGAGCCTGCCCTGGGCGATGGGTTATCCGCACGGGACCGTTCCCACGCCCCCCGGAGTGCGGGTGCAGCCGACACCCATCTATGAGACGGTCTCGATGTGCCTGCTCGCCTACGTGCTGTGGCACATGCGCGATCGTCTGCGCCCGGGGGTCGTGTTCGCGCTGTATCTCGTGTTCAGCGGCCTGGAGCGGTTCCTGGTGGAGTTCATCCGCCGCAACAAGGAGGTGCTGGCAGGGCTGACCGCGCCGCAACTCGAGAGCATCGCCCTCTGCCTGATCGGGTCGGTCTGGCTTCTCATGATGGCACGGCGGGCCGGCGGCATGGCCGCGCTCGGTTCGACGACGGCCTGAGTCGCAAGCGATAATCACCGGCGATGGCCACCGGCACCAGGCTTTCGCGCGTCTTTCCCCTCGCAAGCCGCCTCAACGAGCGCGGCCGGCTGGAGGTGGGCGGCTGCGACACGATCGAGCTCGCCAGGGAGTTCGGCACCCCGGCGTATGTCGTGGCCGAGGAAGACCTTCGCTCGCGGGCTCGCGCCTTCGTGCAGGCGGGGCTCAACGCCGGCCAGTCCGACTTCCAGGTGGCGTTCGCGTCGAAGGCTTTCCCATGCACGGCGGTGCTCGCCCTGTTCGCACAGGAGAGACTCTGGTGCGATGTCGCCTCGGGCGGAGAGCTGCACTTGGCCCTGAAGGCCGGCTTTCCGCCGGAGCGGATCGTCCTGCACGGCAACGCGAAGTCCGAGGCGGAGCTGCGGGCGGCACTGCGCCACCGCGTCGGGCTGATCGTCGTCGACAACTTCGACGAGATCGACCGGCTCGAGCAGCTCGTGAAGGAGGGTGCGCTCACCGGAGCCCAGCGCGTGCTCGTGCGGGTCACCCCGGACGTGCGGGGCGAGACGCACGAGAAGATCTCGACCGGCCAGGCCGACTCCAAGTTCGGCTTCGCGATGGAGCAGGCCGGCGAGGCGATAGCGCGGGTCGAACGCGTCGCGGGACTCTCGCTGGTGGGCGTGCACGCCCACATCGGCTCGCAGCTGCTCGGATTGGATCCGTTTCGCGCCGAGGTTGCGGAGCTCGCCAGGCTCGGCGACTTCCCGGTCTGGGACCTCGGAGGTGGCCTGGGCGTGCGCTACACCGAGGATCAGCCGGCACCCCCTTCTATCGAGGAATACGTGGGTGCGATCGTGGGTGCCGCCCACGCGCACGGGCGGTCCCCCGACAGGCGCATCATGATCGAGCCGGGCAGGGCTCTCAGCGCGAGCGCGTGCGTGACGCTCTACACGGTGCAGAGCGTCAAGCGGAACGTTTCGCTCTGGGTCGCGGTTGACGGCGGCATGTCGGACAACTTGCGGCCGATGCTCTACGGGGCTCCCTACGAAGCGCACATCGCAGATCGGCTGAACGGGACGAGCAGGTGCGTTCTGGCCGGCAAGCACTGCGAGGCCGGGGATGTGCTGACGCGAGCAGCCCTGCTCGCGGATCCGAAGCCGGGCGACGTGATCGTGACGCCCGCGACGGGGGCCTACGGGCATGCGATGGCCAACAACTACAACGGTGTTCCCCGTCCTCCGGTGATCTTCTGCAGGGACGGCGACGCGCGCGTCGTGGTGAGGCGTGAGAGCCTCGGCGATCTGAGTGCCCGCGATGTCCTCTAGAGCCCAGATCGCGCGCCGTGCCATCTGATCTGTTCAGGATCGGCCTGCTCGGCTTCGGCACGGTCGGCTCGGCGTTCGCCGAGCTGCTCGAGGAGCGCAGCGAGCAGATCGAGGGCCTGATCGCTCGCAGGCCGGCGATCGCCGGAGTGCTCACGAGGGAGCGGGGGAGCTTCCCGGAGATTCTCGAGAACGTTGAGCTCGTCGTGGAGCTGATCGGCGGGATCGAGCCCGCGAAGGACTACGTACTGGCGGCAATGCGCGCCGGAAGGCATGTCGTGACCGCCAACAAGCTGCTCCTCTCCGAACACGGCGAGGAGCTCTTCCAGGTCGCTCGCGCGAACGGAGTCCAGCTCCGCTTCGAGGCGGCGGTCGCGGGCGTCGTGCCCGTGGTGAGGGTGCTTGAAGAGTCGCTAGCGGGCGCTCACATCGAGCGTATCCACGGGATCGTGAACGGCACCACGAACTTCATCCTCAGCGAGATGGCGGGCGGGTTGAGCTATGTGGAGGCGCTCGCGGAGGCGCAGCGCAAGGGCTTCGCCGAGGCCGACCCCAGCGACGACGTCAGCGGCAGGGACGCGGCCGCGAAGATGGCGATCCTCGCGCGGCTCGCGTTCGGCACGCCGGTGCGCCTGGAGCAGGTGCACTACGAGGGCATCGAGCAACTGCACGGCGACGACGTCCAGTACGCGCGCGAGCTCGGCCTGGGGCTGAAGCTGATCGGGACCGCCGAGCGCAGGGACGGCGGGCTCTCGGTGAGGGTGCACCCGGCGTTCCTCTACGCCGGGCATCCGCTGGCGTCGGTCGGGGGTCCCTTCAACGCGGTCACCGTCGAGTCCGAGGCGATCACCGAGATCACGCTGTCGGGCCCCGGCGCCGGGGGAAGGCAGACGGCGAGCGCGGTGCTTGGGGACGTGGTCAGCGCGATCCTCGGCGCGGCCAGCCCGCCGGCTCCGCTGGAGCGGCCGACGCTGGTGAAGGACTTCGAGAGCGCCTTCTATCTGCATATGGAGGTCGCCGACCGACCGGGGGTGCTGGCCGCGGTGACGACGGTGCTCGGAGAGCAGGGCGTCTCGATCAAGTCGGTCGTCCAGAGGGGCATGGGGGAGCACGCGCGGCTGGTGATGGTCACGCACTCGGTGCTCGAGTCGAGCCTGCGGGTGGCGATAGAGCGGATCGGGAAGTTCCCGTTCGTGCGCTCGGCACCGCGGACAATCCGGGTGATCGAAGAGGAGTTCCTGTGAGCGGACGAGCGCGTCGATGACCAAAAGCCAGATACCCCTGATCGAGCGCTACCGCGAGCGGCTGCCATTCGCCGTCGGTGATCCCCTGGTGAGCCTCCAGGAGGGCTCGACGCCCCTGCTGAGCGCGCCGGTGCTCTCCGAGCTGATGGGAACCACCGTGCGCCTGAAGCTCGAGGGCGCCAATCCGACGGGATCGTTCAAGGACCGCGGGATGACCTGTGCTGTCTCCGCTGCCGTGCGCGAAGGCGCAAAGGCGGTGGTCTGCGCTTCGACCGGGAACACCGCGGCGAGCGCCGCGGCTTACGCGGCGCGCGCGGGTATCACCTGCGCGGTGATCGTCCCCCAGGGGAAGATCGCGCGCGGCAAGATGGCGCAGACGCTGATTCACGGGGCGCGCGTGATCTCGCTCGCGGGCAACTTCGACCAGGCGTTGGTACTGGTTCGCGAGCTGACCGACGCCCACCCGATCGTGCTGGTCAACTCAATCAACGAATTCCGCGTCGAAGGCCAGAAGACGGCCGCGTTCGAGCTGCACGAGGAGCTCGCGGGCGAGCTCGAGGTGCTCTGCATTCCCGTCGGCAACGCCGGCAATATCACCTCCTACTGGCGTGGCTTCTGTGAGATGGGAGCCGCGCCGAGGCTGTTCGGCTTCCAGGCCGAGGGCGCCGCGCCGCTCGTGCTCGGGCACCCGGTCGAGCACCCCGAAACGGTCGCCAGCGCGATCCGGATCGGCAAACCGGTTCGCTGGGAGGACGCTATGGCGGCGACGACACAGTCGCGCGGCGCGATCCGCGCGGTGAGCGACGCGGAGATCCTCCGCGCCTACCGGCTGCTCGCGTCTAAAGAAGGCATCTTCTGCGAGCCCGCCTCTGCGGCTGCGGTCGCCGGGCTGCTCAAGTACGGAGCGGACGGCGCGAGACAGGTCGTCTGCGTGCTCACCGGCCGGGGCCTGAAGGACCCTGAGACCGCGATCGCAAACAACGACGGCAAGGTGATCGAGTGCGCCGCCGAGATGGCTGCGATCGAGGAAGCGGTGCTGGGTGATTCGTAGGCGGGTCGTGAGGGCTCCAGCGTCCTCCGCGAACCTCGGGCCCGGCTTCGACTGCATGGCGGCCGCTCTCTCGCTGCATCTCGAGCTCGAGGTGGCCGAGACAGGCGAGTTCGCGGTCGAGACCGATCTCGCGGTGAGCAAGGGCCGTGAGAACCTCTGCGTGAGGGCGTTCGAGCGGCTGCACCCGGCCGCGGGCTTCACCTTCAAGATGCGCTCGGAGATCCCGCTCGCGGGGGGACTAGGGTCGAGCGCCGCCGCGATCGTGGCGGGGCTGATGGCGGCCGACCACCTCTTCGAGCTGGACGCCGATCTGCTGACGCTGGCGAGCGAGCTCGAGGGTCACCCCGACAACGTGGCTGCCGCGCTGCGGGGAGGGTTCGTCGTGTGTGCCGACGGGGAGGCGACGAGGTTCGAGCCCCCCACCGGCCTGGAGGCCCTCGCGGTCGTGCCCGAACAGGCGGTTCGCACACGCGCCGCGCGCGCCGCGCTGCCCGCGGAGGTTCCGCTCGAGCAGGCCGTCTTCAACGTCGCCCACGCCGCCCTGCTGATCCTCGGGTTGGCGAAAGGCGACTGGGATCTCCTCGCGCGTGGCCTGCATGACCGCCTGCACGAGCAGCGGCGCTCGGCGCTGTTTCCGCGCTCGTTCGAGCTCGCTTCGCGCGCGCGAGAGCTGGGGGCGTTGGGAGCGACGATCTCAGGGGCCGGGCCCAGCGTGCTCGTGTGGTGCTTCTACGAGCAGACCGGCAGCGTCGCCGAGGCGCTGCGCCCGCAGATCGAGGGCTGGGCGACGCTCATGAGGACGCCGTTCGAGCCTCAGGGAGCCTACGTCGGAGAGCTCTAGACGAGCTGCTCGAGCTGCCTGCGCGCGTCCTCGAATCCGGGCAGCCGGCCGAGGACTTCGGCGGCGAGCGCGACATAGTCGGTTCCGAGGTCCGGGCGGTGATCGAGGATCGAGGTGGCCCGCTCGGCCGACTCTGCGTAGGCGATCGATGAGCGTATGACGGTCTCGAACACCTGGTCTCCGAAACGCTCCTTCAGCGAGGCCAATGCCTCGCGCGAATGGACGGTGCGCATGTCGGCGAGGTTGAGCAGGACCCCGAGCAGCGAGAGTTCAGGGTTGAGGCTCTCGCGCGCGAGCTCCAACACCTCCATCGCCTGCTCGACGCCCTGGAGGGCGAAATACTGGGCCTCCGCGGTGATCAGCGCGCGGTCGGCCGCGACGAGCGCGTTGACGGTGAGCAGGCCGAGGGAGGGAGGGCAGTCGATCAGCACCACCTCGTGCTCTCCGGGCAGCTTCG
>JBEKXJ010000055.1:0-20538 GCA_049512215.1 Solirubrobacteraceae bacterium
TCTCGTCGAAGCCAGCCGGAATGGATCGCCGGATGGGTGGAGACGATGATCTCATCGGGCCTGCGCTCGGCGACCGCGTCCATCGTTGCCAGGAAGGGGTCCGCGTCGCCGACCTCGCCGGTCGCCTTGATGCCCTCCGCGGCAGCTGCGGAGAGGGCGAGATCGACCCGCACCTGTGCTGATTCGCGAACCGCCTCATCGTAGATCACGAGGCCTGCCGAGGGCTTGCTCTGGGGCACGATGAGGCGGAAGCGGACGTCGCCTGAAGCGGCACGCTCCCTGACCGCGTCGAACAGCTTGGCGCCACCGAGCGTCCGGTTTGCCAACACGAGGACTTCCTTCATCGCACCTCTCCCCTCACTCGCTCTTCGAGCGCACGACGCCCGATCCGATTCGCGCCCCGGCGCCCGCCGGAGCCGGCGCGAAGGTGCCGTGGATCGCGCCGGGCACACCGTACTCGTAAGGACCGCCGACGACCGTCGGGATCCGGTCGAAGTTGAAGACCGGCGGTGGCGAGGAGACCTGCCACTCGAGCGTCAGCCCCCGCCACGGATTTGCCACGGCCCGCGGACCTCCCCGCCAGCTGGTCACGATGTTGTAGACGAACACGAGCGTGCTGAGCCCCAGGCCGAAGCTGGCGATCGAGATGAAGAGGTTCAGGTCGGTGAACTGGGATGCGTAGGTGGCCACGCGCCGTGGCATGCCCTGCAGGCCGAGGACGTGCATCGGCGCGAAGGTCAGGTTCATGAACACGAAGGTCGTCCAGAAGTGCCACTTGCCCAGGCGCTCGTCGAACATGCGGCCGGTCATCTTCGGGAACCAGTAGTAGACGCCTGCGAAGATCGTCATCAGCGAGCCGCCGAACAGCACGTAGTGGATGTGGGCCACGACGAAGTAGGTGGCGCTGACGTGGATGTCGAACGGGATCATCGCGAGCATCACGCCGCTGATCCCTCCGAGCGTGAAGGTCGCCAGGAAGCCCAGCGCGAAGAGCATCGGCGTGTCCAGGTGCAGGACGCCGCGCCAGAGCGTCGCCAGCCAGGAGAAGATCTTGATGCCGGTCGGCACGGCGATGATCGCGGTTGTGATCGCCATCGGGATGCGGATCCAGGCGGCCATTCCCGATGTGAACATATGGTGGGCCCAGACGGTGAAGCCGAGCGCGACGATCGCCAGCAGCGAGAAGGCCATCATGCGGTAGCCGAAGATCGGCTTGCGCGACTTCACGGCGATGACTTCGCTAACGATCCCAAAGCCAGGCAGCATCATGATGTAGACGGCCGGGTGGGAGTAGAACCAGAAGACGTGCTGATACATGAGCACGTCCCCGCCCTTGCCGGCATTGAAGAAATTGAAGCCGAGAGCGCGGTCGAGCAACACGAAGAACTGCGAGGCGGCGATGAATGGCGTCGCGATGACCACGAGCAACGAGGTCGCGAAGTTGGACCACACCAGCAGCGGCATGCGGAAGAAGCTCATCCCCGGCGCTCGCATCGTGATGATCGTCACGAGGAAGTTGAGGGCGGTCATGATCGAGGATGCGCCCGCGAATTGGACGCCCAATGAGAAGAACGTCTGCCCGATCGGCGCGTTGACCGACAGCGGCGCATACGCGGTCCATCCGTCCGCGAACGCGCCGCCGGGGGCGAGGAAGCTCCCCAGCATCAGCGCACCGCCGACCGGCAGCAGCCAGAAGGAGAGCGCGTTCAGACGCGGGAAGGCCATGTCGGGCGCGCCGATCATCAGCGGGATCACGAAGTTGCCGATGCCGGCGAAGACGGGGACCATGAACAGGAAGATCAGCAGCGACGCGTGCACCGAGAACAGGCCGTTGTAGGTGTTGGCGCTCACGAACTGGGCTCCGGGCTGGGCCAGCTCGGCGCGCATCAGCATGGCGAGCAGGCCGCCGACGAGCAGGAAGAAGAAGGAGTTCACGAGGTACTGGATGCCGATCACCTTGTGGTCGGTGTTGACGCGGAAGTAGTCCTTCCAGCTGTATGCACCGTGGCTTGAGTGATCCTCGGCCCGGGTCGGGCGCCCAGCCGCCCAGTAGAACCAGTAGTCGAAGCCCCCGATCCCAACCAGGAAGGCCAGTGGCACCGCGATCAGCGACACCGTCAGGATCGCGTCGCCCGAGACGAAGTGATGGAAGGTGGCGTGTCCGGTGGACATGCGCACGACCCAGGTCAGCCCGGTCGCGAAGGCGACGCCGAGCACCATCATCACTCCGGCCCGGTAGAAGCCTGGAGCACGAAGTCTTGCGGCCATCAGCGGCGGGTTCCCTCGATGGTCATCTGGCGGTGCACATTATCCCGTAGTTCCGCCGGATGTGGCGCCGGCGCCGGTCCCGCTCGAGGCTGTGCTCTGCTGGCTCTTGATCCACGTCTGGAAGACGGCGGGAGAGACCACGTGAACGGTCGAGCGCATCAGCGAGTGTCCCAGCCCGCACAGCAGGTTGCAGACGATCGGGTAGCTGCCGAGGCGGTCGGGCGTCGCCCGGTAGTGTGTGGTGATGCCAGGCACGACGTCCTCCTGGAGCCTGAAGGCTGGGATCCAGAAGGCGTGGATGACGTCCTTGGAGTGCAGGTTGAAGTACACCGACTCGCCCTCTGGCAGGTAGAGCTGGTCGCTCTGCACGGGCGCCCCTCCGGTCACCGAGGGCGGGTACTGAAACGACCAGGCGAACTGCTGGCCGGTTACGCCGACCTGGATCTCGTGGGCGGGTTTCTCTTCGTTTTCATGCAGGACCACGAAGGAGTAGCCGACGAGCCCGAGCAGCAGGATCGCCGGGATCGTCGTCCACAGCACCTCCAGACGGGTGTTGCCGTGGATCGGTGGCCCGTCCTTGGTCTCCTCGCCGGGTCTCATCCGGAACTGCCAGACGCAGTAGAGGATCACCGTGACGACGAGCACGAAGATCGGAATCGAGGCGATGACCAGGACGTGGTAGAGCCGGTCGGTGTTCGCGGCCTGCGTGGACGCCTCGGGCGGGAACCAGTGGATCACGAAGCTGAGGACGATGCCGATCGTTACGGCGAAGCTCGCCGCGATGATCGTGATCGTCAGCGAACGCTGTCTAGACATGCGTGGCTCCTGAGGCGCTCGCGAGCGGGTTGTCCTGGGCGATCCTCTCCATCGGGGGGGCTGATCCTAATGCCTTCGTCCCCTGAACAGCTGAAGACCTTGACGGGGACGACCGCACCCACTAGATTGAGGCAATTGTTGCAAATCCTGGGACCAGCCGTTCGGCCTCACCGGCCGGGCGGGGAAGGAGACGACGATGCACGTCAGGGAAGGGATGAGCCCGACGGTTCTCACGGTTGGCCCCGGCCACACGCTGAGGGCGGTCGCACGGCTGATGTCCGAGCGCAGGGTCGGCGCGGCGGTGGTCATCGACCCTGACGGGCACGGTCCCGGCATCATCACCGAGCGCGACATCCTGCTGTCGCTCGGGGAGGGGCAGGACCCCGATCGCGAGCAGGTCGCCGAGCACCTCACGCGGGACGTCGTCTTTGCCGCGCCCGACTGGTCTCTCGAGGAGGCCGCGGCGGCGATGGTGCGCGGGGCCTTCCGTCACCTGATCGTGCTCGAGGGGGGCGAAACGGTGGGCATCCTGTCGGTCCGCGACATCGTGCGCTGCTGGACCGAGGACGGTGCGATCTGCTCTGTGCCGAGCAGCGTCGGGGCGGGCTGAGAGGGCCCCCGGGGCCGGTTGCTCTACTCGAGCGGAAGCTCGTCGATGTCGTGGCGGGTGTCTTTGATCCAGCGGATCGCGCAGAAGAGCGTTAGCAAGCCGCCGATGACCGTCAGCTCGATGAAGGTGGTGATCCCGATCAGGGTGAGCGTTATTCCCAAGGCCGTGAGCACCGGCAGGATCGACGGCCCCGGGAGGTGGATCTCCTCTCCGACCGGTGGGACCTCCGGCTCGAGCGGGCTCATCGGAGGCGGCTCACGAGACGTAGATCGCCGCGACCACGAAAGTGATCCCGAACATGAACATGCAGATCGCGCAAACGATCAGGCCGGTGATGAGGTTCTTTCTTGCCAGGCGCCGGGTCATCATGAGCGGCCACGCATTCTATAGATGGGCGTCGGCGACCATCGCGCAGAACAGCAGCGCCAGGTAGGCGAGCGAGAACAGATACAGGCGCAGCGCCGAGCGACGGTCCGCGCGCCGGTACAGGCGCACGGCGCCGGCGATGAAGCCGAGCCCGAGAGTCAGCGATGCGAGCAGGTAGATCACGCCGAAGCCGCCCGCGCAGAAGGGGAGCTGGGTGACGACGTAGAGGAGGATCGAGTACAGGAGGATCTGCCTGCGCGTCTCCTTCTCGCCCCTTGCAACGGGGAGCATCGGCACCCCGACCCGCTCGTAATCGTCCTTCATCAGCAGCGACAGCGCCCAGAAATGGGGCGGCGTCCAGAAGAAGACGATGAAGAAGAGGATTACCGCCACGCCGCTCACTGAGCCGGTCACCGCGGCCCAGCCGACGAGCGGGGGCACCGCCCCAGCCGCCCCTCCGATCACGATGTTCTGTGGTGTGCGCCGCTTCAGCCAGATCGTGTACACGAACACGTAGCCGAGGAAGCCCGCGAACGAGAGCCCGGCCGCGAGAGGGTTGACGGTGAGCGAGAGCTCGAGCAGCGACAGCCCCGCGAGTGCGCAGCCGAACGCGAGGGCGGCGTTCGGGGACACGCGCCCGGAGGGGACGGGCCGGTTGGCCGTGCGGGCCATGCTCGCGTCGATGTCCCGGTCGAACCAATGATTGACGGCCCCCGCCCCGCCCGCCGACAGGTACCCGCCAAGGCAGGTCAGGGCGACGAGCACAGGCGAGGGATCGCCGGCCACGTACATCGTGGCGATCGTCGTCAGCAGCAGCAGCGACTGGACCTTGGGCTTGGTCAGCTCGACGTAGTCGCTGAGGAGCTGGCGCGTGCGCGGGGCGAGGCCGAGCACCGGCGAATCGATCGCGGGCGCGAGGCTCGTGGGGGGCAGGGCGCCCACCTAGACCCCGACCTGTCTGGCGCCGGCGGGAACCGTTGCTGCCCCCGCGACGGGCGCACCCGCGCTGCGGCGCTCGACCTCGCGGCGGATGTCCTTCATCGGCTCGGCCGAGCGCACCTGCGGGATCGTGTCGAAGTTGTTCGCCGGCGGGGGCGAGTTGGTGAACCACTCGAGCGTGTTGGCCTTCCAAGGATCAGGACCGGCGACCACGCCCGTCTTCAGGCTGCGGGCGACGTTTACGATCGTGACGATGACCCCGAGCGCGATGATGAAGGATCCGACCGTCGAGATCAGGTTGTAGAGCGCGAGGTGGCCGACGTTGTCGTACTCATAGATGCGCCGGGGCATGCCGTCCAGTCCCATCACGTGCTGGATCAGGAAGGTGGTGAGGATGCCGACGAACATCAGGCAGAAGCTCAGCTTGCCAAGGCCTTCGTTGAGCATTCGACCCGTGATCTTCGGGAACCAGTAGTAGATGGCCGCGAAGATCGTGAACACCGAGCCGCCCATCAGCACGAAATGGAGATGGGCTACCACGAAGTACGTTTCGTTGAGCTGCCAGTCGACGGGGAACACGGCGAGGAACACGCCTGATATGCCCCCGATCAAGAAGAGCGCGATGAATCCCGCGCAGAACAGCAGCGGCGTCTTGAATTCGATCGTCCCCCGCCACAGCGTCGCGATCCAGTTGAGCATCTTGACGCCGGTCGGCACCGCGATCAGGAAGGAGCTGAGCATCACGAACACGAGGATCGCCTCGGGTATCGGCGCGGTGAACATGTGGTGTGCCCATGTGAGGAAGCCGAGGAAGGCGATCGCGACCGTCGAGGCGGCGATTGCCTTGTAGCCGAAGATCGGCTTGCGCGCGAACACCGGCAGGATCTCCGAGACCAGGCCGAAGCCCGGGAGGATCATGATGTAGACCTCGGGATGGCCGAAGAACCAGAACAGGTTCTGCCACAAGAGCGGCGACCCGCCCTCGGTCTGATCGAAGAAGTGGGTGCCGAAGTGCCGGTCGGTGAGGAGCATCGTCACCGCCGCCGCGATCACCGGCATCGCGAAGATGATCAGGACCGAGTAGGTGAGGATCGCCCACACGAACAGGGGCAGCCGGCCCCAGCTCATCCCCCGCGCGCGCATGTTGGCGATCGTTGCGTAGAAGTTGACGGCCCCCAGGATGGAGGACAGCCCGGTGAGGTGGATCAGGTAGATCCAGGCATCCTGTCCGCCGCTCGGCGAGTAGAGCGTGCTCGACAGGGGCGGATAGCTCGTCCAGCCGGCTTCCGGTGGGTTCCAGAAGATCGAGGCGTAGAAGACGATGCCGCCGGCCAGGAGCAGCCAGAAGGAGAGCGCGTTCAGGCGCGGGTAGGCCATGTCGCGCGCCCCGACCATGAGCGGCACGAAGTAGTTGGCCAGGCCGGCCATCATCGGCACGACGAACAGGAAGATCATCGTCGTTCCGTGCATCGTGAACAGCTGGTTGTAGGTCTGGGGCGTGACCAGCGTGTTGTTCGGCGCCCCGAGCTGCAGCCGCATCATCAGCGCCTCGACGCCGCCGAGGCAGAAGAATACGAACGTGGTGACCATGTACATGATCCCGATCCGCTTGTGATCGGTGGTCGTGATCCAGCTCGCCCAGCCACCCTCCTCGCGCTCGGCGCGATGCGCTGTCAGTTGGGGGATGGGGGCTACGTAGGTGGCCATCTGGTGGGCTGGTCTCCTCGATCTCCTAGGGGTTTTCTACCTGACCGGCACCGGTCTGGGCGTTCAGTTTGGCCCGCGCGATCTTGGCCTGGGCGTTGGCTTCGCTGATGAGCTGCTTCTGATAGGCCAGCCAGGCTTCGAATTGGGCGGGTGGCACGGCCTTGACGGTGGCGATCATGCGTGCGTGCCCCCGCCCGCACAGAAGCGCGCACTGCCCGCGGTAGAGCCCGGGCTTTTCGATCTTGAACCACGTGTAGTTGTGGTACCCGGGCACGGCCTGGAACTTGCCGCCCAGTTCGGGGACCCACCAGGAGTGCACGACGTCCTCGGAGACGATGTCGAGCGTGACCGTCGTGTTCGTGGGGACGACCATCTCCTCGTAGGAGTAAGGCGCGCCGAGGCCGTCGGGTTCGTTCGCACCGGGATAGACGAACTGCCAGATGTACTGGCGACCGATGACCGTGATGTTCAGCGATTTCCCGTTGGGCGGGAGCTTGCGCTCGGTGCTCGCGTAGAGCACGTCGCTCGATCCGCTCAGCGCGTCGCCGTCCGGGCCCGAGTTCGGCGGGTCCTGGATCGAGGACAGCTTCGCAAAGGTCAGGACCGCGAGGCCGACCAGGATCACCGCCGCGGCCCCCGTCCAGCCCAACTCCAGGCGGGTGTTGCCGCGGATCTGCGCGGCCACAGCGTGCTTGCGCGCACGGAACTTCACGAGCGCGTATACGAGGGCGCCCTCGACCGCGATGAAGATCACGAGCGCGATGTAGAGCGTGATCTTGTAGAGGCTGTCGATCTGGTTGGCGTTCGGCGATCCTCCCGAGCGCGGCGTGAAAAATGCGAGCGTTGAGGAGAGGAGATGGCCCAAGGCGACGGGCATTCTATTCAGCCCCGGGCGTGACGCGCTTGATGATGTTTGCCACGAGCTCGACTATCTCCCCGCAAAGCGGGGAGGGCGCTTCTCGAGGAAGGCCAGGGCCCCCTCGAGGAAGTCATCGCTGCCGGCCATCTCCCGCTGCAGCTGCGCCTCCAGCTCCAGCTGCTCGGCCATGCGCGAGTACAGCCAGCTGTTCAGCGCTCGCTTGGTGCCTGCGTAGGAACGCGTGGGTCCGCTCGCAAGGCGGGCGGCGAGAGCGGCCGTCTCCGCATGTAGACGCGCGTCGGGCAGGACGCGGTTGATCAGGCCCCAGTCGAGCGCCTGGGCGGCGGGCAAGCGCTCGCCGAGCATCGCAAGCTCGCTCGCGCGGGCCATTCCCACGCGGGTCGGCACGAACAGCGAGGAGCCGCCGTCCGGCACCAGCCCGATCTTGACGAAGGCGAGCAGGAAATAGGCGCTCTCGGCCGCGAGGATCAGGTCGCAGCAGAGCGCGAGCGAACAGCCGATGCCCACGGCCGCCCCGTTGACGGCGGCCACCACCGGCTTGGGCATCTCGCGCACGGCGCGCATGATCGGGTGGTAGCGCTCGGTGAGCGTCCGGTAGATGTCGGGGCGCCCGTCGGGAGTTGTCTCTCCGCCGCTCATGTCCTTCAGGTCGGCCCCCGAGGAGAAGGCTCGCCCGGCGCCGGTGAGGACTACCGCGCGCACGGACTCCTCACCGGCGAGCCGGCGCAGCGCGGCCAGCAGGTCCCGCCCGAGCTGTGCGTTCCAGGCGTTCAGCGTCTGCGGGCGGTTGAGCTCCACGGTCGCCGCTCCGTCGGACACGCTCACGTTGACCGTCTCAAGCTGGATGCTCGGCTCGCTCATTGCGCTCCTCTCAATAGTGTGAGCTGGTGGTGGCAGCCGGCAGCGGTGGGCACGCGGGCTGGCGCGAGTTGATCCTATGGTGTGTGGGGTGAAACGAGCAGTCATAGGCATCTGCGCCGCGATCGAGCAGGCACAGTGGAGCGTGTGGGACCTGCAGGCAATGCTGCTCCCCCGCAGCTACGTCGATGCGGTGCAGCAGGCCGGAGGGCTCGCGGTGATGCTGCCGCCGGATCCGCGTGTGATCGAGGACCCTGAGGAGATGCTCGACCTGATCGACGGGCTCCTGCTCGCGGGCGGCGCCGATATCGACCCTGCGGTCTACGGTGAAGCGGCGCATGCCGAGACGGTCGGCACCGTGCCCGAGCGGGACGTGTTCGAGATCGCGATCGCGCGCGCGGCGATCGCGCGCGACCTCCCGGTGCTCGGGATCTGCAGGGGCATGCAGCTCATCAACGTAGCTTGTGGCGGCACACTGCTGCAGCATCTGCCCGAGCGCCTCGGCCATCACGAGCACCGGCGCGTGGTCGGCTCCTTCGATGGTGCCGACCACGCCGTTTATGTTCGCGAGGGCACACTCGCGATGTCCGTGTTGGGAGAGATCCATCACGGCACCAAGTCACATCATCATCAGGGTGTCGACCGCCTTGGAGCGGGACTCGAGGTCAGCGGGACCTCGGCGATGGACGGCCTTCCCGAGGCCATCGAGCTGCCCGAGCGGCGCTTTGTGCTCGGGGTTCAGTGGCATCCCGAGGCGGACGAGAGCAGCCCCGTCGTCGCCGCCCTCGTGCAGGCGGCGAGCGCTGATCGCCGGGTGGCCGGATCGGGGCCCTGACCAAAGGGCGAGGGCGGCGGCCACCGCACGCGGCCATATACTCCGGCTCGGTGGGGCGGTCGAGCGCGATCCGAGCAGCCGCCTGGGGAGTCGTCGCCGCGGGTGTCGCCGCGCCGCTGCTGCGTCGCCGCCTCGCTGGGCCGCCACTTTTGCTGCAGACCGTTGCCTTCGCGGCCCCCGTTGGGCTATGCGTGGCCATGCGCCGCACGCGCGCCCGCGACGCGGCCGCATGCGGCCTTCAGATGTGGGCGTATCTCGCCGCCTACAAGTCGCCGCACGATGACCCGGAGGCTCAGCGGGTGCGCACGCACATCAACTACCCGATAGTCGCCGACCGCGTGCTCGGCCTGGGCGAGCTGCCCACCCTGCGCCTGCAGCGAGCGCTCGCGCGGACGGGGCCCGAGGGCCCGGAGTGGCGCGCCCTCGACAGGGTGCTCGTGTGGGCGCACTGGTCGTGGTTCATGGTGCCGCACGGCTCGCTCGCCTACATCCTGTTGCGCCACCCGGAGCGCTTCCCGCGCGCCGCGGCGATGACCTATGGGGTCTTCGATATCGGCGCGAGCTTCTACTGGCTCTGGCCCACGGCCCCGCCGTGGTATGCGGCATCTGCCCCAACGGCCGTTGATGGCGCGCGGGAGGTCCGGCGGATGATGGTCGAGTACGGGGAGAAGTTCTGGCGAGACAGCTGGGCCCCGCTCTACAGTGTGTTTGGAGGCAACCCCCTGGCTGCGATGCCCTCGCTGCACTTCGCCACATCCTTGATGGCCGCGCTCCTGCTCGCCGAGTTGGGGCCAGTCGCGGGCGCGCTCGGCTTCTCCTACACGGCGACGCTGGGGTTCGCGCTCGTGTACCTGGGCGAGCATTATGTCGTGGACCTGCTCGCGGGCGCGGCACTGACGGGTCTGGTGCGTAAGGTGGGGCCGCGTGCGGCGCCGGCGGTCACCCGCCTCGGGCGGGGCGTCGCGGCCCTGCAGGCAATGGCCCACGAGGCGATCTGACCATGGTGTGAGAGGGGAGAGGATGCAGCGGGGCCAGGGACAGGAGGCGGAGCGCGCGTTGAGAGAGGGCAGTGCGCCGGGCCGTGCGCGCGCGCAGGGCTCGCACGCCGCCGAGGAGGAGATGCCGCGTGTGCTGCTGACACGTCGGCGGCTCGTGGCGTTCGTCCTGTTCATCCTTTCCGGGATCGCGTTTCTCTACTTCGTGCTCCCCAAGCTCGCCGGGGTCGGCACGACCGTGCACCGGATCGAGCGCGGAGACAGCTGGTGGATAGCGGCCGGCGTCGTCCTGGAGCTGCTCTCGTTTGCCGGCTATGTAGTCCTGTTCCGCGCCGTCTTCGTCCGCGGGCACACCCGGATCGGCTGGCGGGAGAGTTATGAGATCACGATGGCCGGCCTGGTCGCCACGAGGCTGTTCGCGGCCGCCGGAGCCGGCGGGGTGGCGCTGACAGCTTGGGCCCTGCGGCGATCGGGGATGGAGTCACGGGTCGTCGCCTGCCGCATGGTCGCCTTCATAGTGCTGCTCTACGTGATCTATGCCGGCTCGCTGCTGCTCGACGGGATCGGGCTCGGTAGCGGGCTGTTTCCCGGAGGCGGCTCGTTCGCGATCACGATCATTCCCGCCATCGTGGCGGCGGTGCTGTTCGCGGTGGCCGGTGCGATGGCTCTGCTGCCCGGAGACGTCGAGCGGCGCCTGGGGCGTTGGTCGGGCGGTTCGAGCCGGATCGCCAGAACGATGGCTCGCGCGGCCGCTGTGCCCGCGCTGGCGGCGAGCGGCGTGCGCACCGCGGTCGATCTGATCCGCACGCGGGACCCGGGCTTGCTGGGCGCTCCGGCATGGTGGGGCTTTGACATCTGCGTGCTGTGGGCGATGTTCCACGCGTTCGGCTCACCGCCGCCGTTCACCGTGATCTGGATGGCCTACTTCGTCGGCATGCTCGGCAACCTGTTGCCGCTGCCCGGCGGTCTCGGCGGCGTCGAGGGAGGCATGATCGGCGCGTTCGCCGCCTTCGGCGTCGACTTCAACCTGTCGGTGCTCGCGGTGCTCTCCTATCGTGCGATCTCCTTCTGGCTGCCCACGCTCCCGGGTGGCGTCGCCTACTTCCAGCTGCGCCGCACCGTCGGGCGCTGGCGCGATCAACAGCAGGAGTTGGCGCTGCCGGCGGCCCTGCGGGACGCCGCCGAGCCCCCGGGCTCGCTGCATGGTGCCCTGCCGCGCACCTAGCATCAAGGGCCAACGGCCTTCCGGGCAAGCGGCCTACCCTTACCCCCTTGTCTATATTGTACTTTACAAAGTAAAGTGGCTCTCCGGCAGCGACCGCGACCGGCCGCTCGCGGGCCGGCGCTACAGACGAGCGGCAAAATTGATGAAGCGTGTCTGGTGTGGGCATGGGCGCGAGAATTGGAGATGAGATGAACGACGTCGAGAACGTGATCATCATCGGGAGCGGCCCGGCAGGCTACACGGCTGCCCTGTATACGGCGCGGGCCAACCTCCGTCCGCTCGTCGTGGAGGGCTTCGCCTGGGGCGGGCTCCTGCAGCAGACGACCGACGTCGAGAACTATCCCGGTTTCCCGGAGGGCGTGATGGGGCCGGAGATGATGCAGAAGTTCCGCGATCAGGCGGAGCGCTTCGGGGCGCGGCTGCTCACAGATCAGGCCGAGCGGGTGGAGCTCGCGAGCGAGCCCGGAGGCCTGCACAGCGTGTGGGTCGCAGACACCGAGCACCGTGCGCGCACTGTCGTTCTTGCCATGGGTGCCGAGCACAAGAAGCTGGGTGTCGGCGGCGAGGAGGAGCTGGCCGGGCGCGGTGTCAGCTACTGTGCGACCTGCGACGCCGCCTTCTTCCGGGGAGCGCCGACGATAATCGTCGGGGGCGGCGACTCGGCGATGGAGGAGGCGATCTTCCTCTCGAAGTTTGCCGAGAAGGTGACGGTCGTCCATCGCCGCGGGGAGTTCCGCGCATCGAAGATCATGCTCGAGCGGGCACGGGCGCAGGAGAACATCGAGTTCATGACGCCCTACACCGTTCGTGAGTTCGTGGCCGGCGAGAAGGGCGCGCTCGGACACGCTCTGCTCGCCAACAGCGAGACCGGTGAGGAGCTCGAGCTAGCCGTGTCGGGCACCTTCATCGCGATCGGACACGAGCCCCAGTCGGGGCTCGTGCGCGGCCAGATCGACATCGACGAGAACGGCTACGTGGTCACCGAGGGCAAGTCCACCCGCACCAACCGTCCCGGGGTTTTCGCGGCGGGCGACCTGGTCGACCACACCTACAGGCAGGCGATCACGGCCGCCGGCTCCGGTTGCGCGGCGGCTCTCGACGCCGAGTGGTATCTGCGCGACACCCCCGGCGTGCCGGCCCCGGAGGGGATGCCCGTGGGCGATCCGGCCGAAGCGCAATGGGCGCCCGCGGCCGAGGTCAGCTCGACCTAATCAGGGCCGGCGGGCGAGCGCGCTCTCGAGCTCCAGCAGCCAGCGCTTTCTCTCCAGGCCCCCGCCGTAGCCACCGAGCGCTCCGCCACTGCGCAGGACGCGGTGGCAGGGGATGACGATCGGGATCGGGTTGGACGCGAGGGCGTTTCCGGCCGCGCGCGATCCGCGTGGGCTGCCCGCCTCGGCGGCGACCTCGGCGTAGCTCTGCACCTCCCCGTATGGGATCTCAGAGGTGGCGCGCAGGACCCGGCGCCCGAACGGCCCGACGAGCGCCCAGTCGAGCGCAAGCTCGAACTCCCGCCTGCGGCCGCTGAAGTACTCCTCGAGCTCTCCCTTTGCAGTGTCGAGGGGCGCCGAGGCTTCAACGATCCTTGGTGAGATCCTGCGGGCGAGTCGCTCGAGCACCGCGTCGGCGTCCTCCTCCGGGAACGCGATGCGGACGAGCCCGCGCCTGGTGGCGGCGAGCAGCAGCGTGCCGAAGGGCGAGTCCACGGGCGTGTAGCTCACGTCTGCGAGGCCCTCCGCCGCGACGCGCCGGCTCAGCCGCCGGGCGGCCTGGGCCGCGCGGCTGCTCATCGCCGGCGCGCGGGGTCCTCCGGCGCTCTCGGTGAGCCCCTCGGCGATCCCGCGACGGAGCGCGCGCTCGATCTCACTGGTCTCGCTGAAGGCCCGATCGCTCATGCCGGCACTGCCTTTCTCAACTTCAGAAGGCCCTCGTGCAGCGAACGACGCGCCGCCTCCTCTGAACAGCCGATCGCCGCGGCTATGTCGCGGTGGGGGAGATCGGCCATGTAGCGAAGGACGACCGCGGAGCGCTGGCGCGTCGGCAGCTGCTCGACGGCCTGCCACAGGGCAACGTCTGGTTCGGGCTGATCGGGCGCCCGGGTCGGGGTGTCAAAGGTGCCGATATCGGCCACGGGCAGCGCCCGCCGGGTGCGGGAGCGGTGGGCATCGAGCGCCTTGCGATGGGCGATCGTGAGCACCCAGGCGCGCAGGTTCGAATCGGCGCGCAGCCGCGGATAGGCGCGCAGCGCAGCGATGAACGTCTCCTGGAAACAGTCCTCGGCTTCCCCGCTTCCGACCGCGCCGACGAGGAAGCGCCAGACCACGTCGCGGTGGTTGTCGAGAAAGCGTTGAAAGGGAGGCAGCCCCGCGGTCATGACGGTAAAACGCTCACGGCCCGGGAGATGTGAGATCGCCTCAGCTCTCGGCCTCGTAGTCGTGGAAGCCCGCCCCCGTCGCTCGCCCCAGCCGCCCGGCCGCCACGAGCCGCCGGAGCACGGGGGCGGGCTTGTAGCGCTCCTCGCGGTACTCGTCGCAGAGTGCATCGAGCACACTGAGCACGTGGTCGAGCCCGATCTCATCGGCCCACGCCAGCGGGCCCCGGGGATGGCTCAGGCCGAGCACCATCCCCGTGTCGATGTCCTCTGCTCCGCCGACCCCTTCGCCGAGCGCGAAGGCCGCCTCGTTGATGAGCTGGCAGACGATTCGCCCGAGCACCAGACCGGGGGCGTCGCCGACCCAGGCGACGTGCTTGCCGAGGGCCGCGAAGAAGCGCTCGGCGCGCGCGGCCGCGACCGGTGAGGAGCCCTCGCCGCGCGTGAGCTCGACCAGCCCGGCCTGCTCGAGCGGCGCAAGCACGTAAAAGCCGACCGCGCTGCCGCGCGGGTCAAGCTCAGCCAGCGATCCCGCCTCACACAGCACGATATGCGCGCCCCCCTGCGCCGCCGGCTGCTCGGGGCCGTCGCGGCGAGCCTCAGAACCCCCGGGGCTTCGCGGGGCCCGGTCGCACTCCACGATCAGCGCGGGCAGCACGCCCCCGGTGGGGTCATGCGGTGCGCGCACCTCATAGCCCCCGCTCCTCGCCGCCGCGCGCAGCTCATCGGCGATCACGCCGTCCCCGGCGATCACCACGACGCCCTCGCCGCGACCGGGCGGTCCGGCGTCGAGCGGCGTGGGGTCCTGCGGGCGGTAGGAAGCGGCGCCCGTGGCCCGGGCGCTCTCGTCGTGCGACCCCTCGCTGGAGGGGTAGGTGTAGTAGCCGCGGCCCGTCTTGCGGCCATGCAGCCCCGCCGCGACGTAGCGGGCGGTGATCGGCGAGGGGCGCCAGCGTGGCTCGCCGAAGCTCTGCGCAAAGAAGCTCTGTGAGACCTCAAAGCCGGTGTCGATGCCCACG
The DNA here is from genome assembly GCA_049512215.1 of Solirubrobacteraceae bacterium. Lineage (GTDB taxonomy): Bacteria > Actinomycetota > Thermoleophilia > Solirubrobacterales > Solirubrobacteraceae > Palsa-744. The sequence goes on from JBEKXJ010000055.1 coordinate 14,887, forward strand.
AGGTCCATCAGCTCGAAGGGGCCCATGCGAAAGCCGCCCTGCATCCGGCAGATGCGGTCGATCGTCTCGATGTCCGCGAGCCGCTCTCCCAGCAGGCGCAGGGCCTCCAGGCCGAAGGGCCGGTTGCAGCGGTTGACCAAGAAGCCGGGTCCGTCGTTCGCGCGGATGACCGTCTTGCCCATCGCCTCGCCGGTGGCCTGGGCGAGCGCCAGGGCATCCTCGGAGGATCGCTCTCCGGCTACGACCTCGAGCAGGCGCATCACGGGCGCCGGATTGAAGAAGTGCATCCCGACGACACGCTCGGGGTTGCCCGCCACGGCGGCGATCGCGGTGACCAAGAACGATGACGTGTTGCTCGCAAGGACGCACTCCTCGGGCACGATCTCCGACAGCAGCCGGAAGAGCTCATGCTTGAGATCGAGGCGCTCGGGCACAGCCTCGATCACGAGCTCGCAGGGAGCCAAAGCGCCCAGCCGGTCGACCGCGTGCAGGCGCTCGCCGGCGGCCCGTGCCTCCTCCGCGCTCAGACGGCCGCGCGCGGCTTCTCGGTCGAGGCCGGCCATCACCCTCTCCTGTCCGCTCTGAAGCTGCTGCGCGACGGGGTCGTGCAGCAGCGTGCGCGCTCCGGCGCGGCAGGCCAGCTGGGCGATGCCGGCACCCATCGTGCCGGCGCCCAGCACGCCGATGACGGCGGCCCCTTTGTGGCCCGGGCTGCTCATCTCATTCCACGGCTCTCGCTCAAGCGCTCCTGCGGTGACATCGGATCGGTTGGATCGCTCAAGGATGCGCGCCCCTCAGGCGGGCACGAGCGCGTTGATCCCGGTCATCGCGCGTCCGATGATCAGCTTCTGGATCTGGGAGGTTCCCTCGTACAGCGTCGTCACGCGCACGTCGCGGAAGTAGCGCTCGACCGGGTGGTCGTCGACGTAGCCCGCGCCGCCATGCACCTGGATCGCCGTGTTCGCGCACTCCACCGCTGCCTCGGTCGCATGCAGCTTGGCCACGGAGGTCTCCAGCGTGTTGGGCAGGCCCTTGTCCTTGAGCCAGCCGGCGCGCCACACCAGCATCCGCGAGGCGTCGGTCTTGAGCACCATGTCGGCGATCATCGCCTGCACGAGCTGAAAGCTCGCGATCGGCCGGCCGAACTGCTCGCGCTGCTTGGCGTATTTCACCGACTCCTCGACGCAGCCCTGGCAGATGCCCACGCAGCCGGCCGCCACCGAGTAACGCCCGGAGTCAAGCGATGACATCGCGACCTTGAAGCCGTCGCCGATCGTGCCGAGCAGGCCGTCGGGGGCTACCTCGACGTCTTCCAGCGCGATCGAAGCGGTATCGGAGGCGTGCAGCCCCATCTTGTGCTCGATCGGCTGTGGTTTGAATCCCGGCTGATCGGTGTCCACCAAGAAACAGCCCAGCCCCTTGTACCCGAGCGCGGGATCGGTCTGCGCGAAGATCAGCGCGACCTTGGCGTAGTCGCCCATCGAGATCCACATCTTTGCCCCGTTAATGAGCCAGCCCGAGTCGGTCCTGCGCGCCCGCGTGCGCTGGTTTGCGGCGTCCGAGCCGCTGTCGGGCTCGGTCAGCCCGAAGCAGCCCAGCCACTCCCCGGAGCACAGCTTGGGGAGGTAGGTCAGCTTCTGCTCCTCGCTTCCCCACTTCAGAATCCCCGAGCACACGAGCGAGGTCTGCACGGATATGACCGTTCGCACCGATGAGCACCCGCGGCCGATCTCCTCGACGATCAGGCCGTAGCTGAGGTAGTCCAGGCCGGCGCCGCCGTACTCTTGCGGGACGATCGCGCCGAGGTAGCCCTGCTCGGCGAGTTTGCCCACGAGCTCCAGGTCGAAGTGGTGGTTGCGGGCGTTCTCCCTCGCGCGCTCGACGATCTCGTTGTCGGCGAACTCGCGCGCGGTCTGCTTGATCAGGCGCTGCTCGTCGGTCAGCTCGAAGTCCATCGCTCTCCTCTCAACCTACTTGGGTGTCTTCCAGGGCGTCTGGATGCGCTTATCGATCTCCTCGCCGATGCCCTCGATCGGCAGCCGCTGCTGTGCCAGCGAGTCGCGGTCACGCAGCGTTAGGGTCCGGTCCTCGACGCTCTGGTGGTCGATCGTAAGGCAGAACGGCGTGCCGATCTCGTCCTGGCGGCGATAGCGCCTGCCGATCGCCCCGCCCTCGTCGTACTCGGCTTGCACCTGCGCTCGCACCGCGCGATGGACCTCGCGGGCGAGCTCGGGCTGGCCGTCCTTGCCCACAAGCGGCAACACCGCGGCCTTGACGGGCGCAAGGCGCGGGTGCAGGCGCAGAACGGTGCGCTTCTCGCCCTCGCCGGCCCCCTCGCGCTCGACGAATTCCTCGTCGTAGGCGTCCACAAGGAAGGCAAGCGTCGCGCGGTCCGCCCCGGCGGCCGGCTCGATCACGTGAGGAACGTAGCGCTCTCCGCTGGCCTGGTCGAAGTACTCGAGCTTCTCGCCCGAAGCCTGCGCATGCCTTGAGAGGTCGAAGTCGCCGCGGTTGGCGATTCCCTCCAGCTCCGACCAGCCGATGGGGAAGAGATACTCGACGTCGCTGGTGGCGGCTGAGTAGTGGGAGAGCTCGGCCGGCCCGTGCGCGCGCAGACGGAGGTGGTCGGGTCGGATACCCAGCTCGATGTACCAGCGCTCGCGTGCGTTCAGCCAGTGCTCGAACCACGCCTGCGCCTGCTCGGGGGGAACGAAGAACTCCATCTCCATCTGCTCGAACTCGCGGGTCCTGAAGATGAAGTTACCGGGGGTAATCTCGTTGCGGAAGGACTTTCCCACCTGGGCGATCCCAAAGGGGGGCTTCTTGCGGGAGAACTGCAGCACGTTCTTGAAGTTGATGAAGATCCCCTGGGCGGTCTCGGGGCGCAGGTAGACGGTCGCGCCGGACTCCTTCACGGGCCCGATCGTCGTCTCGAACATGAGGTTGAAGTCGCGCGGGTCGGTCAGCGAGCACTCCTCGGCCTCGCCCGGATGCCTCGACGGTTTGCGCCCGCAGGACAGTTCCCCGAGGTGGTCGGCCCGAAAGCGCTGATGACAGGTGCGGCAGTCGACGAGCGGGTCGGTGAAGCCGGCGAGGTGACCGGAGGCCTCCCAGACGCGCGGGTGCTGGAGGATCGCCGAGTCGATCGCCACGATGTCGTCGCGCTCGGAGAGCATCGCCCGCCACCACTCGTTCTTGACGTTGCTCTTGAGCAGGACGCCGTAGTGACCGTAGTCATAGGTCGAGCCGACCCCGCCGTAGATCTCCGAGGACGGGAAGATGAAGCCGCGCCGCTTGCAGAGCGCGACGATCTTCTCCATCGTGACGACCTCGGCCGGCGGGAGGTCGGTCGAGCCAGCATCGCGTGAGGGGAGCTGAGAGGCGCCGCCGCCCGTGGGGTATGTGTCGTTCATCGCGGGGAGCGGATGGTAGTCGAGGCTTGCGAAGCCCGGCCCCGAGCTCCCACGGGACACCCGGATGCGCCGCGTAAGATGCCGGGGCGTGGCGCGGATCTTGATCGTCGGGGGCGGTTGGCGGGGAAGGCGTCTCGCGTCGGAGATCGCCGTGGAGGGGCACGCCGTGCGGATCAGCACCCGCACCGAGGCGGGCCGGGGCGCGATCGAGGCGACGGGCGCCGAGTGCTGGATCGGTACCCCCGATCGCCTGGCCACGCTACGCGGTGCGCTAGAGAACGTGACGATCCTCTGCTGGATGCTGGGTTCGGCCGTGGGCACGCCCGAGGAGCTCGGCGCGCTGTTTGGCACGCGGCTTGAGTTCTTCATGACCCAGGCGATCGATACGACCGTGCGCGGGGTCCTCTACGAATCCGTCGGGCGCAAGACGCCGCGCGAGCTGCTCGAGCAGGGCGAGCGGACGGTGAGGGCCCTGGCCGAGCGAAACGCGATCCCGGTGGCGTTCCTCGACGCGAACCCGGATGAGCCCGAGGAGTGGCTGAAGGGCGCCCGCGGCGCGATCGAGTCGCTGCTGAGCGGCGCATGAGCGGATTGGCCGGCGGTCGGCTCATGCTGTCGGTGCGGCGAGCGCCCGGCCGGCGCTGCGCGGCTCACCCGCGGTGCTTGCTCACGCTCGCGCGAAGGGCGGCAGGGGCCGCGAACCACCGCTGCTCCACTATCCTTGAACGTGCGCTCGCCGGCAGAGTTCGCCGGCGAGATCATCTCGCCCCAGGGCTACGAGCAGGAGGGCGCTCAGCGCGCTGGTCACATCCCGGGCGCCGCCTCGATTCCCTGGTCCCAAGCGGTGCGCGAGGACGGCACCTTCAAGTCCGCCGAGGAACTGCGTGAGCTCTACGGCGGGAAGGGGGTGCTCAACGGCGAGGAGATCATCGCCTACTGCCGAATCGGCGAGCGATCGGCGCACACGTGGTTCGTGCTGCACGAGCTGCTCGGTCACGAGCGGGTCAAGAACTACGACGGATCCTGGACCGAGTGGGGCAGCCTGGTCGGGGTGCCCGTCGAGCGGGAGGCCTAGGAGGCTGGGTGCGCGAGCAGCGAGTCGAGCTGCTCGAGCAGGTTCTCGAGGATCCGTGCGGTCGCTCCCCAGATGATGTGCCCGTCGACGCCGAAGGCATCGGTCTCGAAGGAGACCCCCCGCCGCTCAAGGCGCGTTCGTCTCCTGCCCGAGCGCAGGGCGCCAACCCCGAGCTCCAGCACGGCATCCACCTCGACGGGAGAAAGGCGCCAGGCCAGGCCGGCGGGGATCAGGCCGACGATCGGGTGGATCATGTAGTTCGTCACGAAGGTCGAGGTCGGCGCGAGCGAGCCGAGCAGCCTGACCTCGGCTCGCGGCAAGCCGATCTCCTCCTCGGCCTCCCGCAGTGCGGTGTCGCTGAGATCCGCGTCAGCGGCGTCCCGGCGGCCGCCCGGAAACGAGATCTCCCCGGCGTGGCGGCGCAGGTCGGCGCGCCGCCGGGTCAACACCACGTGAGGCTCGGCCGTGTCCGGCTCGAGAAACAGCGGTACGAGTACGGCCGCGGGTATCTGAGCAGCGGCCGGCGGCCGGCTGCCAGCGTCCGACTCGGAGTGCTCAGGCGGCCAGGTGAACGCGCTCAACCCGCTCGTGGAACATGACCTCGCCGTCGAGGGCACGATGGACGGGGCACTTCGCGGCGATGATCCGCAGGCGTTCCACCTGTTCTTCGGGGAGGTCGTCGGGCAGGCGCATCACGAGCTCGAATTTCGTGGGGCAGCCGCGCTCGGCGGCGCTGTACTGGACGTCGACCTCTACATGGCCGATATCCCAGCCCTTGCGTGCCGCGTACATCTCCATCGTGATGGCTGTACAGGAGGCGAGGCTCACGGCCAGGAGCTCCTGTGGATCCGGGCCGCCGTCCTCCCCGCCGACCTCGAGCGGCTCATCGACCGTGAGCCGGTGGTCACGCACCTGAACGATGTGCCTGAACGTGTTGCCCTCGCGTTGTACGGTGGCCTTCATCCTTGTCAGCCCTTCCGATCCGGTCATTTAGGTCCCTTCGCTAGACACGGCATCCTCTGTTGGCCATGATACTCGGCGGCCTAGCTACTAGCCCCGGATAAACGACTAGAACCAAAACGGCCGCATCGGTACTCGACGCGGCCGTTCCGGGCAAATGGTTTTCTGCTCTGATCGAGCGGTGGTGATGCTCTCAGCTGGTCC
>JBEKXJ010000056.1:0-23514 GCA_049512215.1 Solirubrobacteraceae bacterium
TGACGGTGATGTAAAGCTGTCGCCGTACCACAAGCACGAGGAGGTTCAGAAGCTCCTCGACCACGCGAAGCAGGCCTTCGAGGTCGTCTCAAACCACCTGCTCTCGTTGTTCGCCCCTGATGGAACCGAGCTACCGGACGACATCTCGCTGGAGGCGGCCGGTGTCAAACCCGGAGAGCAGCTGGTGCTCGGCCAGTCCGTCATCAAGGGAGGGTAGTGCGGCTGCGGGCGGGCGAGGGGCTCCTCACGGAGACCTTCGCCCACTTCCGAGCATGCGGGCGGGGACGCAACGAGTGCGTCGTCTACTGGACGGGTCCGCTTGAGGATCCGGAGTGCGCAGATGTGCTCGTGCATCCGCAGCACGCGGCGTCCAGGAGCGAATACGTGGTTGACCGTGCCTGGGCAGTGGCATTCGCGTTGGAGGGCGCGCGTGACCGCCGAGCCGTTCGCCTGCAGGTTCACGTGCATCCAGGTCCAGCCTTCCACTCCGCGACGGACGACCAGCACTCGATCATCTCAAAGCCTGGCGCGCTCTCGCTGGTCGTGCCCGACGGCGCCCGCGGGAGCGTAAGTCTGCACGGTTGTTACCTCGCCGAGCTCCAGGCGGATGGGAGCTGGCTCAGCGTGCCGCCAACCGAGCGGATCAGGCTCCACCGATGAGCGCGCAGAAGGCTCTGGAGCGCACCGTCGACCTGGTACGCACGGACGTGTTCCCCAAGGCGAGCGCGGCCGAGGTGGTCGCTGCGCTCACCGGCACGCGCGTCCGACTGCGGGCCGACGAACGTGAGCTCTCAAGTGTGGAGGGGCAGACCGTGGTCGCCACCACTGCGATCGTCGCTGCACAGAGCGGGGTCGAGCTGGTCCTCGATCTGGCCGACGTACCGCTATTGCCCGACCAGCCGCCGCTCCGCGGTGCCGGATTCGACGACGCCGTGCTGGAACTCACGAGCGACCTGATCACCCCGGCAAACCGCGATGACGGAGGCGACGTCGATCTGACGATCAACTTCGGCGCGACACCCTCCGCCGGGAGACCCGCATTACGCCTCGCTCCTGTGGAGACCGGCTTTGAGCTGACGCCGCATGACCGCCCTCGATCACGTTCGTGGAGCGAGAGCGAAGCCTTCGCCGCCATGTTCGGCGGCGTCGCCGCCGGAGCAGAGACGTTCAGGACGGCGATGCGGACCCTCGCGCGGAACGGCCACCGACCAATACTCGCAAAGGCCGCGCGGGAGCCGCTTCCGATGCAACTCGCCGTGCCGCGAACTACACGAACCGGAGATCTCGGGGCGATCGACGTCATCAGCGCCGGCGCCATGACGCAGGGCATGTTGTTCGCCCTCCTGCGCGTGCCGGACATCTCCGCCCAGGTTCGGGTCTTTGACGACGACCTGCTCGACTGGCCGAACCTCAACCGCTATCCGCTCGCGCGACAGGCCCTCCTCGAACATCCGAAGGCGATGCTCCTGGAGCGCTATTCCACTAGTGCCATCGAGATCTCCGGCATTCAGGCTCGCTTCGACGAGCATCTCGCAGGCTTGGTGAAACTCCAATCGCTTGTAGCAATAGGTGTCGATCACATACCGTCGCGCTGGCAAGCCCAGGCCGCAGCGCCGGGAGCGGTCGTGGTCGGTGCCACCAGTCACTTCGAAGTGGTCGTCTCCAGTCATCCAGCGGGTGAGCCGTGCGCCGGCTGTTTCTACCAGGACGACGGAGACGACGATCGCGCGATTCCCACGGCGTCGTTCGTCTCGACGTTCGCGGGGATCCTCCAGGCCTGCCGTCTGCTCTCTCAGCCGTCCGAGCGCCCGCGTGCGCACCTTATTCGAGCGGCGCCGCTCAACCTCGCGGGCGCTCGTCCAATGGTTGAGCTCGGCGTGGCGCGCCGCACCAACTGCCCCGCAAAATGTCGCGAGCGCGTGTTGGGCGGGACGCAAGACCAAACGTAAAGGCGTCTTGCCCACGAGTCGAGGCCTCTCCCATAGGCCCAGCTGTGGGCCCATCCAGGATGTTTGAGCGCGCTCCAAACCGCCTGGAAACGCTCTTGACCACTGTGATATGCGGCGATTACCGGGGTTTGAGCGGCCGATTTTCAGTCGTGTGCACCATGGCCAAACCCGCGATCGCCGGAACGAGCCACTTAGCGATCGGCCTCTTCGCAGGCGGGCGTTCTCAGCGTCCCCCAGGGCCTACACCTCGTCGTCCTCCGGAATCGGCAAGCCAAATAGACCAGTAACACGAGGACTTCACGAGCCGGGGACGCGTCCCGTGCCCTCCTGTCCGACGCCCACTGTGCGCCGTCGGGCGAGAGTGACAACCACCGCCAAGACCATGAACACGACGACCGCGATCTGCGACCCGGTGATTCCCCCGGCGATCGCCGCGACCGCGACATTCGCGATCATCGAGCCGCCGTGGCTGCGCTTCCACGTTCGGTGAGCCCAGAAGTAGCTCCAGGCGGTCGGGTAGCTCTCGGGCTCGGGACGGGGCATCAGGCACCATCCTCCCCGCTCGTGAGTCGCCGTAGGACCTCGGCCTCCTCGAGCGTCTGGGCATCTGCGCCGGCGAGCACGTCCTGTTCCAGCTCGCTGGCAGTAGTCAGCCTGATGGTGCCGAGAAGCTCCCGCCGCTCATCGGGGATCTCGCAGGCGGGGCAGACGAGTTCCTGCTTGCCCTCGTTCCACGTCCAGTCATTCGGCTCCGCTGGCATCGCCGTTCCACAGCGCGAGCAGCTATCGACGGGCGGACTCCACGAGTGCGCCATCACACGCCATTCCCCGGCCAGCACGGCACGTCGCGGCCCTTCTCGTCACCCATTTACCCATCACCCCAACTCTCGAGCCGCCGGAGCAGCTCGCTGCCGGCCAGCACCTCGAGGTCCCGGTTCGCGATCTGCTCAAACAACTCCTCGCTGATCTCCTCCCCGCCGGCAACGCGGAGCAATTCGGCGTAAAGCTCGAGCATGGCGCCTGTCCTATCGAGCCCGTCTGGGCTGGGCTCATCCGTGGTCTCGAAAAGCCGCTGGCCGACCTCCCGCACTGCCAGCGTGAGACGGCGGCGGAGGTCGTCGGCTTCCTCCGGGCTCAGTCCGATCGAGTCCCCCATCGGGCGCCACCTCCGTCCAATCCCGCGGCGAGCCGATGAGCCGCCGACCTTGCCCCCGGGAAGCCGACGACATCCTGTTCGTGATCGGGTGCGGATACGCGGAAGCGCTCCCTGCCGAGACTCTGAACGGCCACTGCTCCGCGCGGCGAGTCGATCGTGAGAAACGGAGCCGCCGCACTTGTCTCCCAGGGTTCGGCCTTGCGAGCTCCTGCAGCCATGGGCGTGATCGTACTCCCGGGCCCGTTTCAGGCGATTTCAGCCGCGCGAACGTCCCGTGCCCGACGCTGATTGGCGATCCTCGCGAAAGAAATTGGACCCCAATTGGACCCCAGCGTCGTGCTGTTACGAGCCTTCCTACATGGCAAAATACGACCGCTTGCAGGGGATTTATGAAAGGGTGAGCGAGGGGACTCGAACCCCCGACCGCCTGGACCACAACCAGGAGCTCTACCAACTGAGCTACGCCCACCACGGAATCAGAGACGGAAGTCTAGCGCCCGTCTCTTCAAGCCGGCCCTCCCCGCAGGGATCTGAGGGCTTCTTCAGCGCGCGCGAGGGACTCGCTGGGAGGCCGTCCCGGGGAGTTTTCGACAGCCAGCTGCCAGAGCGCCAACAGCCGAGCCGGCTCGTCCCCCAGCAGGCTCATCAGCTCAGGGGAAGCCGGCGCTGCACGCTCGGGTGCGGCGCCGGGGCCGGGAGCCTGCTGCCTCCCCGCCGCGAGGACACGCTCGGTGACGTCCTCACTTTCACGCTGGGCGGCGCGCCAGCCGCGGCCCATTGAGAGCTGCTCGATCGGGATGCTTGGGCCCTCAAGGATCCTCAGCTTCGCCTGGTGGGGGCTCCACTTGCGGTCCCCGAGCTCCACGACCTGTTCGCGCGACCACGGCTCGGCGACGGCTCTGAGCTCCTCCTCGGTCAGGTTGAAGCGGCAGAGGTTGTGCGGGAACTGGCGGAGCTCGAGGTGATACACGGGTCAAAAGGCTCGCACGTCATCGCCGGAAAGGCGCCTGAGCGACATGTTGGCGAGCGCTCGAGGACCTCTACGCCTGGGAGCGTGCGAGTGGGTCGGCTCCGTCGCGGTTGTCGTCGCGCACGAGACGCGCTCGCATCACGGCGATGGCTTGGGGATTGGAGTCGATGAGGACATAGCGGCGGCCGAGCCTCGCGGCGGCCGCCCCGAGCGTGCCGCTCCCCGCGAAGAAGTCCAGGCACCAATCGCCCGGGCGCGTGGAGGCCTGGACCATGCGACGGATGATCCCCTCTGGCTTCTGGGTCGGATAGCCGGTCTTCTCGCGTCCGCTCGTCGGGACGATCGTGTGCCACCAGACATCGGTCGGGAGCTTGCCTCTCGCGGCCTTCTCGTCCGTCACCAGGCCCGGAGCCATGTAGGGCTCCCGATCAACCTCCTCGGAGTCGAAGAAGTAGGCGGAGGGGTCCTTGACGTAGACGAGGATCGTGTCGTGCTTGGCGGGCCAGCGCCGCTTCGCCCGGGCACCGTAGTCGTAGGCCCAGATGATCTCGTTCAGGAAGGACTCGCGCCCGAAGATCTCATCGAGCAGCAGCTTGCAGTGGTGGGACTCGCGGTAGTCGATGTGGAAGTAGAGCGTTCCTTCGCGGGCAAGGAGCCTAAGCGCTTCCTGCAGGCGGGGCTCGAGGAACGCAAGGTAGTCCTCGAAGGAGTCACGATAGGAGGACTCGGCGAGCAGCTTAGTCCGGTAGCGCCGGCCCTGAAAGCCTGTGCGCTCGCCGTCCTGATCCTGCACCGCCTGGAGCGTCTTGCGTGCCTGAAGCTTGCCTGTGTTGAAGGGCGGGTCTATGTAAATGAGCTGGAAGGAGGCGTCCGCGAACTGCGTGAGCAGGTCGAGGTTCTCGCCGAGCAGGATCTGGTCGGCCCGAGGGGGCTCGCGCGGGCGGTCCATTGCCCTGTGAGGTTACGTTGACCGCCCGATGGAGCAGCGGAAGGAAAGGCAAGCTCGCGCGAACAGCTCATGAGGGCTCTGCCCGCCGCCGGCAGCGCCACTCGCAAAGAGCCTACGGCCCCGGCGCGCGGCGGACGAATCGCATGTGGGGCTGGCGCCCGCGAGAGCGCCGGCGCTCGCGGCCCTGTTTACTGGGCGTCGATGAGCAAGAGGACGACGCCGATGAAGGCGGGCAGGCGCGCCGGTGTGGCGGGCAGGCGCGCCGGTGTGGCGGGCAGGCGCGCCGGTGTGGCGGGCAGGCGCGCCGGTGTGGCGGGCAGGCGCGCCGGTGTGGCGGGCAGGCGCGCCGGGCGGGCAGGCGCGCCGGTGTGGCGGGCAGGCGCGCCGGTGTGGCGGGCAGGCGCGCCGGTGTGGCGGGCAGGCGGCGCAGGCTGGGGCTGGCCGCGGCGGTGCTGGCGGCTACTGTGCTGGGCCTGCTTCAGGTCGGTGAGGGTCAAGGCGACGCGTCTGACCCGGTCGGGGTGTCCGTGTCGATCGACGCGCGCCATCCGGGGCCGGCGGTCCCGCGGGAGTTCCTGGGTCTCTCCTTCGAGCTCTCGAGCCTGCCTCAGGTCGCTGATTACGCCGAGCGGGGGGATTTCGTCACGCTGCTTCGTTCGCTTGGCCTGGGAGTGCTTCGCTTCGGCGGCGTGTCGGCCGACACGAGGGTCGCCTGGACGGATGGCGTCACAAGCCGGCCCGCATGGGCGTCGGCAACGCTCGGAGACGGCGATTTGAATCGGCTCGCAAGGCTCGCGGCCAAGAGCGGCTGGCACATCCTGCTCACGATCGGCTTGGCCCACTACGACGCCCGTGCCGCGGCGAGCGAGGCGCGCGCCGCGAAGGCGGCGCTCGGGGGCTGGCTCGCCGGCATCGAGCTGGGCAACGAGCCGAACGCCTACGGCCATCATGACCTGAGGAGAGGAGACTGGACTCTTGCCCTCTACAGCCGGCAGGTCGCGGCCTACAGGCGGGCGATCGCGAGGGTTGCGCCGGGGATCCCCCTCGCCGGTCCTGACGTGTCCGGGTCGCGGGTGTTCGTAACCTGGGGGCGGGGCGAGGCGAGGCGCCTGCATCCAGCGCTGCTCACGGGCCATCACTATCCGCTCGGCTGCCACAGCGTGCCCGCTCCGACGATCAACCTGCTGCTGAGCGCGTGGATACGTCTCCGCGAGGAGCGCTCTCTGCGGCGCTACGTATCGGTTTCGCGCGCGAACTCGCTCCCCTTCCGAATGGACGAGACCAACAGCGTTTCCTGCGGTGGAAAGGCTGGGGTCAGCAACACCTTCGCCTCGGCGCTCTGGGCTGTCGACTACATCGCCCGGTCGATGGGCGCGGGCGTGGTCGGCATCAACCTTCAGGGCAATCCGGCCAACTGCAACGGCTACTCACCGCTGTGCGCGCCGTCACCCGGAGGCCTTGTGGCCGGCGCACTGCGGGCCCAACCGGAGTGGTATGCGCTGCTGCTCTCGAAGGCCTTGATCGGCGACCGCCCGCTGCGCAGCATCGTCAGCTCCTCGGGCTCGCCGAACGTCGACATCGCGACGCTGCGCGCTCCCGACGGACGGCTCCACATCCTGATCGTCGAGGACGATCAGCCGGGGTCGAAGCCCGCCAATGTGAGCCTGCACGTCGGCCGCGGCTACCGGGCGGGCCGGATCCTGCGATTGACGGCGCCCTCTCTCACCGCCACCGCGGGCGTCGAGCTGGGGGGGCGGGCGCTCGCAAGCGACGGCTCCTGGCGCGAACCGGCGCGCCTCCCCGAAAGCCCCGACCGTCGCGGCGTGATCACGCTCGAGGTCGCTCCCGCCAGTGCGGCGCTCGTCACTGTCTCGCCACGGCGCGCGGCTCGCTGAGCCGGCCGTGGACGAGCTCGATCCACTCGAGCGGGCGCCCGCAGAGCGAGGGCCAGGCGGCGGGCGCAGCGACGAGGAGCGGTTGCGTGGAGGAGCTTTGCGCGGGGGTCAGAAAGATGGCGTCAAGGACGGCCGAGCCGCCGTCGCCGGGAGCCAGAGGCGAGCTTCTACGGACGAGCGAGAGGCGATGGCGCCCGGGCGACAGCCGCACCACCAGCGCCGTGATCGTGTCCGGAACGAGCGAGTTGCCGTCGAGCTGGCCGCTGATCGATGCGGGCGGACGCCCATCGACGCTGAGCTCGACCGTCGGCATGAACTGACCCTGCAGCCACAGCTCCCAACTGCCGCCGGCGGGCAGAGCGAACGTCGCCGCGAGTCGACCCGGGCGCGACATCACGAGCCCCTCGCGCTCATGGCCCCAGCTGCGGGGATGCGAGGTCCCTGCCAGAGGGATCCTCACGAGCGTGGGCGAGCGGGCGGCGACGAGCTCTGCGCCACGCGCGCCGGCGAGACGCGCAAGGCGCGCTATCTGCGCGCACTGGACCCGCAGCGGCCCCCCCAGCGCGACGTGGGCGATCGCCGATGCAGCACCCGGCCGGCGGCGCCAGACCTCATAGTAAGCGCCCTGCCAGAGCAGGTCGTAGGCCGACGGCGGGCGGCTAGCGGCGGGATCGCGGCGAGTCACGATCAGCGGGTAGGACTCGAGCGCCGAGGGCGATGCGCGATCGAGATCGACGGGCTCGCCGTAGCCGTTTGCGAGCGACGCGAGCGAGGCCGGCGGGTAGGCGAAGTCGGGACCGCCGATGTCGAGGTTGCGCAGCTCATACAGCGCGTATTCGTCGAAGTCGGTGAACAGCGTGGGCCCCTGCCCGGCGAAACGCTTGTTCAGCGAGGCGAGCTCCTGATAGCGCGCGGTCGGCGCGAGGTTGGAGCTGTGGTACTGCATCGCATCGGAGACGAGCACGCCCGCGATGAGCGCGAACGCTACGAGCGCGGCCACCGGGCGCAACACGCGCCGAAACGGCGAGGCTCTGAGCGCCGCCACGCCTGCCCACGCCATCAGCATCACCGCGGGTGAGGTGAGCATGAGGGTCTTGGCATTCGCCCAGTTCGTCACCAGCTGGCTCACGGCGAGCCAGACGAGGAACATCAGCGCCAGCCAGCCGGCCAGCGCGTAAGCGCGAACGCGGATCAAGCGCACGGCTCCGAGCAACACGGCGAAGAGGGAGATGAGGACGAGCGCATGGGTTAGCGTGAGATCAGTTCCCGTCGGAAGCTGCTTGTAGCTGCCCCGCAGCCAGATGCCGAACACCTGGATCGTCCGCAGTGGCGTCGGCAGGTTGCCGGGGTTGCTCGTCGAAGCGATGTTCTGGGCGACCCGCAGCGATCCGGAGAAGTCGAGCCATGTCGGCCAGGCGCAGATGAGGGCGACGATCGCCGCCGTTCCGAGGAGCCCCAGCAAGCCGGCAGGGCTCTGACGAGCGGCCCTTAGATCGTCGACTGCCACGACGAGCAGGACCGCAACGGCCGCGAGCGACCAGGCGCCGAAGGCCACGCCGAGCGCCGAGATTCCGCCGGCGAGGACGAGCGCGAACGGGATCGCGCGGGACGGAGGCCCGCGCAGCCAACGAGGATGCAGCGCGACGAGTGAGCCGAGCGTGAGGATCATCGACAAAGCCGTGATCTCCTTGACCGAAGCGACGAGCTCGTAGCCGTAGACGAGGGCGGGCAGGGTGACGGTGAGCGCCGCAGGCGCAGCCCAGAGGCGGTCGAGGCCGATCCGCCGTGCGAGCAGCCAGGCCGGCCCCGTCGCCGTCGCGAGCATGAACGCGTTGAAAGGCTGGAAGGCCCAGATCAGGGGCACCCTCAGCAGGAACGCGCTCCCGCCGAAGAACGTGTCCGCGCCCGACGGATAGCTCGTGTTGTAGTAGTCGTTGATGAACTGCCCGTAGGAGTTGCGCAGATCGAGATGCGCGAAGTGCTGTCCGTGGCGGAGCAGGAAGTCCGCGCCCATCATGTGGACAGCCGAGTCCGCGAGCGCCATGTAGGAGGAGAACGTTGCTCGCCCCGCCAGGAGCACGGGAGCCAGGGCGAACAGGTATGCGAGCGTGGGCACGGCGGCTTTCCACGGCAACTCCCACAGGCCGCGCGCGAGCACTCGTGTCCTCGCGCGGCCGAGAGAGAAGCCGGCCAGGGCGAATGCGGCCAGCAGGTATGGCGTCGCCGGTGCGATAGCAGCCAGGTAGGTCGTCAGCTGCGAGAGCGCGATCAGCGCTGCCGCGCCAACGGCGATGAGGACCGCGGAGGGGAGAAAGCCGCCGCTCAAGCAGTCGATCAGCAGCCCGGCGCCCAGGCAAAGGACCGCGAGCAGGCACGGGTAGACCAGCGCGGTTACCACGAACATCAGCGCGCCCGGCTGGATTCGAACCAGCGACCCTCGAAGACGGGCGCCATTGGGGCGGACCGGGCAATCCTATTGCCTGGTTTCTCGCCCTCCGATGCCGCGGGGAGCAGCCGATCACGGCGTGATCATGCGCATTTTGCGAGCATTTTCTGTTGCGCTCCCCGCTGTCTGCGCGGTAATCTTCGGCCCACAGCGGCTGGACCCCCACCGCTGCCGCCCCAGGGTAGGAGGCCAGCTAGAGGGAACGTTAGGAAGCCCGGCATAGTCCGGGCTTCGGGCGGTCTTAGGGCAGTTTCCGCGGACACCCCGTGTGCTCGAAGCCCGGCGACGCTGCGCCAGGAGCCCAGCATCTCCTACCGGAACCCCGCGTGGCGATGCGGTCTCTAGTGCCCCCGGCTGGATTCGAACCAGCGACATTCGGATTAGAAGTCCGATGCTCTATCCAGCTGAGCTACGGGGGCAGGACGCGAATGCCTTCGGGCCGACCCTCCAGCGGCTCGCGCACGGTCACCTTCATCGTGGCAGGAGTTTTCTCGCGGCGCTCGCATCACCCCCATCCCGAGCGAGGCGTTCGCGTGAAATCCCGATCCACGGCTCCCCATGCGAACGATCCTTAGGCGCCGTTGATCGGAAACGTGTAAAAGTTGCGCCCATGAGCTCCCTGGAGGGCGACGAGGAGGATCTGACCCGCAAGCAGCGGCGCGAGCAGGCGCGCGAGCAACGGCGGGCGTTGGAGCAGGCCGAGGCGGCTCGCGCCGTGCGGCGCACGCGCTTGACGCAGCTGGCGATCGTCGCCGGGATCGTCGTGGCAGCCATCGTCGTGATCCTCATCGCCACCGGCGGAAGCGGCGGCACGAAGAAAGTCGGCGCCAAAACGCCGGAAGCGACGAAAACGGTCGCCCTCGTGGAACAGATGATCGGCGGCATCCCCCAGAAAGAAAACGTCATCGGAAGCCCGAACGCCCCGGTGACGCTTCAGTACTTCGGCGACCTCGAGTGCCCGATCTGCAAGGAGTTCACGCTGGGCGCGCTCCCGTCGATCATCCAGAATTGGGTCAGGACCGACAAGCTGAAGATCGAATATCGATCGCTGGAGACGGCGACGCGTGAACCGGAAGTCTTCAAGGCTCAGCAGATAGCGGCGCTCGCGGCCGGCAAGCAGAACAAGATGTGGCACTTCGTCGAGCTCTTCTACCATGAGCAAGGCGAAGAGGACTCGGGCTACGTGACCGAAAGCTACCTCCAGAATCTGGCGCAGCAGGTTCCCGGACTGAACCTCCCGGAATGGACCAGCCAGCGAAACAACCCGGCCCTCGCCAGCCAGGTCGCCGCCGACGCCCAGGCGGCCAACAGCGCGGGCTTCACAGGCACCCCCTCCTTCCTGATCGGCAAGACCGGCGGCACCGTGCAGCGACTCGAATATTCTTCGTTGACCGATCCCTCGTCGTTCAACGCCGCCATCGAAAAGGCCCTCAAAAGCTAGGCCCACCATGAGCGCCCGGGCCCTGAGGATCACGATGATCGTCCTCACGGTGGCGGGTCTCGGCGTGGCCAGCTACCTCACATACGTCCACTATGCGGGCATCAAGCCGGTGTGCACGGCCGGCGGCAGCTGCCTGAAGGTCCAGACGTCGGTCTACTCGGAGCTCGCCGGCGTTCCGGTCGCGCTGATGGGTCTGCTCGGCTATGTCGCGATCATGTCCTCGCTGCTCGCCCCCGAGGGCGAGACGTCCCGGCTCGCGACGGTCGCCCTGACCGTGGTCGGATTCGGCTTCAGCGCCTACCTCACCTATCGCGAGCTCTTCTCGATCCACGCGATCTGCGAGTGGTGCGTCTCGAGCGCTGTGATCCTCAGCGTGCTCATGTGCCTGGCCGTCTGGCGGTTCCTGCGGGGCGAGCAACTGCCGGCGCGGGACGCTCTTCAAACGCAGGGCACCCCCGAGCAGGCCGCCCCGCTGGGCAGCGCGTCCTCCTGACGCCCTTCGTAGATCCGTCCAGTGAGCACACCGGCAGGCTGGCCACGCGAGCGGCGAGGCCGACATGGTGGTGAGCAGATGACTTCTCAAACGACGAGCGACCGCTCCCTGGCGAGCGTTGAACCCGCGCCCGACGGCGGCGGGGTTGAAAGGCTGTTCGAGATGACGAGCGACCTGCTCGCGACGATCTCGCTCGATGGCCGTCTCATGCTGCTGAACCCCGCCTGGGAGCAGCTGCTCGGCTGGACCCGAGAGGAGCTGCAGGCACAGCCGGTCCAGAACCTCATCCATCCTGACGACGTCGAGCAGACGCTGGCGCTGATGCGGGCGGGCTCCCACCACTCGGCGCACCTGCAGAACTTCACCAACCGCTACCGTCATCGCGACGGGTCCTGGCGCTGGCTGCTGTGGAGCGCACGCTGTGACGGAGACACGTGGTACGCATCCGCCAAGGACGTCACCGACCGCATGTGGCTCGAGCGGCAGGCCCTGCATGACCCGCTCACTCGCCTGCCGAACCGCCTGCTGCTGATGGATCGCGCTCGACAGGCGATCGCACGCCTGAATCGCAGCGACGGCGTGATCGCCCTGCTGTTCATCGACCTCGACCGCTTCAAGGCTGTCAATGACAACTTCGGGCACGAGGCCGGCGACCAGCTGCTGATCGGCGTCTCAGAGCGGCTGGCGGCGCTGATGCGCGACAGCGACACGGTCGCGCGCATGGGCGGCGACGAGTTCGTGATCCTGGCCGAGGAAATCGACAGCGACGGGGAAGCGCTCGCGTTCGCGCAGCGTGTGCTGCGCGCGCTGGAGGCACCGTTCCCGGTCGGCTCAGCGGAAGTGTCGATGCAGGCGAGCGTCGGCGTGGCGGTCTCACGGGACCCCGAGGCCGACCCCGAGGGGATGCTGCGCGAGGCGGACGTAGCGATGTACAGGGCGAAGAGCGCAGGGGGACGCACGCCCGAACTCTTCGACGAACGCCTGCGGCGCGAGGTCAGAGCCCGCCTGGAAATCCAGGACCGCCTGCGTCACGCTCTGCCCAGGCAGGAGCTGCTGCTCGTCTACCAGCCGATACTGCCGCTCGCCGGCGGCCAGGCCGTGGGCTGCGAGGCACTCGTGCGCTGGCAGCCCGACGGCCCGGACGGATCGCAGAACGGCCAAATGCCCGCCCCGAGCTTCCTTCCGCATGCGGAGGAGAGTGAGCTGATCGTGCAAATCGGCGCTTGGGTGCTCCACACGGCCTGCAGGCAGGCTGTGCACTGGCATCGCAACGGCGTTACCATCCCGATCTCGGTCAACGTCTCTGCGCGTGAACTGACCGAGCTCGATCTGGCCGCGCGCGTACAAGAAGAGCTCACAGCGAGCGGACTGCCGGCACGCGCCCTGTGCCTGGAGGTCAGCGAGGGCGCCGTTATGCGCGATCCCGAGCGGGCCCGGGAGGCGCTGAAGGACCTCAAGCGCCTCGGTATCAAGATCGCGCTGGACAACTTCGGCGCCGGACAGTCCTCGCTCGGACTGCCGAGAAACCTGCCCCTGGACATCGTCAAGCTCGACCGCGCGCTCATCCAGAGCTCCGATCACGACAAGGACCGGCGCGCGATCTTCGCCGCGACGATCGCGCTCGCCAACGAGACGCGCCTGACCGCGGTGGCCGTGGGAATCGAGACGAACCGCCAGCTTGCGCTTGCGCGCGAGCTCGATTGCCGGGTGGGGCAGGGATTCATGTTGCACAAGCCCGATTCCGCAACCCGCCTGCATCTCAGAGGGGGAGCCGGAGCGGTAACGTCCGCGCCATGGCGTCCCCTCGTACGAGTGGGCAGCAACGGGCGTCGCACCTGAGCGGCGAGCGGATCGTCGATCGCCTGAAGGAGGCCGCCGCGAGCGCGGCGGCGGAGATGGTCGAGGACGGGATGCGGGTCGGCCTTGGAAGCGGGTCGACGGTCGCCCATCTGCTGCCCGCTCTGGCCGCTCGCGGGCGCAAGGGTCTGCGCTGCGTGGCCACCTCGCCGACGACCGCGCGGGCGGCCAGAGCGCTGGGTCTCACGATCGAGGAGCTGGATGAGGTCGGCGAGCTCGATCTGGCGATCGACGGCGCCGACCAGGTCGCCGCCGACGGATGGCTGGTGAAGGGTGGAGGCGGAGCACACACACGCGAGAAGATCGTCGCCGCGGCCGCGCGTCGCTTCGTGGTGATCGTCTCGGCGGAGAAGCTCGTGCGGGACCTCTCCCCGCCCGTTCCGCTCGAGCTGATGCGCTTTGGCGTGCAGAGCACGTTGAGGACGCTCGCCCCCGCGAGGCTACGTGACGCGCCCGAGAGCCCCGACGGGGGCTTGATCGGCGACTACGATGGGCCGATCGGCGATCCGCGCGAGCTATCGGCTCGGCTCAGCGAGACCCCCGGCCTGGTCGGTCACGGGTTGTTCGCGCCCGAGATGATCAGCGTGATCCTGATCGCCGGCGAGCAGGGCGTTGAGCGCCGTGCCGGTGGGAGCGAGACTGCCGGCCTCTAGCGTCGTCGTCCTGGCCACCTGGGGCCTGGAAAGCTGTTCGTGGCCGGATTGCCGCGAAGCGCCCGCCGTCGTGGCCGCAAGCGGTGTACGCGGTGTGCCCATGCGGGAATTGCCCGGTTTCTTGCGCTGGAGCCAAGCGGGAGACCCATCCCCGGTGATCTGACGCGCGCAGGCGAGCTCTTTGCGAGCTACTCGCCGTCCGCGATGAAGCGCGTTCTCGGTGAGCCACCGCTGAAGACCGGCGAGCGGGTACAGCCTCAGAGACCCGCAGTAGACGACGGGCAGCTGACCCTTGACGTGATGCTCGAAATGGTCGACGGAGACCCCGAGGGACTCGGCCGCCTCCTGCTGGTTGAAGGCCAGGCGGGGCACCTCGCGACGGAGGCGCTTGCCAGCTCCGGGAGGTTCAAGAGCACCCGTGCCCATGGCAACCAAATTAGCGAAGATAGGGGTCAGATCTAGCTGCCGGACCCAACCAGACAGGTCGCCCCTCCGGGGCCACGGCCGGCGGGAGACTCCTCCCTCCCCCGTCGGCGCTACCGTACGCGTATGGACGCGCAGCGCGAGTTCGACATCGTGATGGTGGCTGAGCCGGAAGGCAGCTACAGCGTGTTCGTTCCCGAGCTGCCGAGCGTGGCGACGCAGGGCGAGACGATCGAGGAGGCGCGGGCCAACGCCCAGGAGGCGATCGAGGGCTACTTGGAGGTCATGCACGAAGACGACCTGCCGATTCCCTCGGTGCATCGTGACCGCGTAGCGGTCCACGCCGCGTGAGCCGGCTCCCTGCCGTAAGCGGCAAGCAGCTCATCAAGATCTTGGAGAGCCAGGACTGGTACGTGAAGCGCATCCGCGGCAGCTACCACATCCTGCGCCACCCGACCATCCCCGACGCGCTGCCGGTGCCGGTGCATGGCAGCAGTCCGATCAAGCCGGGAACGCTCGGGAACATTCTGCGCACCGCCGGGATCGGCCGCGAGGCGTTTCAGAAGCTCCTCCGACGCGCAAGTGTGCGGGCCTGGCCAGCGGCCGATACAGCGCAGCCGGACCACTGGGTAGCATGACCAAATGAGCAAAAGCAGCAGTGCTGCCGACTCTGATCAGCAGATACTCGGCGACTTCAAGGACGGGATGGCCAGCTGGGCCAGCGCTGTGCAGGCGCACAAGCAGGCACCCCCGGACATCGGCTTCGCCACTCGCCTGGCTGCGCTCGCCCAGGGCGCGAGCGAGGCGGCGCGCGTCTGCCGGGCGGCGCACACCGAGGGCTTTGAGTGGCCCCCCGCGCGCAAGGCCGACAGCGAGCCCCCGTATGAGCTGCGTCCAGGCACCGGGCGGCGTGGTCCGGAGGAGCTCTGGCAGCGCTTTGACCAGGCGATCACGCGACTCAGCACGATGGCGGCGGGAACGGACATGCTCCAGGTGGCGCGCGCCTATCAGGAGCTGTCCGCGACTGCCGGGGAGCTCGCGGAGGCGGTGCAGGCAGAGGACCGTTCGAGCCTTCGCCCGCGGGCACGCGCTCGCCGCTCGGCGTAGCGCCAACGCCGGTTCAGAGGGCCGGAGCCGCTCTCCTGCTTCGGTTGCAAAGGAGCGGCCCAGCAAAGCTCGACCCCGGCTGTCGTTAATCGTCCAACCCAGCAGTGTTAGCGGCGTCCGCCCACACGCTCGCATCCATGGCGAAACCGACAGTGTGGGGCTGCTCGGCTACCCGATGATCGCGGCGAGGGCGGCACGGCTTCCGCGGCTTCGCCGGTTACAAGTCCCCCGCCTATGCGCCCGGCGATCTCTCGGACGACGTGTGAAGCACAGACCGCTCATTTCGTCGCCTCAATGTTCTGCAGGCGAACCTGGCCCCGCGCGAGGAGCTTCTCGTCCTCGGGCCGGCGGATCTCGACTTGCCAGAGCTGCTGTGTGCGCCCCTGCTGGATCGCGACCGCGGTCACGTTGAGCCGTCCGGCGCGATGAGGCCGCAGGAAGTCGGTGTTGTTGGAGACGCCGACCGCCTGTTGGCCCAGGTGCTTCACAGCCTCAACAGCACCCGTGGTCGCGAACGTCTCGATCGCTGTCGTGTACAGCCCGCCGTGAACCAGGCCCCATGGTTGATGGTGGCGCTCGTCCGCGGCAATCGAGCCGCTGACATGGGTCGATGTGCGCTCGTCGAATTCGATCTCGAGGAGCCGCATGAACTCGTGCGTCTCGGGTAGGTCAGGTGTCGCCATGGTTATTCGCGATCCAAGATAATCACGGCCCCGCGCATTCTTCAGCCGTCGCCAGGCTGGTCTGGGCTGTAGGCGTCGAGCTCGAACTCTCGCGTCTGTCCCCCGAGATCGAGGAAGCGCTGCATGCGAGTGATCGCCTCCTCGTCAGTGGCCCTCTGTGCAAATCGGTGCGCCTCGTCGAGCAGGCCGGGCACGATGTCGGGCTCGGCGGCGGCGACGGCGGCCTTCGCGTGCGCAATCGCATCCGGGGGAAATGATGCTATGCGGCGGGCGAGCGCGTCTACGAATGGGTGTAGCTCGTTCTCGTCGAGCGCGCGGTTGACGTATCCCCAGCGCTCCGCGAGGTCTGCGTCGATGTCATTGCAGCCGAGGATGGTCTCGAGGGCGCGGGCTTGGCCTACGAGGCGCGTGAGTCGTTGTGTGCCTCCGCCGCCCGGGATGGTGCCGACGCCAACCTCAGGCTGAGCAAGCACCGCCTTGCCGCGCGCTGCGAAACGCATGTCCATCGCGAGCGCGAGCTCGCTGCCACCGCCGCGCGCGCGTCCCTCTATCACCGCGATCGTTGCCTTCGGCATCGTTCTAAATCTGTCCGCCATTGCGTGAAAGAACGGGAGCTCGGTCGGTGCTGGCTGCGGCTCGTGGGGCATCTGGAGGATCAGGTTCACGTCGGCGTGCGCGATGAAGAACTCGGGGTTCGCGCTGTCGACCACGACGACGCGCACCTCCGCGTCGGCCTCGACTTCGCGTCCAAACCGGTCCAGCTCGATGATCTGGGTCCCATCGAGGAGATTGATCGGCGGGTGGTCGATCGTCGCAACGGCGATACCCCCGCCGACCCGAATACGAAGCGCTGTATAGCCCTCGACCTCGGTCATCGAGCGTCCCCCCTCTCTCGAGCGCTGTTCGATCACGGTCGGATGCCCCGAAATGCCTTTCGCAGCTCGTTAGCGAAGATCTCGGGCTGCTCCATGGCGGCGAAATGGCCGCCATGGTCGATCTCGTTCCAGTACGCGATGTCCGACCAGAGCTGTTCCGCCCACGATTTGGGCGCTTTGTAGATCTCACGCGGGAAGATGCTGACCGCGATCGGGATGTCGATCGCGCCGGCGTTGAACGGGCCCGGGCCAGCGGGTGCACCCTCGAGGTAGATCCTCATAGACGACGCGATCGTCCCGGTGAACCAGTAGGTCGAGATGTTGTCGAGCATCCTGTCGTTGCTGAGCGCGTCCTGTGGCCTGCCGTTGTTGTCAGTCCAGGCCTGGAACTTCTCGAAGATCCACGCGGCCAGGCCGACCGGCGAGTCTGAGAGCGCGTAGCCGAGCGTCTGCGGTCGCGTCGCCTGCTCGCGCCAGTAGCCGTTGTCGACCGAGTGGAACTGGCTCACCTGATCCCAGGCCAGCTGCTCCTCGGGGGTCATCGCATCCGGCTTGTCGGCAGGTATTACATACGGCCAGTTGGTGTGAACCGCCCGCAGGCCCTCGGGCTTGAGTTTGGCGAGAACGTGAGCGATGACTGCTCCCCAGTCGCCGCCTTGGGCCACCCACCGCTCGTCGTACCCGAGTCTGCTCATCAGCTCTGCCCATGCGCGAGCGATGCGAAGGTGATTCCAGCCCCGCTCGCGTGGCCGGTCCGAGAACCCGAACCCAGGCAGAGAGGGAATGACCAGGTGAAACGCGTCCTGCGCGTTCCCACCGTACCGCGCTGGGTCGGCGAGCGGCCCGACCGCGTCGAGGAACTCCACGACCGATCCCGGCCAGCCGTGCGTCAGGAGCAACGGGATCGCGTCCGCTTCCGGGGAGCGGACGTGGATGAAGTGGATACCGAGCCCGTCGAGCTCGGTCCGGTAGTTGGGGAGCGAGTTGATCTCCATCTCCAGGCGGCGCCAGTCGTAGCCGGCCAGCCAGTAGCCGACGAGATCCTGCAGCTCGGACAGCGGAACTCCCTGGGTCCAGTCCGAGACCGGCTCCTTCTCCGGCCATCGCACGGATCGAAGCCGACTGTGGAGATCGTCCACCGCCTGCTCGGGGACCTGCACCTCGAACGGAGTCAACTCGCTGGTGGCAGGCGGCAGTGGCAGCAGCAGAGAGCCACCGGCGCCGTCACGGCTCAGGCCGGGGTCGTCCGATCTGGTCATACGGCCGCGAGCTGCGGATAGAGACCGATGATGTCGCCGGAAAGCCTTGACTTGATGTGGCGCGTCGTGTCGTCGGCGAGGATCTCGTAGTCGCCCGAGATGATCGCGTCAGCGACCTGGTGGGCGATCTCGCGCGGGTCAGCCTTGGGAGCGTCGAAGCGGGCGGCCATGTCGGTGTCCATGTAGGCCACGTGTAGCGCGGTGACGGTCGTGCCCTGCTCGCGGAGAGCGAGCCGCAGCGAGTTCGTCGCCGACCACGCCGCGAACTTGGAGATCTCATAGCCCCCGCTCATCGCCAGCCACGACAGGACCGAAAGGACGTTCACCATCGAGCTCGGCGGATGCTCCGCGAGGACCGGCGCGAACGCCCGCGCAACGCGGATGATTCCGAAGAGATTGGTGTCAAGCTCGCTTTCGATGTCGGACAGGGGCGCCGCGAGCACCGACGTTCCGAGCAGGATGCCGGCGTTGTTGACGAGGATCGAGACGTCGGGAGCTGCCTGCGCTGCCGCCGCGACGGAAGCGTCGTCGCTGACGTCGAGGATCAATGGGACGACTCGTGGATCGCCCTGCGGTTGCGCTGAGCGCGACGTCGAATAGACCTTGACTGCTCCCCGCTCGAGCAGCTCGTCGACGAGCGCGCGGCCGAAGCCGCGGTGGCCGCCGGTGACCAGCGCTACGGCGCCCTCGATCGGCGTGCCGCTGGAAGGGTCGGTGCTTGGCATGAGTGGTCCTCTCCGGTCGGTGTGAGCTGCCACCCGCGCTGGACTCTGAGCAAGTGGAGGTCGAGCGTGATGGCAGCGAAACTCGAATCGATCTACGCGCCAGGGAACGCCGCGCGTGCCGAGAACAAGAGCGTCGTCAGATTGCCGTAGTCCTCGTACTTGGCTTTCATGGTCTCGACAACCTCACCGGCGGTGTTGCTCGCCGCTACGGCGTCTCGAAAGTCGCGGATATAGCCGCGGCTCCCGTCGAGGATCGTCGACAGGTCGTTGTCGCTCGCGTCTGGCTGCTTGTGCCCGGCGACGATTGTCTTGGCTTCGAGGGCCTCGATGCGATCGATGCTCTCGATCCATGCTTGCCACTCCTGCGGGCCGCCGAGTGCGAGCATCATGTGGATCCGGTTGTAGACAACGTCACCCGCGATAACGGTGTCGATCGAGGGGATGTGAACCACTGTGCTCGGCGCGATGTCGCCCTGGCCGATTTCGATGACGCGCAGCTCCTGGCCGTCGAAATACATCACGCTGCCCTCGAGCGGCTCCGGCAGGACGCATGCCTTTGGGACGTCGCCGAAGAACCCCTGAAATTGCTTGGCCTGGAAATCCAGGGTGGCATGGATGTCGGCGACCACGGGAGCCGTCGCGACGGGCCTTGCGTCCGGAAATCGGGTCACGAGCTGGCCGAGGCCGTAGTAGTGGTCGTAGTGGCCATGAGTGATGAAGATCGACGTCAGCCGCTTGCCGGTCTGCTCGATCAGGTCGCCGAGGGCGCTCACCTCGGACTCGGTGTACTGGGCGTCGATCAGAACTGCCTCGCTTTCACCGGTGACGAGCGTGGACGTTGCAGGTGAGAACGTCCGGTTTGGGTCGCCCCCAATCACACGCGCGGCGCTCGTGTGGACGTGCGTTTGAAGCTGGACATCGGCGCTCGGACTGGGTGTCATCGCTGTAAGGCTCCTAACTGGTTCGCGGCTTGAGCATGCGTGTGCCTCGGAGTGCTGGCCAACCTGAGCCGGCCCTCTGACGGAGAAAGCGACTTGGCGGCGACGGGCTGCACGCAGTGGCCGACGAGGTCGTCATGAGCCCCCCTGACGGGCAAGTTCCGCGCTCACCCGCTCGTGGATTTCGCGGCGCACGCTGTCAAGCGGCGCAAGGTCGCGGTAGGTCCGGCTGAGGATCAGAGCGCCCTCGAACGCAGCGAGCACGAGCATCCCGAGTTCCTCGGCACGGCACTTGTCGATGCCAGCTGCTTCCATCTCGCTCGCAAGCAGGCGCCGCCAGCGCTCAAACGCCTTGCGCGCCGAATCGCGTAGGTCGGGACCCTCCGGCGGTGACTCGATTGCCACCGCGACGACAGGGCAGCCGGCCCGGTAGTCGCTCTCGACTAGGTTCTCGCGGTACCAGTCGTACAGCGCCTCGATCGCCGCCAGCGGACCATCACCGCTGACGTGCTCCAGGCGCCGCGCAACGTACTCGCTGGCGAAGTCGGTCGCGTCGCGAAGCATCTGCTCCCTGCCACCGGGGAAGTGGTGGTAGACCGATCCCCTCGGCGCGCCGCTGTGCTCGAGGACGTCGTCGATGCTCGTTGCGCGAGCTCCACGCTCCCTGATCAGAACCGAAGTGCTGATGATCATCCTCTGCCGCGTCCCAGGTTCGAGCTTCGCCATATTATGTTTTATACCATAGTCCTGATTTCTGTGCTCTACTTCAAGCTGGATGACCCACCGCAACCAATGACCCCAGGAGGCGCGCCACATGAAGGCAGCTGTGATCTACGAGAACGGCAGTCCAGACGTCCTGCGCTACGAGGACGTACCTGACCTCGAGTGCTCCGAGGGCCGCGTGCTCATCGACGTTGAGGCGATCAGCATCGAGGGCGGAGACCTGCTCGCCCGCGCCGGCTCCCCTCCGCGGTCGGTCCCGCACATCGTGGGCTACCTCGCCGCAGGCACAGTCATCGAGGTCGCCGCCGGGGTCCAGGACCGCGCCGTCGGTGACCGGATCGTGACCCTCAACCCGGCGGGGTCGCACGCCTCAAAGCGGGCCGTTCCCGCCATGTCCACCTGGCCCATCCCCGACGGGTTGGACGCCGCTGCCGCCGCGTGCGTCCCCGTCGCGTTCGGGACAGCCCAGGAGTCCTGTTCACTGCCGGCCATCTCGAGGCCGGGCAGACCGTCCTGATTCACGCCGGAGCGGGAGGCGTCGGGATGGCGGCATACAACTCGCCAAGCATGCCGGCGCAACCGTCATCTCGACCGCATCCAGCGACGAGAAGCTCGAACGTCTAAGCGAGCTCGGTCTCGACCACGGGATCAACTACGCCAGCGAGAACTTCGTCGAGCGAACACGCGAGCTGACCGAGCGCGATCTTGCCGATCGAGAGCATTCTATAGGCCAAGATAGCAAAGACAGCACCCTTAGTGCAACTGTGTGCTGCGAAGCGGAGCGCAGGCCGTCCGCCAAGGGACCGTTGTAGGGACCGAAACTGCTCCGCAAGAGCGGATTCAAGCGGATTCATGCGGAGCCCGCCCCCCTTGGACGTGATGCGTGGATTCCGCTCTGCAAAGCAATTTTCTGGCATTTGCAGGGCTCTTCCAGTAGCGGGGGACCCAGGAATCGAACCTGGCGTTGCGGTTTTGGAGACCACCGTGTTACCGATACACCAGTCCCCCCGGAGAACCCGATTCTAGGGACCGCTGCTCCTCCCCTGCTTGCAGTGGGCGAGAAACGAAGCATCCGAGCGGCCGGCATGCGGGCGGAGGGACTCGAACCCCCAAGGGCCTGAAGCCCACCGGCTCCTAAGGCCGGCGTGTCTACCAATTCCACCACGCCCGCGCTGCCTTCCAGAGCCTACCTCCAGCGATCCGCCCAGGCCTCCGGCGCCGATGCCGGGCGAAATCCCCTTTCAGCGCTCAGCGCTCGCCGCTATCACCCACGCAGCCCGCGAGAGATTGTATGGTCATGCTCGTATGGCCTCCACCCCCGGCCGGAAGGGCCAGCCCGGCGTGATCGTCACGCACCCCAATCGCGACAAGCCCGTCGTGCAGGCCACACGCGCGACCGTGATCCTGCTGCTGCTCGTGAGCGCAGCGCTCGTGCTCATCGTCACCGTGGGCGGCTGGAGCGTGCTCGAGGGAGCGCTCCCAGTCCAGATCGGCTTCATCGTGATCGATCTGACGCTCGCCTTCTTCGCCGCCCGCTGGAACCGCGGGGTGCTCCCGGTCGCGGCGGCACTCGCGGTCCTGCTGGGCATCTTCGCGCTCGTCGCAGCGCCTGGCTGGTTCGACCGCGACAAAGCAGGCTTCGCCCAGCCGAGCCTCAACGCCGGGCTGCTCGGAGTCCTGACGCTCCTGATCGTCCCCACCCAGATGCTGCTCGTGGCGTTCGCCATGCGCGGCTTCTCCCAAGGCTGGAACGTCGAGCGCGAGCGGCGCGAGCCCGGCGCCGGCGGCGAGGTCTACGCTGGCGCTCCGATCGGCGCCGGCTGAGGCTGAGCCAAAAGGCGCGCGCCAGAACGAGGCAGCAGAGCCGGCACTGCCCGCGCACAGCAAGTAGCTGTCGGCCGGTAAGCCCGGCCGCGGGAGCGCCCCTTCAGAGTTGGTCACGAAGGACCGCTCACTGCCACAGCCCAGGTCCTTGGTGTAGCCGCCGGCTCCTTCGATGACCTCGCCTGGTTCGGCGACGCTGCGGCCGTTCATCACCCTGATCTTCACCGGCGCAACGGGAACGCTGATCGGAGTGGTGGTGCCCGCCCCAAGCTCGACTTCCGGGTTTGGGCCAGGCCAACCGTTGACGGTTGGCAGGTCGGCTTCACATGTGCCGGCGTACACCACGTACTTGAATTTGAAGTGGAACAGCGTCGCCGGGGATGCCAACTTGGCGCTGAGATCTTCGACGGTTCCGAACGGCCGAAATGAGCTCTGTCCGCTGTTGAACACGACGAACGAGTCCCCTTCGGCGGGCGTCGCGAGGCCCGCGAGCATGACGACCAGGATCAGTGCCACGAGGACCGAGCTGAGCAGCCCCCAGATGAGGGTGCCACCCGCCTCTTCTACCTGTAAGCAATGTGCCCGCGAGTGACATGCCCGGGGGCGCCGGGCAGGCCACGCCTCGTGGCGGGGAGGGGTGTCCATGACCGCTTCGGGCTCGCGAACGCCCGCGGGCATGGGAGGCGGCGTGGAGCATCGGCAAGCAAATGCGCTTTTCTCGGAAGTCCTCGGCCTACATGAATCTCGACATCCCCGAGCGCCTGCTTGAGCACCGGCGCCGGGGAGCGGGCGGGCTCGGATCGATGCCGGGGCAAGCTCAGACCGTCGTCAAACCACCGATCCCAGGCGCGTCTGGCCAACGTGCGGTTCATCGCGCCCCCGCCGCACCTCGAGCGTGGGCTCCCCTAGACTGGGCGATCGCGTGCGGCGGTGGCGGAACGGTAGACGCGGGGCCCTCAAAAGGCCTTGTCCGAAAGGGTGTGTGGGTTCGAATCCCACCCGCCGCACCATGTTGTGTGTCGGGACATCGGAGACAGATGTCTCGGGACATAGTAGACACGCTAGGCGCGCGTGAGCGGCTGGTAGTTGCGGCTGGGATCCAGGGTCAGCTCGCGGATCAGCTGGCCCTCGAGGTCGATCACACGGAC
>JBEKXJ010000057.1:0-17859 GCA_049512215.1 Solirubrobacteraceae bacterium
CCGGGGCCGCAGGAGCCGATCTGCCGCCCTGCGAGGAGAATCCGCGACCGATCCGATGGACGAGATCGTCGCAAAGTGCGACCGAAACAAAACCCCAACCCCTTGTTTTTCATCCGTCGTCCCTTGCGAGCATCCGAAGGGCGAGGATCGTGACGGTCGCTTGTCAGGGCAAAGGGGAAGCGCCCTTGGCCGGAGGGGTGTGTGCGATCCGCGGTATGCGCGATTTCCCGCCGCGGGTGTGTGGTGGGTTACGGATGCTGCGGGCGCAGTGCGGGCAAGCAAAGACACGCTTTCGGCCACTTCTACCTACTTTCCGGTTGGCGGCATGGTTGAATTTGCCAACACAGACCGGGGACTACAGACCCTGACTACCGAGGTAGATTGCTTCACGTGTGAGTACGGGGTCTACTCCCTCGAAAACTGCTATACGCTTCACCCGAACAAGAAGTACTCATACGAACTGACTGCAAGTATCTACACAGTGGGGCTGGGCAACGCCGTAGGTGCCCTGCTCGCATCCTCGACCCAAACATTCAAGATTCCCTACCGTCCGACCACGAACGTGTCTTGCCCCAGCACCCCCGAAGCCAAGGGCTTTGGAGCAAACTGTGACGTAGGTGGTCGTTTGGCCACGATCAAGTTCAAGAAATTCACCCCAGCGGTACTTTTGCCGGTAAAGGCAGTCATCCTAATCACTAATACCGTCAATGACTCAGCAAGTGAGAGCGTGAACGTTGGGCTGCAAGAATCCGAAGGGGGATACGTGGACGGAAAATTTGTCAACGTACCGGCTGCCGACGGCGGAGTGCCTGCAGTGGGTAGTGACCCACTGCTCACGGCAATCTTCTACAACGGCATCATCAACGAATCCTGGGAAGGCGGCCAGCCGGTGTTCGAAGTCACAGCGGCCCGCCACTAGGAGAGCATCCGAGCGCGGCTGCAATTCGATAAGCGGACCGGCGCTTATCGCCCGCGTGTAGAGCCCCGCCACCTGCGGGGCCCTCTCGTCGGTTGACGGGCCGTCTGCTGCCGGTGAACGCTGGTCGTGAGCCAGAGTCCGTCGAATCGCTCTCGCGCGGTGGTCTGGAATGTGTTGTATAGCCAAAACTCACGGAGATGCGACAGTTCAAGGACACGGCTGAGCTGGGCGTCGCGTGAGGACCCGACGAACTCGACCCAGACCCTTGGTGTCGCAGGCGTCCGACGAGCAACGCAGGCTCTTGTTGGGGCAGTTGCGCGTGATCCTGGAGGACGACGAGGCGTGAGCTACGCCCCGCCGGCGCGTACTCGTGCGTGAGGTCGCGCTGGCGGCGTGAGCGTCAGGCTCTGAGTGCTTCCCTAATCGCCTCGAACTCGGAGGGCCTGGCCAGAGGCCCGCTTCCAACGCCAAGCGTCCGCGTGAGCGGTAGCAGCCGACACTCCCGAGTTGGACGAGGACCGAGCGCGAGCGTCAGTCAGGCTCGCATGCGCGCTCGTCGCCCAGAGCAGCAGTGACCGTCAGGCGTCACGGCGTCAGCGCAGGGGCCGACGACGCCGCTGTCGACCGCGAGCAGGACGAGCCCGGTGCTGAGCGTGCGGCTCCCCCTGTCCTTCAGCCCGTCGACGGCGGCCTATGCCTTGTCGACGGCACTCTCGATCTTGTCCTTCAGGTCGTCGGCTGCGTCCTGCGCCTTGTCGACGGCGTCGTCGATATGGCCCTTGACCTCGCCCTTGCGCTCCTGGTGTTCGCCCTCGCCCTTGAGGTCGCGATCCCCCTTGAGCGCTCCGAGGGCCTGCTTCACGCGTCCGCTGATCTTGTCGGTGTGCTCGCCCATTTTCGGTCTCCTTCGTTCGTCGGTGTCATCAAGCGTCCCGGCTGTCTGGGTTGGCGTCCTTCCCGACCAACGATACG
Source organism: Solirubrobacteraceae bacterium (assembly GCA_049512215.1). Taxonomy (GTDB): domain Bacteria; phylum Actinomycetota; class Thermoleophilia; order Solirubrobacterales; family Solirubrobacteraceae; genus Palsa-744. The sequence goes on from JBEKXJ010000057.1 coordinate 1,892, forward strand.
CCCGCCACGCCCCTGAACACATCTGTAACTCCCCATGACCCGGCTGCGGGTTTCCCGAGGCGAACAACACCGCTCCTCACGCCGGACACGCAGGAATGGGAGTGTCCACGCGATCCGGCACGACGACGCTACGCTGGCTCGTATGGGTGAGCAGCCACATCGCGCCAAGGGCGCCGTCGTTCGCTGGTGGTCGCCGAAGCATCCCAGTGAGCGAGGGGCGCGGGACCGTCGTGGACCGTTCGACCGGCTCGCTCAAGGAGCGTCGTACTTCTCGAGCTCGCCTTTCTTCTTCCTTATCTGCGTCGGAATGGTGCTCGCGTGGCTTGGTGGCTACGTGTTCGGGGCCGGCAGTAGCTATGAGCAAGCCGCGGGCACCGCGCTCACGGCGACAACGCTGCTGCTGGTCGCGCTGCTCAAGAACGCTGAGCTGCGGGCCGAGGCCGCCGTGCAAAGCAAGCTCGATGCCCTGGCTACCGGGATGCTCGAGGCAATCCGTAACGAGGGTCACGAGGCCGATCCGCTGCTTGAGCGGGCCATTGGCCTAGACGAGCAACTGTGATTGCTTCCAACGCTCGCAGCGCGACAGTCCACCGTCGCGCTTCGGCCGCCGCGGTTCCCATCCCGCGTAGATCGACCGCACCCTTCGGCGAACCTCGACGGTCAGCCTCCATCGTTGCCCTCGCCTCGCTTGTCGTGCTCGCGGCCACTAGCGCAGCGTGACCATCTAGCGGACGTGATTGAAGATCCAGATGACGCCCACAATGATGGCGACGATGACGAGGATGCCTACGAGGGAGATACTTGTTGCGAGGATCATGGTTGCTCCTTATCCGTGGATGATGTTTATGATCGCCACGGGCCAGAGCGGCGAGGGTGGCTAAACCGGCAGTCACTCGCGCGTACAGATCGGCCGAGCCTTACTGTTTGGCTTCGTTGCGCTCAACGATCTGCAGAGGACGATCAACTTCGCGTTGGCGCAGTTCCACCTCAGCCCGCGGGTAGAGTGTTTCGGCCTGGTCACGGAACTGCCCGCGCGGCCCTGCTTGTAGAGACGCCAGACCTCCGGGAGAGCGACCAGCATCGCCACAAGCCAGATGACTTGTTGCATGCCGAGAACTACGCCGCCGCGTGGTCGCGGTTACTCGGGCGGTTCTACGGCGGTGACCCACCTGCCGGTCGAGGTTACCGCTTCGCCACGTGAGCGTCTGTCGAGGGCGACGCGTGGTCAGACCCATGGCGTGCCGTTCTGGCCGGCGAGGACCGAAACAGGTGTGGGGAGGGGTCCACCGGTGTCGCTCTGGACGACGAGCAGGCGCCGGGGCCGACGACACGATCACGACTGCTTCGCCGTGGCGAAGCAGTCGTCTCCGGAGCCGACGCCGAGACGCCCGGTAGTCGTCCAATCCAGGAGCCGGAGCGGCGTCCGTCGACGCGCCGCAATCCCGCGGAAGCAGCGGCGTGCTCGGGCACGGCCACGGAGACGCGCCAGAAACGGTGCGGGCAAATCAAGTCCGACAGAAGTTGAAAGACGAGGTCCAGAGCGTGCTCACCTCGCTGGCTGGCGCATGTGGTCTGCGAGTTGGTCGCGAGTGACCGCCGTGTCGAGCACGTCACCGGCCCCGGTCCCGAGGGCCTTTTTCCGCTGCTTGGGCAGTCGCCGGGAGCTGCGTTATCGAACTCCGCGCAGCTTGCGGATTCGCCTGCTCGCCCACACCCAAAATCGTCCGCGTCGGGGCTAATCTCGCCACGCGGCACTCCTCCCTCCGAATAGGGGCCGTGCCATCTTCCCCCGGCGCGGCCCCTTCTTTCGTGGTGCGGCTCAGATCACAGTGCTCCTCATCCTGATCCCAACCGCATGGCTGGCCATCGTGGTTTTGGTGGTGGCGGTGTGTCGCATGGCGGCGCGCGCCGACGATGCCTGCCGCCCGCAAAGCGGACGGCCCCGCGTGGTTAGCAACCAGCGTTCGGAGGTGTATGGAACTCCGCGCAGCTTGCGGATTCGGCCGCTCGGCGGCACCCAAAATGGTCCGCGTTAGGCCTAGGCTTGCCATGTATCCATCCCTCAGCCTCCCTCCAGAAAGGGGCCGTGCGATCTCCGGCACGGCCCTTTTTTTCTGTCCGAGTCGCGGCCCTCTTGCTGCCATGGGACGCCCCTTTAGGAAACTCCGCGCAGTTTGCGCGGCTTGCGCCGCCTCGACCCTCCTAGAAGAGAGCAACCTTGTGGGTAGCGAGAGAGAGGGGAGCACAGAATGGAGACGACGGACCAGCGGGCGGAGGCCACGATGCAGGTCGTGGTCGACGAGTTGGCGCGCACTTGGACGACCGTCTGGATCGCCCGCGGCCGGCCGAGCCACAAGTGCGTGTCGGAGCGCCTCGTCCTCGGCCCAGACGTGGGCGAAGTCTGCGGTGTCTGCGGAGCACGACGCGAGGACCGGCCGACGCCGTAAAGAACACCCTCCCGCGCGCGGACCGAACAGCGAGCTGTGGCAGGTCAAGCAGACTGGACGCTTGGTGGCCCTTGTCCAGAGCGTCCGTTCCTACCTACAGGTCCACGGGTAGCCTCTGACCGGCTCGCCGCTTGTGCCCACTGCACGAGCCGGACAGGGGGGCACACAGGGCCCCCGGCAGCGGGCGTATGACGAGCCTCGCCTCGGGCTAGCGCTTGGGACGACGAGCAGCAGTCGGTACGGCCAGTGGGATCACGCCCGCTTCCGTGGACAACGCGACAGTGCGGCCTCGCGCGGCCGGCGCGAAGTCCGACGCCGTGGTAGCTCACAACGCATAACCGTCGCCTCCGGGACAGGATCCCGCCTTTGCTCGGTGCGGTTAGGATCGAGCGCATGAGCGTCTCGCGCCGCTCTGCAGACCTCGTGGTCATCTCGCCGCTGAACGACTGGACGTGCACGGCTTGTGCCAGCACCGATGGGGGTTGGCTTGTGATGGAGGACCGCGGTCCGCTGTGCATGTCCTGCGCGGATCTGGCCCACCTCGTCTTCCTGCCGTCCGGGGACGCGGCGCTGACCCGCCGTGCACGCAAGCACAGCCGCCTCTCGGCGGTCCTCGTGCGCTTCAGCCAGGCACGCAAGCGCTATGAGCGCCAAGGCGTACTCGTTGAGGAGTCGGCGATCGAACAGGCCGAGGCCGAGTGCCTGGCCGATGAAGATGCCCGGGCGCGACGCCGCAAGCGCGAGCGGGAGCTGCGTTCAAGCGAAGACGTCAAGTTCCAGCGCGAGCTCGCGCTTGAGATCACACGCCTGTTCCCCGGTTGCCCAGCGGCGCGGGCCGAGGCGATCGCAAGGCACACCGCTGATCGAGGCAGCGGTCGGGTCGGGCGGACCGCCGCGGCACGCACGCTTGACCCACAGGCGGTCACGCTCGCGTTGGTGGCGGCCGTGCGCCATGGTGACACCGACTACGACGACCTGCTGATGGCGGGCGTCCACCGGGCCGAGGCGCGTGACAGCGTTCGCGCAGATGTCGACCAGGTCCTCGAGAGCTGGCGCACGCCGCTCGAATGACCAGCCCCTGCCATTCTTTCGCCCGGCACCCTCCGGCCGCCGCCCGTCTCGACCCGCATCGGCGCCAAGCAACGCCCCGTCGCGCTCGGCGCCCCAACAAAGGCCTCCCAGCCGCTCAGCGTCGCTGCGCTCCGCTTCGCAGCACACAGTTGCACCTAACGATGCATCGTATACCTTGTTTGCGTGGGCAAGCGAGCGCGACTGCGTGCTGAAAGGGCCGAGGGGGAGGCCAGAGCGCAACGCGACCGCATGGCACGGGTGCAAGTCAGCGATGACGTCTGGAGCGCCTTCCGCGCGAGCCTGGGAGCGACCCCTGTGAGCGTCGCCCTGGGCGAGCTCGTGAGGCGAGAGGTGGGCCGGCGCGAGCGCCGCACCGCGAGCGATGAGCAGGGCGTCCGCCTGGCCGTCGAGGACGCTCGAACCGTCGCCAACGAGCTCCAGGAGATGATCGCGCGGCTCGATCCGAGCTTGCCGTCGACTGGGCCGAGTCACATCTCGTCGGGCAGCCCTACCGACTGACACCCCGTCCTTAGCATCATGTAGGGTGATCTTTGCTAATTTTGCATTATGGCGAGGCGGGCTAGCACGGGACAGATGAGCTTGCCGGTCCCATCTGCCCACCTGCGGTCAGACGTGACCACGCCGCGCTCTGCCCCCGGGCGGCCACTCACCGCAGCCGACGTGCTCACCGCCAGCGAGGTCGCAGACCTGTTGCATGTGCCGAGATCCACCATTGAGGACTGGGCACGACGCGGCGTCATCCCGTCACGCAAGGTGGGCCGGCGCAGGCTCTACCTGCGCCCGAGCATCGAAACGCTTCTCCTGGACGACCGGGTCTAACTGTCGTCTCAGGGGGCCAAGTGGTACCCACGGGTGGTACCCACGAGCCGACACGCCCTGGGTCAGCCTGCATGTCCGGCTCTCGAACCACGGGGTTTGCAGGCACTTCCTAAAATGCGCCCGGCGGGAATCGAACCCGCGGCCTGCGGCTTGAAAGACCGCTGCTCTTTGGCTCCCCGAAGAGAACCGTTGACCACTGAGCTACGGGCGCTCGCTTTGAGATGTCTGCTGGTTCACGTTGCTGGCAGGCCCTATCTAAGCACGCCGCCGCCACTTCCGCAGCAGCGGTGAGTGGGCGGCTCAGGTTGAGCCTTGGGCCTTGAGCCCGAAGACGCGGCGGGCGTTGCCATCGAGATAGAGCTCGCGCGTCTCTGCGTCGAGGCCGAGCGTGTCGAGGTCTTCGAGCGCCTTGTGGTGAAAGATCATCGGGTAGTTGGTTCCGAACAGCACCTTGCGCCGGCCGCTGCCTGTCTTCATGTAGGCAACCAACTCTGCGGGCAGGCGCCGGCTGGTGTAGGCCGAGGTGTCGATGTAGACGTTCTCGTGCTTACGTGCGACCGCGATCATCTCCTCGGTCCACGGATAGCCGATGTGCCCGCCGACGATCACGAGCTCGGGGAAATCGATCGCGACCTGATCGATGTAGGGGATCGGCCGGCCCGTCTCGGACGGGCGCAGCGGACCGGTGTGGCCGACCTGTGTGCAGAAGGGAACGCCAAGATCCACGCAGGCGGCGTACAGCGGGTAGTAGCGCCGGTCGGTCGGCGGTGCCTCCCACAGCCACGGCAGCATGCGCAGACCGATCAAGCCCATCTCTGTGACCGCGCTGCGCAGCTCGCGAACGGCGGCCATCGGCTTCTCGAGGTTGACGGCCGCGAGTCCCGCGAAGCGATCGGGATGCGCCCGCACCCACCCTGTGACCTCCTCGTTGGAGATCACGGCGCCCTCCCGCGGAGCATGCCAGGCGCTGAGCAGGCCGAAATCGACGCCGGCATCGTCCATGGCCTGAATGCTCGCCTCGATCGGAACCTCCTCGGCGGGCAGGTCCCGGCCGGTCCAGCGAATCAGCGACTCGAACATGTCCAGAGCCAGAAAGCGCCCGGTCGGGTGCTGCATCCACGCGTCGACGGTCATGGCGCCCGTTCTAGGATCGCGTCGCGAGGCACTTCGCGTCGCGGAACGCCGATGCCGTCGCATAGACGGATGCACGGCACGTATACGGGCCGGAAGTCGAGCATTTCGGGAATCGTGACGATCCGATAGCCGCGCGATCGCAGCGTCGCGATAATCGAGGGGTACGCGGCGAGGGTCTGGCCGCGGGGGCCGCCGCCGTCGTGGGAGATGATGATCGAGCCCGGGCGCACCTGGGCCAGAACGCGCTGCTCGATCACGCTGCTACCGGGCAGGGTGTAGTCGCTCGGGTCGACGTTCCAGAGCACCGTCGCGAGACCGAGCGAGCGTGCGATCTGAACGACCGAAGCGTCGTACGCCCCGTAGGGAGGGCGGAAGACGCACGGACGGTAGCCGCTGAGTGCGCGGATCACCGCGATCGTCTTCTCGAGCTGGCTGTAGACGCCGCCGCTCAGGGTGAGGTTGGGATGGGTGAACGTGTGATCGCCGAGCACGTCTCCGTCGCGCAGCTCTCGCAGCAGCGTAGATCTGTAGGCGACGCTCACCTGCCTGCCGATCATGAAGAAGGTCGCGCGCGCATGGCTGCGCTCTAGCATCCGCACGAAGGCCGGCGTGTCGGCCCACGGCCCGTCGTCAAAGCCGATCGCGACCTCGCGGCCCGGCGGCCCATGAAAGTAGGCCGCGCTCCCCCGGCTGCGGCAGCCGACGATGCGGTAGAGGACCTTGACATCCGGAGCCGTTGACCCTGCGGGCGTCGTTGACCCTGCGGGCGTCGTTGACCCTGCGGGCGTCGTTGACCCTGCGGGCGCGGTCGAAGGGGGCGCGGGGGTCTTCGCGGCCCGCGTCGAGCCGGCCGTCGCCACGAGCACGATCGCCACGAGCCCTGCGACCGGGAGCAGAGCCGCGGGAAGCATCAGCGACCGAGGCCCCTTGCGCGGCCGGCCGGCGCGCGCGGACGCCGGTCTTCTCCATATCCAGCTACATGCCGAGAACAGCGCGCGCACTTCTCGAGCACCATACATGCGCGGCGCTCAGCGGCTGAAGGCCATCCCCGACTGGCTACTCAGAGGCCCTCGCTTGAGCTACGCCCTGGGGAGCGGGTGCCTTGGGCAGCCGGATCACGAACAGCGCACCGCCGTCGGGGGCGTTCTGCGCGGCGACCTCCCCGCCATGGGCGTCGACGATCTCACCGACAATGGCGAGCCCCAGGCCGGCCCCCGCCTTGCCCCGTTCACGGCCGCCCTCGGCTCGCCAGAAGCGCTCAAACAGGAGCCCGACCGAGCTCTCCGGGATGCCCGGGCCGTGATCGCGCACGGCTACCGTCACGCGGTCCTCGTCCTGCTCGACCGACACCTCGATCGGCGTTCCGGCGGGGGTGTGCACGAGCCCGTTGCGCAACAGGTTGGCCATGACCTGGGTCAGCTGGTGGGGGTCGCCCCGGACGAAGGCCGGGCCGGGCGCATGCAGGCTGATGGCGCGCTCAGGTGCCGTCGCGTGCGCGTCGACGACGGCATCGCTTGCGAGACCCGCGAGATCCACCGTTTCCCGAACGATCTCCGGCTCCTCATCGAGGCGGGCGAGCGTGAGCAGATCCTCGACGAGCACCCCCATCCGCTTTGACTCCTCCTCGATGCGCCGCATCGCGAGGTCTGTCGCGGCAGGATCGCGGGTGGCGCCCATCCGAAAGAGCTCGGCGTAGCCGCGGATCGCCGCGAGCGGCGTGCGCAGCTCGTGTGAGGCATCCGAGAGGAACTGGCGCAGTCGATCTTCGCTGGCCTGGCGCTGGGCGAAAGCCCGCTCGAGACGCTCGAGCATCGCGTTCAGCGCCAGCCCCAGGCGCCCGACCTCGGTTCGTGGGGTCGCGGGGTAGACACGCCGCGAGAGGTCGCCGGCCGCGATCGCCCCGGCCGTGACCCCCATGCGGTCCAGCGGTCGCAGCCCGACGCGCACGAGGAAGAAAGCCACGACGCCGAGCACAAGCAGGACGATTCCGATCACGAGCCCCTCGACGAGCAGGAGCCTGCTGAGGGTCTGTTCGACCTCGCGCAGCGGCAGTGCTACGACCGTCAGGCCGCTGTCCTCGGGGTCGTGGCTCACGAACGCCCGGTAGGTCAGCCCGGAGGACCTGACAGATGCGACCGTGAAGAGCTTGTTGATCGGCACCCGCGCAGCGATCTTGGGTTCCGGCGGGGCCGTCTGGCCATAGGTGATGAGCAGATGCCCGAGCACCTTCCCAGACGCGTCTCTGCGCTGGCCGTAAGTGCCGGGTGGCAGGTTGGGGGGGTTCGGCCCCGCATGCGGGGGCCCTCCCACGCCACCGGGCTCACCCACCGTAGATGCGCCACCCGTCGATGATCTTCCCCTCGAGAGTTCGTGCGCCGGCGAGCTGGCAGGGGGTCGGAAGCCCGCGCTGTCGAGCGCCTGGGAGACCGCGGGACCGGCCTGCTCGACCTGCTGATCGACACGCCCCTGCAGAAACGAGCGCTGCTCGGTGTATGTGACAGCGGCCAAGAGCACAAGGGCCCCGGTGGAGAGCAGAAGAACGCTCGCGAGCACCCGTGTTCTGAGCGACGCCATCAGGAGCGTGGGGCCTGCAGCGCATATCCCACCCCGCGCACGGTCTTTATCAGCGACGGCCCGTGCGCGTCCAGCTTCTTGCGCAGATAGCTGACGTAGGTCTCAAGCACTCGCCCGTCGCCGCCGAAGTCGTAATCCCAGACATGATCCAGGAGCTGGGCGCGCGTCATCACCCGGCGGGGGTTGAGCATCAGGTAACGCAGCAGCCTGTACTCGGTCGCGGTCAGCTCGATCGGCTCCCCGGCGCGGGTCACCTCGCGCGACTCCTCGTCGAGCTCGAGATCCTCGAAGAGCAGACGACCCGACTCGGGTGCCGCCTGCCCGGTGCGGCGCAGGATCGTCCTGATCCTCGCGACTAGCTCCTCGAGGCTGAAGGGCTTGGTCATGTAGTCGTCACCGCCCCCGCTGAGACCGCGCACCTTGTCCTCGGTGGCGTCGCGAGCGGTGAGGAAGATGATGGGGACGTTTGCGCGCTGGGCGCCGAGGCGCTCTGCCACCTGAAAGCCATCCATGTCGGCCAGCATCACGTCCAGCACCATCAGGTGCGGCTTGAACTGTCTCACGGCGGCCAGGGCCTCATGACCGCTCGCCGCCGTCTCGACCTCGAACCCCTGAAAGCGCAGGGCCATGCTGACCACCTCGGCTAGATTCGCCTCGTCGTCTACGACGAGCACACGGTGGGCGGAGGGGCTCTCAGGCATGCGGGGATTCTCCTTTATGAGCATTTGCCGGGAATACCTCATGACTGCCGTCGTCAAAGATGAGCACCCCGCCAGGCGTCATCCAGGCCGAGGCTCGCGCTGGACCGCTGAGCGGCGCGGCCTTCGCGCTCACCTCGGCCTCCAGCGCGGACGGCGCGAGGGCGAGCGCCTGCACGATCCCCGTGTAGGCGGGCCGGCCGCTGCCTGGACCGTAGATGTGATGTGGGGCGAGCCGCTCGCGTCGAGCCGGCTGCGCTTGCCGATTCCGCTCGTCGCCACACCGGCCTCGCGCAGGAAGAACGTGTGCGGGGTGGCCGCACGCCGCGACGGGGCCAGACGCACGGCGAGCGCCAAAGGCAGCGACGCCCCGAGGTCAGGCGACCAGCCGGCCCTTGACCGCTCGCGCGGCGCTCGCGTCGGGCGCCTCGCCGGTGACGTGGCTGTGCAGCTGGAGCCGAAGCACGCAGACGTCTCGCCGGCCTCTGGAGCGGTGCTCATGAGCGAAGGATTGCCCCCCGGCCTGGGAGGCGCCGGTGAGAATCCTGAGAGATTGCTGGGAAGTGGCTGGGGCAGGTGACAGTTCTGCGAGCCTCGCCACGGTCCAGGGCCGTGGCGAGCTCCTGCGGCGATGAGCACACCCGTTCTCAGGGGCTCGGCTCGGGACTTACCGTGCGGGCGGAGGCGCCCGCCCAGCGCACGACGAGCAGAAGCAGCGCCGGAACGATCACGACCCCCGTCATCGCAAGGAACCAGATCTGGCCGGCATCGATCCCCTCGCCGAGCGAATGCGCGATCCCGAGGACCCAGGCCAGGGCGGTGAACCTGTGGAGCGTGCGCCAACGCTCCTGCCCGATCCCCGCACGGAGGCAGTAGGAGATGCCGAGGAGCACCATCGCCCAGCCGGCGAGGATCCCGACCGCCATCCAGGGCTGCTCGTAGCCGCTGACGAGGGGAACCGTGACAGCGAGGATGCCCGGGTGCAGGAAGCGGTCGCCCAGCAGCGTGAACGCGTGAACCGCGATCGCCGTGATCGTCGCGAGTGAGAGCGCCTCGTGGGTGACACGCAGGTCCGGGCGCCTTCCCCTCGTCAGCAGGCCTCCGATCAGCAGGCCGATGCAAACAGCGAGGCCCGACAGCGCCCCTCGGGAAACCGCATGAGCCTGCTGTGAGGTTCTTAGAGGCCGGGGCGTGATAGAGGCCGGGCGGTACCTAGGAGGAGCCCGAGGCGACGCGATAGATCGTGCCCGTGGCCCAGTCACCTACGAGCAGCGAGCCATCGGGGGCGAGCGCGAGCGCTATCGGGTTGCGGATACCGCTCAGAAACGGCGTGACCGTCCCGCGATAGCCGGACCCGGCCGGTGTGAGGGCGACACGTTGCACCTTCGCCGATTGCCACTCGGCGACGAGGGCCAAGGGTTCCTTGCCCACGCCGAGCTCGCCGCGCAGGAGCACAACCCCGTCCACCGCAGCGTGCTTGTCGAGCACGGCGGTCGGCGCCGGCACCCCGACGCAGGCCGACCCACCCTGCCCATAGCAGGCCGGGAAGCCCCAGTCCTGGCCTTCCCGGACGACCGCCAGCCAATCGCCGGGAGTCCGCGCGCCAAGGTCGTCCCGCTGGTTCATGGTGACGAAGAGATCGCTCGTGCCGGGCAGATAGGCAAGGCCGACAGGCGCCCGGATGCGGCTCGCGTAGAGGCGAAGGTCGCTGCCGTCGGGCCGGAAGGAGACGATCGATCCCGACCACTTGGACTTCGGCGCGCAGTGATCGCATGAGGCCGTGACGCCCATCAAGAAACGCCCGTCGGGGGCCATGGCGAGGGCGTTGTTCTCGCCCCCGGCGACCGGCCCGTCGAGAATCCTCGTGTGCTCTGTGAACCGCCGGCCGTCGAATCCAGCGAAGGCGTCGACACGCCCGATCGAGGCGACATAGAGCTTGTTCTGATACCACGCGAGACCGAGCGGGTCGCGCAGGCCGGAGACGACCTCGATCGCCCGAGCGCCGGGTCTGGCGATCAGGTACACGCCATCGTGCGTATGTTCGGAGAGGCCTGCGCTCGCCAGCCATAGGCGTCCCTGTCGATCGAAGTCGAACGCCGCCAGCGCCGGCGTGCCCGTCGCGTAGATCGTGGCCCTGAGGCCGGCTGGCCCCTTCAGGCCTGCTCCTATCGCCGGCAGCCCAGAAGGCGCAGGACGTTTCGCGGCAGAGCCGCAGCCCGCCAGCGCGAGGAGCAGCGCGAGGATGCCGAGACTGCAGAGACGGGCGCTCGCGAGGTTCCTCAAGGTGAGGATGCTAAAGAGGCCCGCGGGAGCTTCTGCCGCAGGCCTCTTTGAGAGCGTCGTTTCGATGAGCGTGTCTCACGGATGCCACAGATGCCCCCGCCGCACGGCCGCCGCCTAGGAGTGGGAGTGGGCGGGAACGAGCACCGTCTGGCCGCCGGCAGCGCGCCGCGCTAGGGAAGGCTGACCGGCCGGGGGGACGCCGGCTGCGATGCTGCTAAGGCCGCCGCGTGAGGCTCCAGGCGCCTCACGCGCGTCATGACAAAGGCGAGACCCCCAAGAAGGGCGAGCTCGGCGGCGACGTTGATGATGATTGCGAGTGAGAGTGTCATCGCTGGTTCCTTGCGGTCGGTCCATCGGGACTCCAGGTCAGTATCGGAGGGGAGGCTGAGCCGACCTTGTGCTCATGCCGAGAGCTTCCTGAGAGACCCCTCGCGCATTTCAATCGACCCACCAGGACTGGCTGGTCGTGAGGGCTGAGGGCGTCGTGGAAGCTTCGGAGGAGCCGCTGGCTCGAGATCGATATGGCGCTGGTGCGGCTGGGAGCAGCGGCACGCGCGGTCTTGCTCGACACCGACAGCGCTGGATCGTGCCCAGAGGCGAGCTGCACATAGATCGTCACGAACAAGGCGAGGAACAAGACCACGCTGAATGGGACGACGCCCAGCCGGATGCGCCGGGTGCGGCGGCACCTTGCCGCAAGCCGCGCTCGCGCGAGCTTCATCGGGCCTTCTGAGCGAGGCGCGGCTCAGCCGCGCCGAGGCTCAGCGCTCAGCATGTCCTCAGCTTCTACCCAGGAGCCTCTCGCGTGGGTCCCCCAGGATCCGCCACATGAACACTTCCCAAGCACCACTCCTCACTCAGATCTCACCACCGCCCGGGACCCCCGGGGCGCTCAATGCTCCGGCCGAAGTTGAGATCGTCATTCCCGTCTACAACGAGGCGAGAGTGCTCGAGGGCAGCGTACGGCGACTGCACGAGTTCCTCGAGCGCCGCTGCCGCTTCACATCTCAGATCACGATCGCCGACAACGCCAGCACGGACGAGACTCTTCAGCTCGCGCGCAAGCTCAGCGACGAGCTCGACGGAGTCCGCATGCTGCACCTCTCACAGAAGGGCCGGGGCCTCGGGCTGCGCAGCGCCTGGCGCGCGAGCGACGCCCGCGTGCTCGCCTACATGGACGTCGATCTCTCAACCGACCTGTCGGCGCTGACAGAGCTCGTCGGCCCGCTGCTGCGCGGCGAGAGCGACCTCGCGATCGGGACGCGGCTAGCCCCGAGGGCGAGCGTCACGCGCGGGATCAAGCGTGAGCTAATCTCGCGCAGCTACAACATCCTCTTGCACCTGCTGCTGGGCGTCGGCTTCTCAGACGCCCAGTGCGGGTTCAAGGCGGGCCGTCGCGAGATCATCCAAGAGCTGCTGCCACAGGTCGCAGACGAGCGCTGGTTCTTTGACACCGAGCTGCTCTATCTCGCACAGCGAAACAGGTTCGCGATCCACGAGGTCCCTGTCCGATGGGTCGACGACCCCGACTCACGGGTGGACATCCTCGCCACCGCCCGCGCGGACCTCCACGGCATCCGGCGTCTTCGTGGCGCTGAGCGCGAGGCGAGCGGTCCCCGTGGCCCTCGCGCAAGCGCACCCCGAGCAGCTCGCGTTCAAAGGCGCGGACGCCAGCGCCGCACAGCCACCGCAGCCCGCCTGCCCATCTGATCAGCAGCTGCCCGCAGCGGAAAGGAAGCTCCCATGTCACTCCCTCGATCACCGCCCCGTCCACTTGCCGAGCGAGCGAGCTGCGCGATCGTTACCGCGACCGTCTGCGCACCGTCGCGGCCCGGACGATCCGAGGCAATGAGACCGACCCCCGCTGGTCGCGGGCACTGCTTTCGCGCGTATCCCAGCTCGCGGCGGGCGGCGTCGTGATGGTCGCGGTCGCGGCGCTTTGCGTGAGCGCCGTCAGACAGTGATCCAGCGCACGCGGCAATTCGGCGCGCGCTGTTCAAGCGGGCGTCGGTTAGGTTTACGCGATGCGTTTCGCCGCCGACCGTCCACTTGGCGTCGCAGCGGCCACGGTGCTCGACTACCGCGAGCTTGCCCGCCGAAGGCTCCCTCGTCAGCTGTTCGATTACATCGACGGCGGCGCTTACGAGGAGGCCACGATGCGCGCAAACGTCGCCGATCTCGAGCGCGTTCTGTTGCGGCAGATCGTAATGCGGGACGTGTCGACGCGCGATCAGTCCTGCGAGGTGCTGGGCCAGAAGATGGAGCTTCCCGTGATCCTCGGGCCAGTCGGCCTGGCGGGCATGTTCGCGCGCCGGGCCGAGGTGCAGGCCGCGCGCGCTGCGCAAGCGGCCGGGGTGCCCTTCGTCGAGTCGACCGTCTCGATCTGCGGCGTCGAGGAGGTCGCGAAGGCGACATCGACGCCGCCCTGGTTCCAGCTGTACGTGATGCGCGATCGCAGCTACGCCGAGGACCTGATGTCGCGCGCGCAGGCGGTCGGCGCGCCGGTCTTGGTCCTGACCATCGACCTGGCTGTGGTTGGCGCTCGTCATCGCGATACGCGCAACGCGGTGGTCGGCAAACCGTCGGCTTGGGCGAAGATCCGTCGCGGACTCGATCTGGCGACGCATCCCCGCTGGATCGCCTCCGTCGCGCTCGGCGGGCGCCCGCTCACATTCGGGAATCTCGCACAGGCCGTTCCCGGCGCGCACAGCCCGACCGATTTCAAGGATTGGGTCGACGCGCAGTTCGACCCGAGCGTCACCTGGGAGGACATCGCCTGGGTGCGCAAGAACTGGAGCGGCCGACTCGTGGTCAAGGGCGTGCTAGACCCCGAGGACGCCAGGCGAGCGGCCGACGTCGGCGTCGACGGCGTGATCGTTTCCAATCACGGCGGCCGCCAACTCGACTCGGTGCCTTCGACCGCGGTCGCGCTGCCGGGTGTGGTCGACGCGATCGCCGATCAAGTCGAAGTGCTGGTTGACGGGGGCGTGCGCACAGGGCTCGACGTGGTCAAGATGATCGCTCTGGGCGCGAGGGCCGTACTTGTCGGGCGAGCGTGGGCGTGGGCCGCAGCGGCCGGCGGCGAGGCCGGCATCCGCCACATGCTCGATGTGCTCAAGGCCGACATCGACACCGCGCTCGGGCTCACCGGCCGTACGTCGGTCGCCGACCTCGATGCCTCCGCCCTATACGGCACGGGCTCACCAGCAAAGAGCGCGCGGTCCTCGACGAGCGCCCACTGGTCGCCGCTCTCCTAGCACGCGCCACCCGATGTACCCGATGGACCCCCAAGCACACAGGGCGCGACGCGGGCCCGCGCCGCGGTCGCGTGCCCGACGGTTTTTTCGACGAGAAGCGAGCGACGGTGCGCACGGCACAGCTCGTCGTTGAGCACGATGCCGCCGAGCGCGAGATCGAACGCACGCGGCGTGAGAGGCGAGAGCTCGGGGCGACGGTACGCGAGCTCTCGACGGAGTGGCTTGACTACGTTCGGCGCGAGAAGGGCGCCAAGCCGGCAACCATTCAGGACTACGGCTACCTGCTGACAGAGCCCGGGACGCCACACCGGCGTGGCCCGGGCCGCAGCCCTGGTCGAATCATGCACGCCCTCGGCGACCGGCGGATCGCGAAGGTCACGACCGCCGAGGTGGCGACGTTCCTGCGGGGCCTCGAGCGCGAAGGGATGAGCGCACGCTCGGTAAACAAGCACCGCGAGGTTCTCGGCGCGATGTTCTCCTATGCCCAACGCGAGGACACCTACGCCCCCGCTGCTGCTTACCCGAAGGGATACGCCTATGACCCCGCGTCGTGGCTGGTGGATTGTCGAGCGCTTGGCTTGCATCAGTCGAACATGACGACGATCTCCTTGTGCCGGCCGACGGCGTTCTGGACCTGTGGTTGGATCGGCTCAACGGTGAGCGTGAGGTTGGGAATGAGCTGCGCGACGCGTTGCGCTTGTGCTTGGGCGCCGGGCGGGTAGAGCACGTAGACGCCGGTGCCCAGGCTGGCGTTGATGTTGCCGATCGGCCCGAGATGAACCCGATCGGCTCTTAGCTCATCGGCGATCCGGTGTGCCGCGTCTCGGGTGCTGGTGGCGTTGAAGACGGCCACGGGGACGGAGGGGCCCCCCAGCGCCGAGGAGGGGAACAGGTCGGCGTGTGAGAAGTGAACGGCAAGAACGGCGAGGAGCCCCGCGATCGACACGCCAGTCGCGGCCAGTATGGCTCGACGCCGGCCCTTCTGTGCGTGGTGGATGGCGGGTGCCGGTTCAGGCACCGGGATGCTGGCGCCGGTGGCGAGCAGCGGGCGTTGGCGGGCTTCGAGAGTCATGGCCTGTGCGATCTGCTCGCGCAGGAGGATCAGCTCGCGTCGGCGCGAGAGCACGAGTAGTGCGAGGAGGGCGACGGCGGCAAGGCCCACGAGGCCAAGCGCGGCCGCGAGCTTGGAGGTGAGGCTCGTGGCGACGAGTGCTCGCGGGGGCAGTTTGAGGTCCTGCAGGGTTGGGAGCGCCGCGGTCACGCGCGGACTGTCGGGACGGGGGCTGATGACAGGCCGGGTCTGCTCGGCCATCGCCAGCATCTCGCGCGGCTGGACGCCATTGGTGAGGGTGTTCTGGATCCAGTACGCGGCGCCCCCTTCATGCCAGGCGATCGTCCGGATCTGTTCCCCGAGGTAGAACAGGCTGTAGCTGCGCGAGCCGATCTGGACGGTCTGGCTCGGGTCGCCCAACAGCGGCGGGTTCGTCCAGGTGCTCCCCTGCACGTCGTAGTATTCGCCCAGGCCTCCACGGTCGATGACGACCACATAGCTACTTCCCCCGGAAATAGCCGGCTTTCCGTCCGCCTCGATTAAGAGAATTGGCCCTGCAAATGGGCCTGTTTCTGATCGAGGAGGCTATGAATGTTGACGCTGGCTGCTGGTC
>JBEKXJ010000058.1:0-17728 GCA_049512215.1 Solirubrobacteraceae bacterium
CTGGTACAACCACCAGCGGCTACACGGCAGCTGCGACCGGCAAACGCCCGTCGAATACGAGCAGACGAGAGCGAGACAGACCACTCAATAAAAACCGCCTCCACAATTCTCGGAGCGGTTCACTCGTACATCATGTTGCATGTTGGGTTGGATCTCAGTCGCAAGCGCGTCCGCACCACAACCTCCTGTTTCGCGACCTTCCATGCGTGCACGAACGACCCCGAAGCGGTACCCGGAAGCGGTACCCTCGCCCGCCTCCAGCCAGCAGAGGCTCTTGCTCGACTGAGAGAACCTGCCGATTCGCAGGCCTGTTTGGTGATGGAGCTAGGGGGACTCGAACCCCCGACCTCCTGGGTGCGATCCAGGCGCTCTCCCAGCTGAGCTATAGCCCCGTGCGAGCACAGCGACGAGGCGTGCACACGGCCACAGAAGTGTAGTCGCAGAAGTAGGTCGCGCGCGCCCAGTATGGTGTGGCGGCGCTATGGGACTGCTCGATGACGCCATTCGCGAGCACCTGGAGCTCAAGCGCCTTCGCGGCGCCGATCCGGGCGAGGTCGCGCGCGAGCAGCGGGAGGCTCTGGAGCCTGTTCCTCGGGAGCGCGGGGAATTGGGCGAGGACTCGACCCCCCCAGGTGGCGGTGAAAGCAGCCAGGCGGCAGCGCCGCCCGCGAAAGACCCCGCCGATCATGAGCTCGCGCCGCGAGAAGGCCCTGATCCCCCGGAGGAAGGCCAGGAGACTGCGGAGCTCGACATGCGGGTCGTACTCGACGGCGAAAAGCGGGCGCCCGATCCCGGGAGTCACGCCGCGCCCGTCGGACCCGTCGGCGCCGTGCCCCAGAGCTCCTCCCCGACAGAGCACCCGGGGGAGGACTCATTCGAATGGGAGCTTCCCCGGGGGTCTTCCACAGGCTCCGCGACGCACGCCGAAGCTCCGGAGCAGCCGGACGACGAGGTCATAGACGATCGCGCCCGGGCGCCCGGTCAGGACCACCTTTGGTCCGAGCGATCCCCACAGCGGGAGACGGGCCTAGACAGGTAGGCATCTGGGGCTGGCTGCCTTTCCCTGTCCGAGGCCCTTCCCCTACACTCGAAGGCCCTCGGGGCCATAGCTCAGCTGGGAGAGCGCCTGCTTTGCAAGCAGGAGGTCACCGGTTCGATCCCGGTTGGCTCCATCGCAGAATGCCTGCAAACAAGCGGTGTTCACCGCTGTCGTGTTTGCTCCGACGCTCCTCATGGGCAATGCCATCTCCGCAAGATCAACAAGGGAGACTTATGGCCAGGATCACTGTGACAACCGATCCAACGACCCACCACGCCTCTCCAGTGCTGCTGGACGAGAGCGTCGACTCGATACATCTCAGCGACGACCACGCCGCCGCGCAGCTCATCGAGCGGCTCGGCTGGGCCATCACAGACGCCGAGAACACCCAGCGGGCGGAAGTAGCCGCGCTGTAACCGATGACCTTTCCGGGGCGGCCTGCGTATGGAGGCCTGCCCCGCCTGGGCGTACAACAACTTATGTGTCAGTTTTCCGGAGCTGCGGATACCGCGCGTCTAGCGCCCCGGCTGGCCCAAAGCGACTATGAGCTCGGAGAGTCGTCCTCCGGAGCAACGTCGAGGTCGGCGAGAGCGCGCTCGCGGTCGTTGTAGATGACGAGCCTCGTCATCTGGCGGTCCCGGACGTGGAACAGCGCCGCTCCCTTCCGCCCCATCTCCCCGACCTCCAGTCCGCTGGTCTTGCCGCGCGCGCTGCCCCGAGTGAGCACGAGCACCCGCTCGTCGGCGAGCTCGCGGTACTCCTCGGCCTCGATACGCTGCTCCTCCCAGGCGCTCCGGTAGTCGCGCCAACTTTCCGCCATTCCCGCTAGCCCTGCCCAGCTGCCGGGTGACGGTCCGTCGGCGATCACGTACTCGATCTCAGGGTGCGCCCACTCAACCGAGCTGAAATCGCCGCGCTCCCAGGCCGCGTAGATCGAGCGCACGAGGTCCAGGTTCGCCGACGCCATGAACCCAGTATCACGCCTGGGCGTTTCGAGGCCCGGCCAGCTCTGGGCACCGCGGCCGCACTTTGCGGCCGCGGTGCAGTCCCAAATCGACGATCCGTAGTTTGATCGGATGGCAATAATCGCGCCCAGGAGTAATGCAGAGAGAAGATCGGAGCAGACGAGAGGGCAGCGAGAAGAGAGGAGCAGACGATGTACGCAAGCGTGCGCCACTACACGATGGGTGCGGGCTCGCATGATGCGCTCATGCATCGCGTCGATGAGGAGTTCGCTCCCGCCATCAGCCAGGAACCCGGCTTCGTCGGGTACTTCATGCTCGACACCAGTCAGGAACCTGGCGCGGGGCCTTTGGCGCTCGCCCACGGCGACGCAATGGTGGAGGCAGTCAGCATCTTCCACGACAAGGCATCCGCGGAGCAGTCCAACGAACTTGCTGCCGACTACGTGCGCGAGAACCTCGGCGAGTTCCAGTTGACGCTCACGGAGGTCAGCGGCGGGGAAGTGCTCGTCAACAAGGTGACGGCGGAGGCGCTGGAGGATGCACACCGATGGTGGCTCAGCATTCGCGCGCGACAGCGCGCTCGGTGAGGCCGGGAAGATGTCCGAAGGTCCTGTCCTGATCGTCGGAGCAACCGGTCGGACCGGTCGGCTGACCGTCGGCCGCTTGGTGGGGCGCCGCGTTCCCGTTCGCGCCTTGGTCCGAGATGCCGCCAAGGGCCGCGAGGTCCTTCCGCGAGCCGTGCCACAATTCGTCGGAGACGTTCGCCGTGGGGAGACGCTGTCCGAGCCGATGGCCGGCGCGCGCAGCGTGATCATCGCTACGTGCGGTGGCGAGGAGCGCGACAATAGCGCCGAGATAGTCGACTATCACGGCACCCGCAACGTCATCGAGCAGGCGGCCGCGGCGGACGTCGACCTCGTCGTTTTCGTCTCCACCATCTACGCCAGCCATTCGGAGCACTACCAGGATGTCGAGCCGACGAGCCTGGGATGGAAGGCAAAGGCAGAGGAGGTCATCCGAAGCTCTGGGGTTTCCTATTGCGTCATCCGTTCCGGCTGGCTGACGGACGGAGGTGGCGGTGAGCCGCTGGCCGTGTCGCAGGGCGATACGGCCGAGGGCCGGATCTCGCGGGCGGACCTCGCCGACGTCTGCACGCAACTGCTCTTTCTCCCAGACGCACGCAGAGAGACCTTCGAGGTGATCGCGCGCCGGCGGGGCAGGCGCCGAGCCTCACATCCGCCGTCGCCGCCTTGGTACCCGACGCCGATGCGGGCTCCAAGCTCGCGCCGTCACCGCTCCGCCGATAGTGGAAGGCGTTCGTGGCCGAGCGTTAGACGCCTGCCTGGGACGGCGACCAGGGCGTTGAGGAGAGCCTACGACGAGGGGCGCCTAGCCACGCCTGGGCGTAGCACGCCTCCAGACTTGTGCTTTGGTGCAAGAGGAGGCGTCGTCGTGACGCTCGGTAGGTCCGTGCTTTGCCACACCAGATCGAGGCATTTGCACGGAAGTTGAGTCACCCCGCTGGAGCTAGCGTGCGGTTATGTCTGCGCGCTTGCACTTGGCGCCGGCTCCCACCGACACCGACGTCGAGTCTTCGGATGGGCGCTCCATCCGCGTCGTGCTGGCTGACGATCACGCCTCGATGCGTCGCAGCCTGCGGCTGCTGCTCGAAAATGAGGAGGCGTCGAGGTGATCGCCGAAGCAGGTGACCTATCGTCTGTCGTGCGCCACGTTCATGGCCACCAGCCGGATGTGCTCGTGCTGGATCTGGGCATGTCAGACGGGTCCAGCATCGAGACGATCGGCTGGCTGCGCGGGCGCGTGCGCGACACCCAGATCGTGGTGCTCACGATGGACGAAGACCCTGTGTTGGCCCAGCGGGCGCTGAGTGCCGGCGCGGGCGGCTTCGTCCTGAAGGACCGCGCGGACACCGAGCTGCCCGAGGCGGTCCGCGCCGCCGCGCGCAGGGAGGAATACATCAGCTCACGCGTCGCCACCCGCCTGCGGGTGCTGCAACGCTTGCTCACCGAGGACAAGCTGAGCGCTCGCGAGATCGAGGTGCTGCGGCTGATCGCGCTCGGCCACACAAGCGCCGAGATCACCTGCAAGCTGCACATCTCTCCCCGCACAATGGAGACTCACCGTGGCCGCATCCACCAGAAGCTCGGGCTCAGCAGAACCGAAGCTATGTCCGTATGTCCGCGACCCATGCGTCCAAGCTGACGATGGGACGACCGCACGGATCGCGGAGTCCGAGGCGCGTCGTTGTCTGTGGCGGCGGCGTCGCGGGGGTCGAGGCGCTGCTGGCGCTGCGCGCGCTTCTCACGGTCGGGGTGGAGGTGCACCTGGTTGCTCCGAACCGCCAGTTCGTTTACCAACCACTCGCGGTGGCGGCGCCCTTTGATCTCGCCGAGACCCACCTCTTCGATCTCGCCGAGATCGCCGACGAGGAGAGCGCCAAGCTGCACGTAGACTCGCTGGCAAGCGTCGAGGCCGAGGACCGACGCGTCCTACTTGCCAACGGCAGCGTCCTTCCCTACGACGCCTTGGTCGTCGCGATCGGCGCTCGGCGGCGCGACTGGCTGGAGGGCGCGTTGCACTTCGGTGGAGCGACGGACGTGGCGGCGTTCCGGGCGCTGCTCGAGCGATTGCAGAGCGGCTCGGACCAGCGACTGGCCTTCGTCAATCCCGCTGGGGTCAGCTGGACGCTGCCGCTGTATGAGCTTGCGCTGCTAACCGCGTCGCACCTGGCCGACCACGGCGTCATCGGCGTCGAGCTCACCGTCGTTACGCCCGAGGCCGATCCACTGGCGGTGTTTGGGCCGGCGGCCAGCCGCATGCTGCGCAACCTGCTCTCCGACCGCGGGATTGCGCTCAAAGCAGGTGCCTACGCGGAGAAGATCCAACGCGGCCAGCTCCACCTCCACCCACCCGCCACGCTCGAGGTCGATCAGGTGGTCACCCTTGCGCAGCTCGAGGGCCCCGCTCTGCCGGGGCTGGCTTGCGATGCGACCGGCTTTATCGCAGTGGATGAGCACAGCCGGGTCGCCGGTCTCAAGGACGTGTACGCCGCCGGCGATGGAACAACCTTCCCGGTCAAGCAAGGAGGTACCGCCACCCAGCAGGCCGATGCAGCCGCCGAGGCTATAGCGGCACAAATGGGCGCCGCCGTCACGCCATCTCCCATCCGGCCCACGCTCAGAGGCGTGCTCCTCACCGGCATCGCCCCGACCTACCTGCGCGCGCAGATCGCAGGTACCACCGGCGACTCCTTCGAGTCCGCGGCCAACCCGCTCTGGTGGCCACCCAGCAAGATCGCCGGCCGCTACCTGGCACCCTATCTCGCCGGCCATAACCCGCTCACCCGCGACGAAACGCTCCAAGACCGTCCGCCCTCGACTCAGGATCCCGCGAGGCTCCAAAAGTCACATGACGAGGCTCGTGAGCTGGCGCTGACCTTCGCCGAGCACGATGCCGCCGATGGCCACTTCAAATCCGCCCTGCAGTGGCTCGAGGTGATCGAGCGGCTCGACGGTGTACTCCCTCCCGGATATCTGCACAAGAGAGCTGACTGGCAAGATCGCGCCCGTGGGTGAGCCACAAAGCGAGGGTCTAGCTGCCGATCAGGTTTTCCGGAGTCCTCACCGAAGCCCTGATCGGCGAGCGACCGAACGGCGTCGGCGATCTGGCGGGGAAGTCTGAAGTCCAGTTGACCGAGGAGTTCTCCTGGATCCAGCAGATCCGGCTCCGCGTGGGGATCGCGGCGCGGGTTTGCGCAACGGATGCGAGGTTGTCGCTGCCGCGGCGTTTGGGACGCAGCCTGACTGTGAGGCGGCCCTCGTGAAACGCACTTCTACCGTTGCAGAACACGACGACGGTGCAGCGCCGAATCCATGGATCCCCGGACCCAGCGTGCGCTCAGGGCAGATCAGGGCTTTGGCACCCTTCAGGGATGAGGACGCTGGAGAGGATGGCTAGGGGTGCTGGGCAGGAGCCAGGCATGGTCGATGCTCTCTCATCGCGCCCCGATCTGCGCGGCTCTGAGGCAGTCGGGGCAGATGTGGCGCACGTACTCGACGTTGTCCCGCACCACAACGTCACGCATCCAGCCGACCGTTAGCGCAGCATCCTCGTCATCAGCGACGGCTTCCTTGTTGCAGGCGCATCCTTCGTCGCAGCCTACGGTGCCATCGTCAAGCTTGGTCATCGCGCTCGCCCGGTGGCTTCGCCACCTTCTCAAAGACGCGCATCACGTCGCCCTTCGTCGGACAGGATCTCGACCGGCTCGTAGGGCTTCCCCTGCCTGTCTTTGCCTTTGGGCTGGGCGGGCTGGGTAGAGGCTCATGAGCCGTGATTGCGCCTAGGCAGCATCTAGAGCGAGGGTAGCGCGTTGGACCAGGGGAGGTTGGAAGGCGTCCGAGTCGGTGAAGAACTCGGGGAGCATGATCCATTCCGTGCCTGCGCGAGCCGCCTCCGCAGCGATCCGCTCGGCGGCGGTGAGGTTCGCCGCCACGTCCCCGATCGCCGGTTCCAGCTGTACAGCGGCAACTCGCATCGCCTGTTCCTCCCGGTGAGGAGCGTCTGCTGCGAGGATGCTAGTCGACGGTCCAGGTGGCTCCGGCGTGTAGCAACGCTTCGAGCTCGTCGGCGCCGGTGGCCTCGTGCGCTGCCTGGAGTTCCTGTTGGCTACGCTCGCCGTGCACCGGCCGCTCCACGGCGCGGAAGACGCCGATCGGCGTCGGCTCGCTCACCTTCTGTGAGAGGTGCGCGAGCGCGAATGCCCGGCTGGGATCGGCGCAGTGGGCGTCGTGCACGAGCAGAGCATCCCCGCCGACATCCGCGACGTCGACGATGGCCAGGCTGCCGTCCGGCCGTTGGGCCACGCCATGCTCGCGCTCGGCCCCGAAGCGAATCGGCTGGTCATGCTCGAGCCGGATTTGATGGGCGTCCTTGGTGTCCTTGTCGGTAAGGACCGCGTAGGCATCGTCGTTGAAGATCGGGCAGTTGTGGTAGATCTCGACAAACGCCGCGCCCGGGTGCTCGGCTGCGGCACGCAGCACTTCGATCACATGGCGACGGTCGCGGTCGACGGTGCGGGCGACGAAGCTCGCACCGGCGCCGAGTGCGAGGGCGAGCGGGTTGAATGGCTGATCCTCCGAGCCGAACGGCGTGGACTTGGTGACCTTCCCGAGCTCACTTGTCGGCGAGGTCTGCCCCTTGGTGAGACCGTAGACCTGGTTGTTCAACACCAGGATCTTGATCGGCATGTTGCGGCGCAGCGCATGAATGAGATGGTTGCCCCCGATCGAGAGCATGTCGCCGTCGCCGCCCAAAGCCCAGACCGACAGGTCGGGTCGCGACACGGCCAGGCCCGTGGCGAGCGCCGGCGCGCGTCCGTGGATGCCGTGCACTCCATACGTGTTCATGTAGTAGGCGAAGCGACCCGCGCAGCCGATGCCGGTCACGAACACGATCCGCTCGAGCGGCAGCCCGAGCTCGGGCAGGAACTCCTGGACCGCGGCGAGCACGGCGTAGTCGCCGCAGCCGGGACACCAGCGTGTTTCCTGACCGCTGGCGAAGTCCTGCTTAGTGAGCGTGGCCACGCCGGAGCTGTTCTCGGATTCGTGATTGTGCGTGCTGTCAGCCATCGTCACAGTCGCTCCAGGATCTCGCGCTCGAGTTCAGCGGTGAGCAGCGGCTCGCCCTCGAGCTTCGTGAAGCTCTCGGTGTCGATCAGGAACTCGGCGCGCACGATCTGCGACAGCTGACCCATGTTCGTCTCCGCCACCAGTACGCGGCGGTAGGAGCGCAGCACCTCACCGGTGTTGGCGGGCAGCGGGTTGAGATGGAAGAGGTGGGCGGAGGCGACCTTGCCGCCCCGCTCGCGAACGCGGCGCACGCCTGCCGTGATCGGTCCGTAGCTCGAGCCCCAGCCGAGCACGAGCAGCTCAGCGCCATCTTCGGGGTCGACCAGCAGCGGCGCGATGTCGTGCGCGATGCCCTTGACCTTTTCCGCTCTCAGGCTGGTCATCCGGGCATGGTTTTCCGGCTCATAGCTGATGTTGCCCGTGCCGTCCTCCTTCTCGAGTCCGCCGATTCGGTGGGCGAGCCCGATCGTGCCGGGGATCGCCCATGGGCGGGCGAGGCGCTCGTCGCGTAGGTAGGGGAGAAAGTCGTCGTTGAGGTTGGGTCCCTGGGCGAAGCGCGGGTCGATTCGCGGCAGCCCCTCGACGTTGGGGATCAGCCACGGCTCCGAGGAGCTGGCGAGGAACGCGTCGGAGAGAAGGATCACGGGCGTGCGGTAATCCACTGCGAGCCGGACGGCCTCGAGCGCCGCATCGAAGCAGTGCGCCGGCGTCGCCGCGGCGATCACCGGCAGCGGCGACTCGCCATGGCGGCCATAGAGCGCCATCAGCAGGTCGGCCGACTCGGGCTTGGTCGGCATGCCGGTCGACGGGCCGGCCCGCTGGACGTCGATGATCACCATCGGCAGCTCGAGCGCGACTGCGAGGCCGATGGTCTCGGCCTTGAGGTCCATGCCGGGTCCGCTCGTAGCGGTCACCCCGAGCTGGCCCCCGAACGCGGCGCCGAGCGCCATGTTCGCGGCGGCGATCTCGTCCTCGGCCTGAATCGTGCGCACGCCGAAACGTCGCTGGCGCGCGAGCTCGTGCAGCAGCTCCGAGGCGGGAGTTATCGGGTAGCTGGCGAAGAACAGCGGCAGTCCGCTGGTGACGCTCGCCGCGATCAGCCCGAGCGCAGTCGCGGTGGTGCCGTCGACGTTGCGGTACGTCCCGGACCGCAACGCGGCGGGCATGACGCGGTACTGAACGTCGAGCAGCTCGGTGGTCTCCCCGAAGTTGTAGCCCGCATGGAACGCTGCCAGATTGGTGGTCAAGATGGCGCCGCGGTTGGCGAACTTCCGCTCGATCCACTCCTCCGTCACCTCCACGGGACGCCCGTACATCCAGGACAGGACGCCGAGTGCGAACAGGTTCTTTGCGCGTGCCGCGTCGCGACTGGACACGCCCTCGATGCCCTTGGCAGCCTTCACGGTCATGCTCGTCATCGGCAGGCGATGGACGCGAAACTCAGCGAGACTGCCGTCCTCGAGCGGGTTGGAATCGTAGCCCGCCTTCGTGAGATTACGCTTGTTGAACGCGTCGTCGTTGACCACGATCGTCGAGCCACCCTCCAGCGCGCCAACGTTCGACTTCAGCGCGGCCGGATTCATCGCCACGAGCACGTTCGGCCTATCGCCCGGGATGAGGATGTCACGCGAGGCGAAGTGGATCTGGAAGGCGGACACCCCGCGCAGCGTCCCCGCGGGCGCGCGAACCTCGGCGGGGTAGTCGGGTGCCGTCGCTAGGTCGTTCCCGAAGACCGCCGTCGCCTCGGCGAAACGCCCGCCGGCGAGCTGCATCCCGTCGCCCGAGTCGCCCGCAATACGGATGACAACCCGATCCTTATCGACGGTTCTCGGCATCACCGTGCATCGTTTCCGCCGCAAGGCCGCCAATCGCTCCACTGGTGGCTGCAACAAGCCACTCGCCGGTGCCGCGTGCCCTGAGGATCAGGCCGACAAAGAATGCAACTAGCGCAGCGGCGGCGGCCCGGTTCCTTGTTGAAGTCGATGTCTAGCACGCTAGCACCGCGTCAACCTCGTTCCGCGCGTTGTTCGGTCTGCGCAGCGGGGAGCCTCCCCATACCTATCTGACCGCGTCGCGCGGCTTCTCATAGAGCGCTGGCTCCCGTCCTTCTACCGGGACGAGCGGGATTTGTTCGGCGTGGTCGTCCCCGGCGCCCAGCCTCCCCGGCCGTAGGCCCTACGCCTCGACGAGCGTCAGGCTGACGTCGGGTCCACGCTCCGGCACCCTCATCTAGGCCGCATCGAGCCACATGCTCCTACTGTCGATGGTCACTGGCGCGCTAGACCCTACGGAGTCTTGAAAAGCGTTAGACGGGCAACCCCCGTCTCGGGGGTTCGAATCCCCCCCCTTCCATCACCTGAAAACTGTTCGGTGGCCTGCGACGCACGCTCCACGGGCGCGTAGCAGGCGCCGGACGGCGAACTGAAAGGGCCAGCAAGGAAGATCGGGATACTGCTGCTTCGCCTCAGCGTCGGCGCGTGCTTCTTCGGACACGGCGTCCAGAAGCTGTGCGGTTGTTTCGGCGGCGACGGCCCCGGTGCGGCCGCCAAAGGGTTCGACTCGCTCGGTCTACATTGACGCGGCTCGCGGCCGCGAACGCCCGGGCTCGCTGTGGGAGCTAGCCGCGCTGGGAGCGGACGCCGTCGGCGCGCTCGGAGCCCGCATGATCACGTCGTCGCAGCCCCGCCGCCGGAGCCCGCGGCGCAGGACACAGCCGACCCGACGCAGAATGGCGACAGCGGACAGGCGTCGCCCCCGGCAGCCGGCACGGGCGTTCCGTGGTGCCTCCCGGCGAGCAGGATCGGGCCGCGCAGCCGCGGCTGCCGCCCCTGTGGCAGCCTCTCCAGACGGCCTGGGCGCCGTCCGATATCGTCGCGGTGTCGCCCTCGCGGGTGCCCGGCTTAGCGCTCCAGGAAGGCCCGATCGGTATGACCTCAAGAACCCAAGAGCGCACACATCCGAACGTGATCCTGTCGGTGCTGTCGCTCGGCGGGGTCGCGTACGCGATGCTGAGCTCGTCGGTGATCCCGGCGCTGCCGACGATCCAGCACGCTCTCGGCACGACCGAGACGGGGATCGCATGGCTGCTCACCGCCTACCTGCTGTCCGCGTCGATCGGGACCGCGATCCTCGGCCGGCTCGGTGACATGTACGGCAAGGAGAGGCTGCTGCTGGTTACGCTCATGATCCTCGCCGCCGGAACGCTGCTCGCGGCCGTGTCCAGCACGCTGGCGGTGCTCATAGCGGCGCGCTTCATCCAGGGAGCCAGCGGCGGGATCTTCCCGCTTGCGTTCGGGATCGTCCGCGACGAGTTCCCCCGCGAGCGCGTCGCGGGCAGCATTGGACTGCTGTCCGCGATCCTCGGCGTCGGGGCAGGCGCAGGGATCGTTCTCTCCGGTGTGATCGTGGAGCACCTCAGCTACCACTGGCTCTTCTGGATCCCGCTGGTCGCGACGCTGGTCGCGGCGGTCGCGACATGGCGGTTCATCCCTGAGTCGCCGATCCGCGTTCCAGGCCGCATCAACTGGCTGGCGGCGCTGCTCATGACGATCGGGCTCTCGACGGTGCTGCTCGCAATCAGCCAGACCACGGCGTGGGGGTGGGGGTCACCGAAGACGATCGGCATGGTGCTCGTCGGAGGCGCGTTCACGGCCGCATGGATCGGGGTCGAGATGCGCAGCCGCAACCCGCTCATCGACACGACGATGATGCGGATCCGGGGAGTGTGGACGGCGAACCTCGCGGCGTTCCTGCTTGGGGCCGGGATGTATGCGTCGTTCATCGTCTTCCCGCAGTTCGCTCAGCTCCCGACGAGCACCGGCTTCGGCTTTGGTGCCTCCGTCGTCGTCTCCGGCCTCTACCTGCTCCCATCGACGATCGGCATGACCATCCTCGGCATGAACGCCGGCCGCATTTCCGCCCGCTTCGGTTCACGTGCAGCCCTGCTCGCAGGCACGGCCTTCACGACGCTGTCGTTTGCTCTACTGGCTGTGGCGCACGGCCACCCCTATGACCTGCTCATCGCCGCCTCGCTCCTCGGCGTAGGGGTCGGCCTGGCGTTCGCGGCGCTCGGCAACCTAATCGTGCAGGCCGTCCCGAGCGAGCAGACCGGCGTGGCGAGCGGGATGAACACGGTGATGCGGACGCTCGGAGGGGCACTCGGCGGCCAGCTCTCCGCGACATTCATCGCCGCGAACATCGTCAACGGCGTCCCGACCGTGACTGGGTTCACTGACACCTTCCTCATGGCGACAGGATTCCTGCTCGTCTGCTTGCTCGCCGGCATGCTCGTACCGAAGACGCCCAGCTTCGAAGCACTCGTCGGGACCCCGGTTCACGCCGAGGCGATGATCGAGTCCGCCGCAACTGAGGCGTTGCCCGGGGTGAGCCGGGCCGGCGCCGGTCGATCATGAGTCTCTACCGGCATATCCTCGTTGCCTACGATGGTTCCGCCGACGCTGACGCTGCGCTCGAGCACGCGATCCGGCTGGCCCGTGACCAGCAGGCGAGCATCACGCTCCTGTCGGTCGCTCCGCCACCGCAGCAGCCCGCGGCCATCGGTGCGCCGCCGACCCCGGACCTGCTCGGCTCCTTCTCGGACAGTGAGCAGGTCGCGGCCGAGCGGATCCCCGCAGACATCGATCTCCGCACCCAGATCGTGCGCGGGGACCCCGGCGAGACGATCCTGCACGTCGCCTCAGGCGGCGAACACGACCTCCTCGTTATGGGCTCGCACGGGCACGGGCGCGTGCACCGCGCGCTGCTCGGCTCGGTCTCGCAGCGCGTACTGCACGACAGCCCCGTCCCGGTGCTGCTGATTCGACGTCCAGACCCGGACTCCGCGGGTGCCGGCCGCGGCGAGGCAACGGGGACGGCAGGCGCTCTGCGGGCAACATCAACAGACTGACCGCACCGGCAAGCCGTGGCGTGCACGCTGACCGCCGGAAGGTCTGGAGTTCGCTGCCTCAGTCGCGAACAGCGCAAGCCTTGGCAGTCAAGTCGTGTGTAGTGGTGTAACGCCAGCTCGTCGTTGTGGGCGGGACTCAGGCGGCGTTGAGCTCGACCACCTCCTCGTTGTCCGTGCGTGTTTGCGCGTCGTGGTCTTCCAGGATGGCTCAAGGTGCCTCTCGTCCTCGCCGGGGATTGTCCAGGTCTCTCTCCGGGTTGCGCTTAAGGCTTGTCGCTAGGCTCGGTGCATGGGTGCTCGCGCCGACGATTCGCCTGAGGCGGGAAAGCTGCCGACCGGTCTGCTCGCGCGGACGGCGCGCGTCGGCGGGTTGGTGACAGGTCAAGGCCTGCGGTGGGCGGGAATGCGTACCGCCAACCGGGTTCGCACGGCCGAGCGCGCTGCGTCGGCCGAAAGCGAGCGGACAGCGGCGCTTGTCCAGCAGCTCGTCGACCAGCTTGGGCAGATGCGTGGCGCCGCGATGAAGGTCGGCCAGATGATCTCGATGTTCGAGTTCGACGGCCTCCCAGAAGAAGAGCGGGACGAGCTGCAGCGCCGCCTCGCCGCGCTCCGTGACGACGTTCCGCCGGTGCGGTTCGCGGATCTCGAGAAGCTGATGCGCCAGGAGTTCGGCGGGCCGCTCCGGCGCGTGTTCCGCGACTTCGACGAGCAGGCGTTCGCCGCGGCCTCGATCGGTCAGGTGCACCGCGCCACCACCGTGGACGGCGACGAGGTGGCCGTGAAGATCCAGTACCCGGGGGTGGCGGAGGCGGTCGAGACGGACCTGCGCAATGCGACGCTACTGCTGCCGCTCGTCAAACGGCTCGCCCCTGGGTTGGACGCAAAGGCGCTCGCCTCCGAGATGCGCGAGCGCATCTCGGAGGAGCTCGACTACGAGCTCGAGGCCCAGAACCAGCGCCGCATCGGACGCCTCATGCGTGGGCACCCGTTCGTCCTGGTGCCGCGAGTTCATACGGACCTCTCGACTCGGCGGGTGCTCGTGTCCGAATACGTTGAAGGTGAAGGCTTCGAGGCCGTACGCCGGGCCGATGAGTCACAGCGCGACCGTTACGGCGAGATCGTATTCCGGCTCCATTTCGGGCTGCTCTATCGCGACCGGATCGCCCTTGGGGACCCTCACCCCGGTAACTATCTGCTGTCCCCAGACGGTCGGGTCTGCTTCCTGGACTTCGGACTTGTTCGCTACGTCGCTGCCGCCCGCGTCGCGGTGGAGCGGGCGATCGCCCTCGCCGTCCGCGAGGGGGACGGGACGGCTGTCAAGGCGGCCCTGCTCGCCGGCGGCTATCTGCCCGCCGGCCGAGCCGACGCGGTCGACGCCGACTTTGCGCTGGAACTGATGCGAATGGCGGTCAAGTGGTACGCGGTGCCCGGCGACCGACGCTTCTCACCCAACAACGATCATCGAGGCCGGAACGGAGGGCCTCCCGACAGCGAGGAACGGGCGGCAATGAGGATGCAGGTCAACCAGTTCACCCTGCCGCCAGAAGCGATCCTGATCCGGCGGATGCACGGCATTGTCGCCGTCGTTCTGCGGCAGCTCCAGGCAGGAGCGGACTGGGGCGGCATCGCCGGGGAGTACCTGCACGGGGACCCGCCGGCCACGCCACTCGGGCGAGCGGAAGCCGACTTCTTCTCGCACTCCGGTCCGACGGCACGTGCCGCGCTGGAGGACGCAGACTAGGCAGTTCACGGGGGCCTGCCTTCAGCGCCGAGTGGCTCGACGTTTTCACCGCGCGGACCGAGAGTCGGGATAAGGGCGGCGAGCCGCTATTCGCGCAGCCCCATCCGCCCGCCGCCGACGTTCGCCTGGGGCTCGCGCAGCTTCAGGTCATCGTCGTGTCGGCCGGCTGTCCGAGCAGGATGGGCCCCTGCAGCTCGCGCGAGGCGGCATTGACCTGGAAGTGGACCGTGGCGGTGTGAGCGTCGCGAAAGCGCCGTGGCAGCGGCGAGTCGTCCAAGATCGCGGGGGCACCGGGCGCATCCTCGCTCGCCGCCTCCCACGCCGCGTCGATCGCGGCAGTTCGCCACGCCGAGAAGGTGGAAGTTACTCAGCGACCACGT
Source organism: Solirubrobacteraceae bacterium (assembly GCA_049512215.1). GTDB lineage: Bacteria > Actinomycetota > Thermoleophilia > Solirubrobacterales > Solirubrobacteraceae > Palsa-744. The sequence goes on from JBEKXJ010000058.1 coordinate 14,680, forward strand.
GATTTCATCCCCGCCTTTACGCCGGAGTACGACTTTGCGGAACCGCACTACTTCTACTGGCTGGGCCCTGCGATTAAACCCGATCACGAGGTCAAGACCGGCAAGATCTGGCGTTCTGGGGGAGTATCGGCCGCACTCGAGTTGCTCTTGACGTGCGACACGATCAGCGAAGCTCGTGATCGCACGGACGAGCGGCTAAACGCCGCTGGGGCGTAAGGCCACCGGAGTTAAGCAGTGCGCCGGCTGGTACGCCTACCTCATGGTGCTACTCGGCGTGGACGTATGAGCTAATGGATAAGGCGAGCCGCTTCTTCGTTCAGTTTCCGCACCCGGGTCCTGAGCACGTGCCAGTGGGGGCGACATGCCTTGGAACGCAGACGACCATCGGCGCAAGTTTTGATCGCCTCGGGCCGCTACGTGGACGCTGCGGACCGACTTTCTACAGTGGAGCTGGTCTTCTGGGGGGAGTGGGAGCCACCGTCTCACGTGGAACGTCGCTGGCCCGCCTCGGCTCGGCTGCCGCGAGTCCTGCACCGTCCGTACTGGACGAAACCTGGAACCACGAGTGGGCAAAACACTGACCCCTGGGTTTGGGGAGAGCAAATGCTCAACAGCAACTGCAGGCAGACTCTTAGGCCGGATCGCGTTAGGCCGGATCGCCGGCCGACCTCGATGCAGCGGCTGACTCCCGGTTCGGTCGTCTGCTTCGGATCGAGTATCGACCATGAGTTCTGCCTTGATACAGCGTTCGTTGTCGCTTCGGCCGAACCGTGGGTCCCGACCAACGCACGGACGTTCGACCTAAGCGAAGCCTTCATCGTGTGCACGGCGGACACCGTAGCTGCCGGGCTCAACGACGCCCACCCGGAGCTGACGCTCTACCGCGGAGCGACCGTCGACGAGCCAATCGATGGCATGTTTAGCTTCGCACCCGCCCTGAAGGCTGTACCGGGACCGCCGCGGTTCTCGCGCCCACCGATCCGCATTCCCGAGTTGATTAACCCGGCTAACTGGCGGGGCACGCTGGGGTCCAATCGACCACGACACCCTGAGCAGGTCCGCGACGCTTGGCGAGCTCTCACGAGGCAAGTCTTTGAGTCCGAGCTCGTCTTGGGTGTTTCTTTCGCGACTCCGGTACGCCAAGACGGACAAAGCGCTCCCCCGCCAAGCGCTCGTAGTGGCTAGGAAACTGACGAGTCAGGTCCTCCGTCGATAGGGGTCGTCGGCTGTGAGGACGCCGCCAGCTGCGGATCCTTCCCGATGCGCCGCGAACGGCGCGAACTTTAGCCGCTTCGCTGGCTGCGCTACGCCGGTTGTGCCTCCTGCTGAGCGGCGTTCGGGTCAGCATTCGCCTCGGCCGGCGGCAGCAGCGCGGCGGCAGCCGCCACGTGCGCCGCGAGCGCGCCCAGTGCACCGGTGAGCAGCGCCGCGAACGCCCAGCCCTTTCTCGGTTGATCACGGATATGCGAATTCGACCTACGGCGCCGTCGGCACCACCACGAGCGGGCCGTCGCTCGCCGGCAGCTCACTCGTCTCGAACGAGCTCTGCGCGAGCCGCTCCACGTGGGCGGAGCGCTCGAGGAATGCGTCGGCGGTCTCGAGGAAGCCGATGCGCGGCGTGCGGTAGTGCATTGGCACCACCCAGCGCGGCGACAGCCGCTCGACGATCGCCGCGGCCTGCTCGGCGCCGATCGTCGGCCCGCCGCCAACGGGCAGGATCAGCAGATCTACCTCGCCGATCGCCGCCGCCTGCTCATCGCGCAGGGCGCTCTGGCCGAAGTCGCCGAAGTGGCACACGCGTTGGCCGTCGAGCTCGAACACGAAGATCGTGTTCGGCCCGCGGGCGGTGCCGGCCTGCTCGTCGTGCTCGGAGGCGATCGCCGTGACCGCGCCCAGCGGCGACTCCAGGGTGCCCGCCGTCGAGCGCAGGATCGTCGGATCGCCGCCGATCGCCTCCACGCCGTTGTGGTCCATGTGCTCGTGCGTCACCAGCAGCAGCTCCGCCTTCACGCCCTCGATCGGCGGGTAGTCGAACTGCATCCCGCGGCTTGCCGCCATCGCTGACATGTCCGCGAACGGGTCGATCGCGACGGTGCGCTCCCCGGCGCTCAGGTGAAATGCCGACTGGCCGTACCACTTAACGCGCATGCTGCTCCTCTGCTGTCGTAGTTCGCGCGAGCTCTCTCGCGCCTGGATCGAAAGTGGCGGCACCGGTCGCGGCGCCGACCGCCACGCCGTTCCCCCGCGCGCCATCGGCGTCGGGCCGCGCGGGCGCCGGCTCGACATAGTGATACTTGCCGCCCCGCAGCAGCGAGGCGCCAGCCGCAACCAGGCAGGCGAGAATCGCGAACAGGAACGCCTCATGCAGCCCGGTGCTGAACGGCGCGGAGATCAGGTGCGGGAAGAACGAGCGGCCGGTGAGCGTCGCGCGGCTGGCGGCCGACAGCGAGCCCAGCACGTGCGCGCCGAGGAGGTGTTCGATCGGGTTGTATCCGAGGAACGCCGCGAACAGCACCGACACCGGCGGCGTGTGCGCGGCGCCGCTCGCCACGGTCGCCGAGACGCCGTGTGCCTCAAGCCCCGCGCTCAGCGTGTGCGGCAGGTTCGACGCCAGCCCGAGGATCATCAGCGTGAAGAACACGCCGATCGAGAGCACCTGCGCGGAGTTCTGGAAGGTCTGGTTCATGCCGCCGCCGGCGCCGCGGTGCTGCGGCGGCAGGCTGTTCATCACCGCCGCCCGGTTGGGCGAGGCGAACATGCCCATCGACAGGCCGACCATCGCGAGCACTAGCGCGAACAGCGGGAACGGAAAGTCGATCGGCAGCAGCGTCAGCAGGAAGAAGCTAAGCGCCGAGCCGAGCATCCCGCCCGTCGCAAACCAGCGCGCGCCGAAGCGGTCGGACAGGTAGCCGGAGATCGGGCCGGCGACCAGCATGCCGAGCGTCAGCGGCAGCATGTAGATGCCCGCCCACAGTGGCGTTTCGGTGAAGTCGTAGCCGTGCTGGGGCAGCCAGATGCCCTGCAGCCAGATGATCAGCATGAACATCAG
>JBEKXJ010000059.1:0-17009 GCA_049512215.1 Solirubrobacteraceae bacterium
GAGGTGGTTCTCCGGCAGCCACTCGCGCAGCGAGGGCGACATCAACAGCAACTACTCACGATCACACTCGATGAAGTTCTGGGGCATCCCAGAAGTGTCTTAACGACGGCGGACGGACCGGGAGTCTATGAAACAGCCTCGACGACGTGCGAGCGCTCGGGGGAGTCCCGCAGGGGCGTCTTTGGACGACCGCTCGCGTGAATAAAAGCAGCAGTCTGCGTTTGGCGCCCGAGACGCGAGCGCCCAGGCGCTCGCGCTCTCGGCGTCCGGGTTCTTCAGAGCTGAAGGCCAGCTGTCGCTGACATCATGGGGGCGCGACGCGCGTGGACGGTCGAGATGATCTCCTCGATGTCGATGCCCTGCGGGTAGATGCTCGTTGTGCCGAGGTTGGCGTGCCCGAGTTGGCGCTGGATGACGTTCAGCGACACTCCCTCGCGGGCCAGCTCGACGGCGTGCGCGTGGCGCAGTTGATGGGGTGCGAAGCGTCGCCTGACGCCTGCCTCGGCGGCGTGCCGGCGAAACTCGCCGCGGACCGCGGCAGCCGACCACGGTCGTCCGCGGGTGGGGCCGTCGATCACGCAGAACAGCGGGCCCGCAGGGAGCTCGAGGCGCCCTGACAGCCACGCCGCAGGTTCTCCCAGCCCCATCCGTCCATCCCGACCTCGCGCCGGCGTCCACCCTTGCCCCGACACACGAGCACGGACCCGCGCCGCGGGTCAAGGTCCTGCTCGCTCAGCGCGAGCGCCTCCTGGACGCGGAGACCGCCGCGCCCGAGCATCACGATCATCGCCCGCAGCCGCCATCCGTGAGGGTCCTCGGTGGCATGGCGCATCACGCAGACGATCTCCTCGACGGTCGGCGGATCGGCTGGGTAGAGCATCCCCTTGTTACGGGGCGCTCGTCCCGAGTGAAAGCCAGGGAGCGTCGCCGGTGAGCGGCGCCGTCCGGCAGAATCGAGCACTGACGAGAGGGCCATTGGGTTCTCCTTCGATCGCATGGCTGGTAGTGGCGCTGCTCTACCAGCACCGGGAGCCCGGCGCGGAGGAGACTCATGTCGTTCGCCCGCCACGCTTGAGCGCGCACTCCGCCGCGAGCGCAACCCCGGTTGCCGTGGTAGCCCGAGGCCCCGGTCGCGGCTAGGCGGAGTGCCAGCTCCCCCCCCGTCGTCAGTTAGCGTCTGACCCCACGAGAACCGAAGTGGCAACAGCCACGTCAATAGGGAGGCAGTCATGTACGTAGTCGTGCGGAGCTATTCCGGGCCCGGTGCTTCCGAGCTTTTCGATCTTCTCGGACAGAGAGAGCAGGACGTGAAGGACCTCATCGGCGGGGTGCCTGGCTTCGTCAGCTACGCGGCCTTTCGCAGCGGCGGGGACAGCGGCATGACCGTGACCGTCTGTCAAGACAAGGCCGGCACCGACGAGTCCTCCCGGCGCGCCGCCGAGTGGGTTAAGGAGAACGTCAGCGCGACGGGCAGCCCGCCCGTGATCACCGAGGGCACCACGGTCCTCCAGTTCAGCTCCTAGATGTAGTGCTCGCGCTTCGTCCCAGGGACGACAAGTGGGCGTTGGTGCCGATGACCCCGAGGCGCCTGCTTTGTCGGCCGTTGCTCGGCGTTGGCTCCCGGTCCCGGCTCTCGATGGTGCGGAGAGCTTCGCCGCAGTGGCTGCCGTCCGTCGCCAGAGGAGCACCCGGTCAGTCCTCTATCCATGGCTCGAAACCACGGTAGGTGCCGCTGATGGCATTGTCGCCAGGGACGGTCCAGGTGATGTTCGGAGCGAGGAGCTCTTGAAGGGCAGCGCCGGAGCCGCCCGCGTAGAACTCGTTCTGCGTGTCCTGGAGTCGTCGAGAAGGGCAATGGCGGTGTCCCGGTTCATGGTCAGCGCCGGCGCCGTTCCCGGAGGCTGGCCTGTTCGAGGACGTATGGCACGACCTGACGATGCACCGGCTCGACTCCGGCCCACACTGCGCGTGCGATGGCGTTCTCCTGTTGCACGAAGGTGCAGAAGAGCAGCGTGTGCCGTTGACGCTTGAAGAGCAGTTGGGCCGGCAGCCCCAAGCGGGAGCCGGCAGCGAGGAGCGCGAAGTCCGGGGTGCTGCCCAGCACCTTCCAGCCGAGCACGTATCGGTCAGACCGAGCTGAGCTGAGCCGCAGGCCAAGCGAAGACCACCCCAACAGAAGCGCGCTTCGCGTGAGGATCGGAGCGTCTTCCAAGATCGCGCGGGCCCACTGCTCGCCTGTCCGGTCCTTAGCTGGGCCGGTTTCGACGAGGAAGGCGTCCTCGTAGTCGACATGGGAGAGCGTGCTCAGACTACGTGTGGCCGGCGGCATCGCCACCTGCCGCACCACGCCGGGCGTATATGGAGCGCGCCGAAGGACGCCGATTGCAGTGCCCCGGTTCACGCTCGGCACCGTCGCCGCAACACGCATCTTGTTCAGAGAGATCCCCACCACGCCAGCGCCGCGGTGGCGGTGAGCACGGCGGGACCGGGGTGGCGGAACAGGGATCGAGGGGATTGCGCGTAGACAGCCCCCAGCCCCACCGCGAGCGCCGCGAAGCCGGTGGACGCGCCGGCGGCGACCAGGCCGATCCCGCGGGCTGTATCGCCGTGGAGCACCGAGCCCGACAGGAGGAGCGCGGATCCGACAGTGAGAAAGGCGATGGTCGTCATGTGCCAGGTGATGTGGATCATGCTCTTGGTCGTCCTCGGACCACCGAAGGGACTGGACGGCAGCATTCCCGGCGACAGCTTTCTCACTACGAGGACCTCTCCTCCTACTCCATGGATGGCGGCGCCGAGGATGGCCAGAGATCCGGCGACGATCAGCGGTACGTTCACGTCGAGTCCTCCGCGATCCGAGCGATCCTGTGGAGGAAGTCTCGTCGCAGCCATCCGCTGAAGAGGTTGACGACGAACTCCGGGAGGACCTCGTCGAGGAGGGTCGTCGTGGTCTTCATCGTTTCTGGGTGTGTGCTGTTCGGAAGCCTCATGGTGACCCATCCCTACAGTACTGTATGGATAGAGGTTAGCCATCACCTGCGGCCCTGTCAACTGTGTGCAGGAGGCGATACTGAGAGTCACGATGTCCGCCCCGACGCGCACGCCACGCAGCAGCTGGATCGAAGAGGGGATGCGTGCGCTTGCCGGCGGCGGCCCGGAGGCCGTCCGGATCGAGCCGCTGGCGCGGGCGCTCGGCGTCACCAGGGGCGGCTTCTACTGGCACTTCGCCGACCGACGCGCACTGCTAGAGGAGATACTCGACGCGTGGGAGCGGATGAGTGTCGATGAGGTGATCGAGCGCGTCGAGAGCGAGAGCGGGGATGCCAGGGCCAGGCTGCGGCGACTGTCCGCGCTCGCCGCCTCCAGCGACGAGCCGCTGAGGATCGACCTCGCAGTCCGCGACTGGGCCCGGCGCGAGAAGACGGTCGCCGAGCGCCTGCGACGCGTCGACAACCGGCGCATGGATTACATGCGCGCGCTGTTCGGTGCCTTCTGCCCCGACGAGGACGACGTCGAGGCTCGCTGCATGGTCTTCTACTCGCTGTGGATCGGCAGCCACTTCATCGCCGCCGATCACGGCGCGCTCAGCCGCGCGGACGTGCTGACGCTGGCGCTGAGGCGGCTCGAGGCGTAGCAGTAGCCCAGCGCGAGTGGCGCGCGCCCTGCCCGGGCCCGCAGACTAGGACTCACGCCGCATCTCACCTGGCTTCTCCTCCCGCCAGAAGCAGGGCGGTGTTGGCGCTCCCGCCTGCTTTCGCCCAAATGCGAGCGCCCCAGTCCGGGCGGGCGGGTGCCCCCTCGCCGCGCAGCCGGTCGATGTTCTCTCCGGCGGTGACCAGAAGCCGGCCGGCGTGGCCGGTCGAGATCCCGAGCAACTGGGTCGTGCGCGGCGCGGCCACGCGGATGAGCTGCTCGAGCGCTCGATCGAGGACGGCGATCTCGTCGTCGAGCGCGTAAATGCGCTGGGCAATCGAGCGCAGCGCGAACTTCGCGGCGTGGGCGGGTCGGCAGAGCTCGTCGGTCGAGGGTCGCAGTCGGCGACACAGCGAGGCCTTGCCGCGCATAGTCTTTCGAGCGGCGAGCTGTTCCCGGAGCTCTTGCGGGGCGGTGATGATCAGCCCGCCGAGCTGAACGATCGGGGCGCTGCGGGACTTCACGGCACTGTGGCGAGCTGCGCGCAGCAGCCGGATCGACTCGACAATCCCATCAGTCTGCTTCGGGACCACGGTCGCCTTCCCGGACAGCGCGAGTCGGGCGGCCATCTCGGCATCGATCGGATCGCTCTTCCCCCGCCGGCGGCGGGTGTGCGCGTGCGGCTGGTTGACCTCGAGAACCCGAACGCCGTGCTCGCGCAGGTAGCGCACGAGCGCAGCGGCGTATGAGCCGGTCGACTCGACCGCGACCATGTCAACCTCGCCAAAGGCGCACAACCAGTCCAGCAGCTCGCGGTATCCAGGAGTCGTGGTCGGAAAGCCCTTCGTGGCGAGCAGAGCGCCGCGCTGATCCAGCGCCGCGGCGTGATGGGCATCGGCATGCGAGTCAACCCCGCCAATGACGAGCGTGTCCTGGTGCTTCATGCTGTGCATGACGTCCTTTCGATCCGGGAGGGCGGTCCGGTCGGGAAGGGCGGACAGAACAGTGGCCAGGCACTTGTTGCGAACGGGTTCCTATCAGGTCACGCCGCCCGACCCGACCGCCCCAATGGGCGCGATCAACGGCGGTCGACCCGCAGCCGACAGGTCCCCTCAACGACACCCGCAGGGTCAGTTTGTGCGCAAGTCAGACCCCAGGCCAACCGCCTGACTGCATCTTCACTGCTTTGTGCGACACCCTCGCCAGGGCGAAGCAGGCGTCTGCTGGGCGCGGGACGAGACGCTCGCGGCTCGCCCATTCCGATCGCGTCGCCGAGTGTGGACCAGACGCCTCGTTCACGGGAGTAAGCGATCGTCTCGCTTCCGCGCATGGGTCGCTCGACGGCGCGAGCCAGTGCTCGTCGGAGCGGAAGAGCAGGGCTTCGACGGACTTGACGAGGTCGGCCGGGCGCCGGCCCCGGGATGGTGATCACATCCGGCCAGGGCCAGCCGACCGTGCTTTCAGCAGACTCGGGGGGTTAGCGTAAGTCGTCGATCACGTACGCGTCGGCGCGGCAGTACCCCTGGTCATTTGGCCTGAGCATGACCACGCCCTGCAGGAATGTGCGGTACCCGCGATCCAGCAGTCTGCGGTACGCGTCGTGGCGGGCGGCGTTCACGCCCGCGACGATCCGTTGCACGCCGCGCTCGCGAGCCAGTTGCTCACACGCGTCCAGCAGTCGTTCGAAGACATCCCCGGCGTCGGTGCCCGGGCGCACAGCGCCGAACTTGATGAAGCAGGCGTCGCTGCCGGCCTCGCCCGCCCCGCAGTGGCAAACGGCGAACGCGAGAAGTTCGGAGCCGTCGCGCAGCAGCACGGTGTCGCCAAGGGCCTGACCGTCGGTCGCGCGGATCTCGTGTTCGACGTCGAGCCCGTCGAAGATCGCGTCGGTCACCTCGCGACAGGCGCTGAGGACGCCGGGACGCTCCGCGTCGGGGATCTCCGAGTAGGTCGATAACCCGCGGGAAGCGTTCGTCGGGGAGACCTCCTTGCCCATGACGGGCGTCAGATGCTTTGGCCAGAACCCAAACTTCTGGTAAAGCCCGATGTGCTTGGCGCTCTGGGGGAAGGTAAACAGGCCCGCCTGACGCACCTGCCAAGAGTCGAACAGGTCTACGACCGGTTCAAGCAAGCGGCTTGCGATCCCCTGCTCCCAGAGGTCGTGGCGCACGGTCAGCGGGCCAAAGAACCCGAAGCTTCCCCATCTGGTCGCGAAGTTCGAGCCGAGCACCTCGCCGTCGCGCTCGGCGACAAACGCCCAGCTCGGTTCTGCGGCGAACCGCGACCGCACATAGTCAGCATCGCCGAATACCATCATCGGGTCCGGAGCGCCCAAGAACGTGCCGAACGCCATTCGCATCACGCGATCGGCGACGTCCAGGTCGCGCTCTTGGAGCGGCCGGATCGTCACCTCAACGGAGGCATCGGGTGATGGCTGCGCTGCGATGGGCATTGCGTCCCCCTCAGGATGTCGGTCTCGGTCGCTCGAATGATGCCAAGCTCACGGACAGCGCGAACCCTCATCCACATCCTGCCGCCCGCCTACGTCTGCGCACCGCCTGTCAACTGCCACGGTCCCAATGTCAGTGTCCGAACCGGACGCGCCGCGACTGACCGCTCCGGAAGGCGGGGCCGCCGACCCAGCGACCGCACCCCCGACCTCACGACAGGACGAGCAGGAGCACTGAGCGCACCGACACGCGACACTTCCGCATTGCGCTCTGTAAGCAGGCGTGAACCCAGCTTCAGGCGGTGCGCTCGGACGTCGTCCCATGCGATCGTGGGCGGGGTCGAGTGTCTGACGCTTGCTTGTCCACGAAAGCGCAAGCTCCGCGGCCCGGGTGATCGTGCCGCCCCCGACACTGTCGACGCGAGTCAAGTCGATAACCGGGGGCGTCGGCTTGCTCAACCTTTCGCCGGCCCGACTCGGTTAACGTCAATGATGGCCCCGATGCAACTGCCCAGACGCGGCCGGACGCGAATCGAGTTCGAGCGCTTCGTCGACGGTTGCGCCGGTGAGTTGCTGCGCACCGGCTACCTCATCGTCTGGGACCTGGAGGAGGCCGAGGATCTCGTCCAGGAGACCCTGCTGCGCGTCGCCCGGCGCTGGCCGCGCGCGCGTAGGATGGACCAGCCGGTCGCATACGCGCGCCGGATCCTCCTCAACCTCGCCATCGACGACGCCAAGCGCCGGTCGCGCCGCCGTCGCGAGCTCGAGCCGCCAGACGGTGCGCCGCTTGAGGCCCAAGCCGACGAGGCCGCTGGGGGCGTGTTCGGGGCATTCGACGCACGGGCGGAGCTGCTAGGTGCGCTTGCGGTGCTTCCGCCCCGCCAGCGAGCCGTGCTCGTGCTCCGCTACTTCGAGGACCTCTCCGAGGCCCAGACCGCGCAGACACTCAACTGCTCAACGGGGACGGTTAAGAGCACCGCCTCGCGCGGGCTTGCGCGACTGCGCGAAGCGTTCGACGAGCCGGACGGCGCGTCGCCGGCAACCGGCAACGAACATCTGATCAGCGACACGAAGGAGCCAAGACGATGAGCAAAGGAATTGAGGCCGAGCTGCGTGCAGCGCTCACCGAGCGCGCGCATGATGTTCCCGCGCACGTGGAGGAGAGACTACGCGGGATCGACTATCGACCGCGCTCGCGAGCGCTTGACCCGCGCGTGGTGCTTGCGACGGGTGCCGGGCTGGCCGCGACGGGCGGCGCCGTCGTCGCGATTGTCGGGCTGGGCGCCGGGACCTCCCCGGCGTTCGCGGGCTGGACCGCCAGGCCGACCCAGCCGGCAGCCGAGCAGACGGCGAGCGCACGGGAACGCTGCACCTCGCAGCTCGCTGGGGCGAGAGGAGCGCCATCCAGCATCCCAGCTACTGGCTGGCAGCCGGTTCTCACCGACACGCGTGGGCCATTTACGGTCATGATCCTGCGCAGCGCCGGCGCGAGCGCGACGTGCTTCAACGGTCCCTCGTTCACGACCATCGCCGCGAACAACACCCAGAGCAGCGGTGGGGCGTCTGAACATGTGCTCAGCGGCAGCTCTACCGAGGGCTCTGCCGCGGGCTCCTCGCAGTCCTCCACATCTGTGATGGGGCTCGGCGGCAACGGCGCGGGCCCAATCGGACCGGCCACGCAGTCACACCTCGTAACGAGCGGCGGGCAACCGTATACGTTCGTGCAGGGGCAGGTCGTCTCTGGCGTGACCGACGTGACGCTCGTGCGCTCGGACCGCAGCAACGTGCAGGCGACCGTGGCCGACGGATCGTTCGTGGCCTGGTGGCCCGGCAGCGCCGGCGCCACCTCGGCGCAGATCGCGAGCTCCACAGGCGTGGCCACGCAGCAACTGACGTTTACCGCACCGCCGGTGGGGCCGTGCAAACCCTCGTCCTCAAGCACGTCGTCGTGCACGAAAGACTCCGGCAATGCCGGGGGCAGCGCGGTCAGCCCTGCGCCCGAAGGTTCACGAGTAGAAAAGTGAAGGTCAGAGACGCGTGCTGCACCGGGGGGCGACACCGCACTTGCGCTTTGTGAGCTGAGCGAGCATCTGAGCACCGACCGTGCTCGCGCTCGGATTGGACGAGGCGGGGGCGCGTTGGCTGAGAGCAGCCAGACGACTGCTTTCGCGGAGCAATGCGGAACTCTCCGGGTCGGCGGCGCGCCAGTGCTCGCCTTCGTCCGAAGCAGGCACGTCGAGCTCGACCGCCCAGACGCCCGCTCGCGGTGGAGAGGAGAACTCTCGCCTTGGCGGTTGTTGTCGAACACAGGACGGCGGTGCAGTATCTCCCCGACCTACGTCACCAGCACCTCGGACACGCGGGTTCCCCAGTTGCCCTTCCCGTCGGTGGTCTGGCTGGACCTCGGCGGGACGTACTCCGTCGCCAGCCAGATCGCTTCGCCCGTGGGGGACACCGTCGCCCAAGAGTAGTCGCCCCAGCTGGTGGCTTCTTCGCTGTACGGCCCCTTCCCGCTCGCCGCGACCGTCACCGGGCCAAACGCTGCGGCTCCCGGTTGCAGGACCGAGTAGGCGGCGCTGGGGAAGTGCTTGTGCCCAGTCAGCGTCATCACCATCGCGGCTGGCCCCGGAGGGCGCCACGCCTCAGGCAGCATGTCACGGACGAGCAGCGTCAACAGCCAGCGCGCGTCCAGCCGGTCGTTCTTCGGCTGGGCCCTGTTTCCCTGCGTGCGCTCTCTGGGCCGGGGTCGGTCTGAGCCGGTCCGGCTCACGCCACCCGATCCCGCGGATCAGGGCTCGCGCCAAACACTCCAGCTGCTCGGGCATCGTATCAACCCGCCCCGCCGAGCAAACTTCACCCTCCTGCGCGATCGCGACCTCAGAGCCCACGACCCCCGACCTTGAGCTTGTGCGCAGGCTTGCCACCGCCTACAACGGGGGCGATATGGATGCGGCGATGTGTTTCTACGTACCTGACGCGGTCCTCGATCTGTCTGATTCGGGGCAACCAAGTCGAGACGGAGGGCCCTCTGTTGGTAGGCCTTCAGCAGCACCCCTCCTTGCTCTCCTGCCGCTGGCATCTCGCGCCGAAGTTTGAGATTCCAGAACATGTCGACGCACTGCGGCACTCTGGGCATCTTCATGTTTCGCCAACGTTTGTAACAACTGGGAGTCGACATCTTTGGCCGGCGGACCATATGGGCCCGCCCGCCCCCGAGGGACGATACTCGGGATGGCTCTCAAGCCCTTACCGGCGAAAGAACTGGCTGACACGCCGACGCTGTTCGCCAACTTCATGGGCTATATGGACAGAAGCTACAAAACGTTCGGCCAGTTGCTAGCGATATATCGGGAACGCAGCAAGGCGCTCCACGCGACTGAGGACCAAGCGGACGACCTGCGAGTTGACCGCTTTATGCATGACATGGCGAGCAACAGGTGGAAGGCTGATGTGGTCATACGGATAGGCGTGTTTGACGATACTTTGCTCGTCATTGACGGGATACATCGCGGCATCGCATATCTAGCGTGCATACAAGAAGGGATCAGCCCCGATCGTCTTCCAGCGCTGCATGTCAACTGCTGAAGAGCGACTATGCGCTTCGCTAGAGGTCTTACCGTTGCTCTTTGACATGCAGCTCACCCGATGCTGTCGCTTACGAATGAGGCTGGGTTTGGGCAGGGGAATCGGGCTGCTGCCCAGACGCCACGCAGTTCTCCCCGAGATCCAAGCTTCCCCTTACGCGGCATTACCGCTTCTCGGGGCATGAAAATTGCGCTCGAGGGCTTTTGTTTCTTCCGGCCGAGCTAGGGTCGGGCGACCGGGACAGGGGCTCTCAGGGAGAACGCATGTTGCGGAAAGCGCCGGGCTAAACCGGCATGGAGAAGGAGATGAGAATTCTCTACGTCGAAGGAGTAGCGATCCACGACGGCCCTGAGCCGTGCCTCGGCCGCTCGCGAGGGCGGCGGCGAAGCGTCGGTAGGGACCGTGCAGGCTGGGCTATTGAGCCGCGTCTCGGCCGGAGTCGTAAGCGCCGAACGGGCCCGCTCTTCTAGAACTGCGACATGCCCGCGACGAACGCCGATCCGCTCGACGACCCGCTGCTCTACGTGGGGGTTGCCGACGCCACCGAGCGCGGGGCCCGGCGCAAGCTTCTGCGCTACTGCCACAGGCACGGCGCGAGCGTCGAGCAGTTGCGCGAGGCGGTGCGCGAGGACAGGCTCGCGACGCTGCCGCTCGAGTTCGTCCTGACCAGTGGCCGGCGCTACACGCTCACCGCGATCTCGCGCGAGTCCGGCGTCCCCGCGCCCTACCTGCGGGCGATGCTGCTCGCGCTCGGGAATCCCAACCCCAAGCCCAGGGAGCGCAGGTACTCCGAGGAGGACCTGCGAGCGGCGCAGGCGCTCGCGGCCTTCCTCGCCGCCGGCCTGCCGCGTGGGGAGCTGCTGGAGGTCGCGCGCGTGCTCGGGCAGTCGATGGCGCAGGCGGCGGCCGCGATCCGCCTGTTCATGGGCAACGCTTTGATCGAGCCCGGCGACAGCGAGCACGAGCTGGGGATGCGTTACGTGGCGGCCGTCGAGCAGCTCGCCCCGCAGCTCATGCCGGTGCTGGAGTACCAGTTGCGCATCCACCTGCGCGAGCAGGCCACGCGAGACGTGATCGGGCGCACCGAGCGCGAAGCCGGAGCCCTCAGCAACACGCGCGAAGTCGGGGTCTGCTTCGCTGACCTCTCGGGCTTCACCAGGCTCGGGGAGCGCGTCCCCGTCGAGCAGGTCGGGGCGCTCGGCGCGCGCATGGCGGAACTCTGCATGGAGGTTGCCCAGCCGCCCGTCGAACTGGTCAAGACGATCGGCGACGGGGGCATGTTCGTGTGTGCCGATGTCGACGCCCTGCTCGACGCCGCGTGCGCGCTCGCCCAGAGCGTCGAGCATGAAGGCGAGCAGCTCCCGGCGATGCGCGCCGGCGTCGCCTTCGGGCCGGCCGTGGTCCGCCTCGGCGACTGGTTCGGCGCGACCGTCAACCGCGCCAGTCACATCGTCGACATCGCCAAGCCCCGCACGATCGTCGCCGACGGCGCCGCCCGCGAGCACTCGACGCAAGCGCTCGCATGGAAGCGCACGCGGCGCAGGAGCCTCAGGGGCATCGTCGGACGGAGCCCGCCGCTCTACCGGCTCGACCTGCCCGCTGGAGGGCGGTCCTGACCGGCGGGGCTTCCAGATTCCAGGTTCGAAACGCGACCCGATCAATGGCACTCTTCAGACCAGCCCGGCCCGCGGGTTGTTCCAGCCTGGCGCGGTAACCGCTTTTCCGCGCGAGCGTCCGGCTTCCGCTTTCGCCTGGATGGGGCACTCTCGCCGGACGCTCGGTCGGCTACCGCTCGGGACGACCGGCGGGCGTAGGTGCCGCAGGCTGGCGAGACGCTCGCTTACGCATGGGCGAAGCAGTCGTCTCGCTGCCCTCAGCCGGCTCGCTTGGGCCTCGTCCGAGGCGAGCGTCCGTGGAGTGCTGATCGAGACGACTGCTTGTCCGCCGATGCGACAGTGTTGGCCCAGGCCGTGGAGACCGCGGGCGGTCTTGGCTCCGGTCTGATTGGGTCAGGCTTCGGTCTGAAGCACGCGTAGGAGGGTGGCGCGCTGGCTAGGTGTGCCGCCCTCGGCGACGACCCATGCCGGTCCGGCTCGTCTGGCGGTGACGTCGTGGTTGACGAACTCTTGATGGCGGGTGGTTGTATTGAATGCTTGCCCGCCGCCGCCGTTGAAAACACCCAATCCGTGAGGGAACCCGATGTTGCCGAGTTCGTGTCCGGTCAGTAGCCCAGGGTGCGCGGGGTCGGGCCGGAGCTCTGGGAGCGGCGGCGCGGGCCGCTGGGCGTTCGAGGCGTCGACGAGGACCGCGACGCCGAGGGTAGTCCCATCGAGCTTGTACGTCGCGTTGGCACACGCCAGGAACGCCCCGGGCTGGCGGCGTGGCCACGGCAGGGGCGTGGTGACCGTCTGGCTCAGCGAGACCAGATGCGGGACCGTTGATGGGCGCACCGCGCACGGTGCCGTGCCAGGGTTGCGGGGATCCACGACGATCTGCGGCAGATGCTCAACGGCAGTCTCGCGCGTTATCAGCGGGTTGGAGATTTCCCGGCCGCTTGAATCGAACAGCTTCGGCAGCCCGGCCGGATCGAGGCCAACCGGGCCGGCGGGCGCAACGATGAAGTATGCGCGGGTGCCGGGCGGCAGGCGTGGGCTCTTGATCGGCAGGACGACCCTGCCATCCCAGTGGACCGACGCCACGCTGTCGGAGACGACGCCGTAGGAGTACGCGCCGCTCCGATCGCCGAAGCTGCCGCCGCCGGCGATGGCAGGTCCACTCGACTCAATGGCCCCGCAGCTGTAGTCGGTGGCTTCACGGCTGCTGCGGCTGTCGAAGACGGCGCTTGAACACCATCCGCTCCAGCCGACCGTCATGTAGGGAAAGACGCTGATGCGGTAGTGGCTCACCCCGAGCCCAGCAGGCCCCTGCGCGAGAGTCCCGCTCAACGGCTTAGAGCGGCTCAGCGTAATCACAGCACCCGCCGCCGCGCCGCCGATCAACACAGCCGCGAGAGCCACCATGAGGGCCCTGCGGCCACCTCGGCGAGTCTCGCGGGCGGACGTAGCCGCCTGTTCCTGGCGCCGCGCGCCGTCGATGAGTATGCGTTGCAGCTCGGGAAGTCTCATGCGCTCTCCTGTTGTCGTTCTTTCAGCGTCCGCAGTCCGCGGCTCACGCGCTTGCGGGCCACGCTCGGTGAGCAGCGCAGCGCCCTTGCGAGCTCCTCGTACTCGGCTTCGTCGAGCACGCGCCCGCGAACCGCGATCCGCTGATCCTCCGGGAGGCCGTCGAGCGCCGCGAGCGCTACATCGCCGATGAGCCCTTCGATCCTCGTGATCGCCTCGTCGTCGAGGCTCAACCGTCGCAGGCCGAGCTCACGCCTGACGCTGTCCTCGACTCGTCCGCGTGCGAGACTGTCCGAGAGAACGTGGCGAGCGATCCCGTACAGCCAGCCCCTTGGCTCCCCGCGCGAGGCATCGAATGCGTTCCGGCCGGCGAGCGCGCGAGCAAACGTCTCCGCTGTCAGATCTGCGGCAAGCTCGGCACTGCCGCAGAGACGCAGGAACACGGAAAGCACAAAGTCCTCGTGCCGGGCGTAGAACCGCCCGAACGCCTCGGCATCCCCGGCGAGCAGCTCGACATCAATGTGTTGATCGGCGAGAGCCATCTGATTGTTCTTCCATTCACAGCGCAGATTTGTGACCAAGAACATCGCGTCTTGTTGTACCGTCCGCCCATGAGCCGGCAGCGCGGCTCAAATACGCGCTCGCGAGAGTCGCGACGATTAGGCTCAGACCATGTCGATCACCACCTTGCGGGTTTGGGTCGGGAGCGTGTGCCTCAGCGCGGCGCTCATTATCGGTGCGGGCGGGTGTGGTGGACCGAGGTCGGCCGGAACCGCGGCGACGGCCAACGCGCCCGCAGCGGGTCACTTCGGTTCGGTGCTAGGGGCGCAAGCGGCTTCGCTGGCGCTGCCCGCGGGACGTTCATCGGCCCACTTTCGGATCACCGCGCCATCGCCTGCGCGGTACGACTTCGACGTTGTTCTCAACCTCTCGGCGGCCGCGGACATCGTCGTACAGTTCCGCACCTGGTACGGCGCCGTGCTGGACATCCTCGACTATAAGCCCGGCGCACAGAGGGAGTCGTCCATCGTCAACAACCAAGCCACCGGCTGCAAGTCGGTGGGCTCGCGTCTCCTATGCGTCCAACACTATCCCTTGCTGGCCGCGCAGAAAGCGGGTGCCTGGACCGTCGTGGTGTCGAAGCGATCCATACCCACGGCGACGGTGCGAGTGGCCGTAACGTTCCACAAGCCCTAGCAGTGAGCGCAACGCCACGCGACGGCTTCCCCGCTGCTGAAAACACGGCGACGCCCTGCCGACACACGACACGTGCACGCTTTTGGCCGAGGGCAGCAGCCGCTCGAAGGCGCGCTGGTCGACGTTCCGCGTGCGATCCGCGACGGCGACGACTTCCGCCTTCGCATAGATGCGAGCGCCCGACTCCCTGCCCGACGCGTAACCGCAATGGACGAGCACGAGCAGTGACGCGCGTTCGCCCCGACACTGTCGCATTGCGCCGCTAACGCAGGCGCGTGCCGATCGTCGGTGGGTGTTGTCGCGGCTCGTCCGTGGAGGAGCGGTCGAGCTGTCGGTTGGGGCAACTCCTTTCACGCGGTTGCGGCACTCGGGTCGCGGCGGTCCAAGAGCCAAATCAAGAGACGAGATCACCGGACAGACGCCTCGCGCGGTCGCTGGTGGCGCCGCGCGGGTCTGCCGGTGGCCTCTCGGCTCAGTTCTTACCAGAGGATCACTGGCCATGAACGCGCACCACGTATCCGGGACGCCCCCTACGGGACTCTGATCTTGAAGGTCCCCACCGGGATCTTGGCAGTGTCTTCTTCCGCCTGTATGAGTGGTCCGGTGGCGTAGTCGAGGGTCACGCTGCCGGTGGTGATCCCGGGAGCCAGGGGAGGTCCGAAGCGACCCTGGTCGATGGTCGCGGTTAGGGTCTGCCCGGCGGCGATGTTCCGGCCCTGCGGGATCAGGCCGCTGTAGCTGGCGCTTGCGCCTTCGTCGATCATCTGAACGCCGTATCCCTGCGAGGCCATCGCCGGGTCATGCCACTCCAGGTGATATTCACCGCGCAGGCTCGAGATCGCCACCCGCGAGGTGAAGCGGACGCGGATCGCCCGCCGGCCTTCGGCGTCACGGATGAGCGTCGTGTGAATCGGTGTCGCCAGCTGCGCGTGCGTCGGCACGCCCGCCTGGACCCAGCCGAACGGCTCTGGCAGCGGCGGAGCGCAGGCCCGCGGACCGTAGATCCACCGTTCCGCGGTCACCAGATGGCAGGTGGCCCCGCCGCGGTAGTGGATCGCGGTGATCGGGCTGTAGACCGGGACGTCGTCGAACGCGTAGAGCCCGGCACGTTCGAGACGCCCGGCCGCGCCGGAGTACCGGTGAGTCGTTCCCGGCGTGACGATCAGATAGGCGCCGTCGGGTCCGACGGTCGCGACCGTGTGGCTCTCGCCGCCCGCCGAATAGGTGAGGCTCGTGGCGTCGGGGCCGAGCATCCCGTAGTAGAGGTTCCGCTCGTCCGCGAGCGGGCACGTGCTGAACGCTGCGCGGTGGGACGGCGCGTAGGTGCCGGGGGGTTCGCAGTGCACGCCCTGCGCCGCACTCGCGACCTCGCTCTTGATCGTGACGCTGTCGAAGATCCGACCGCGGCCGTCCACGAGCGAGCAGTTGAGCCGTTCGACGTTCGTGCTCAGCGGGAGTTCGTGCGCGCGGCCGTCGTTGCCGAACGCTCCGTCCTGGCCGAGCGCGACGAGCCTGCCGTCGAGCAGACGACCGACCTGCAGGCAGCCGACGCCCCGCGTCGTGCTCAGCACCCGCATTCCCCACGGGAGCCCGCCGCGCGGATCCGGCACGGAGATCGGCAGCAGACGCACGGTCCCCGGCGCGAGCTTGCCGAGTCCCGCGCGCGGGTTTGCGAACACCGGCACCGACGCAGCGGGCGCTCCGAAAGAGATGAGCCCGCTCGCGAACGCCACCGCGACCCCGACGAGCACGAGCAGCAGCATCACCGGCAGCACTCGCCAGCGCGAGCCACGCAGCCCAGGCCAGCGCCGGCGCGCCCTGGCGGGCGCCTCGCCCGGCTCGCCCACCCGGCCCCCCACGGTCTCGTGTTGACGTCGCGCGGCATCGACGAGCGCGCGGCGTAGCTCGGGCATAGCGAGATCGGTCATGTGCTCTCCTTGAGTCGCGCCCTGAGCGCCCTCAGTCCGCGGCTGACGCGTTGACGGACAAGGCTCTGCGAACATGAGAGGCTCGCGGCGAGCTCGGCATAGTCGAGCTCATGCAGCACCCGCCCATTGACGGCGAGCCGCTGGTCCTCCGGCAGCGACTCGAGCAACTGCAGCGCATCCCGTGAGGCGCGGCTGGCGAGCTCCTCGACCCGCTCGAGCGCCTCGTCGGTAAGGGTCTGCGGCGCCACCTGCATGCGCCGGCGGGCTCGATCTTCTACCCGGCCGCGCTCCCACGTGTCGGCGAGCTCGTGACGGGCGATCCCGAACAGCCATCCTCGCGCGCTCTCGGACTGCGCTCGAAACGCAGCAGCCGATTCGAGCGCGGCGGCGAAGACCTCCGCCGTGAGGTCCGCGGCAATGTCCGCCCGGCGGGTGGCACGCCAGAAGAACCCGAGGAGCTGCGCCTCAAACCGTTCGTAGAAGACTCCGAACGCTTCGGGATCGCTCGCGGTGAGCACCAGCAGTTCGGCGTCGTCGGCCTGGGTGTAGTCGGGGCGCATCCTCAGGAGGGATTCTGGTGGAGCGAGATTCTGTGACAACCGCCCATCCCGTGGCCTCGGTGAACCGAGACCTCGGCCGATCCGCCCCGCCGGTCAGTGACCGCGACGAGAACGGCGGCGGTGAGCGCTTCGACGAGGTCCTCGAGGATCTCGTCCCGCCCCGCGAGCTCGCGTGGGCTCTCATTGAAGCCCGGCCGATATGAATTGTGAAGCCGCTCCACGCGATCACCCACAAGCGGGTCGTCTTCAATGCCGAGCAGCTCAAGCGCTATCGATACAGAAGGCAACTTGCTGACATGGGTCGACACCAGCTTCGACTATAGGCCCGCGGTAAGCCACGGGTTACCGCCCGCCGCAGAGGAGAGTGCTGCTCTGCGCGACAAGCAGTCGTCTCGATCAACCCGCCGCAGACTGTCGGGTCGGCGGGAGGCGCCTGGTTCCGTGCGGCTCGTGCTGGCCCGACTGGTTCCGGTTTCCTCCCGCCGCCACGTCGATCCGTGCATGTGGTTCTCCCACACACGGCTCACCGACGCCC
>JBEKXJ010000060.1:0-16844 GCA_049512215.1 Solirubrobacteraceae bacterium
ACTTCAGGGCTAGACGCAGACCGGGGGGTTCCCACCAACGCACGCCCTGTCCCGTGACGTACTCGCACGGGACAGGGCTTCGCGCTATGGCTCGCGGGCTGTCAACGTGAGCCGACTATGAGGGCGCGCAACCGCCAATCGGTGGCGCCAATGTCGCGCGCTGCACCGACCCCCGAGGTTCGATCCGCATCGACATAAATAGCTGTTTGGTTGGGTATGCTCCGGAGTGTGTCGCCCGCAACCCCCGTGATCACAGAGCGCCGCCGCCAGTCCGGTGGCTGTTGCACCCCGCTCGTCGAGCCCGACCTGACGGTCGATGAGGCCGCTCGCCTGGCGGCTCTCGCTAAAGCGCTCGCGGACCCCACGCGGCTGCGGGTCGTCGATGCTCTTCGCAAGGCATCACCGGACGCGGTATGCCAGTGCGAGCTGCTGCCCCTCTTCGATATCTCCCAGCCTGCATTGGCGAAGCATCTGAAGGTGCTGATCGCCGCGGGGGTTGTGGGCCGTGAGCGTCGCGGCCTGTGGACGCACTACTTCCTGATCCCCGGGGCACTGGGAGATCTATTCGCCTGGCTGGGATGAGCGGCATCCCCGCGAGCGTCGCGCCATACCCGGCCGATGCGACGGCTCAGGAGCTTGCTGTCATCGAGCGGCTCCCGCCCCTGGACCGGTTCCTGCCGGTGTGGATCGTGCTGGCGATGGCGGCGGGTCTCGGCCTTGGGTCGCTGATTCCCGGCCTGAATGATGCGCTGAGCTCGGTGCAGGTCACGGGGACCTCGCTGCCGATCGCGGCCGGGTTGCTGCTGATGATGTACCCGGTGCTCGCGCGGGTCCACTATGAGGAGCTCGGACGGCTGCGCGCCGAGCGCGGCCTGTTCGTCTCCTCGGCGGTGCTCAACTGGCTGGTGGGCCCAGCGCTGATGTTCGCGCTCGCGTGGCTCTTGCTGCCCGATCAGCCTGCCTACCGCACAGGGCTGATCATCGTGGGTTTGGCGCGGTGCATTGCGATGGTGCTCATCTGGAGCGAGCTGGCGTGTGCGGACCGCGAGGCGACCGCTGTCCTTGTAGCGATCAACTCGGTCTTTCAGATCTTCGCGTACAGCTTTCTTGGCTACTTCTACATCACGCTGCTGCCGAAATGGCTGGGCCTGCATACGCAGGGCTTTCAGATCGGGCTGTGGCCGGTCGCCCGGACCGTGCTGATCTTCCTGGGAATACCGCTCGCGGCCGGCTATCTCACTCGTCTCGTCGGCCTGCGGACACGCGGCGGGGCTTGGTATGAGGAGCGCTTCCTCCCGCGGATAGGACCGATCGCCCTCTACGGGCTGCTGTTCACGATCGTGGTCCTGTTCGCGCTTCAGGGCCACCAGATCACGCACCATCCCGTCGATGTGGTTCGGATCGCCGCACCGCTCTTGATCTACTTCGCGGTGATGTTCGGCGCCTCGTTCGCGTGGGGCCGCGCGCTGCGGCTGGGCTATGAGCGCACCGCGACCCTGGCGTTCACCGCGGCGTCGAACAACTTCGAGCTCGCGATCGCCGTCGCTATAGGCGTGTTCGGCGCGACCTCCGGGGAGGCGCTCGCCGGCGTCGTCGGTCCGCTCATCGAGGTGCCCGTCCTCGTCGGGCTGGTCTACGTGTCGCTGTGGCTGCGCGGCCGTGTGTTCGCGCCCGCCTCCGGGGGCGCCTAGGCCGTCTGGGAGACCCGGGTTGGCCGGGCGGTCCTCGCGGCCTCTGTCGGCAGCATGAGCGAGAGTAGGCCGGCCGCGAGCGCGAAGGCGGCGGATGTCCACAGGCAGGCGGTCAGTCCGTGCCATTGGTAGAGCAGTCCCGACAGGACGGTGCCGGCGAGGCGTCCCATGGCGTTGGCCATGTAGTAGAAGCCGACGTTCATGGCGACCTTGTCGTTGTCGGCGTAGGAGAGGATCAGGTAGGAGTGCACCGCTGAGTTCATCGCGAACACGATCCCGAAGGGGATCAGTCCGGCGATGATCGCGAGTGTCGGGTCCACGTTCGCGCCCAGTGCCGCCGCCATGGCGGCGGGGCATACGGCGAGGCCGACCGCGAGCCAGATCGCGGTCTTGCCGTCGGGCTCGCCGTCGGGCCCCTTGCCCCTGCGGCGGACGAATCGAGGTGCGGCGGCCTGCACGGCCCCGTAGCCGATCACCCATACGGCGAGGAGCGTGCCGACCTGCCAGAAGCTCCAGCCCAGGACGGAGTACATGAAGAACGGCAGCCCGACGACGAACCAGACGTCGCGGGAGGCGAACAGGAAGATGCGCGCGGCGGCGAGGATGTTGACCGCGCGGTTGTTGGAGAACATCTGCGTGAACTTTGCGGTCTTGTCCGGGCGGCCGAGATGTCCGTGCATCAGGCTCGAGGTGGTCACGAGTGCGATGAGCACGAACGCCGCCATGGCGAGCGCCGCGGCCTGGAATCCGAAGAGCGTGAGCAGCAGGCCGCCGAGGAAGAAGCCGACTCCCTTCAACGCGTTCTTTGACCCGGTCAGGATTGCGACCCACCGATACAGCGAGGACTGGTCGTTCTCGGGCACGACGAGCTTGACGGCGCTCTTGGAGCTCATCTTGGTCAGGTCCTTGGCGACGCCCGAGAGTGCCTGGGAGGCCATGACGTAGGGCACGACCAGCAGCGACGCCGGCACGAGGCCCAGCATGAGGAGCGCCAGGACCTGTACGGCGAGTCCCATGAAGAGCGTGATCTTCACTCCCAGGCGGGCTGCGAGCCACCCGCCGACGAGGTTCGTGACGATGCCCGCGATCTCATACAGCACGAACAGCGAGGCGACCTGCAGTGGCGTGTAGCCGAGCCGGTCGAAGTAGAACAGGACGAGTGTGCGGGTTGCCCCGTCGACGAGGGTGTCCGCCCAGTACGCCCCGGTGACAAGGATGTAGTTGCGAAGGTCGCCGCGCGGCTTTGGTGCGGTGCCTGCAGCGGGTGCTGCGGTGCTGCTAGCCATCGCTCGCCGTGGGGGAGCCGCCGGGGCGCTCGTCCGCTGGGAGGCTGTCCGCGACTGTGCGTGCGAGCTCGACCATGCGGTTGGCGTAGCCCCACTCGTTGTCATACCAGGCGAGGATCTTCACCTGCGTCTCGTCGGTGACCATGGTGGAGGGTGCGTCGACGATCCCCGAGCGAGGGTCGTCCTTGAAGTCGACCGACACCAGTGGCCGGCTCTCATAGCCGAGGATGCCCGCCAGCGGCCCGGCGGCGGCCGCCTCGAGCAGCCCGTTGACCTCCTGCACGGTCGTGGGGCGGGAGACCTCGAAGACGCAGTCCGTCAGCGAAGCGTTGAGCAGCGGCACGCGCACGGCGAGGCCGTTGAGCTTGCCCTCGAGCTCGGGGAAGATCAGCCCGATAGCGGTCGCCGACCCGGTCGTGGTGGGGATCAGCGAGAGGCTCGCGGCGCGGGCTCTGCGCAGGTCCTTGTGGGGAGCGTCGATGAGCGTCTGCGTGTTGGTCATGTCGTGCAGGGTCGTGATCAGCCCGTGCCGGATGCCGATCCCCTCGTGGATGACCTTGACGACGGGCGCGAGGCAGTTGGTGGTGCACGAGGCCGCCGTCAGCAGATGGTGGCTCCGTGGCTCGTAGAGGTGGTCGTTGACCCCGACGACCACGTTGAGGGCTCCCTGCTTGACCGGTGCCGCGACGATCACCTTGCGCACGCCCTGCTGGAAGTAGGCGTCGAGCAGCTCCGGGGTGCGGAACCTGCCCGAGCACTCGAGCACGATCTCCACGCCGAGCTCGCCCCAGGGCACATCGCCGGGCTCGGCCTCGCTGCTGTACCCGAGCGATGTCCCATCGACCGAGAGCGCGTCGCCGTCGCCTCGCACATTCTCCGACCATCGCCCATGGATCGAGTCGAACGTCAAAAGATGCGCCGCTGTGCTGGCGTCGCCGGCCAGCTCGTTGACGTGCGTGAACGCGAGCCCAGCCCAGCCCCATGCCGCGCGCAGCGCAAGGCGCCCCATGCGACCGAAGCCGTTGATGCCGACCCGTGCGCTCATCGAGTCAGGGCCCCGTTCACGATGCCCCCCGGCCGACCAGTACGTCGCAGATGTCCTTGCGAAGGCATTCGCGTGTCTGGCGGTGTGCGAGGCTCAGGATGTGGGTGCGCACGCGCGCTCCCTCGAAGCCTTCCAGGACCGCGTCTGCGCACGCCCGGATCTCCTCGGCAGTCCTGGTGGCGGCGAACTCGTCGTCGAGCATAGGAAGGAGCCGCTGGAGGCGCAGCTGGTGGGCGGTGCGGTCGCTGCGAATCGCGTCGAGGCGGTCGTCGATGAGGGCGCGGACGTGCTCCTTGATCGCGTCGCGGATCACGCGCACGTCCTCGATCGGTCTCCCCGCGGGATCCGGTATGTCCCATGCCTCCACAACGCTCGGCACGTACGGGCAGGCATCGCCGCAGCCCATCGTGATCGCCCAGTCGGCGTGGAGCTGCATCTCAATTGTGAGCTTCTTGGGCTTGCGGCCGGCGATGTCCATGCCGACCTCGCGCATAGCCTCAACGACAGGCGGCCAGACCTCCGGAGCGGGTTCGGTGCCGGCCGACTCGGCGCGCACGTCCTCGGGGCCGTAGCGCTCCATGAACGCCTGCGCCATCTGCGAGCGCCCGGCGTTGTGGTTGCAGACGAACAGCACGTAGCGGATGGGCAACGCGCCCGCCTGCTCTTCGACGAGGGGTGCTTCGTCGGCATACACGTCTCGAATCGTATTACATCGACAAACGTGACTGCTATTGATATACCTGTATCGATGTCTGTCGATCTGGAGCTCTCACCGAAGCAGAAGCGAGCGGCCGGCGAGCGCTGCTGCGAGCCGGTCGTCTACCCGGACGTGGCGCGCGATCACGCGCTGCGGATGGCCGAGATCTCAAAGGCCCTGGGGGACCCGATCCGTCTGGCGCTCGTGGACGTTCTGCGCAAGCACGCCGGGAAGGTCTGCGTGTGCGAGCTGGTGCCGCTGTTCGATGTTTCCCAGCCAACCCTCTCCCACCATCTGAAGAAGCTTCGCGACGCCGGGATCGTCGACTCCGAGCGCCAGGGGCTGTGGGCCTACTACTACGTCATCCCCGACTCACTGAAGGAGCTATCCGCATGGCTGAGCTGACCGACACCACCGTCGACTGCTGCGCCGCAGAGGAGAAGGCCGAATGCTGCGGCCAAGGCGAGGGCTGTGGCTGCGACGCCGGCACCAAGGAAGCTGAGGAGAGCGACGTGCGCGAGCAGGTGCGCGAGCGCTACGCGGCCGCAGCACGCGCCGTCGCCGAGCAGCAGTCCCAAGGCACGGCGAGCTGCTGCGCGCCGGCCGTCTCAACCACGGACGCGTCCGGTGAGCAGGTGTTCGGCGGCGCGCTCTATGAGTCCGAGGAGTCCGCCGACGCTCCCGACTCCGCCGTCGCCGCGTCGCTCGGATGCGGCGTCCCGACAGCCGTCGCCGACCTCAAAGAGGGCGAGACGGTCCTCGACCTCGGCTCCGGCGCCGGTGCCGACGTCCTGATCTCCGCCCGCCGCGTGGGACCAACCGGCAAGGCGATAGGTCTGGACATGACCGACGAGATGCTGGAGCTCGCCCGCAGCAACGCGAAGCAGGCGGGCGCCGAGAACGTCGAGTTCCACAAGGGCTTCATCGAGGAGATCCCGCTCCCGGACTCAAGCGTCGACGTCGTGATCTCAAACTGCGTTCTGAACCTCTCCGGCGACAAGCCCCAGGTGATTCGCGAGGCGGCACGC
This sequence comes from Solirubrobacteraceae bacterium, assembly GCA_049512215.1. GTDB lineage: Bacteria > Actinomycetota > Thermoleophilia > Solirubrobacterales > Solirubrobacteraceae > Palsa-744. The sequence goes on from JBEKXJ010000060.1 coordinate 5,748, forward strand.
GTGTTGCGCCCCGGCGGACGATTCGCGATCTCCGACGTGGTCGCCGACGAGAACATGGACGACGCCACCCGCGCCGACATGCAGAAGTGGACCGGGTGCATAGCCGGAGCGCTCACCCGGAGCGAGTTCGAGGCCGCGCTCACAGGCGCCGGCCTGGTTGACATCGAGGTTCGAGAGACGCATCGCGTGCACGACCAGGCCGCATCGGCGATCATCCGCGCCCGCAAGCCGACCGAGGCGCCGCGTGAGCGCCGCTAGCGAGATCCAACTGCACGACCCCCAGACGCTCTACCGCCACTGGGAGGAGAGCCAATGGAGCCCATGGGAGGTCGACCTTTCCGTTGACCGCGAGCAGTGGGTGGCGATGCCGGACCGCACGCTCGTCTCGTTCGTGCTCGGCTCGCTGATGGTCGCCGAGGAGCGGATCACAACAAAGTTCTCGGGTCTCGTCGGCGCCGACGGGAGCGAGGAGGAAATCACGTACCTCGCGACCCAACAGGTCGACGAGGCCAGGCACATGCAGTTCTACGCACGATTTCAGGACGAGGTCGTGGCCGAGCCCGTATTGATCGCCGAACACGTGGCGCGCGCCCGCGAGCAGATCTCGCCCGCGTTTAGAACGATCTTCGATGAGAAGCTCGTCGCGGCACACGAACGGCTCACCGCCAACCCCGCCGACACGGCCGCGAAGGTCGCGTTCGTAACCATCTACCACCTCATTCTCGAGGCCACGCTCGGGCTCACGACCTTCGAGTTCTCAACGCGCTTCATGCAGCGCGAGGGCCTGCTGCCCGGCTTCGTAGCGGGCTACACCAAGATCCACCACGACGAGCACCGCCACATCGGATACGGCATCTGGTACCTGCGCGGGGCCGTCGCCCAGGCTCCAGCAATGGGAGATGTCGTTCGCAGCACCCTGCGCGAGCTGCTGCCCGCAGTGGCGGAGTCACTGGCAGCACCCGAGGGAGCCGACGCATCCGTTCTCGGAGCATCGACCGAAGAGCTTCGAGGCTTCGCGCTCGACGGCCTCACACGCAGACTCAACATCATCGGCCTGCCGATCGACACGCTCTCAGCCACGCTCCGAGGCGAGAGACCTCCTAATCGAGGCTCGCCAGTACCAGGAGCGCCGCAGCGCCGCTGAGCTCGCTGGGCCGTGAGGACAACGTCCGCAAGGGCGAGCAACTCGGAAATCTTCCCAACCTTGAGGACCAGCTGGCCCGGCTGGACTCGAACCGGCGAAACCGGCGCTCAGTTGCGCTTCCGCGAGCAAGCGGGCGCACAGATAATGCTGGCGCTCACTTTCGCTCCGGACGTCCGAGCGTGTCGCCTGAGGGTGGGTTCACGCCTGCTTACGCAGCGCAATGCGGAAGTGTTGCGTGTCGGTGCGCGCAGTGCTCCTGCTCGGTCGTCCGAAGCGAGCGTCAGGTCGCTTGCCGGTGCCGACGCTCGCCCACAGAAGTGGGGCGTTGGCTTCACGGGGCCTCCGTCGCATGCGGTGCGGCTCACGCGCGCGGATGCGATCTCGATGGCACCCCCAACGCGTCGCGCGAAGGCCGGCTGAGCTCCCGCATCTCGCGGCGTCTTGCCTGCCAGCTGGTGATCTGATGGACCGTCCATCAGATCACTCGGCCGCGCCGGAGTGCTTGACAAGGCAAGGTCACGCTTCGACGAGGCCGTTTCGGATTGCGTAGCGGGTCAGCTCCACGCGGTCGCGCATGCCGAGCTTCTCGAGGATGTTCGCACGGTGGCGGTCGACGGTCTTCTCGCTGATCACTAGTGCCTCTGCGATTTGCCGATTGGTGTAGCTCTCTGCCACGAGCTTGATGACTTCGGTCTCCCGAGGGGTAAGGAGCTCGCGGGGCGTCTCGCCATTGCGCGCGCGCCGCAGATAGTCGGTGATCAGCGCAGTGACCGCACCGGGATACAGAAACGGCTCGCCCCGGATGGTGGCGCGGCAGGCCTCCACGAGGTCGCGGTCTGCGGCCCTCTTGACGACGTAACCGGATGCCCCCGCTCTGAGCGCCTCATAGAGGTACTGCTCACTCTCGTGCATCGAGAGGATAAGGATGCGCAGCTCTGGGCGGCGCTGCTGAAGCTCCCTTGCGGCCTGCAGCCCGGTCATGCGAGGCATCGAGATGTCGAATATCGCCAAGTCGATATCTGAGCTCAAAGCGAGTTTGACGGCCTCCGCGCCATCGCCGGCCTCGGCGACCACTTCCAGGTCGGGCTGGGCGTCGAGGATGAGGCGCAGCCCGCGCCGCACGAGACGGTGGTCATCGGCGAGCAGAATCCTTGTCTTCAGGCGTTGCACAGCGCACCGTGCAGCGGTAGCTCGAGACGCAGCTCGGTACCGGACCCATCCATTGCCGTTCCGATCCTGAGGTTGGCGCCGATAAGTCCGGCTCGCTCCTGCATCCCCCGCATCCCGTTGCCGTCTCTTGCGTACCCGTTCGGCAGGCCGCGACCCTGGTCTCGGACGGTGAGAGTAAGCCGATCGGCGTCGCTTGCGACTGTCAGCTTTGCAGTGTCCGAGCCAGCGTGGCGCGCCACGTTCGTGAGCGCCTCTTGAGCGATTCGATACACGACAAGCTCCGCTTCGCTGCTGAGCTGGGGCATCGGTGTCTGGATCTGCCGGTCAACGCGCAACCCGGCACGCCGTCCGAATCCATCGCCGAGTGCTGCCAGCGCGCTGGCAAGTCCGAGGTCCTTGAGTGCCTCGGGCCGTAGGTCGGTCGCGATGCGTCTGACGTCCTCGAGGCTCGCGCGCGCCGCGTCCTGTGCTTCGCTCAGTTCGTCGCTCAGATCGGCCGGCAGGCGCTCCTGTAGTCGGCTCAGCTGGAGCAGCACGGCGGTCAATGTCTGACCAACTTCGTCGTGCAGTTCTTGGGCTATCCGCAGCCGTTCCGACTCGTGCGCGTCAACAATGCGGCGGGCTGCATCGCGCCGCTCCAGTTCCAGCCGTGTCAGCATCTCGTTGAACGTCACCGCGAGCTCGCCGGCCTCCGAAGTCGGTCGCGCGTCGGGGAGCCTCTGTCCGGGCTTGCCGAGGTCGACCCGGCGAGCGAGAGCGGTCAATGCCTGCAGCGGCGCGAGGAAACGGTGCACCACGGCCACGTTGAGCAACGTGACCAATGCGAGCGCGATCACCAGAATGGCGACCTCATCCAACTCGGGGGAGGAGAACTTCCGCGGCGCGAGGATGAGGGCCGTCAAGAGGCACGCCGCGAGCAGCAGCAAGGCGTTGCTCACGACCAGCCGTCGACGCAGCGACCAGTAGCGCCTCCGCCGAGGTTGGCTTGCGGGGTGATCCTTCGCGGATGAGGTCATCACAGCATTCTTGCGCGGAACGGCTGCCTGCCTCAACAGCGTGCCACCTGCAGGTAGGACTGCGCCGTCAATACGAGGGTCGTGGTGGCCAAGCGGCCGTTCGGCTGCACGCACACCTGCCGGCCGTCAGGACGCTCAACGACGGGCGACCCTATCCTCTCCCCGACGACCGTGTAGTCGTCGGGGAGCATCGCCAGACGCTCGATCTGGGGCCCGGTCATGGTGACCACCCTGCCCACTGCGTCGAGACCTCCTGCGCATCAAGAACCGCCCACGCCACGCGCTCGATGATCTGATGCGAGGAGTGCTCGTCGGCGAGGTGATCGGGCTCGACCTCCTCGTCCATCAACACAGGCGCGTCGATGTTGGCCCGTCCGGGCACGTCAGCTATCACGATGATTCTTGCCATGGTCAGCTCCTTGGACTCGTCGGTGAACACCTGGTCAACGTCGGCCCACGGTCGACGGAAACTCCCACGGGACCAGTCGCTCCACGTCACCGCGATGCGGGACGGACGCCTCGCCGGGCAGCACCTCGACCTTCCTTAGCATCGCTGCCTCACGAGAAGACAGCTCGCGTGCGGACATCCCCAACGTGTCCCTGATCTCAGACCTCGGGATGCCCGCCATCAGCATCCCGAAGATTGGCTGCTCGGTATCGTTCAGTCTGCGACGCAGCATGTCGGCCAGTGGCCGCGACACCTTCGGAAGCACGCGCCTGCCGCGCGCGACCGACCGGACGGCGTCGCAGAGCTCTGAGCCTAGACCTCCCTTGTTGAGCACGCCATCGGCGCCCGCCAGGACGCAGCACGTCGCGAGATGGTCGTTCGCGAACGCCGAGTAGATGATCACACGAGGCGGCTCCGCCAGCTGCTTCAGTCGCCGGCAAACCCACAGGCCGTTGCGCCCACCGAGGTGATAGTCCACGACCGCCACATCGATGCCTAGCGGCTCTGTTTGGGCCACGGCACCCTCAGCGTCGATACACACCGCCTCGACGCTGAAGTCGCGCTGCCCCTCCAACAGCTGCACCAGCCCCAGCCGAACTGCTGGATGATCATCCACCACCATCAGACGGATCTGACGCGGCTGCAAATCGCGCATGCCGTCCTTATCGATGCTGTCACGTTCGATTGCTCGGGTTACAGTAAGCATTGTTCCTCCTTGATCGTCGGTCATACTCAGCACCCTCGCACGCGCCGGACACTCCCGGAATGGGGTGAGCACCCCATCTCCGCTACCACCGACTGCCCCTACTGGGACACACACGCGATCGCCAGCCACGCGACTGGAGCCGAGTGGCGCCGCGCGCCCGCCGCGCTCCGGTTGCTTGTTGGTGCGTCCGCTACCTGGCCACGAGAGAAGTGTGTCGTAGGTCGTGTAAACGCAGGGGCGGAGGCCCAAGGCATAACGCGCGAACTCTAAGTGTCGCCTACGGAGTCGACCTTGTGAAGACCCGGCTCCGATGGAACATGGACCCTCTCCGCCACCAGCCGCTACCTCCGCGCAGAGGCCGGCCTCCGAGTTGACCGAAGACTGCACCCGAGCCTTCGAGCGCTCGCCGCCGCTGAAGGTGCCGGCGTCGCCTCAGACCGCTAGCGTCCTCAGCGCGCGTACACCGCAAAGAAGTCGCGGTCGTCCGGTTCGAGGTAGCGCGTGTCGGAGCGTTCCATGGCGGGAAGCAGGTTCTTCGGGTCTTGCGCCCCGGGCGCGCCGTACATGATAAAGCTGGTCCAGTACGAGTTGATGTCAAGCTCCATCGCACGCACCGCGCCCGCTTGGATGAGGACCCTGGCGAGGCTGCCAACAGACTGGTCGGCACCGCTCGTGTAGATGAGATTGCCGTGCGCATCGATGCCGATCGCCGAGCGCCACACGAGGACCGCATTGCCAACCGTCGCACCCCATTCGCCGTCGTTTTCGATGTTGGCCGCGGCACGTCCGTCTTCGACGATCAGCGGCAGGTTCTGACGCGCGAAGGATATCCTCGGCGGCGCGATCGAGCCGTAGCTCCAGTCGATCACGTCGACACGGCCGTTCGCGTATCCCACAAGCGTGCCCTGGCCGTCCTTCATCGGCGCGTAGGTGTGTCCGCTTATGACGAAGCCGCCTTTGGAGTCACTGAGCTTAAAGCCGCTGTTGAACGTGGCCAGAAGCGCGGGTCGGCGCGCCAGCGGGACCATCATTGGCCCGCGCGGCAGTTCCACCGACGGCTCCAGGCGCCCGGGGTTGAGCGCGAGGGTGGTGCGGCTGGTGTTGATCCATGCCAGGCCCGCGACCACGCGCGGATAGTCGGGCTGGTCGCGCAGCGTCGTGACGAGCAGCGGCGGAGCACTCGCAAGCGCCGGCCGCGTGGCATGCCAGACGCCCTCCCCGGGCAACGCGGAGCGAAGCAGCGCGTGCACCCTGGCCGGCCGGTATTCGACGTTGGCAGCGGCGCCTGTCGAGCCGCCTAGCCTGCCGGGGGACGCCACGCCGTAGCCGACGTTCGGGAGGGCGCGGAGGGTCGGCCCGCCCTTGCTGGGCGCCGTCAGGGTGTAGTAGATCGACTCGATGCGCGCCACGATCCCGGCTGCGCCGTTTTCGCGCAGCCACTCGACCGTGCGGATCCTCAGGCTCGAGTTCGAGGACTCGCTGACCACGCCGAGGTAGGAGTGCGCAACGGGGATCAGCGCCACGACCGCGGTGATGAGGGCGATTCGGCGCACCCGCGCGAGAACTGTTGGCTCGGCGCCTTGGTCCGGGTGTCGGCGGGTTCGATGCGGCCCTCGTCTTGTGGCGGTACCTGACTGCATCGGTGCGTTCACTGTACACATAGCGTGAGAGCACGTCCGGGCGCAAAACGGCATGGGTAAGGGGATTCTCACCGGAGATGGTTAGAGAACTCTCATCGCGGATGGCGTGAAATCGGGCTGACAATTGGTGTGTGTGTGGAATCCTCTCAGCGGTTGCGCGTGCGCATTTGCATCCACCAAGTTTTCCGTCGGAGGTAGAACATCAGCTCAATCGAGGCAGCACTAGACGACGAGGATCGATCCCGCGACCCGAGCACAGTCCGCGCGGGAAGCGCATCCGTCCACAACCTTGAGGTGTGGAGGCATCGGACCTCGAGGGCGAGTCCGAGGACTTTGCTACGAGCGTGCCGCCCGCGACAGTGGGCCAAGAACTCCCTCGTTTTGGCCGCCCCCTGCTCGGCCGGCGTGATCGACCGTCCCATGGTGGCCGCGCAGGTGGCCGGCGCTTTCGTGGTCCTCTGCCTGGTCTCCGGTGCGACGTATTTGGTCAACGACGTGCGTGACCGTGAGCGGGATCGCAGCCATCCACGCAAGAGCAGCCGGCCGGTCGCATCGGGAGAGCTGTCTCCGCGGGCCGCGCTGCGCTTCGCGGCGCTGCTCGCGCTTCTCGGTGTCGGGCTGGGCACCGCCATAGCGCCTGGCCTCGGCGCGCTCGCGTGCGGCTATCTTGCCCTGACGGCCTCCTACTCGGTGTGGCTGCGGCACGTCGTGGTGGCGGACGTCCTTGTGATCGCGGCGGGGTTTGTTCTTCGAGCCCTCGCGGGCGGTGTTGCGACAGACATATACCTCTCGCGCTGGTTTGTGATCGTGACGGGCTCATGCGCGATCTACCTGGTCGCGGCCAAGCGCTATGCGGAGCTGTGCGATCATGGCGGGTTCTCTGCGGCCCGTGCGACCCTGCGGCGCTACTCGCTGCGCGGGCTGCGCGTCACTCTGTTGGCCGCCGCGGGGGTCGCAGGAGCGGCATACATTGGGTGGGCATTCACCAGGCCCTCCAACATGGCGTGGTATGTGTTGTCGAGCGCTCCCTTCCTGCTGTGGCTCGGCCGCTATGCGGCCCTCATCGGCGCCGGTGCGGCCGAGGCGCCCGAGGATCTGATCCTGCGCGATCGGGCGCTGCTCGCGCTCAGCTCCGCCTGGGGCGTCCTCTTCCTGGGCGGCGTGTATGTCGTTGGCTGAGCGGGCTCGCGGCGGGCGGCTGGGCGGCGATGAGCGCTACCTCAGCGGGTGGGGCAGGGCTGCGGTAAGCAGGGCGCTTGTGTTCAGGCCGCGGAGCGCCGAGGAGGTTGCCGAGACGCTGTGTTCCAACGCGTGGAGCGGCGTGATCGCACGGGGCGCGGGGCGCAGCTATGGCGATGCCGCCCAGAACGGCGGCGGAGCAGTTCTGGATATGACGGGCCTTGACCGGGTTCTCTCGATCGATCCCGAGCGCGGGCTGATCACCGCCGAGGCGGGCGCCACGGTCGCAGAGATGATGGCGCGCCTGGCCGCGCACGGGCTCACCCTGCCCGTTGTGCCGGGCACCAGGCATGTGACGCTCGCGGGCGCGATCGCGAGCGATATCCACGGCAAGAACCACCACCGCGACGGCGCGCTTTCGCGCCACGTGCAGTGCATTTCGCTGTGCACGCCCGCCGGCGAGGTCGTCGAGCTGACCGCCGAGTCCGACCGCGATCTGTTCTTCGCGACGATCGGCGGGATGGGGCTGACCGGCGTGATCCTCAGCGCCACGGTGAGAGCACAGACGCTGGGACAGCCGTGGGTGGCCGAGGATGTGGACCGGACCAACGGCCTCGAGCACACGCTTGAGCTGATGAGCGGCGCGGAGCCTCGACGCTACTCGGTGGCGTGGCTGGACATGCTCGCGCGTGGCTCGAAGATGGGACGCGCGGTCGTCAGCCGAGCGGACCAGCTTCCAGCGGATACGCCGCCGCCCGCGCCCCGGGGCCGCAGGGCGGCGGCGTATCCCGGCGTGCTCTCGCGAGCGCCTGTGCTGGAGATCCCGCGTGCGGTCCGACGCGGCATGCTGACGGCGGCGACCGTGCGAGCCTTCAACGCCGCCCGCTGGCAGGCCACGCGGCGGATCGAGCGTGCTCGCCCGATGGCGCTCGCGCCGTACTTCTTCCCGCTCGATGGCGTGGGTGGCTGGAATCGGCTGTATGGTCGGGATGGGTTCATCCAGCACCAGTTTGTGATCCCCTCCGGGCGGGAGGAGGAGCTGCGGCAGTGCTTTGAGGTTCTGCGCGGCCTGCCGGTCTACCTGGCTGTGTTCAAGCGTTTCGGCGACGCATTTGGAGGACCGCTCTCATTTCCCCTACGAGGATGGACGCTCGCGGTAGACCTGCCGGCGTCGGTGCCCGAGGTCCGTGCCAGGCTCGACAGGGTCGACGAGATCGTGGCCGGCTGCGGGGGGCGCGTGTATCTGACCAAGGACATCCGCCTGCGGCGCGAGCATCTGAAGACGATGTACCCTGAGCTCGACAGGTTCCACCAGCAGCGGGCGAGTGTCGACCCGGGCGCGGTGATGCGCTCGGACCTCGGCGCCCGTCTCGGTCTTTGCGAGGCGGGACATTGAGCGCCCGGCGGAACTCGTCAACGGGGCGCAGGGTCATCGTGTTCGGCGGAACGTCGGAGATCGCGCTCGCGATCGTCCGCGAGCTGCAGAGCCGCTCACCCCGGGAGGTGGTGCTCGCGGGCCGCGATCACGACGGCCTGGAGCGGGCAGCCGAGAGACTGCGCGCGGCGGGCTGCCCGCGCGTAGCCACCGTGCAGGTCGACGCTCTGGAGACAGAGGCGCATGCCGAGGCGATCGGGCGGGCGTTCGGCGAGCTCGGTGGCGCTGACATCGTCGTCCTTGCTGTGGGGATCCTCGGAGAGCGCGGCGGGATGCCGCAGGACATCGCAGGAGCGGTTCAGGTGCTGCAGACGAACACAGTTGGCGCAGGCTCGCTGCTGCTGCGAGCCGCGGAGCGCCTTCGCGCGGATGGGGGCGGGACGATGCTTGTCCTGTCGTCCGTTGCCGCCGGCCGGCCGCGACGCGCCAACGCTGTCTACGGTGCGTCGAAGGCGGGTCTTGACTCTCTCGCTCAGGCGATCGGCGACGAGCTGCGCGAGCAAGGCGTGCGTGTGGTCGTGGTGCGCCCGGGGTTCGTTCACACGCGGATGACGCGGGGCCTGGACGCTGCGCCCCTGTCGAGCACGCCGGAGGAGGTCGCGCGCGTTACGATTGACACGCTAAGCGGGGATGCTCACACGGTTTGGGCGCCGCGCTCGCTGCGGTGGGTGATGCTCGCTATTGGGATGCTTCCGAGATCTGTGTTTCGCCGGATACGGCAATGAGCAGCCTGCAACCATCTCGCCACCTGGAGGCCGCGCGGCCCGCTGCGCGCCCCACGAGGGACATCGGGGCACTGCGCGCGCGCAGGCAGCGAGCGCGCAGGCGAACGCGCCTTGCCAGGATCGACCTTGGCCTCGGCCTCCTAGCCGCGATAATCCTGCTCATCCTCTCGCCCGGACTTGCGATCACAGCGCTCGTCGCCGGTGTGATGCTGGTCCTGGTGTCAGCGTCCGCGCTGCGCGAGCGCCGCCGGAGCACGAGAGACGAGCGATCGGCGAGTGCCCGCAGGTCATAGGCCGCCGGTCGAGCCGATTCGCAGTAGGGAATGCAGCAGCTCGGCTCATGGAACACACCTGTGCTGATGCGACCCGTGACGGGTCAAGGGAAGACTTGAGGGTCCCTCGTGCGAGCTGTGGCCCCGCACGAACCAACAATGGGCGATCGGCTCGAGTGGCACGGCGGCGATCATGCCGCGGGTTAAAGCGCCGCAGCTGTACCAGCGCCGCGTCGCGCATCTGGCAGCCTCGTCTTAGTGGTTGTGGAAGCTCGGCATGTAGTGCAGCCATGCGCTGAAGTCGGGGATCACGAGGGCCGCGAGCACCAGGCCGAGGACGAGGGCGCCGGCGAGCGCCATCATCCGCCCTGAGCGCCCCGGGATGTCCTCCCGGAAGCCAACGGGCTCGTAGTCCGCGCGCAGGGAGCGCGGCAGCTCGGGCAGATGCGCGAGGACGTGGATCGCCGTGACGGCGAGCCAGAGGAAGAAGGCGACCTTGTGGATCGGGAACAGTGTGCTTCGCGATGAGGGCCCGATGAACAGCAGCAGCACGCCGCTGGCGAACACGACGAGCGTCGTGATCACGACGAGCGGAGCGAGCATCCGTAGCGGCGTGGACGGCGGGCCCTTGGCCTTGTAGGCGGCATTGCCGGTGTAGTAGCGCATGAAGCGGTAGCCGGTGCTCGAGAGCTTGAGCAGCACGGGCGGGACCAGCAGCATGCCGATGAACAGGTGCTCTGACAGGAGCCCGTGGATGCGGACGATCGTCAGCCCTAGTGCGGCCAGCAGGACGATGAGCAGCGCGCCGGTTGCGTTCGTGAGCAACTCGTTGCCCCTCGTGTCGTCGCCGGTGAGGCGCGCTCCGCTGCGCCGCACGGAGCTCGTGGCCTGAGCCGAAGGTTGTCGCGTTCCAGTCGCCACGAGTCCAGTGTCTTCACGCTGCCTAAGGATCGGGTAACCGCCCCATGAGAAAACTCATGTGAAGCACCGGCAGGAAACGCGGCGGTTACGGCGATCCGACTCCCGCCGCCTCACTATTCCTTGAGTGCTGCTTGGCGCGAGAAGGGAGCACCCGTCGCGCCTACCAGGCGGGCCAAGCCTGAGTCGAAATCGGCCCTACCACCATGGCCCGGTAGAGGTCCTTGACTCTCCATTCTCGACTTTCGTTGTGAGACGGAGAGCGGGGTCCTCTCAATTGCTGCTGGTGGGACGTTCGGCCTCAGCTGGATTTCAGCTCTTTCTGAACCGCTCCGAGAATTGTGGAGGCGGTTTTTATTGAGTGGTCTGTCTCGCTCTCGTCTGCTCGTATTCGACGGGCGTTTGCCGGTCGCAGCTGCCGTGTAGCCGCTGGTGGTTGTACCA
>JBEKXJ010000061.1:0-16811 GCA_049512215.1 Solirubrobacteraceae bacterium
CGCCGTCTCTCTACGTTCGCCCTACGGGCTCACTCCGCGAGACGGCGACACCCCTACCCTGCAACAGAACAACACCCACCGACTCTCACAACGGGTGGACCCATGAACGGGGTCCGGTCAGGGTCAAGGTTGCCCAAGCCTGCCCTTGCACGCTGGCAAGATCTCGTGCCTCCGCGTCTAAACCGCGCCGACGCGTTGCGGGCGACGGGCCTGGCCGAGTACGAGTCAGGAGTTCTCCGAGAGGTCAGGAGCGACTTTATGTCCCGCATATCATCTTGCAGCTCCTCGAGCAGCTGAACGATGTGGGCGTTGCTGTAACGCTTCACTGCGCCGGGCAGCTCGGGCGCGGGCGGACTACCTTCCATCTGGTCGTAGCCCGCCGCCTGCATGAGGTCGCCGTAGCTCAATCCGAGAGCCCGCTGCTGAAAGCGCCCCAAGCGCCGCCACGAACGCGAGGTATCCGACGGGTCGAATGCATGCAAGGTAGAGGGCGCGCAGGCGACGTGCCAGGTAGAGGGGAGCCTTCCCCACGGACCGTCCTTTGATGCGCCTCAAGCCCTCGATGGGTGGTCCCTCCAAGCCGGCCACTCCTAGTCCGTTGACGCGACGGAACGGTCGCGCTTTCAGCAGTGGGGTTCAGCAATTGTCCGACCTCAGTCAACCCGAGCCGAGCTTGGCTGCGGCTCGCGAATCGCTAGGACACTGAGCTGTCGCGCGCCGCCTCAACGTCGCGCGCGCTAGCGGGCTCGGCGTCTCGCGCTGCGGCGCCCGTAGCATTACGGCAGTGGTGCGGTGAGCATGATCTCGCGGGCGTCGCTCTTGTCCCTGGCACGCGTAGCGGGTGAGCGCAAGATCGACGCCGACGTTTTCGCATGTCGATCGAGGTGGCAGGGTACCTCCCCCTGTGAGGAGGATGGCTGGGTCGGGCGGGAACTGGAGGTGGGCGAAGCGAGGATCGTCCTCGATGCTCACGTCGGACGCTGCATCGTGACGAGCAGACATCCCGAGGCCGGCAACGTCGACCTACCGACGCTCGACCATCTGCGTGCCCTCCGAGGGAGCGCCCGCACGACCGAGCCGCTCGCCTCTGGCGTCTACGGGGGGTGCTGCGGCCGGAGGTTGTGCGCATCGGCGACCGCGTGGAGGTCCTTCGCCGGCGGCCGCGCGGTTGACCTCCCATGCTTCATGCGGCCGCAACTCATCAGGACGCTCCCGGAACGTGTCCTGCACCATGCGCCTGAGGCCTGCAGCTCGCGACCGGCAAGCTCTTTGCGCACTTCGTTGCGCTCCTACTCGAGCGTCGATGGCGGCCGTAGCGTGGCGTCCCCGAAGAGTGGCGGGCGATTCAGTCGAGAGCCATGCACCGGCGATTTGCGCACTCGCGGATCCGAGTGCCCCTTCGGGGGTAGGCTCAGTGCATCGAGGCCTCACCGCCCATGCACCGGTCCGCGACCAACGAGCCCACCTACCCCGATGGGTCATTCCTGAGCGTCGCGCATTGAGCCCGACCAACCGCATCGAGGTCAACGGAGTGCAGTTGGGTGCGCTTCTGTCCGCGGAGCGTTCGCTGCTGGAGGTGTTGCGCGAAGATCTGCTCCTGACGGGCGCCAAGCCGGGCTGCGGGGAGGGTGCATGCGGCGCGTGCACCGTTCTGCTCGACGGCGAGCCGGTCCGCGCCTGCGTCACACAGGCGAGCGCTGCGGCCGGGCGTTCGGTGACCACGATCGAGGGGCTCGCCGCCGCCGGCGCACTGCATCCCGTGCAGGAGGCGTTTGTCCACGAGGGTGCGATGCAGTGTGGCTACTGCACGCCCGGAATGGTGCTCGCTGCCGCGGCGCTGCTCGCCGGCAACCCGAATCCAGATGAGTCCGAGATCCGGTCCGAGCTGGCGGGCAACGTTTGTCGGTGTTGCGACTACGCTCGGATAACGCGGGCGGTACTGCGCGCCGGGAGAGCAATACGCGACGGTCAGCCCGGGACGCATCGGGATGTTGCGGGCGTGCCGCTTGCAGCGTCCTTCTGGGAGTTGCAGCCACCAGCGCCGTGGGATCTCCAACCGGCAGAGCAGCGGGACTACTTCGAACTGCTCTCTGATGGCCTGGTCGTCGTCCTCGCCCCGAGTCAGAGGCCGCGTGGCGGGCCGGGCTCGCTGGCTCCGGGACGCGGAGGCGCGTGGTTGCATGTGGGTGCGGATGGCTCGGTCACCGCGTTCACCGGCAAGGTCGACATCGGCCAGGACAACCGGACGGCGCTGTCGATGATCGTCGCCGACGAGCTGCGCCTGTCGCCAGACGCGATTCGGCTGGTGATGGGCGACACCGACCTCTGCCCCTTCGATCCCGGGACATTCGGCAGCCGCTCGCTACCGGATGCCGGGCAAGATCTTCGCGTCTGTGCGGCCTCGGCGCGGGGAGATCTGATCGGCCTGGCGGCGCGACGGCTGAACGTCGCCGAGGATCGTCTCGAGGCGATCGACGGGGAGATACGGAGCGAAGGCGGCGGGATCGGCTACGGCGAGCTCGTCCGGGGCCTGCGGCGGGTCGAGCCGGCTTCGGTGGAGGTGTCGCTGACGCCGCCCGCGGGCTGGGCGTACGGCGGACATCCAGTGACGCGCGCTACGGCGCTCGCGCTGGTCACGGGAGCGCACCACTTCCCGTCCGATCTTGGACGCCCGGGCATGCTTCATGGGCGTGTTCTGCGAGCGCCAGCATACGGCGCGAGGATCAGCTCGGTCGACCTCGCGCGGGCGCGGTCGATCCCCGGTGCGACGGTTGTCCATGAGCAGGGCTTCATCGGTGTCGCCGCGGCGGATCTCCCGACCGTCGAGCAAGCGTACGACGCGATCGACGTGGAGTGGACTCTTACCGAGCAGCCGGGGGAGAGCGACCTGGTCGAGCATCTGCGCAGCCACCCGGTCGAGGTGCTGGGATGGGAAGGAGCGGTGCACCACGAGGAGGGCGACGTTGGGCGCTCGCTCTCGGCTGCCGAGGTGCGACTGGAGAGCACCTACACGACCGCGTACATCGCCCACGTCTCGATGGAGACACGAGTCGCGCTCGCCGAGTGGACGGGCGGGCGGCTGACCGTCTGGACCGGGACACAGACGCCGTTCTTCGTCCGCTATGAGCTCGCCGCTGCGCTCGGGGTTGCAGAGGAGCAGGTACGGGTTATCGTGCCCGACACCGGAGGTGGCTTTGGCTCTAAGCACACCGAGCAGGTGGCGATCGCGGCGGCGCGACTCGCGCGGGCGGCCGGACGACCGGTGAAGGTGGCGCTGAGCCGCGAAGAGGAGTTTGTCTGGACGCACGTGCGGCCGGCTGCGGTGATCGATGTGCGGAGCGGGGCTCGCAGGGATGGGACGATCACCGCCTGGGACTTCTCCAATGTCAACTCAGGTGCGGCGGGCCTGCGGTGCCCGTACGATGTTCCCGACCAGCGGATCTCCTTCCAGCCCGCAGCCTCTCCGTTGCCACAGGGTCCCTACCGCGCGCTGGCGGCGACCGCCAATCACTTTGCGCGCGAGTCCCACATTGACGAGCTCGCGCACATACTCGGCCTGGACCCGCTGGAGCTGCGCCTGCGCAACCTCCCCGACGAGCGTCTTGCTGCAGTGCTGCGGGCTGCAGCTGAGCGCGCCCAATGGGCCGAACTGCGCAGGGCCGCCGCAGAGAGAACCGGCATCGGCATCGCTGCCGGCGTGGAAAAGGGCGGGCGGGTGGCGACGTGCGCGCACGTGCGCGTCGAGCCCGATGAGCTGGAGATCCTTCGGATCGTGACCGCGTACGAGTGTGGAGCGATCGTCAACCCTGACACCGTCGCCAGCCAGATCGAAGGGGCGATCGTGATGGGTCTCGGCGGCGCCCTCTTCGAGGCTATCCATTTCGACGCCGGTCGCATCCTGAACGCATCCATGCGCTCCTACCGCGTTCCGCGCCTCACTGATGTGCCGCCGATGGAGGTGGTGCTCCTCGACCGACCAGACATTCCTTCCGCCGGCGCGGGCGAGACACCGATCGTTGCCATCGCCGCTGCGGTCGCGAACGCGATCTTCGCAGCCACCGGAGCACGAATCCGCTCGCTTCCGCTGCAGCAGTAGCCGCTCAACGGGCTCGATCGTGCGGTCGATCCTCGGGCGCGGGCTTCTCGCTCCAGCTCCTCGGGCTTCTCCACCGCCACAGCGTGCAGTTCGATCGGGCCTGCGGGTACCGCCATCATGGCCTCCAGGCACGATCGGACTCCGCTGCCGTGACGACCGTCACCGGGACCCCGAGCCGCTCGACACGGGCAGGCAGATCAAGCCCGAGCCAGTGCGAGACCCGGCGGGGCAGTGTCGAGATGATCACCTCGTCGAACTGCGAGCGCTGGAGCGCCGTCCGCACAGCGACGAACGGGTCCGTGTCGCCCACGACCGCCTCGACGCGGCCGGCGGCGGCTTCCTCCAGCAGTGGCACGGCCAGCTCGATCACCTTCGCCGCCTCCTCGGTCTCGGGGTCCCAGTACGGGCGCGGCACCAGCAACACGAACGAGCACGGGCTCTGGTCTGCGCGCGTGCGTACCTTCTCCAAGAGCTTCGGTGTCGCAGCAGTGCGATGCGCGACCACCAAGACCCGCGCCGACGAGCTCATCGCCGATGATCCTTCCAGTCAGCGTACCCGAGCGCATCGGGGTAAGCCCGCAACGCCGAGGACGAGCACAGCACGGGCGCCACCAAGACGAGCCGGCCTGTGATGTCTCCTCGAGACCCGGGATAGCCTGTGACGTCCCCTCGAGACCCGGGATAAGTACCTACCCCCAATGTGGGCTCCCAGCGTTCCGAGAAGCAAGACACACCATGGACGCGCTCGCCCAGGCGACCAGGGCGCAGCTGAGCACGATGGCGGCGGCCAGGACATGCTCGAGGTCGCGCGCGCCTATGAGCAGTTGGCAGCGATCGCCGGGGATCTCGCCCAAGCGGTCAAGGCCGAAGACCGTGCCAGCGGTCCTCGGCCGCAGGCACGCGCTCGCCGCTGCGCGGCCTCGTGACGGCGGTAGGGCATCCCCAGGGTCTCTGTCCTGATCCAGTCGCGGATCGTCTGAGAGGTCAGCTCCTGGGCGACCTGCTCCACCGTCAGGAGCTGCTGGTGAGTCATGACAAGACGCCGCGACGGCCGGAACGCACGGAGAGACGATGGTGCCACCACGCGATTCCGAGGGTGTTCGCGGTCCGCAGTTGGGCTGCTCACTACCCGGCGGTTGACCCGTTTGCTAGCACCCGATCCCAAGATCGACATCGCGCTCGACCTCCACGTCACGCCCGAGTCGCTGCTCGGCGTGCCCGATGACCTCGCGGGCTTGCTCCCAGTCGTGGCGCTGCTCACGTCTCTCGGGCCGTGGCCCGAGCGCATCGCTCGGATCGCTTACGTCGGTCGGCGCGCTCGAGCGGGCGCAGCTCCTCGGTGTGGGCCATGGGGTGACGGACGAGTACGCCGTCGTCGTCCACGACGTAGGCGCCCATGCGCTCAAGCGGCGGAGAGTAGACGTGGAGGGTGACCGCGGGATCCGAGCCGGCGTGCCGCACGCGGTGGATGTGGGCGGGCGAGAAGTGGAAGACGTCGCCCACCGCGAACGTGCGTTTGCGCGGTGGGCCATCGATAGCGAGGCGTTCCTCGCGAACCACGCCGCTGACGACCGCCACCGCGCCCGCGGAGCCGTCGTGATCGTGAAAGCCCGTGTCCTGATCGTCCATCCAACAGATCAGCCACGCGGTGAGGTGATCGTCGCTGAGCAGCTCCTCGTAGAGTCGCTGGGTGGAGTCGTGCTTGACGAAGGGGATCCACAGCTCGGGCCGGTCGGCGAGCTCTGCGACGAAGGTTTGGAGCTCTGGGCCGGAAAGGTCGCGTCCATGCGGACGGGGGACGGAGGAGAAGGGCCCCGAGCTGATCGGGCGCGGGGCTGCGGAGAAGGATGTCAGGCTCATCGCCCACCAACCGTCCGGGCGGCGCCGAGCGCACGGCGTGTGCCCTCGGCGATCGGATCCCAGTCGAGCCGATCGGGCATGCCGAGCTCAGCGGGCTCGACGACGGGACGATCGGAGCCGTAGAGGAGCTGCTGCGGCCCGACGATCTCTGCGAGCGTGTCCACCGCCGAGGGTCCGTAGGAGGAGGTGTCGTAGAAGACCAGCGGATCGGGGACGTGCGGAGAGGGACCTCCCCGCGAGGAGAGACGCTCAGCATGCAGCGGAGCAAGTCCGGCGAGCATCGAGAAGACCACGCGTAGCTCGGGATGTTGCAGACGCCCTGCTCCGAGGAATGCCAGCCACGCGGCGTGCATGTCGGCGACGTAGCGGGTGAGCGCCGGCCACCACAGGGGATCGAGCAGCGACGCCTCCCCTGCGGCCCGCGATGCACCGAGGCCTGGGCCAGGCCCGGGGTGGACGAGCAGTGGCGCTCCCAGCAGCTCTAGGCGCGCCAGCACCGGGCGCATGCGGGAAAGGGCGTCGACGCATGAGAGCGCACCTGCGGGAAGCGAAAGCCCGACGCAGCCGCGGCCGATGGCACGGTCGACGTCGTCGGGATCCGGGCGGTCGAGCGCGATGGCTCCCCACACGCCGAAAGGCCCATCAAGCGAAAGCGCCCCGTCGTGGTAGGCGTCTATCAGCGGAAGCGACTGCTCGCGCGGAAGCGACTCGATCCCCAGGGGGCTGGAAAGGCATAAGAGCGCCCGGTCGAGGCCGTCGCGCTCGACGAGGGCGGCGCGACGAGCGGGCGCCTCGGCGGAGTGGTCGATCACGTATGGACGCTCGCCCGCGAGGAATAGCACCGTCAGTCCGTGATCGCAGCGAACGAAGGGAAGCGCCCGGCGCTCTGCCAGCGCCTGCACAAGCGGCTCGGTCCACAGGTGCTGGTGTATGTCGATCCTGATCATGGCTCGGAGGTGGTCTTGGTAACTAATGGGAAGCGCTTCGTAATCTAGAGCTTGTCGATCGAGTTTATGAAAATTAGCACGCGACACCGGACACCGTTACCCTCGTGTCGGGCGCACACGCGCCGTCTGCTGCGCCCGAACCCGATCCGGGTCCGCCGACGCATGGCCGCTGGCCGACCGCCGATAGGCCGGGCTGGGTGGCGGTCGGGCTGTCTACGGCGTCCCCGTTGCGTTGCTCCTCTTGGGCTTGACGAGCACCAGCTGCCCATTGGGCAGCTGATAGACCTGTCCCACGGCACGACCCTGGCCGGCCGCGGACTGGTGCGCCGACGGAGTGGTGAGCGTCTGTTCGGTCGTTGGCGTCTTTGGTGGGTTCTTGTGGCTGTCTTTGCTGGCCAGGCTGAGCCCGGCCACCAGGAACGCGACGGCCAGCACGAGGCCCAGGTCGAACATGTTGACGAGGCCGTCGAGCGGGTCCCCGACGTCGGAGTCGAGCTGGCCGTGACGTCCCAGACCGACGCGGCTCATGTCGCGTGATCCCCCACGGCCGCGGCGACGCGATGGCGCGGCGGCTCCTGCGGTTCGCGGGATGCCACCGCTCGCTCGAGCGCCGCGAGATCCTCCGTGTAGATCCGCGTGCGCACGAGCGTGAGGGTGAATGCGCCCGTCCCGACGAGGATCCCGATGACGGTCGCCGCGAACGCCACCTGCAGGTCGCCCGCGAGCTGCGCGTAGTCGCCCGTGCCGAGAGCAGCGAGCCCGGGAGCGAGCGGAATAAGCGTCCCCATGAGGCCCACCGCAGGGCCGGCCCGCACCAGGACGCGGGTCCTGTCGAGCCGACGCTGTATCTGCAGCTCATAGCTCGCGAGCGCGTCCTCAATGGCATCCCGCCGTCCCGATTGGGCAGCCTCGGCAAGCCCGAGCACGGCGCGCTCGGCGAGCGGGCCGGGAGCCCGTCGCGCCAGCGAGTGCACGTCAGTCGAGTCGGCCAGGGCCCTGGAGGCGATCTGTTCGAGCGGGGGGGCGCCGGGCCGCACCCGGCGCCAGGCCTCCATGCCGATGCGGCCGAGCTCGAAGGCGAGTATCGCCAGAAGGAGCAGCGCCGCGACGTGAACCGGCTGCTTGAGCGCTTGCGAGATGCCCGAAAGCGCCTGGCTGACGCCGTCGGCGGCGAGCGGGGTGGCAGTGGATGGTGAGATGGGCATGCTGGCGGTGGCTTCGGGTGCGTTGCGGACCGCTCACGCTGTCGGCTTGAGGGTCCCCTGGAGGTGCCAGTAGCCGGTGAAGCCGTTGAACGGCCCACCGACGATCAGGCTGTACCAGATGATCTGGTAGGCCCTGGTCCTGCTGTTGTACGTGCCGATCACTGGGCGCGTCAGGCCGGGGTAGGAGCCGCCCGGCTTCGGCGAGCCCTGGTTGAAGTAGATGCCGTTCCACTCGGCAGTCCAGGCGCTGAGGTTCCCGATCACCTGATCGCCGACGACATTCAGCGACGGAGCGACGTCCGGCTGGCCGCTCTGCGCGTCGGTGGGAGCCGTCGAAATGCTGAAGTCGATGCCCGCGAAACGCATCGGCCTGACAATGCTGCTCGCGAGCGCGAAGCCGTCGCTCGCGAAGGCCGGCGACGGCGGTTCCTGGTAGGAGGCGAGCCGCAGCCCTCCCTCGGTTCCCGGTACGAACAGCGTGTACGTTTTGTTCTGGGCCTTGGAGTTCGGGTTCCTGAAGTACTTGTCCGTGGCGCCGGGCAGCAGCATCCGAAAGTAGGAGCCGCTGTAGTGCGCCGCCTGGCCCCTCCCGGGCGGCACATACCTGCCCGGAGCGATCTCGAGCGTACCCGTGAGCCGGGTGCCACTGAGGGCGACGGCGGAGCCCCCGGGCAGCGCTGTCGCGGCCACAACTGCTACGACGGCGACCACGCCGGCGAGGGCGGCGGGCGGGCGATGCGTTTGAAGGGTTCTAATCTTGCGTTTGGACATGGTGCTCCTCGGTGTGGGTGGGAGGTCGGTGTTCATGCGGCCTGCGTCCCAGCGGGCTGGACGCGGCGGAGCGTCAGAGGGCGATGGCCTCTGGCGCCGAGCACCACGAGTGCGACCACGAGCAGGCCGGGTATCATGAACAGCCATGGGAACAGGCCGAATGGCGGCAGCGCCGCCACCGCCTGGTAGTTGCTGACGTTGTCGCTCATGACGCCGATCAGCGGCGTCAGGCTCTGCAGAATCTGGATCCATCTGGCTTCGAGCGTGGACACGGCCGGCAGCGCCCTTTCTATCTGGGCCGTGTGCAGCGCGCGCGCTTCCAGTGCGGGGACGAGTTCTCCCCCGAGGGCTCCCTCGCCGGTTGTGATCGTCGCGAAGTCGTTTTGGACCTTGGTGACCAGGCTCCGGGTCTCCACCGTCTGGAATGCAGTGATCATCGCTTCTCCCTGCGGGGCGCGGTTCCACATCTGAAGGGCGACGGGGGCGAGCACCAGTCCGATGCCGAGGGCCACGACCGCCCACCGCAGCGCGGGCCAGGCTCGCGTCAGGGCGAGCGCGATCGAGGCGAGCAGGATCAGGATCGCCCCCGGGACGATGAAAAACCAGGGAAACAGCCTGAACCGGGGCAGGGCCGCGACCGCCTCGTAGTTGTAGCGGTTGGCCTGAATCGTGCCGAGCAGGCCGGTGAGCGTGCTGTCGACCTGCGGCCACTGCTGGTTGAACTGGACCAGCTGCGGATCGCTGGCTTCGAACTGCTTCTGCGCGGCCGCCGCGGAGGCGTGGGGCGCGAGCAGACCGGGCCCTCGGCCGGCGGCCTGCGTGAAGCCCTCGTTCAGCTGACGGACGTCCTGCTCGTATGAGGTGAGGCGCGCGGGCTGCATGTAGGGCTCAAAGGCGGTGATCATTTGGGCTCCCTTCGGAGCCCGGTCGAACATGCCGGTGGCGAATGGCACCACGACGAGAGCGATGCCGACCAGGAACACCGCGAAGGGGACCAGCGAGCCGCGCGCGCGCGCGGCTGCGAGGAACCTCGTGGTGGCGGCGATGCTCACCGCGGCGAGCGAGCGCCCGTCCTGCCTGGGGCGCCGAGCGTCCAGGTAGCCGCCAAGCAGCGCGCACGCGACCAACAAGGCGGCGAGCGTAAGCGTGGCCTTCTCGGCAGCCGTCAGTCCTCCAGGGCTCTGGCCGGCGACGCCCACCAGCCTCGCCGGCTTGGCTGCGCCGACCACTTCGCCGCTGACCGAGGTGCCGCTTTCGGGCGAAGCGGCTCCAGACTGCTTGGCGGACGCCTTCTTGCCGTTGCCGATTCGCCCGCTCTTGCTGGAGGAAGAGGAGCCGGAGGTCGCCGTCGCCTGCCGGTAGGCGCCCTTGTCGCTGCCGGCGCCGGAGGCTCCGCTCACACCCTGGGAGGCTGCGCCCGCACTGACGTGATCGGACGAAGGCTTTGTCGAGGAGCCTTTGCGGGGCGGGCCGGCCGTGACTCGCGGGACACTCGCGAGCGGGAACGTGATCCCGTCGAAGGCGGCGAACGCCTCGGCCGTTTCCGTCACCGACGGCGGAATTTCGCTGTAGAGCGACCCATCGGACGTGAGTCCGCCGGTGCCCTGCTGCTGGTACTGCGCCAGCCCTTCGAGGACCGATTTTCCGGTCGGCGTCCTGAGCGGCGGCAACCCGAGCGCGTTCAGTGCCTGGATCGTGAACGCGGTGGCGGTGACCGATCCGCCCGCGATCGCCTGGTCGGTTCGGATCGACGCGGCTATCGACCCGTCGTTCGCCTGCGCCTTGTGCAGGTAGGCGACGGCGGCCTGCACGGTGGGGGTGTGCGCGCTGGCCACGCCTGAGGCAGCCAATGCCTGCACGACCAGCGCGGTTGATGCGCTGTCGGACAGTCCTTCGCTGCCCCAGCCACCGTCGGGCGTCGGCGAGGCGAGCAGCGCCTGCGCCACCGCCGCCGCGATCTGGCGGGCCGCTGTCGTGTTGACCGCAAGCAGGCCGAGGATGGCCAGCGCGCCGCCCGCGGGGTCCTGGCGAGCTGCCGATTCGGTGAGGCGGTCCTCGAGTTTGGCAGCCGGGTCACCATAAGAGGAGGAGCCCTGCGCCGCGCCCTGAACAAGCGCCAGGAGGCCGAGATCCGAGAGCGAGGTGTAGGCCAAGGCATGTGCCTCCAGGTATTCGTCGAGGCTCGACCCGCCCTTCACGAACTCGTCGCCGGGATTCTTGCCCGCGGCCAGCAGCGCAGTAGCGGCCCAGAGACTCGCGACGGGTCCGGAAGCCTCGCCCCTCTTTTCCCCGAATCCGCCGTCGCGGTTCTGGGCACCCTCGATGAACCCGGCCGCCGCCGACGCGTTGCCCGACGCCTGCGCCGCGGCGGGGAGGGCGCCGGCCACGACCAGGACGAGCAGGCAGGCCGCGACGGCATGCGCGAGCCATCCGCGCAGCGCGCACCTCACCAGCCTCGCCCCGCCCCTGCGAGCGCTCGAGACCTCAGCATCCACAAGACGCTCCATGACCGAAAGCTTACCCACATCCAATAAATTCGACCTGCTTTGTGAGGTTCTGCGCGGCCCGTCGCCTCTCGCGGCCCAACGCCGCTCGCCGATCGAGCCCCGTCAGCCCTCATCACCTGGCCCCGTGAGCGGATGCCCATGACAAGCTGCTGCCAGCCCTCGCAAGAGTGTGAGGGCCGGCAGCAGGACGCTTCCTGCAGCTACGCGCGCTACGACGGTACGTAGGTGCCCACCAGCTGCCACTGGGCGGTGAATGCATCGAACGGATTGCCCGGGGGGTTGACGATCGGCACGCTCCAGTCCAGCGTGATCGTGCCGCCCAGGCTGTGTTTTTTCCGGTTGGTCCATGTGATCGAGCCGGTGAGGTTGCCACCGTCTCCCACGTTGGCCGTCGAACCCGGCGTGTCGTAGTAGCCGCCGCCGTAGGCGATGGTCCACCCGGTCAGGTCAGCAGTTGTGACGGGCTCCGTCGCGGATGACCCGGACGCAACCTCGACGACCAGGCCCTTCTTGCCGAATTTCGCTTTTTTGGCGTTGTTCAGCGTCACGAACGAGCTGAAGTTAGTGCCCGCGAATGGCTCCGGGCTGAGGATGGTGCTCGTCAGCGAGTTGCCTTTGCTGTCGAACGGCGGGTCGGCGAGACCCTGTACGGGCAGGCCCAGATCGACCCCCTCCGTGCCGTTGACCAGCGGCGTGTAATTCTGGTCTGCGGCGGGCGAGGACGGGTTGGTGAAGTAGACCGACGGGTCGGCCGTCTCGTACAGCTGGACCCACGAGCCCGCGTACGGCGTAGGCCCGCTGGTCGCGCCGGCGGTGAGCTGGATCGAGCCTTTGAGCTTTACGGCGCTTGCGGTGCTGACCGAAACGGCCAGCGATGCGACGCCCACGATCAGCGCGATCAGAACGGTCCTGGGCAGCGTCAAGCGCTGCCTGACGGCGGTTGGGGTTGCAACCATTGTGTATCCTTTCTGTGGCTGACGTTCTTGGGTTGTGTGTCGCGGCGACAGCCAAGCCGCTACTGCACCGGCGATGGGTTCGCACGGTGCCTGCCTTATACGGTTTGCGACAGGTGATGCTCGCGGCGAGCCACTCTCGCCGCAGGCATCGCCACTTGCGCACAGCAGCCCGTGTTGCCCCGCGTCCGCGCGCGAGGACCGCTGGCAAATATGGGGGCGTCAACTGGCCGGGACAAACGTGCCTTCCAGATGCCACGAGCCCAGGAATCCGTTGAAGGGGCCGCCCACGATCAAGCTCCTCCATTCGAGGTCGTACTGACCCGTGGCCGCGCTGTAGCTGCCCGACAGCGCGGTCGTCCCGCTTGGGAGCGTGCCGTTGGGCTTGGGCGAGCCCTGGTTGAACCATTCACCGTTCCATCCCACGGCCCAGGCGGTGATCTGACCGCTGAGCTGACCGTTGTCATCGACGACGTACGGCAGCGGGTCCGCTTCGCCGGTCTGGGGGTCGCTCTTCTCAGTGACGACGCTGAAGTTGAATCCGAAGAAGCTCTGCGGCTCCATGATCTCGTCGGCGAGCGCGTTACCGACTTCCTTACTCCCTTGCTTTTCGGAGAACGCCGGGCTCGGTGCCGGCTGGTACGTGGAGGTCACCACACCGGCGTTTGCACCCGGCGACAGCGGCGTGTAGTCCTTGTTTTCCAGCGGTGAGTTCCCATTCTGCAGCGGTTCGCGTTTGGCTTCGTCCGCGTCGAGCATCTCGAACCAGCTGCCTTTGATCGCGCCCGCGACGTCGGTGCCCGGCGTAAGGTCGAACGTGCCGTCGAGCGCGGTCGGGGTCGGCGATCCGGGCGTTGTGGTGGCGGGGGTCGTTGTGGCGGGGGTCGTCGTGCCGGTGCCCGATTTGGCGGGCGCAGCGACATGGACCGTGGTAGTGATCTTCCTCCCGACGATCCTGCCTGCGATCTCTACGGATATTGCGAGGCGCAGCGCACCGCTCAGCGTGGTGGTGTGTGTCGCCGTGAAGCGGTCTTTGGCGGCGAGCTTCGCTGTGAAGCGCTCCGCCGGGCCGTTGGCGCCCGTGAGCGTCAGCGAAACCTTGGCGCGCCGCCGCTCCTTGGCGGTGCTCGTCGGCAGCCTCACGCGCCCCGCGATCGTGATCTTCGAGCCGTCGACGGCCACCTTCGTGAGCGTGACCGTCGCGAGGCCGACCTTTGAGGCGACGGCCGGCGCCACGGTGAGCGCGGTCATCAGCGTCAGCGCCAGGATCAAGGCGAAAGCGTGCCCGGGACCCCGGCGCCGCGGCTCGCGCTCGAACATCTGAAAGGCGGCGGGCATCGCTAGGGCGATCAGCGCCCACCGCCTCGGCTTGCCGTGCGACATGGCTCAGGCCGGCCCAGGCAGATCGACGCGGATGTTGTTGCAGCGCTCGCAGACGTCCTCCGGGACCACCCCGGCGCGCATCAGCAGGGCGAAGGCCTTGCAGCCCAGGCAGAGGCCGAACACCGACTCGAGCGTCGCGGCGACGATCAGCAGGCCAAGCACCACGTAGGCGGCGCTCGTCAGACCGAAGCCGATCGCCAGCACCGCGGCGGACAAGGAGAAAGCGACGCCGATGCCCTGCGCAAAGCGCTTGGGTGGACCTGCCACCGGTCGTGCGGCGAGGTGAAGCCTAGGGGTGATCACGCGAGTGACGAGCTGACCCAGCGGGCTCAACGTCGGGCCCGTGAGCACACGCGCCAGAAAACCGTAGGCGATCACGGCTGTGAGCCATGGCTGGTCGAAGATGATGGTTGTCAGGCTCAGCAGCACCACCCCACCCGCCACAAGGCGTGCTGAAACCTCGTTGACAGGGTTGGGGAAGGAGAAGAGGCGGGTGCTCCAAGCGGGCTCGCCGAGCGCTCTCGTGGTGTCGGATGCGGCCATGGTTGTCGTTCGATCCTCGCTCGTGCTGAGTACGCACGAGATTCCTCAGTTAGTTGGTTGCCTTACTGGGCTTTATAGCACAGCCAGCCGAATCGTCCAGAAGAACGCAGAAGATCATCCACTTGCGAGCTGCGGTTGCTGATCCGGGCGGCGCGCAGCAAGCGAGCGGCCGATCTCCAAGGCGAGATCCCTAGCCTGCACCCTGATCTCGCCGACGGCTGTGGTCTCCCACAGCTCGCCACGGCGGAGAGGCCCGAGCGTAAACAGACGCCCGTGGCTCTCACCGCTGTTGGCATCGATGAGGGCCCCGCTGGGGGTTGCCCGCAGCCCGAGCCCAAGCGCGTCGGGCGTCACATACCCCTTCTGCAACAGGCTCTGTAGAAGCGGGCTCGGCGATCTGCTGACGTCCATGCTCGAGCCCGCGCAGACGACGATACGCGAGCAGGCCAGCTGCCGCAGATCACCATCATCGCCTGTTGCCACGCTCACGCTGAGACGGCGCGGGGATGCTTCGACATCAACGAGGCTGCCGGATAGCGTCGACAGGCGACCCTCAGCTGTCAGCGCGGAGAGCCGCTCAGCGACCGCTGGCGCCATGCGATGGCGGCGCATCTCCCAGTCCCGCATACGCTCGCCCAGGAAGCGCTCGCGCCCACCCTCCGATAGGCGTCCCCACAGCAGGGCGGTCACTGGGCGCAGCCCGTCGATGACATCACGCCAGTCATAACCGCGGCTCTGCATGTCCACGGTGTGCAGGCACACGAGGCTCTCCAGCGCCGGGAGGTCGATCGCGCCGACGGGAAGCTCCGGCGGCGGCGCGGGCGTGCGCACACCCGGAAGATGGACGAAGGGAAACCGTCCGGTGCGCGAGAGCGCGATCACCTGCCCTCCGGTCGTGTTTGCGGTCAGCGAGAGAATCGTGTCGACCGCCGTCAGGCCCATTCCCACGACCAGCGTTGGACCTTCGGCTGAACCCTCGAGGGTGCCGCCGACCGCCCAGGGATCGCTAACGATGCGTCGATCGGCCGGCAGCCACTCGATGCGCGTAGGCCCCAGGCCACCGAGAGCGAGGACCAGCCGCTGACATGAGATCCGCGACCCACCCGCTAGGTCGAGCTCGACGCCCTCCCCAGCCTGATCCGCGTCGAGCACCTCTTCGGCCACGTACCGCAGACGCCGTCCGGGCGCGGCCTGCCTCTCCGCGTCGAGAAGAACCGACTGCAGGTACTTGCCATAGGACCGGCGCGGGAGATATGCCGCCGGCTCCTTCTCGCCCAGCTCGCGCTGCGCCCACTCGCAAAAGTGATGAGGCTGTTCGCAGAAGGCGCTCATCAGCTCGGCGGGGACGTTGAGCAGGTGCTGCCGGTCGGCGGTGCCATAGGCGACACCGGTCCCGAAACGGCCGCTGCGCTCTATCAGCACCACCTCGAGCGGTCCAACGCCGGAGCGCAGCAGATGCACCGCCGTCATGGTTCCCGCAAACCCTGCTCCCACCACCGCCACGACGGGCGTTCGCCCATACATCACAGGAGCCAAGGGACCGCGAAGGGCCGACGCCGGCACGCTCACGCCAACTCCTCGATGGCCAAGAGCCCCTCGCCCCTACTCATGAACGACATCGCAAAACCTCCCAGCCCATCGAAACTTAAGTTTGTCGAGTGGTTTAGTGTACAATGTCTAAGACGACACGGATCTGAACCTCGTGGCTTTGGATCCATACAAGCGCTGTCGCTTTAGAAGGGAGCAGGCCAAAGAGGCATATCCCGACGGCTGGGAAGAGCCCTGCCCATGCGTTCGCATCGTCCCGCAGCCGCTGTAGCGACTCTCAACCCAAAGGAGACCCGACGTGTTCTTTCGACAGGTGCTTTACCGGGATCTCGGCTGTGCCTCCTACGTGCTTGGTGATTGCGGTGAGGCAATCGTCGTAGACCCCCGCTTCGATGTCGACATCTACGTCGATATCGCGGTCGAGGAGGGCCTGCAGATCACCCACATCATCGACACCCACGACCACGCCGACCACGTCAGCGGGCGCGAGCGGCTTGCAGCGATCACCGGGGCGCAGACACATCGTCCCGCACGCCCAGCGGACCCACGCAGCGATGACCTTGAGGCCAGTGACGAGCTGCAGGTCGGGAGCCTGCGCGTCCGAATGCACGCCACGCCAGGCCACCGGCCCGAGCACCTGGCCCTTGTCGTCAGCGACGAGTCCAGGTCGCCCGAGCCCTGGCTGATCCTCAGTGGCGACTCGCTGCTCGTGGGAGACCTGGCGCGCCCCGACCTCGCGGTCGAGGCTGAGCTCGGCGCAAGCGACCTGCATGCGAGCCTGCGTAGCCTGCTCGCGCTCGGGGACCACGTCGAGGTCTGGCCCGGGCACATCGGAGGATCGCTCTGCGGCGGAGCAGGCCTGAACGGCAAGACGAGCTCCACCATCGGGTACGAGCGTCGCAACAACCGGCTGCTCGCGCTTGACGAGCCCGCATTCGTTCAGAGCGTCGTAACCGACATCCCTGCCCGCCCGCCCAATGTGCCGGATGTCGTCGAGG
>JBEKXJ010000062.1:0-16643 GCA_049512215.1 Solirubrobacteraceae bacterium
TTGACCGGGGCCGCCGGGAGGACGGTGCTCGTGGGGAGCGAGGTCGCGGGATTGCCCGGGCCACCGGCGTTCTTCGCGGTCTCCTGGACCTCGAGTGTGTGTCCGACGTCTTCGCTTACGGGCACGTAGGTCTGGCTGGCGCCGGCGAGGGTGATCGGGGTGCAGGTGCTGCCTTCGCAGCGCAGCCACTGGTAGGTGTAGCTAGTCGGCTTGTTCGTCCATTCGCCGTGGACCTCGGTGAGCGTTTCGCCCTGCTTCGCGGTGCCGGTGATCGTCGGCGGTGTTTTGTCCACTGGAGTCGCGATGTAGGTCGCATAGAGCGAGAGCTGCGCACTGGCGACGGTCGGCGTGCCGAACGGGTTGGAGGGCCCCGAGGTGTAGGTGTTCGAGTTGTAGTCGATGGCCGAGGTCACGCTCGCGTAGCGGTAGGCGGCGACGCCGGCTGTGGTCCCGCTGATGAAACCGATCCAGTAGTTGCCCGCGGCGAGTGTCAAGGGGGTGGCAAAGTTGAGTTCATACCAGCCAGCGGAGTTCGTGCTGCTGAAGGTCAGTGGGCTCGTGGTGCCGAGCAACGCGCCCGGGGCGCCGCTCGATTCGGCGTAGATGACGCCCTCGAACGCCTGCGAGCCCGCCGTGCCGGTCGGCTGCAGGTAGATGCTCAGTTTGCTGACTGACCCGTTGGCGCTCAGCGCGTATTTGTTCACGCCCTTCACGTTGGCCGGATCGCTTTCCGCGGAGGTGCCTTCGGTCGTCGTGCCGAACGTCGAGGTTCCTTCTGCCTGGACGACAGCGGTCTGCGCCGAGGTCGCGGGGCTCGAGAAGCCGAGCGAGTTTTTCGCGGTCACTTGGACCTCCAGCCTGTGCCCAACGTCTTCGGTGACCGGTTCATAGGTCTGTTTGGTCGCGCCCGTGATCGCCGCGCAGGTCGTTTCGCAGCGTAGCCACTGGTAGGTGTAGCTCGTCGGGTTTTCGCTCCATGAGCCGTTACTCGATTCCAGCTTCTGCCCGGCCTCTGGGGTACCGGTGATTTTGGGCAGCGCCGTGTTTACCGGGGGCCCGGGAACCGTGTAGGTCGCATAGAGCGAGGCCTGCTCGTCGTCGATCGTGGGTGTGCCGAAGGGGTTCGACGGACCGGAGCTGAAAGTGTTCGAGTTATAGGCGCGGCTGCCTTCGACGGGTTCGTAGGTGTAGCCCATCCTGTCGCTGGTGCCGCCGGTGATGAAGCCGATCCAGTAGGTGCCCGCGGGCAAGGACACGCTTGAGGCGAACGGGAGGTTGATCCAGTTGTCGACCCTGGTGGGGGTGGTGCCGTTAACGGTGCCGCTTTCGCAATACGGGTTGGCTTCACAGGGGTAATCGACTTCGCTTCCGGTCGCGAGGAGCGCGCCTGGCGCACCACCCGAGTTGGCATAGATGACGGCCTTGAGCGTCTCGGTGCCCGAAGTGACGCTCCCGGGCACGGCGAACACGCGGACCCGGCTCACCGAGCCCGCGACCTTCAATTCCGCTTTGTTGACGATCTTGTCGTTCGCCGTCAGGCCGGAGTCGGTGTCCGGTCCGATCCTGTTGACGCCGAATATTGGTGCCGGTTCGGCGTGCGGTACGCATTTCGGGATCGCCTTGCATATGTCGAGGTCGCCGCCTGTTATGAGCTTGCCTTCGAGCGACGGAAGGTGATCGACGTTGTTGTCGATGTCGGCCTTCAGTTCGGTGGCCGAGAATTTGGGTTCGGCCGACAAGATCAGCGCCGCGGCGCCGGAGACTTGTGGCACCGAGGTTGAGGTGCCACTCATGTAGCCATATTCGTGAGGGCTTGCTTCCCTCTGGGTGGAGTAGATGCTATCTCCGGGTGCTGCGAGGTCCACCGTTTTTGGTCCATAGCTGGCCCAGCTGGGCAACTCATCGTTGTGGTTGGTGGACGTCACGCAGAGCTGGTTCGCCTCGTCATAGGCGCACGGCCAACGGCTTATGCTGGTTTCTTCGTCGTTGTCCGCGGCCGCGTTGCCTGAGGGGCTTACGAAGAGGATGTTGTTTTCACCGAGGACTTTGATCTCATTTTCAAGTGCCGTCGACTTTTCCGTGCCCGTGAAATCTCCGGAGTCGTTGACGACACGGATGTTCACGCCTTCTTGCTTCGCGGCGACGACCCACTGCATGGCTAGGATCAGGTTGCTCGTCTGGCCCTCGGTGAGCGCGGTTTGAATCCACTTGACCGGCAGGATCGTCGTCTGCCAGTTTATGCCGGTCACGCCGATGCCGTTGTTGCCCACAGCGCCGATGATGCCCGCGACGTGTGTGCCGTGACCGTGGTAGGCGGTGTCTTCGTCGACGGGATTGCAGTAGTCTTCAAGCGTTTCTTTTGCCGGGACCACGTCGATGCCATGGGTGCCTTTGGGACATTCGTATCCCGGGTAGCCTTTGAGTCCCCCCGGGTTCGACCAGATGTTGGCGGCGAGGTCCGGGTGGGTGTAGTCGACGCCGGTGTCGAGCTCGGCCACGACGATCGAGCGGCTGCCGGTGGTCACCTGCCATGCGTTGGCGGCGTTGTCGTCGTTCCCGGGCGTGCCGGCTTCTTCTTTGCCCAGGACCTCTTCGTTTTCCTGGATCGGAGAGGACTGTCCGGTGTTGTTGTCAGCCCACTGTTTGGTGTAGTAGGTGTCGTTGGGTGTGACCCCGGCCAACTGCTCCATGTAGTTCGGTTCTGCGTAGGCGACGCCCGGGTTCGCCCGCAGACGCTGGACGACCTCGAGCACCTGCGTGGTCGGGACCAGGAGCTCGAACGGTTCGAGGAACTCGGAGGTCCGGACGCGCCCGCGGCCCATCGGGCGGATGTGCGGGCCGAGGAGCTTCGCACCCGTCGCGCCGACGGCCCGCTCGATCACGTGCCTCTGCGCCGTCGAGACGCCGGGCCGGAACCCGACGAGGACGGTTCCGGGCTCGAATGCGGACGGTTCTGAGGCCTCCATGAACTGCGACGGCGGAGAGCCCGGGGGCGCGAACTGGAAGCCAGGGAGGCGCGCCCCCGCGCCGGTCTGTTCAGCGCCCGTCGCGCTCACGGGCCTGCGCGCCTGCGGGGCGGACGGCACGCTCGCACCGAGGGCGGCGATCACGATCGCGACGAAGGCCGCCGACCATCCCAGCCGGCGTCCAGCCGAGCGGCCTCCCTTCAAGATCCTTCCGCTCATCATTCGGGCGCGTAGGTGGCGTAGATGGACGGCTCATCGCCGATGACGGTGGGCGTGCCGAAGGGGTTGCTCGGGCCTGAGGTGTAGGCGTTCGCGTTGTAGTCGAGAGCCCCGGAGACGCTTTCGTAGCGGAATGCGGCTACATCGGCTGTGCCCGCGCTGATCCAGCCGATCCAGTAGTTGCCGGCGGCGAGCTTCAGCGGCGTCGGGAAGCTGAGTTCATACCAGCCGGCCGCGTTTGTGCTCTTGAAGGTCAATGCGCTGGTTGTGCCGAGCAGCGCGCTCGGGGTGCCGCTCGAGTCGGCGTAGAGCACACCGTCGAGCGTTTGCTGACCCGAGGTGCTGGTCGGTTGCAGGTAGAGGCTCAGCTTGCTCACCGACCCGGCGACGGGCAACGCGTATTTGCCCGCGCCCTTGAGGTTCGCCGGGTCGCTTTCCGCGAAAGCGCCCACGCTCGTGTCGCCGAACGTCGCGGTGCCCTGCGTCACGAGCGCGGTCTTTTCGGAGATCGCGGGACTCGAGGCCCCGCGTTCGTTGGTCGCCGTGACTTCGACTCGCAGCGTCGAGCCGACGTCCGCTGAGACGGGGGTGTAGGTCTGGGCGCTGGCACCGATGATGGCGGAGCAGTTCAGTCCGGTCGATTCACAGCGCGTCCACTGGTAGGCGTAGCTGGTGGGTTCTTCAGACCAGCTGCCCGTGCTCGCACTTAGAGTCTGTCCCTGCTGTGTGGTCCCTGAGATCGCCGGCAGCGCCGTGTTCGACGGTCGCGAGGTCGGTACGCTCGTCGTGTAGGTGGCGTAGATCGAGATCTGGAGGCTACCCACCGTAGGCGTGCCGAAGGGGTTTGAGGGTCCGGAGCTGTAGGTGTTCGCGTTGTAGTCAAGCGCGTCCAGGTCCGTGTCGTAGCGGAAGGCGACCACGTCGGCCGTGCCCGCGCTGATGAAGCCGATCCAGTAGTTGCCCGCGGCGAGCTTCAGCGCGGTGGGAAAGCCGAGTTCATACCAGCCGGCCGCGTTTGTGCTCTTGAACGTCAATGCGCTGGTCGTGCCGAGCAGCGCGCCCGGGGTGCCGCTCGAGTCGGCGTAGATGACGCCCTCGATCGTCTGCTGCCCTGAGCTGCCGCTCGGTTGCAGATAGATGCTGAGCTTGCTCACCGAGCCGGTGTACGGCAGCGTGTATCTGCTCGCGCCCTTCAGGTTCGCGGGATCGCTTGCCGCGTCGGCGCCCACGCTCGTCTTGCCGAACGTGCCCGTGGGCGGAGCCGGTCGCGGCCACTGCCTTTCACAGCCCGGGAGCGCCTTACAGACATCGAGGGTCCCCCCGCTGATGACCCGCCCGGCCAGGCCCGGCGCCTTGTCCACGTTCTCGACGATGTCGGCCTTCAGTTCTGTGGCAGAGAGGGACGGCTTGAGCGAAAGGATCAAGCCCGCCGTCCCCGCCACCTGGGGTGATGCCATCGATCCTCCGCTCAGGTATCCGTAGCTCCCGCCCCTGAGCGTGGAGTAGATGCTGACGCCAGGTGCCGCGAGGTCCACGGTCTTTGGGCCGTAGTTGGCCCAGCTGGGCAGTTCGTCGTTGTCGTTGCTTGCCGTCACGCAGATCTCGGTGGGGCGGTCATAGCCGCACGGATAGCGGCGCACCGCGACTTCGTCGTCGTCGTTGCCGCTGTTGCCGGCGGCGGTGACGAAGAGGATGTTGTTGGCCCCGAGCGTGTCGATCTCGTTCGAGAGCGCCTGCGAGAAGGCGGTGCCGGAGAACGTCGCCGAGTCGTTGACCACGCGGATGTTCACACCCGCCTGCTTGGCCGCCACCAGCCACTGAAGGGCTTCGATCAGCCCGCTCGTTTCGCCGCTGCTCGCGGAGTTCATCCACTTGACCGGGAGGATCGTCGTCTGCCAGTTCATCCCCGCAACGCCGATACCGTTGTTTCCGACGGCGCCGATGATCCCCGCAACGTGAGTGCCGTGACCGTCGTAGGCCGTGTCGTCATCCATCGGATCGCACGTCTTCGCCAGCACGTTGTAGCCATGCGTGCCGGCGGCGCAGCCGCCGATTCCGCCCGGGTTCGACCAGATGTTGGCTGCCAGATCGGGGTGTGTGTATTCGACTCCGGTGTCGGCCTCGCCGATCACGATCGAGCGGCTGCCGGTGCTCAGCTGCCACGCGGCGAGCGCGCCGTCGTCATCTCCGGCGATACCGGGCGAAGGACCTCCGAGCAGCTCGCTGGCTTCCTGGAAGGGGACCTGCTGGCCGTCGTTGTCCGATCCCCATTGGAGCGGGAATGAGGGGTCGTCCGGCTCGATGGCGCTCGCCTGCATCAGGTAGTCGGGCTCGGCGTAGGCGACCGCGGGGTTGCGTCTGAGCCGGCGCACCGCGGCGAGCACCTGCGTGCTGGGCACTCGCAGTTGGAGTGGTGAGAGATATTCCTGCGTGGTCCGCCGTCCGCGGCCGACCGGTCTGATCGCGGGTCCGAGACGTCTTGCCCGGTCCCCGCCGACGGCCTGCTCGATCGCATGGCGCTGCCCGGGCGAGACGCCCGGGCGGAAGCCGAGAAGGACTACTCCCGGGCGGAAGGGCGCTGCTGGCAAGGAGGGCCCGCGCACCGAGCTCGAAGAACGGAGCTCGAAGAGCGGAGAGGTGCCGGCACGCACGACCTCGCTGCTTGCGCTCGACACGTTCACGCCCAGCACCGCCACGAAAGCGGCCGCGGGCATCGCTACCCGCGTGAGACCGTGGAGCTTAAGTTTTTGGCTTCCTTGCTCTAACACACCAAGAGTCCCACACACCAAGAGTCCCGACCCAGTCCCGCCGCGTGTCGCGCTCTACCCAAGGGCGCGGCCGCCATGGGATCGTCGATCGTACTGCGGTTTAGCGCAACGCGCAAATCCTGGCCGGATGTTCCCGCAATTTGGACGGATGTTCGAGATTTGGACGGATGTTCGAGCGGAGCGTTCCCACCTGCGGCCAGGTGGGCGGGAGGGATTCCACGGCCGGAGGAAGGAGGGATTCCACGGCCGGACGTGGAAGGGCTATGACTAGAATGCCCGCGCATGAGACGAGCGCCATGGTAGGAGGCAAGCCCGCCTCGGCATGCGAGCGCTACCTTGAGCAGATCGGCGTGCGGCCGACGCCCAGGGCTACCTGCCCGTTCGACCCCGGTTATGACCCGGTGACGGTCGAAGCGCACCTCGAGCAGAGCGGGCATGTGATCGCGACCCTGAAGATCTCGATGGCCTGCTGGATGGTCGCCGAGGAAGGCGCGACCCGCCGCAAGATTCAGGCTGCCCGCCGTATGGGCATCCCCACGGTGGCCGGAGGAGGCCCCTTCGAGACGGCTGTGGCCCAGGGGGCGCTCCCCGCCTACCTCGATCTCTGCGCCGAGGTGGGCCTCACCCGGATCGAGTGCGGTGAAGGCTTCACCGAGCTCTCGCTGGCGCCGGCCGACATCGTGGGCCAGGCTCATGAACGGGGTCTTGAGGTGGAGTTCGAGCTGGGAGAGAAGCACTCGGGCCGCTTCACCGACAAGGAGACCGACGAGCTGATCGCCACGGGTCGACGCTGGCTTGACGCGGGTGCGCTACGGCTTGTCGTCGAGGCGCGCGAGAGCGCTGAGGACGTCGGCCTGTTCTCGGCAGCGGGCGAGTTCGACTCCCGCCAGGCTGATCGCTTCGCCGAGGCGTTCGGGCTCGGGACGGTGCTCTTCGAGGCACCAAACAAGGCCAGCCAGTTCGCGCTCATCAATCACTTCGGGCCCGAGGTCCAGCTCGGCAACGTACGCCTGGAGGAGGTGCTGCGTGTGGAGATCTACCGGCGCGGGCTTCATTCTGACGCCTTCGCCCACGAGAATCTCCGCCCCCAGCCTCAGTCCACCAGAGCGGTCTGAGCCCTCGCCGAGATGCCGAGCGTCGCGATCGACTGCTTTCACGAGCACCTCTCGCCCGTAGCCGCCAGCAAGGCGATCGTGGCGGTCGATGTGATCCGCGCCACGACCACCGCCATCACGGCCGTCGCTGGTGGCAGGCGGCTATATCCCGCCGGTTCGATCGAGGTGGCGGTCAGGCTGGCCGCTGACCTCGATCGCCCGATTCTCGCGGGCGAGCTGGGCGGCGTCCAGCCCTATGGTTTTGACCTGCAGAACAGTCCCACGCAGGTCGAGGCACTCGAGGAGTCCACACGTCCGATCATCCTGCTCTCGACCTCCGGTACGCGGCTCATCGCCGAGGCGGTTCAGCATGGCGTGACCTATCTCTGCTGTCTGCGCAACGCCGCCGCACAGGCTGCCCATCTCGCCGCCGGCCAACGCGACGCGCTGATCCTCGGCGCCGACAGCCGAGGTGAATTCCGAGAGGAGGATCAGCTATGCGCCGCGCGTATCGCCCGCGCTCTCGTCGAGGAGGGTTTCGGTGTGGCCGACGACGCCACCGAAGCGGTGCTCGAGCGCTGGGGTCAGGCGCCCGACGACGCGTTCCTGGAAGGGCGCAGCGCTCGCTATCTGCTCGACACCGGACAAGAGCAGGACCTGAAGTTCGTGCTGGAGCACGTCGACGATCTCGCCTCGGTGTTCGTGGTCGAGGACCGGGAGGTCCGGCCGCTCAAGCCCTCCTAGCTGACGCGGGGGAGTCGCCGCTCAGCGGCGCGTGGAGGGGCCTGGTGGCGCCCCGGCCGGCCACCGCGCCACGGCTCAGCGTTCGAGCAGGCGATGCGGAAGCCAATCGAGCAACAGGCGGCCCCACAGCGCCAGGAACGGAAGCGGATCATCAGCGGCGAACCACGCTGCCTCGCGAACGCCTCGGAACGATCGTGCCCACTCGCCCACGGTCAGGTCGCCGCGGCGCCAGTAGGCCAGCGAGGACGCGAGGTCCAGTGGCTCGACCACCCACCGGCGTCCCGGCTGGGGTGCGCTCACGGGCACTTCCTGGCCGGTGATGTCGAGGTAGAGCGCGCGTAGCACGTCCATTCCGTCGGCGCCCACGAAGAGGCGAAAGCTGCCCCCGATGCGGGGGTTGACGTCCAGCAACTTGTAGCGGCCGTCGCGTTGATCCAGGCGGTAGCCGATGTCGAGGATCCCGCGATAACCGACGGCCTTCATGAGCCGCTTGGTTGTCTGATCGACGGTCGGGTTGGGAAGGCATACCCCGAGCGTCGTCGCGCCGGTGTAGGGCGGCGCCTGCCTGAGCTTCTGGGCGGTGAACCCGATCCTGCACTCCGAGTCGGCGTCGAAGTAGCCGTTGAACATCCATGTCATCGCCAGCGTGCCAGGGATGTATTCCTGGAGCATCACATTCGGCGACTGAGGTGACTCCATCAGCCGGTAGGCGTCGAGCAGCTCGTTGCGATCCTGTGCGATGAAGACGCTTGGAGCCTGCGGTGAGGCGGGTGCAGAGGCGTCGATGCGCTTGGCGACGACGGGAAAAACGGCATGGCCGGCATGCTCGACCACGTCACTCTCGGATTCGGGAAACGCCGCGGCGGGCGTGGGGATGTCGTGCTCGAGGCAGAGTCGGTACATCTCGCGCTTGCTCGCGAGCGCGCGTGCCAGGCCACTGGGTTGCGCCGGGAACAGGAAGGCGTCCTCGAGCTCACCCGCGTGATCGTCGAGGAACATCGCGCTGACGTCGTCGATCGGGACCAGCAGGGCGCGACCGTGCTCGCGGTTGAAGGCGCGCAGAGCAGCGAGGATCTCAGTCGTCGTCGCGTGCTCGGGAAGGCGAGGCCGCTCGCGGCTGTAACGCGACAGCGACGCAGGGGCAGAGCGCTCCTTGGAGAGGCGGTAGACCGGGATCCCGAGCCTGCCGGCGCTACGGGCGATGCCGAGGGCGCCGTGGTGGAACGCGCTGCGGGCGAGCGCGAAGATGAGGATCTTTACGTCCTTCTCGATGCCCTCCCGCGAGGTCCCAGCCGGCCACTTCATCGACGCCTGCAGGAGATCACCAACTTTCTGGAGTTTTCCGGTACACTCGCCGGCCCGGGGTCTTGCTTTCTGGGGTACGGGCTAAGGATAAGGTCGCCCGAAGCGAGGGCAGGGCACGCCGACGAGTCGAAGGAGCGACTGGCGCATAATGAGTACACGGAATAGTGAAAGCGATGCCCGGCTACTGATGCGAGACGAGGACGCTCGCCCTGACGTTCAAGAGCACGTCAACGCCCACTTCGATGCCACGGCATCGTACTGGGATGGAGTCTACCGGGGCGACAGCCTGCAGGGGGTCATATACAAGCAGCGCCAGGCCGCCGTGCTCGAGTGTGTCGGTGCGGTGGAGATGCCCGAGAATGCTGCTGTGCTCGAGATCGGGTGTGGCGCCGGCCATCTGACGGTAGCGCTCGCCGGACGGGGCCTGCGCGTCGAGGCCGTTGACGCCAGCCAGGCGATGGTCGAGGCGACAGCCGAGCGGGCTCGGGAGTCGGGCTTCGAGCAGCAGATCGGCACGGGCCTGGCCGACGTCCACGCGCTGCCCTTCGAGTCGAGCCGCTTCGATCTCGTCGTCGCCGTGGGCGTTATCCCCTGGCTGCACTCCCCTGAGGAGGCGATCCGCGAGATGGCGCGCGTGCTTCGCCCCGGAGGGCAACTCATATTGACTGCCGACAACCGGGCTCGCCTGAGCTCGTTCACCGACCCTCGCGCGATGCTTGCGCTCTCGCCCCTGAAGCGTGCCCAGGTGGCGCTGCGTGCGCGACGCGGACTGGCCTCATCGCGACTGGACTTTCCCAGGCGCGTCGACCGGTTTCTGCTCGCTGGCGGCTTGCGACCGGTGGCGCGCAGGACCGTTGGCTTCGGCCCCCTGTCGTTCCTCGGGCGCGCGATCCTGCGCGATCCGGCCGCAATCAGGCTCAACTCGCGCTTCCAGGAGCTCGCGGACCGCGGCGCCCCCGGCCTGCGCTGGACCGGCTGGCACTACGTCGCCCGCGCCGTCAAGGCCGAGAGCGCCTAGGCGGTGTCGGCGGCAGCGAGCCGCGCAAGGCAACGTCGTCGGCTGGCCGCGGTTGCGGCCGGCGCCTTGCTCGCGTTGGCCGGCGCGGTCTCGAATGCCTCTGCCGAACCACCGCCGGGCAGCGCGCCGGTTGAAGCGAGCGCCGGCTCCTCGGTGCCCCATCACTACGAGTACGTCTTTCTGGGCGGGGAGATGTTCGTGTATGACATGGACGAAGGCCAGCGGCTCGTGCAGGAAGTGACGAACCTGCCCGACACCGACGGGGTGCGCGGCGCGATGGTCAACCCCGCTACCGACGTCCTCTACATAAGCCACAGGGGCGACGGGCCGAAGGGAGGGCCGGAACCGTTCGACGGCTCGCTGCTCGCTTATGACCTCGTGTCCAGCAAGGTGCTGTGGAACAGGGAATATGAATTTCCGATCGACAGCGGGGCGCTCAGTGCGGACGGCACGAAGATCTACATGCCCAGCGGCGAGAACGAACCGAGCGGCGTGTGGAACGTGCTCAATGCGAGCAACGGCGAACCGATCGGCACGATCCAGGGTGGCAAGAGCGCACACAATACGATCGCGAGCCTCGACGGCAAGTACGTCTATCTCGGGTCCCGCGATTCGAACTACCTCGATGTCGCGAGCACGGAAACCGATCAGGTCGTGCGGCAGATCGGGCCGCTCCTCGCCGGCGTGCGCCCGTTCACGGTCAACGGCAGCGACACGCTGGCCTATACGACGGAGACCGAATTTCTCGGCTTCCAGGTTTCGAGCATCCTCACGGGCAAGGTGCTCTACACGGTCGAATTCCCCGGCTTGAGCAGCCCCTACCCCTTTGAATTCAGCGCCCCCAGCCATGGCATCACGTTGACGCCTGATGAGCAGCGTCTGTATGTCTTTGATGCGGTCGCCGAAGAGGTGCGCGTGTTCGACGTGAGCGGGGTGCCGGCGAGAGCGCCGGTTGAACTGGCGCCGGTCAAGATCGCATCGATCGCCGGCGAACAGAACCCATGCGGTTATGACTGTGCGAAAAGCGGATGGCTGCAGTCGAGCCTCGACGGGCGCTTCGTCTACGTGGGTGACTCCGGGAGCGTGATCGAAACGAGCACGGATAAGGTTGTGGCGAACCTCCCCGAGCTGGCCCAGACGCGGGTCTTGCTCGAGATCGACTGGGCCGACGGCGTGCCGATCGCAACCTCGACCCGCTACGGGCTCGGCTACGTCAAAGCAGCCCCCGTCGAATCACCCGGCGGCGAAACTACCCGTGGCAGCCAGCCGGCTGCAAGCAAGCCTGCCGCGACGGTCTCGACCCTCACGGGAGCGCTGCCCTCCGGCGGCTCGACGCTAGGAGCTTCAGTCGCCGTGCTGAGTGGGCTCACGGTGTCGCCGCGCAGCTTCGTGGCGGCGCGCGGTGCTCCACAGACGCGCCCCGGGAGCGGACTCGCGGGAGCGAGGGTCAGCTACAGCGACTCCCGGGCCGCGATCACCCGATTCACCGTGCTCCGGGTCACGCCTGGGATCGAATTCTCCAAGCATCTGTGCGAGATCCACGCCGGCGCCGGCGGAAGGATCCGGGGCAAGCCTTGCGTCCGCTACGTGCGGGTGGGGAGCTTCGTCCACGACGACGCCCTCGGCCCGAACAGCCTCCGTCTCACCGGCTCGATCAAGGGCCGAGCGCTCAGACCTGGTCTGTATGAGCTCGAGGCTCAGCCGGCCTTCGACGGTGTCTCCGGCGCCCCCAGCACGAGCGTGTTCCGCATCACCGGCTGAGCCTGGAGGCCCCCCCGATGGGCTCGTGGGCAGATAGGCTCGCCGCGGGATGCGCGTATTCGTCACCGGCGCGAGCGGCTTCATCGGAAGTGTGCTCTGCGCGCAGCTGCTCAAAGGCGGGCATGACGTCGCCGCGCTCGTGCGACACCCGGGCTCTGAGCCCGGGGGAACGCGTGCCCGGGCCGGCGAGCTCAGTGAGGGTCCGCGCCTCGCTGAGATCCTGGCCTCCGAGCGCCCGGACTGCGTGGTCCACCTCGCCGCGGAGATAGCCTCACAGCGCAGCGCTCGAAAGATCCGCGAGGTCAACGTGGAGGGCACGGCGCGGCTTCTGGACGCCTGCCGAGCCGCCGGCGGGACGGATCCCGGCGCCGGCCCGCGGCTGGTGTTCTGCTCGACGGTGGTCACCGGCGAGGCCGGGGGCGCCCTGCTCACCGAGGAGGCGCCACTGCCCGTGCAAACCCCCTACGGGCGCTCGAAGCTCGAGGGTGAGCGCCTGGTCCACGAATCAGGCCTGCCGGCGGTCGTGATCCGTCCCTCACACGTCTACGGCCCCGGCGGCTGGTATGCAAACGAGCTGCTTCCACTCCTGCGTCGGCCGGGCCGCTTCGCGGTGATCGGCGGTGGCGAGAACCTGTGGGACGTCGTCCATGTCGATGACGTCGCTCGGGCGATCGTCCTCGCCGGTGAGAGCGCCGCTGCCGGAACGGTCTACCACGTCGTGGACGATCAGCCGATCACCTACTACGACTTCATGGCTCTCAGCGCTCGCGCGATCGGAGTCGGCGCCCCCCGGCGGATACCCGCCGTGCTCGCGCGCATGCTCGCCGGCAGCAACGCCGTCGACGCCGTCGTGCGCTCGGCGCGCTCGTCAAACGCCAGGATCAAGCGCGAGCTCGGCTGGCAGCCTCGCTTCCCGACCGCGAGGGAGGGGGTAGCCGACGCCGTCGCCCGGCTCGGCTCCTGAAAGCGCCGAGGGTGAGCGCTCAAGGCACGTGAGATCGCTCCGGCCGGTGCCCTCGGAGAGGGGTCGATCACGCCCGAAGTCCGAAGCTCCGCGTCGCCTGCTCGGCGATCTGGCGGGCTATCGTCAGTGAGGAGGTGGCCGCCGGCGAGGGGGCGTTGCGCACGTGCAGGGCTCGGTCGGTCGCGGAGAAGACGAAGTCGTCGAGCAGGCGACCGTCGCGGCTGAGGGCTTGAGCGCGCACGCCCGCGAACGCGGGCTCGACGTCTGCGGCCCCGAGCTCGGGGACCAGGCGTGCGGCGGCGCGCACGAACGCGGAGCGCGAAGCGGCGTGGCGTAGCTCGGTCACGGCGGTCGGCCAGGACCTCGCGAGCAAGCGCCAGGTTCCCGGCCACGCGAGCGTCTCCAGGACGTCCCTGCGCCGCAGTGTCCAAGCGCGGTAGGCGTCGCGCGCACCGGCGATCAGCGCGGTGGGCCCGATAAGGACATCGCCGCCTATGTGCCTGGTCAGGTGAACGCCGAGAAAGGGCAGTGCGGGGTCGGGCACCGGGTAGATCAGCGCGCGGACCAGATCGCGGCGATCCGGCGCGAGTCGCAGGTAGGCGCCGCGAAACGGCACGATCCGCGGCTCGGGGTCGGCACCCGCCATCACCGCAAGCCGGTCGGCCCACGCCCCGGCGCAGAAGATCACGTGGGCGGCCTCGGTCGTCCCCCCGGCGTGGGAGATGCGTAACGACCGCGCCTTGGCCTGAATGGCTGTGACTTCGCATCCCGTTGCGACGCCGCCGCCCGCCTGGAGGATGTCGTGGGCGTAGGCGCGGGCGACGGCCTGGAAGTCGGCGATGCCGCTGCGGGGCGAATGGAGCCCCGCGACGCCACGTGCGTGTGGCTCGATCTCCGCGATGGCGGATGCGTCGAGCCGGCGCACGTCGGCGACGGCGTTGGCCCTGGCGCGGCGCTCGAGCTCCTCGACGCGGGGGATCTCCGAGCGGTCGCTCGCGATGATCAGCTTGCCGCAGCGCTCGCTGGCGATGCCCCGCGCTTCGCAGTACTCATAGAGCTCGTGGGCGCCCTCGACGCACAGGCGGGCCTTCAGCGAGCCCGGCTTGTAGTAGAGGCCGGCGTGGACCACACCCGAGTTGTGAGCGGTCTGGTGTCTGCCCAGCTCGGTCTCGCGCTCGAGCACGCAGACCGACGCGCGCGGGTTTCGCCCGAGCAGCTCGCGCGCGACCGCCAGCCCGATGATCCCGCCCCCGACGACGAGGAGATCGCAGCGCTGCGGCGCCTGCGTTCCCTGCGGCTCGGCGGACGACACGCGCGCAACTGTAGCCGCGAGGCAGCGGCTCGGAGGCGGCGTCGCTGCTCAGCGGCTCAAGGTCCGCGGCGACCTTAGTGCCTTCGAGCTAACCGGCTGCGGCGGGTCCACCGGCTGCGGCGGGTCCACCGACTGCGCCGGGTCCACCGACTGCGCCGGATCCACCGGCTGCGGCGGGTCCACCGGCTGCGGCGGGTCCACCGGCTGCGGCGGGTCCACCGACTGCGCCGGGTCCACCGGGCGCGGTTGCGGCGGCCGCGTTCAGCAGCCCGGCCCCATAGAGGCTCTGGTCGGCTTCTCCGCCGAGCTTGCGCGCGGTAGCGCGCAGCCGCGCGGTGATCTGGGCCGGCGTGGGATGGCGGCCGAGAACGCCGCTCGCGATGACAAGCGCCCCCGTGGCCGCGACCTCGGGCGAGGCCATCGAGGTGCCTTCATAGCCTGAGGGCAGCCCAAAGACCCGGGGTGAGCTCGTGCTGAACGTGACCTGGTAGAGGTCCCGGCCCGTGGGCGCTTCGGGGTGGCAGTTGGGGTCGCCCGGGATTGCGGCGTCCGCCCCACCACCGGGCGCCACGAGGGTGAGGCCGGAGCCCTCGTTTGAGTAGTCGGCCAGGCAGCCATGT
Source organism: Solirubrobacteraceae bacterium (assembly GCA_049512215.1). Classification (GTDB taxonomy): domain Bacteria; phylum Actinomycetota; class Thermoleophilia; order Solirubrobacterales; family Solirubrobacteraceae; genus Palsa-744. The sequence goes on from JBEKXJ010000062.1 coordinate 14,772, forward strand.
TCGGTGGTCGCGCCCACCGAGATCACGTCGGGTGCGCGCGCGGGATAGGCGATCGCGCTGTGGCCCTCGTTTCCTGCGGCCCCGACCACGAGCACCCCGCGGTGGTGGGCGTAGCGGAGGGCTTCGATCAGCTCGGGGATATCAGAGGCGGTCACGCCGCTTGAGAACTCCAGGCTCAGGTTGATCACCTGGGCGCCATGCTTGACGGCGAAGAACACGCCTTCGGCGATCGTCGATGCTTCGCCTTCGCCTGCGGCGTCGAGCACGCGGACCGGCATTATGCGCGCACCGTAGGCGAGTCCCGTGAGGTCATAACGGTTGTTCGTGGACTCGGCGATCTCGGCTGCGACGAAGGTCCCGTGGCCGTTGCGGTCGTTTGGGAAGCGGTTCTTGGCGACGAAGTCATAGCCCTGGACGAACTCGTAGGGGCTGAAGCCCGGGGAACGACGGAAGGGGCCTCGGTTCGCGTAGGCGACGCCGGTGTCGAGCACCGCGACGATCACACCCTTCCCGCCCGGAGCACCGTCGGCGGCCACGTTCGCCCAGGCTTCGGGTGCGTTCACGCCGAACGGACCTGTGAAGTTCCACTGCAGTTCCTGCTCGCCCGGTGCGTCACCGGTTCCCTCGTCGTTGGGGATCTCAACCGCTGCAATATGGGCGCGATAGTCGGGGACAGCCCATGCCACGTCGGGTTGCACGCGCAGATGGCGGAGTTCTGCGGGGAGGCTCACATTCGCAGCCAGGTGCACGAGACGCGTGTAAGCGGCGCCAGCGTCCCCGGCGCTCGCCGGAGCGTCGCGATCTGCCGCGGCGCGCGCGAGGGGCGGCCTCCTGGGGAGGTATCTGACGAGTATCTCGCCCGGCACGTAGCCGCCGGGACCCGAGCCGAAGGCCATCGACGCGAATGCCAGGGCGCCGGCGCCGACCGAGAGGGCCGCGCAGCACGTCGTGAGCAGCAGGCGGCGGCGTGTGCTTGGAGGAGGGGCTGGGCGGCGGGTGGGGAAACGCATGGCTGTCTATCGATAATGATGCAGCGTAGGCATCGTGCGGCGGGAAGCACTGTCGCAGAGATGGCGGCGAGGACCGATGAATGGACGATTCTTCCCACGCGACGAGTACTACATGCACCTGGCGCTACGCGAGGCTGAGCGTGCGTTGGAACACGGCGACGTGCCGATCGGCGCGGTGCTCGTGCGCGAAGGAGAGGTGGTGGCGGCCCACAACGAGCGCGAGCTGCGCCAGGACCCGACGGCGCACGCCGAGATCATCGCCCTGCGTGAGGCGGCTCGGGCCGCCGGCAGCTGGCGTGTGCTCGACGCGGTGATCTACGTGACCCTCGAGCCCTGCGCGATGTGCGCAGGCGCGATCGTGCTCGCGCGTGTCCCGCGGGTCGTCTACGGCGCGAGCGACGCCAAGGCAGGAGCCTGCGGAAGCGTGCTCGACGTGCTCGGCGAGCCTCGCCTGAACCACCGCCCCGAGGTAGCCGGAGGCCTGCTAGCAGAGGAGTGCGGGCAGGCGCTGAGCGCCTTCTTCGCCTCTCGCCGTTAGAACGCGGGCCACCGCGGCGAGCGATGCAGGCGCTCCGACCCCGCCGCCGGCGGAGATCCGGCCGCGGCCGGGGGCGGCCGGGGAAGATCATCTAGCCTTCTGGCGTCCCCCTGGAGGGGTGGCAGAGCGGTTGAATGCGGCGGTCTCGAAAACCGTTTCGGGGGGTTTTCCTCCGACGAGGGTTCGAATCCCTCCCCCTCCGTCTTGTTGTGTGTCGGGATATCGGAGACAGATGTCTCGGGACATAGTAGACACGCTAGGCGCGCGTGAGCGGCTGGTAGTTGCGGCTGGGATCCAGGGTCAGCTCGCGGATCAGCTGGCCCT
>JBEKXJ010000063.1:0-14990 GCA_049512215.1 Solirubrobacteraceae bacterium
CGATGTCGGAGAGCCGTGTGCGGGAGAACCGCATGCACGGTTCGATGCGGCGGCGGGAGGCAACCAACGCCAGTCGGGCCCGCACGCGCCGTGCGGCCGCGGAAGCCTCCCGCCGACCCTACCCTCCGAGCGCCTCGGTTGAGGGCCGGGACACGCTCGCTTACGCGGCGCGAAGCAGGCGTGATGGCATAGCCTGCGCCGGCGCGCGAGAATAGGTTGCGAGGCCGTGCGTAATCGACCCTACAAGACGACGGAGCTGCCGCGGTGACCCTGCCCTTCGCGGTGTCGCTTGCGGTGCTGGCGGCCGCTCCGTTTCATTCGTCGATCCAGCCGCTGCCGGGTCCCGCGCGGGCGGAGGTGAAGCGCGAGGCATTGCATCCGGGGTGCCCCGTAGCGCTGTCGGACCTACGCCTGCTGACCGTCTCCTATCGCGGCTTCGATGGGCACACGTACACCGGCCAGCTGGTCGTCAACCGTTCAGCGGCCACGCCGCTCGCCCTGGTATTCCGTCAGCTCTACGGACTCCAGTTCCCGATCCGCCATATGAGCCTCGCCGACGCTTACGGGCCAGCAAGCTCGCGCCCGGCAGACGGCGACGTCAGCGGCGGTTTCGAATGTAGGCAGGCGGTGCCCTCGCCGTGCGTCGGCGGCAGCGGCACGGGCACATGGTCGGAGCACGCCTTCGGTGAGGCGATCGACCTGAACCCTGTGGAGAATCCCTACGTCGGCTGCGGCCAGAGCCGGGACCCCTCGAGCCGGCCCTACTTCAACCGCTCCCGACACCGGCCCGGGATGGTGACCGCTGCCGTCGTCCGCGCCTTCCGCTCGATCGGATGGGGTTGGGGCGGCAGCTGGACCGGCTCAACGAAGGACTACATGCACTTCTCGGCGTCCGGACACTAGCTCTGGAGTGTCGAGTAGTCCCATCTAGGATCCGGAGGTCGGCAGCACCGAGAACCGATCAGCCGATGGCGAGCACATGCTGGACTGAGGGTAGTATCGAGCTCGTCGAAAGGCGGTTTAGGACCGTGGCACCCCAGCCCACGCCGGAGTCAGACTGGCGCTCGGAGATACTCGAAGCCCAGAAGCCAGTTGAGGCTGCCGTCAGCCGCTACTCGACGCTCGCACCAGTCTATGAGCTCTGGGCTCGGGTCACCGAGTCCCGGCCACGGCGGCGCGTGCTCGAGCTCGCAAAGGTCCGTGACGGCGAGGCCATTCTCGAAGTGGCGACCGGCACGGGCGCTCAGCTCGTCTCACTCGCTCAGCGCAACCCGTCCGGCCGCACGGTCGGCATCGAGCTCTCCGACGGGATGCTCGCGCAAACCCGAAAGCGCCTCCAGGCAGCAGGGCTCGCTTCGGTTGAGCTGGTGCGCGGCGACGCGCTACGGCTGCCTTTTGATGACGACAGCTTCGATCTTCTCGTCAACGGCTACATGCTCGATCTGCTTATGCGCGAGGACATCTCCCGAGCGCTTGCGGAGTTCAAAAGGGTCATGCGCCCCGCGGGACGGCTGGTCCTGTCGAACATGACCAAGGGCAAGCGACACCGCCACCGCGTGTGGGACTGGTTCTACGCCCGAGGGCTCAACCTCACGGCCAACTGCCGGGGAGTGCTCGCCGCGCCCGTCCTCGCCGAACTCGGGTTCGCCGAGATACGCCGCGAGTACATGACCCAGATGCTATTCCCCACCGAGATCGTCGCCGCTCGCAAGCCCGCCGAGACGATCGCTTGCGCCGGGGCTAAGCAGGCGTGATCGTGTCGTCGGCGCCGGCGCCTCGAATTCGTCCAACTGGGCAGCCTCGGCAGGTTCCTCGCACGGTCGCTTGGCTGCGGAAAGCAGCCGCAAGGCCCGAACTCCTCGGGCATGACGGAGGGTTTGCCCACGTCGTCCGGCAGGCTTGCGTGCCGAAGGTGCGTCTAACGGCCCCCGCTTCAGTTGGGGAGATCGCAGAGATGGTCAAGCTCGCCGTGTTTGCGGTGTTCGGCTCGCTCCTGACGCTAGATGGCCTTACCGCCGAGGGATGGGCTGCGATCGCCGTCGTCCTCGCCACTCTCCTGCTCGCTCGTCCGGTGGCGATCTGGGTGGCACTGGCTAGCACTCGACTCGATAGGGCGGCCAAGGTGTTCATGGCGTGGTTCGGACCCAAGGGCGTGGCGACGATGACTTTCTCGCTGCTGATCCTTGGGCGCCAGCTACCCGCGGGAGCAACGATCTTCAACATCGCGGCGCTGGCGGTCGTGGTGTCGGTCGTCCTTCACGGGTTGACGGAGACGCCAGGCATCAGGTGGATCGCCGAGCGACGCCAAGACGAGTCTCGCGCCGGCGCGTGACCGCCACAGGCGCGCACGTCCAAGGCTCGCAGTCAGGCGGCGCGCTTCTCGTAAAGCGACGTCTCACGGTGCGCAGCTGCACTAACGGCCCGGACGACTGTCGACAGCATTGACCGAGGATCGGAACACGCCTGCTTGTGCCGGGCGAAGCAGGAGCGCTTGCTTCGCCGCCCTTCACGATCGGGCCTCGTCCGGAGCGATCGCGTCAACCGCACGCGGTGACACGCCCGTGAGCGTTAGCGCGGCCCGGCCGACTGCTGCGCGGGGCGTGAGTGGCCTGCACTCGCTGCCGCGTTGCACCGAGAACGGGGCGTCTGTATCGGCCGGGACAACGCTAACCGCGTTGGACGGCTTCCGAGCGCGCCGACCGTCAATCGGCTCACGCTCGCCTTATCCCGCTAGTCGTCGTCGCGCGGGTGCCCGCCCCGGCGGCTGTCTGGGCGCGTCGCGCACTGGCGGCGCTGGGATCTTGCGCGTCACCGGCCTCTCTCCCGTGACTTTGAATGTCTCGCGGTGATGTGCGATCTCTAGCGGCGCTCCTTCGGGCAGCGAGTAGCGGGCGCCCTCGTGGGTGATCTCGACCTTTAGGCGCCTCTTACGAAAGCACACACCGAAGGCCAGGCGAGTGAGTCGCTGTGGTAGGCGCGGCATGAAGCTCAGAGCGCCGTCGTGGTCGCGCATACCGCCGAATCCGGCGACAGCGACGATCCACGCGCCCGCCAGCGACGCGATGTGCAGCCCGTCGCGGGTGTCGTGCTCCAGGTCCTCGAGGTCCATGAGGGTCGCCTCCGCGAAGTAGTCGTAGGCCAGCTCGAGGTGCCCCACCTCCGCCGCGATGACCGCCTGCGTGCATGCCGATAGCGAGGAGTCACGCACCGTTATCGCCTCGTAGTAGGCGAAGTTACGGGCCTTCTGATCGGCGCTGAACGCGTCGCCTCGCAGGTGCAGGGCGAGCACGAGGTCGGCCTGCTTGACGACCTGCTTGCGGTACAGCTCGAGGTAGGGGAAGTGCAGCATGAGCGGGTACTGCTCAGGCGCCGTGTGCTCGAAGTCCCAGGCCTGATGCTCGGTGAAGCCCTCGGCCTGGGGGTGGACGCCGAGCTGCTCGTCGAATGGGATGAGGATGGCCTGCGCGGCGTCACGCCAGGCCGCCGTCTCCTCCGGGTCCACGCCGAGCTCGCTGGCCCGGTCGGCGTGGCGTTGCACGACATCGGCCGCCAGACGCAGGTTTCGCTGCGCCATGAGGTTGGTGTAGACGTTGTTGTCGGCTACGGCGCTGTACTCATCAGGGCCGGTCACCCCGTCGATGCGAAAGCGCCCGCCGGCGTCGTGATGGCCCAGCGAGCGCCACAATCGCGCCGTCTCCACGAGGATCTCCAGCCCGATCTCGCGCTCGAACGCCTCATCGTCGCTCGCGGCCTGGTAGCGCCCGACGGCATCGGCGATGTCCGCGGCTATGTGAAAGGCGGCCGTTCCCGCCGGCCAGTACCCCGAGCACTCCTGCCCATCGATCGTCCTCCAGGGAAACGCCGCGCCTTGGAACCCCAAGAGCTTGGCCCGCTCGCGGGCCAATCCCAGTGTCGCGTGGCGCCAGCGCAGGGCATCCCGGGCAGCATGCGGCGCGGTGTAGGTCAGGACGGGCAACACGAAGGTCTCGGTGTCCCAGAAGGTGTGCCCGTCATAGCCTGGGCCCAGGCCCTTGGCGGCGATCGCGCGCCGCTCGCCCCGGGCGCCCGCCTGCAGGGTATGAAAGAGCGCGAAGCGCACCGCCTGCTGGAGCTCGGCGTCACCCTCCAGCTCCACGTCGGCGCGCTCCCAGAAGTCCTCCAGGTAGCCTCGCTGGCCCGTAAGAAGCCCGTCCCAGCCCGTGTGGCGCGCCTCGGCCAGCGCCGCAGCAACCTCATCGCGCAGCGCCGCCGTCGAGCGCTGACTCGACCACCCGTACGCGAGCAGCTTGACGACCCGCAGCCGCTGGCCCGGCGCCACGTCGGCCGTGATCGTCACGCGCGCGAGGTTCGCGCTGCTCTCGCTGGCCGTCTCGGTCCCCGAGGGACCCGCGACGATGTGATCCATGCCGGCGGCCATCCGCAGCGCGCTCTGCCTCGTGACGTGCACCAGTACGGCGCGGGCGTCGTGGTCTGAGAACTGCTCGGAGCGCAGCGGCGCGTCCAGGCTCGCCGCCGCCCGCGGGTCGACCTCGACATCTGGCATCGGCTCGTTAGCCACGAGCTCCGACTGAACGACAAGCCGGACGGGCCCGTCCAGCGCCTCGACCTCATAAAGGACGGCGGCGACCGCTCGCTGCACCAACGAGACCAGGCGCACCGAAGAGACGCGCACCCGCCGGCCGGCTGGGGAACACCACTCGGCGCGGCGTGCCAGCACGCCGGCGCGAAAGTCCAGCACCCGCTCATGGCTTTCAAGCTCGCCGAAGCGCACGTCGAAGGGTTCGTCGTCGACGAGCAGGCGGATGATCTTGCCGTTGGTCACGTTGACCGCGGTCTGGCCCGCCTCGGGGTAGCCGTAGCCGGCCTCGGCGTAGGGCATAGGGCGCCGCTCGTAGAAGCCGCCCAGGTAGGTGCCCGGCAGACCCGGCGGCTCACCCTCGTCGAGATTCCCGCGCAACCCGATGTGCCCGTTGGCCAGCGCGAACACCGACCCCGACTGAGCGAGCACGCCCAGGTCAAGCTCGGTCTCGCGCAGCGACCACGGCTCGACCGCGTAGGCAGGGTGGGAGATCACGCGGCGTCGAGCAGCTCGGCGAGATCACCGACGACGATGTCGGCGCCGTGCTCGCGCAGCGCGTCAGCCTGACCGACCCGGTCGACTCCCACCACCCAGGCAAAGCCGCCGGCCCGCCCCGCCTCCACGCCCGCAAGCGCGTCCTCGAAGACCGCCGCCTGGCCGGGCGTGGCTCCCAGCGCCCGCGCGCCCGCCAGGAACGTGTCCGGTGCTGGCTTTCCCCGCAGATGCTCGCGCTCAGCGATCACGCCGTCGATGCACTGCTCAAAGAGATCCGCGATACCCGCTGCGTGAAGCACATCACGGCAGTTGGTGCTCGAAGAGACCACCGCGCTAGCCAGTCCCGCCTCCCGCGCCGCGTGGACGTGTCGCAGCGAGCCGTCATACGCCTTCACGCCCTGTTCCTTGATCATCGCCAGCATGATCCCGTTCTTTCGGTTGCCGAGACCGTCGATCGTCTGCGTATCGGCCGGGTCGCCCGCGTCGCCCTGCGGCAGCTCGATGCCGCGCGAGTCCAAGAACGAGCGCACGCCCTCATAGCGCGGCTTGCCGTCGACGTACTCGTCATAGTCGCCGACGGGGTCAAAAGCAACGAATGCCTCGCCGTTGCGTACGGCTCGTTCGCGCAGATAGCCGTCGAACATCTCCCTCCAAGCGAGCGCATGGACCTTCGCGGTCTGCGTGAGCACCCCGTCAAGGTCGAACAGGCACGCTCTGACACCGTCGGGTAAACCAAGCATACATGGACCCTACCCATCAACCCATCAGCAGCCGCAGCCTGGGGGAGTGTTCGAGTGGACGCGGTTTGACGTACAGCGTGTACGCCAGGCCAGGGGCAGGTTGGAGCGACCGACGACGAGGGCCTGCCGATCCTCGACACAGATGGTGAGGGCGTGGTCGGGTGGCTCACACACAGGCGGCTGCTTCGCGCCTACCACGCGCACCTCGACGCCCGCTAAGGAAGGATCCTCCAGGGAAGCGGCGAGCCGATGACAGACTCCACAACCAAGCCGAGCATCGGGTTGCTAGCCGCCCTGAGCATCGGGGTGGGCGGCATGATCGGTGCGGGGATCTTCTCGATCCTGGGGGTCGTGGCAAGCATCGCAGGCTCCGCCATGCCCCTTTCCTTCGCCGTCGGAGGAGTCGTCGCTGGCCTCGCCGCCTACAGCTACGTCGCGCTCGGCCGAACGTTCCCGAGTGTCGGCGGCCCCGTCACGTTCCTGGTTCGCGGCTATGGAGAGGGCGCGGTTTCAGGTTCACTGAGCCTCTTCCAATACTTCAGCTACATAATCACGATCGCGCTGTACGCCACGGGGTTTGCCGCTTATGCCGGCACCTTTATTGATCTCCCGTCCAAGGTGTGGGCGGTGGGCGTTGTGCTCGCCTTCACGGCGATCAACTTTCTCGGCAGCCGAACGATGGGCCGGGCGGAGTCCGTGATCGTCATCATCAAGGTGGCGATCCTCATCGTCTTCATCGCGGCAGCGTTCATCGCGTTGCCCGGAGGCGGGGTTGCTCGCCTGTCGCCGGCCGCTTGGCCAGGTCCTCTCGCGATCTTCACAGGAGCCGGGGTGTTGTTCGTTGGCTACGAGGGCTTCGGTTTGATCACGAATGCAGCCGCCAACATGGCGAGCCCGAAGCGCGAGCTGGGTCGCGCGATCTACGGCAGCGTGGCCATTGCGATCGTGATCTACGTGCTCGTTGCCACCGGTGTGGTGACCAACGTGCCGCTCAACGTCCTCAAAGGACTCGGGGATTCCGCCCTCGCTGTCGCGGCCAGGCCGTCCCTGGGCCAAGCGGGCTTCAGATTGATAGCTGTCGCGGCGTTGCTTTCGACCGCCTCGGCGGTGAACGCGACCTTGTTCGGGTCCACGAACGTCGCGTACCAGATCGCCAAGAACGGCGGTCTGCCACCGGCGTTTGACCGCAAGCTCTGGGGTCGTGATGTCGAGGGACTCTTCATCACGTCCGGGCTGGTGCTCGTGTTCGTGTTGATCTTTCCCTTGAGTGCCGTCGCCTCCATGGGGAGCGCCGCGTTCCTGCTGGTGTACGCGGCGGTCAATATCGGCCACATGAGGGTCCGGGAGCAGACGGGGGCCAAGGCGTGGCCGGTGATGGCCTCGGCGGTCACGTGCCTCTCTCTATTCGTGGTCCTCGTCTACCACATGATCACCACCGCGCCGACATCAGCGATCGCTCTCGGCGTCACGCTGGCGGGGAGCTGCCTGTTTGAGAGTGTGTACCGCCACACCACTGGGCGAACCTTCAGGGAGATCCTGACGCAGACCGACCCCACCCCGCCGCGCGCCGCCCCTACCGCTCGATGAGTCAGGCCGTCGCCTTGGCCGTGGCCCTGCCGTGGCGCCGGTCGAGGGTGCGGTAGGTGGCGAGCTTGGCGGCGTCGAGGGCGAGGAACCAGACGAGCGCCCAGCCCCAGGCGAGCGCGACGTAGCGCCAGGGGAGCGCGTGCATCAGAAGGCCGAAGTGGGCGATCGCGCTGGCGAGCAACTCGGCAAGTGAGACCGCCGCGAACAGGATGCCCGCGGGGCGCACCGACCAGAACGGGCCGCGGGTGCGGGCGATGTAGAGCGTGAGGCTGCCGGCGACCGAGAGCTTCAGATACATCAGGGTGCGCAGCAGTTCGTGGTCGAGGCCGATCACGAGGTCGGCCACCAAGAGCAGCGAGAAGCTCTCGACGACGCCGACGAGGCCGAGCAGCGAGGAGATCGTCAGCACTTCGTGCATGTCCCAGCGCTCGGGCAGCGCGGACACCTTCACCCGGTCGAAGGCGATCGTGAGGATGGCGATGTCGTTCAGAAGCGCGAGCAGCACGATCATCGCCGCGGTGACCGGGAAGAAGCCGAGCGCGACGATCGCGAGGGTGACGAAGATGACGACGCGGATCGTCTCGGTGATCCGGTAGATCGCGTAGTTGTTCATGCGGCGGAAGATCTGCCGGCTCACACCGAGCGCCTCGACGATCACCGAGAGGCCAGGGGCGAGCAGGACGACATCGGCGGCCGCACGGGCGGCGTCGGTCGCGCCTGCGACGGCGACCCCGGCGTCGGCTCGCCGCAGCGCGGGGGCATCGTTGACGCCGTCGCCGGTCATCGCGACGATGTGCCCGGCCTTCTGGAGCGCCTCGACGATCCGGTACTTCTGCTCGGGCACGACCTGCGCGTAGCCGTCAGCGGCCTCGACGCGTCCCGCGAGGCCGGGACTGCTCTCATCGAGCGCACCCGCCTCGAGGATCTCGTCGCCGAGCCCGACCTCGCGTGCGACCTCCTGGGCGATCTCCACCCGGTCGCCGGTGACCATCTTCACTGCCAGCCCGAGCGCGCCCGCTTCGGCGATCGTCGCGCGGGAGTCCTCGCGCGGCGGGTCGTGCAGCGGCAGCACCCCCAGCAGACGCCAATCCTTGCTCTCGCCGTCCCGGCGGGCGACGGCGAGCGAGCGGAAGCCGCGCGCCGCGAACCCCACGACAGCCGCGTCCATCGCACCTCCGTCTCGCCCGCCCGTGGCGAGGGCGGCGATCGCCTGTGGCGCGCCCTTGGCAACCTCGAAGACCGCCCCGTCGCGGCCGCGAACGCGCGCCTGCGCGCGCTTGCTCTCGGGATCGAACGGCTTGAACTCGACCGTCTCATAGCCGTCCAGCTCCTGCTCGGGGACGGCGGCGAGGATCGCGAGGTCGATCGGGTCATGGCCCTCCCCACGCGAGGCAAGCGCCGCCGCAATCTTCACCGCCTGCGCGTCAGCGTCCGCGTCGAGCAGCGCGGGCTCGGCGAGCGTGAGCGCGTTCTGGGTGATCGTCCCAGTCTTGTCCGCGCAGAGCACATCCACGCCCGCGAGCTCCTCGACCGCGGGCAGATGGCTGACGACCGCCTGGCTGCGGGCGAGCGTGCGCGCGCCGATCGCCATCGTCACCGACAGCACCGCCGGCAGCGCCACCGGCACCGAGGCGATCGTGACCACCAGCGCGAACTCGAGCGTTGTCGAGACCGCGTTGCCGCGCAGCAGCGAGACGACGATGATCACCGACACCAGCACGAGCGCGAGTACGATCAGGTAGCGGCCGATCGCGAGCACCGCCTGCTGGAAGTGACTCGGCGGCGGCTCCGCCCCCGCGAGCTTTGCGGTCTGACCGAACAGCGTCCGCGGCCCCGTCTCGGTGACCAGCGCGCTCGCCTCCCCGCGCGCGAGCACCGACCCGGAGTGCAGCTCATCATCGGGCTGCTTGTCCGCCGGCAGCGACTCGCCGGTCAGCGCCGACTCATCGACCTCGCACGCCCCGGAGACGAGGCGACCGTCGGCCGGCACGATCTGGCCCAGCTCGACATGAACGAGATCGCCGGGCACGAGCACACGCGCCTCCAGCGTCTGCCAACTCCCATCGCGACGCACGCGTGCCTTGACCGCGAGCTGATCCCGGAGCGCGGCGATCGCGTTGCCCGCCTGGTGCTCCTCCCAGAAGCCGACCACCCCGTTCACGATCAGCAGCACGCTGATGACCGCGAAGTCCGCCCACCGCTCCATCACCGCGGTCAGCACCACCGCCGCCTCGATCATCCACGGGATCGGCCCCCAAAAACGCAAGCCGATCTCCAACAACAGGCTCCGCCGCTCCTCCGGAATCTCATTCGGACCGAACCGCTCAAGCAGCCCCGCCGCTTCAGCGGAGCTCAGGCCCCCCGCACCCTCGACCGACACCTCGGAATCTGGCCCGGGCGCAATCGCATCTCGTGGCTCGGTCTGGCTCACCGCAAACAGAGCCTCCCAGTTCGACACCACCACCGAATCGGCCAATCCCGGCAAACCGCGGTCGGAAAACTACTGACCCGATCTGAGGCGGTCAGCAGCACCCACCGGCCGGGAGGAGCAGGCGAGCAAGTCCTTCGGCTTGCAATCCGCTCACACAGATCACCGTGCCAGCCAGCACCATCATTCCAGGCCGCGACCGGTAGCCCCGCGCTCCATCCGAGCCTTCACGCTCGCAATCTCGACCAAGCAGGAGTGCCATCGACCCTGCGCCACACAGCTGGAACGGACGGTGGCTGTTGCACAAAGCTGTCTGGGAATACCTTGGCTGCGTTCGCTGAGACGGCCCGTGACGGGGCTGGGAGCGTCGAGGCAGGCAGGGCGCGTCACGGCCGATCGGACGACCTTCGGCTCCTTCGGGCCCACCCTTAGAACGGCCCCAGTGAGGGCTTCGGGGCTTTGTGCAACAGCCACGACGAGGAGCGAGCGTGCCGACTGACGGGCTCCTCACGCTCGCTTCCGCCAGACGAAGCGGTAGCGCGGCTTCGCAGGCGCGAGACGCCTGAGCGTCGTCCGGACCGGGCGTCTCGGACGACTGAGTGGCGGGCGCTCGCCTTCAGGCGGAACAGCGACGAAGGAGGTCGTCCCACGGCCCCCCGTAGCGCGTCGCGGCCAGTCGTCCCGCTTGCGGGCTCACCGCTGCGGCCACTGGCAGCGGCGACATCCTCGGCCCCGCCGAGTCGTATTTCCAATCGTTTGCGAGACACCCGGGTCAAAGGGGGTGACGTCCAAGGGGGTGGCCCCTTCGAGGCCCCCCGTCAACCGTGGGATGCCAACCAGCATCCACGGCCACCACCGAGAGAGGAAATCCGCCACATGGAACATCGATCCTTCACGTCATCTCGCACAGGCGGACGGGCGGCGACTGCCGCTCTCGTAGTAGCGGCCAGCCTGCTGACGGTCGCCGGGCAGGGCGCTGGCGCGGCGGCGGCGACCGCGGCACGGACCGGTCAGGCGCAAAGCGCGTCCGCCCACCAGCCGTCCGTCGGCATCTTCACCGGGAGCCTGCGCTCCGCGCTGAGCATCGACATCGCCCACGAGACGGTGACGCTGCCGCTCTACAGCGGCCGGACGAGCGGCGGCGAGACCATCTGGTACGTCGTCACTGAGTCATCTAACAGGGCGGAAGCGACGCGACGCGGCCTGAACTACTCGGGGAAGCTCGCCAACGCCCTCGGCACCGCGGCGGTCCAGAACGCTCGGCTCGTCCACGGCGCCCTCGTGTTTGAAGGGACAGTGAACTTCAGCAAGAAGCGCGTCGTCGTGCCGGGCCCGAACGGCTTTCCCCCGACCCGCTACGCGGCCGGTGCCAAGGGTGACGCGCACTACAGTCCGCTCGTCCACCTGCCGAACGGTGCGGTCATCAACGCGCCGCAGGTCGCCAACCGGACCGGGAAGAGCGGCAGCGTCGTCGCTATCGACTACCGGCACCGAACGGTGACGTTGAATCTGCTCGCGGGGTTCGTCGACGGTCAGTTCACCGTGTACCTCCATACCGACGCGTCCTCACCCTTGATCGCCGCGCTCGAGAACAGCACCTACACCCCGAACCTGAACGCGGCGCCGGGGCTCGGCAGCGACGAACCGTCGTCCTCGCGGGCCGCAATCATCCCGGTCGTCAACGGGATCCATGGCGACGCGGAACCGGAACGGCAGGGACTTGAATCGGCGCTGCTGAGCCAGGGCGACCCGTTCAACGTCGCCCAAGAGCAGCCGAGCGACCCCGTCCACTACTCGCCGATCTGGGATGTCACCCCGGTGAAGTGGACGGAAGCCGCGGTCGCCGCGGGCAAGCGCCACCAGCTCCACTCCCAGGAAGAAGTGCGTCGGGAAGCGCTGGCCGGCAACGTCGTGAGCGCGCTACCCGGAACGCCAGACACGGGTCTCGGCGGGATCAACTCGAGCGGCGCGATCTCCAACTGCCCGATCATCGCGGTCTTTCCCGGCTGAGAAGGCCGGTTCCGCCACGTGGCTCGCTCCGTCGCTGAGGGGCGGGCCACGGGGTGGCCGTCCGGCGTCCGGATCGGTCCGGTTTCGTGATGCCCGTATCAGCATCGGTCAGATGGACGCGGTGAGGCTGGTCCTCGACGTCCGCAGATGCGCGTCCGCAGATGCACGGGTCAGTCAGCCTCGGTGGGGTCGAAGGCCGTCTTTTGTCCGGGCGTGCTGGAGCAACGCCATGATTCATCGCCCCAGCTTCGTCCGCTCATCTGGATCGGTTCTCGCGGCCTGGGTTCTTCGAATTAGTCCAGCCGGTCCAGTGCGGCGAGGATCTCGGTGACCTCGGTGCGGCTCGTGTAGTCAGCCTGTACATCGGCGAAACGCACGGTCCGGTTCGAGTCGACGACCAAGACGGTCGGCATCGGCAGGTCGGTCGAGCCCTCGGCGTTGCCCTGGCTTATGTCCAGGCCGAGCGTCAGTTGGGCCTTCAACACGTCCTCGGCGGGCTCGAAGGCGACGCCCAAGCGGCGCGCGACCCGCGCGCCGGCGTCCGAGAGCACCGCGAACTGTAGATCGTGCTTCTCGGCAGTGGTCAGCGACTCGTCGGGCTTCTGCGGGCTGATCGCGGCCAGCGTTGCGCCGTAGCGCGCGAGTCGGGGCACAAGCTCGGACTGGTACTGGTGCAGCGCGAGGTTGCAGAACGGGCACCAACCGCCGCGATAGAAGACGAGCACCGCCGGCCCGCCGGCCACGAGCTGGGAGAGCGAGATGTCCTTGCCGGTAGCGTCGGGGAGGGTGAAGTCCTCCAGGACGTCACCGGCGGCGACAGCATCGGACGGCGGGCCTTGTGCGCGCCGAGCCTCATGGTCGCGGGTGAAGATCGAGCCTAGCTCAGCGGGCATCCGTTGCGCCGAGGCGGCCTTCAGCTGGTCGGACTGCTCCTTGATGGTGAGGCTCATGGCTGGCTCCTTTGGTGGCATGACTTGGACCACACAGTCCACTCTGGCGGGAGTAAAGCAGCCTACGAGTGGACTATCAAGTCCAATCGCTCTAGACTGTCAGTATGAGGCACCTGCAGCCGTCCACCGCCAAAGGACAGAGCACGCGGGCGCGGATCGTCCAAGCAGCGGCCGAGCTGGTCGCCGAGAAGGGCGCGGACGCGATGAGCCTCGACGACGTGGGTACGCGCGCTCAGGCCAGCCGCAGCCAGCTCTACCACTACTTCGACGACCGTGCCGACCTGATCCGCGCTGTCATCGAGGCCACCACCGACGCCGTCCTTGGTGCGCAGGATGAGCTGCTCGATCACCTCGATACCTGGGCCGGCATCGACCACTGGTTCCGCGCCCTGGTGGCGCTCCAGGAGCAGCGCGAAGCGCGCGGCGGCTGCCCCATCGGATCGCTCGTTGGTCAGCTCGCCGAGCGCGACCCGCTCGCCCGCACCATCCTGGCCGACGGCTTCGAGCGCTGGGAGGCCTACCTGCGCGATGGCCTCGAGTGCATGAAGGCACGCGGGCGTCTCTCGGTCAACTCCAACCCCGCCGCCCTGGCGACCGCCACCATGGCGCTGCTCCAAGGCGGCCTGCTCCTCACCCAAGTCCGCCGTGACCCCACACAGCTGCGCACCGCCCTAGCCGCCGCCCGTGTTCTGCTGCGCAGCGCGGCGAGCTGACCAGTGCAGATGCGGCCCACTACCGCCACATCGTAGACGTGGCTGGGAGTCGCACGCCTTCGGCCCTTGCACAGCGAAGCAACCAACCGAATCGAGGCTTGCTCGGTCATAGATGCATAGCCACGACGCCCGAAGCACCATGTCCCGCTACTCCCACCTGAACCGCGATCCAACCCAGCCCTATGACGGACGGCGGCCGCCGCTGGATGTGCCTGCCAGTCCTGACGCGATCCACCTGCCCGGGGAGGAACGAGACTGATGCGCCTGCTCAGACGCGGCGATGACCACGTTTGGTCCCAGCAGCACCTCTCGCATTATGTCGAGGGCGATCTGAGTTGGCGCGCCCGCCGGCGCTTGGAACTCCACGCCGAGGAATGCCCTGAGTGCGGCCTTGGAATTCGCGCACTGCGCGCCCTTCTGCGTGTCCTGCACGGCTCCGTCGACCGGTCCGACGCGCGCGCTCCGGCAGGTATCTTCGACCGCGTTCGGGCCGAGGTTGCCCACACGAAGGCCGGTGGCGATCCCACCGACGAGGCGTGAGCCGTCTGCTTGGAGCCCTCCGGGCCACCGAGACACCGGAGCGCGAGCTTGTCGGTCGGGCCCAGGCCGGAGACCTCGCTGCGTTCGAAGAGCTCGTCGGCGTGCACGCCGACCGTCTCTATACGGTCGTGCTCCGCTTGGTCGGCGACCGTGGCGAAGCCGAAGACATTGTTCAGGAGACCTTGCTACGGGCATGGCGGGGCATTGGGCGCTTTCAGGCTCGCGCGATGATCTTCACCTGGCTATACCGCATCGCCGTCAACGAGTCCAACCGCGCTTTGGAGAGGCGGCTGCGAGGTGGCACGATCGTTCCTGTCGACGAGGAGGCCGTGCAGGTTCCAGCGCCAGCGCATGAGCGACCGGCCAACAGAGCCGAGCAGCATGAGCTGCGCGACGCGCTCGAGTTCGCGATTGCCAACCTCGCCCCGCCATACCGAACGGCGCTCGTGCTCCGCGATGTCGAGGGTCTCTCCACGCGCGAGGCGGCGGAGATCGCAGGCGTCGGGGAGGCGGCGTTTAAGAGCCGACTGCACCAGGCACGGCTGAAGGTGCGTGCTTCATTGGGCGACGCTGCCCTGGTCAGCGCCACCTGATAGCCATCAGCAACAGCCTCTCGTTTCCCGGCGCTCGCTACGCCCCGGCGCTCGCTGCGGGCGAGCTGCCCGACCTCGCCTTGCCCCACCAGACGGGCGGGCCCTCGAACAAGAAGCTCCCCGCGAGCGTGACAACGAGAGCAGTCGCTGACGGCGGCAGCCGGCCGCCTCGCTGACGATCGCAATGCGAGCATTGCGATCGCGCCGACTCTCCGACCAGACACGCCCCCTCTGGACGACCGATGAAAGTCAAGGGCTTGGCGGTTAATTTAGGAACGAATTTCGGACATCGGATCGGTCGCGGGTGACCACTCGAGAGCCGCAGAAGGCCTCTGTGGCGTTGGTTTCGGCCGGG
>JBEKXJ010000064.1:0-14815 GCA_049512215.1 Solirubrobacteraceae bacterium
GGACCAGCTGAGAGCATCACCACCGCTCGATCAGAGCAGAAAACCATTTGCCCGGAACGGCCGCGTCGAGTACCGATGCGGCCGTTTTGGTTCTAGTCGTTTATCCGGGGCTAGTAGCTAGCGTGCGGCCGGCCCGCGCTCGCCGGCAGCCCGGTCCGCGCCCCGCTCCTAGACGGCCCGCCGGGCCCGGCCTGCGGCCGGGACCTTCGCCGGCCGTCTAGCGCGCCCGCTGCGCGGCTTGGCCCAAACCTCATCCAGGAAGGAGGCAATTTCCCCGGTGAGCCGCTCGGGCCGCAGGCGCAGCTCCAGCAGCGAGTCGGCCTCCACCAGGCGCGCGTTCGGCAGCTCTTCGGCGAGCATCCCGGCGTCGGAGAACGGGTGGACGGGGTCGCGGCGGTGCCCAAGCACGAGCGCCGGGGTGCGGAACGTCCGGCGGTCGGTCCGATGGGGTGCGACGCGTCCGAAGAAGAGACCCTGAAGCACCGCTCCGCCGGGGGCTGGTTCCTGGCGGACCAGGTCGAGCATGACGTTGCCGTAATGGGGAAGCAGCCGCCGCGGGACGGCCCGCGCTCCGCGCGCGAGCAGCTTCATCGCCGGTTCACCGAACGTCAGCGCCACGAGCAGGGGCGTGAAGGCGAGTGCGCTCCACAGCAGGGCGTTGTCGAGCACGGGCATCTCGATCACCATTCCACGCAGGCGCTCCGGCTTGGTCAAGGCGATCTCGAGCGCCGTGTTCGCCCCGAGCGAGGTGCCCATGACGACGGCCTGCTCGATCTGCAGGTGGTCCATCAACGCGACGACCTGCTCCCCAAAGAAGTGCATGGAGTAGCGCCACATATCGCGCGGACGCTCCGATTCGCCATGCCCGAGCAGGTCGACCGTGATCACGTAGTTGCCCCTGGCCGCGAGGTCTTCTGCGAGCGGACGATGCATCTTCTGGGACAGAAGCAGCCCATGCACGAGGATCAGCGGGCGCGAGCTCGCAGCGGCGCTCCTCGCCGTGCGCCCGCGAGTGCCCGTCTTTGTGACGGCGGCGGGCCCGCCGCCGAACTCGCTGTAGGCGATGCGCTGGCCCTCGAATTCAAACCACGGCATGGCTCTCACCCTACTATCTCGCGCTCCCAGGTCCTCAAGGAGTGAAGGCGCGCTACCTTTGGGGTCCTTCCAGCCCGCCCGCACGATCAGGAGAGACCATGGCAAAGCAGCCCCGCATCCTCGCCGGAGAGACCGCAGCGATCACAGGTGGCGCGCGGGGAATCGGCCGCGCGACCGCCGAAGCCATGCTGCGCCAGGGCATGAAGGTCGCGATCGGGGACGTCGACGTCGAGGCGGCCAGGCAGACCGCGTCCGAGCTCGGTGCGAGCACCGTCGGGCTGCCCCTGGACGTGACCGACCGCGCCTCGTTCAGCGCGTTCCTGGACGCCGCCGAAGAGCAGCTCGGGCCCCTCGACGTGCTCGTGAACAACGCGGGCATCATGCAGATCGGGCCCTTCATCGACGAGGACGACCTGACCGCGCAGCGGATGGTGAACATCAACATCCACGGGGTGATCCTGGGCACGAAGCTCGCGCTCGCGCGCATGATCCCGCGCAACCGAGGCCACATCGTCAACATCTCCTCCCAAGCGGGTAAGTTCGGCACACCGGGGGGGGCGACCTACTCGGCCACCAAGCACGCCGTCGTCGGCCTGACCGAGGCGATCCGCGGCGAACTGCGCCTGATGAGGGCGAATGTCGACCTGAGCTACGTGATGCCGTTCGTGGTCAACACGGAGCTCGGCTCGGGACTCGGGCAGGCCCGCGGGCTGAAGAATCTCGAGCCGACAGATGTGGCCGACGCGATCATCGAGGCGCTCCAGCTCGGCACGGTAGAAGTCTGGGTGCCGAAGTCAGCTAAGCGCACCAACGTGCTCGCCGCTGTCCTGCCCCGCCGCCTCTCGGAAGGCATGGCCCGTGCGCTGAAGGCAGACCGCGTGCTCACCGAAATCGACACCGACACCCGCCGCAGCTATGAGCTGCGGGCATCGCGCTCTGAGCCGCGCCTGGAGACCGCCCCGGAGCAGACGCAGATCGCCGAAAGCGTCGGGGACTGAACGAGGGAGCTCACTCGCCGCCACGCCGCGGGCCCGCGGTGTGGCGCTGTGGGCCACGCGGTCGCCCGCTCAGCCGGCGCTCAGCCAGGCGGCGATCAAGCTTCCGATCAGCGGGCCCTGGTCCTCCTGCAGGAAGTGACTGGCGTTCTCGATCCTGTGAGGCGCCGGGCGGCCGATCGACGCGGCGAAACGCTCGCCAACGGCGAGGGGCAGGATGGGATCGGAGTCCGCCCACAGCATGAGCGTCGGGCGCCGGTCCTCGCGCAGGGCGTCGAGCACGCGCTGCCCGGCCTCGGCGCCCGGCGCCTGCGGCGTGAGGGCGATCAGCAAGGGGAAGGCGCGCGCGCCCGCCTTCGAGGCGACGTTGGGAAAGGGAGCCTCGTAGCCCGCGATCACCTCGTCGCCGGGATCGGTCTTGCAGGCGTTGCGCACGAGCAGGCCGACAGGCAGATCCTCGGTGCGGGCCACGAAGTCGCGGAAGGTCTTCCAGGCGTCACTCATCGGCTGATGCCCGGTGAAGAGCCCCGTGTCGAGGATCACGATCCGCTCGATCCGCTCTGCCTGCTCCACCGCGAGGCGCAGCCCGATCGGGCCGCCCCAGTCGTGCACGACGATCGTCGCCCCGCGCAGGTCGAGATCATCGAGCAGCGTGCCCGTGAGCTCTACGTGCCGGTCGTAGGAGTAGAAGTCGATGTCGGCGGGCTTATCAGAGCGACCGAAGCCGACGAGGTCGGGAGCCAGGCAGCGGAAGCCGGCCTCGCGGACGGGCGGGATCACCTTTCGCCACAAGAACGACCAGGTGGGCTCGCCGTGGATGAAGAGGACGGGCTTGCCGTCGCCCTCGTCGAGGTGGGCGAGACGCAGGCTGTCGACCTCGCGGTAGTGGGGCGCGAAGGGAAAGTCGGGTAGGCCCCGGAGCGCCTCCTCGGGTGTGCGCACCATCTCGGTCATCGCCTCGCGCAGCATATCCTGCGTCCCATCGGCTAGGCTCGCGCGGATGCATGGCGCAGCCCTCCAGCTCGCCCCGGTCCTCGGGGCTGAGAAGAGCAAGGCCCCCTTCTATATCGCGGGGGGAGTGCTCGTCGCGTGGGCGCTGATCGTGTCCTATGTGGGTATGCACCGCCCCGACTTCCCCGGCGGCCTCGGCGGCCAGCGCGTGGTGATGGCGATCACCGCGGTGCTCGTGCTCACGGCCGTTTCGATGGCGGTGATCACCTCGGGGACGCCCGCGCCGGCTCCGGCCGCGGCCGCCGCATCCTCCGCGAGCGCCACCGCGCCAGAAACCGCGAGCACTCCGTCCACGCCTTCGCCGGCCACGTCCACCGCGTCCCCCTCGCCGAAGGCGGCGAGGGGAACACCGGCGCCGGGGTCCTCGCCGGCTCCCGCCGCGGCCGCGAGCAAGCTGAAGCTGGCTGCGAATCCGGGCGGGCTGCTCAGCTATGACACCAAGAGCCTGAGCGCGAAGGCGGGCACGGTGACGATCACGATGGAAAACATGTCCCCCCTGGAACATAACGTGACGGTTGCTCAGGGAAGCAAGGTGCTCGGGGCGACGCCCACCTTCAAAGGTGGGAGCAGGGCGGTCACGCTCAGCCTGAAGCCGGGCACCTATACCTTCTATTGCTCGGTCCCCGGCCATCGCCAGGCGGGCATGGAAGGAACGCTGAGCATCTCCTAGGGCTGCTGGGCGGATGGAGCTCTTCGTCTGCGGGGCGACGTTCCCGACCGTGCGGCCCCGCGGGCATCCGTGCGCGCAGGCCTCTCACGCCCTGAAGGGCACCCGAGCGACTGGTGAGGCAGGTCCACGGGCAGGTCATCCTGGCGGAGTTCCGCGAGAAACTGGACGCCCTCCATGTCAGCGCGCTGGGCGACGCGGCTGAGGGCGATCACCAGCACCGCGCTGAATCCCAACGCGCCGAGCCCCACGACGAGGATGATGGCCGGCAAGAGCATCGTATGGATCGCCAGTGTGCTCAGCTCTCCCGCGAAGAGCCTCCCATACACGGCGGACGTAGCCGGCCTGCCGCGCCGGAAACGCGCTGATCAGCCGGGGGTGCTGCGCTGGGCGGCCCGTGTGGTCCCGGCGGATAGCCGCCACGCGAACAGCACGGCAGCCACAGACGTGGCCAGGTTGAGGCTCGAGACGCCGGGGCGCATGGGGATGCTGATGCACGCATCGGCGCGGCCTATGAGCTCGCGGCTGAGGCCACGGCGCTCGGTCCCGAAGGCGAGGACCGAGCGCGCGGGGAGCGCGCGCGGATCGAAGGTCTCGCCCGCGGGGTCGAGCGCGAGCAGCGGGCGCTCGAGCGGCTCGAGCGCATCGATTCGCTCCAGACGCGCGACTGGCACGGCGTAGTGAAGGCCGGCGGCGCCCCGCAGCGCGTCGGGGTGCCAGGGGTCGTGACCGCCGCTGGTGAACACGCCGGCGATGTCGGCGGCCGCGGCGACGCGGATGCAAGCTCCGATGTTGCCGAGATCGCGCGGGTCCTCGAGCAGGACCACGGGTGCAGGCCGCTGATCTCCGAGCACGAGGGCCGGGTCGACCGAGGCGCGCTCCGCGAGCGCGATCACGCCGGTCGAAGGCGTCAGCGGCACCAGCTGCCCGAACACCGCGGGCTCGACCTCACGGGCCAGAGCCCGCAGGCTCGCTCTGAGATCGGGGGCGAGCAGGGCGGCGAGACGATCGAGCTCGCCGGTGTCGGTGCAGACGACCTCGAGGATCCTCGCGCCGAAGCGCAGGGCGTGCTTGAGCGGATGGAAGCCTTCGAGAACAGCGAGTGAGGGGTCGCGCCGCGCCCGTCCAAAGCGCGGGATGAGCGATCCGTCTTGCACGCGCCGATCATGGCACGCGCCACGTAGACTACGGTGTTGAGGTGAAGCTCGAGGGCCTCCATCACATCACCGCCATCACCGGCGACGCGCCCGCAAACGTCGAGTTCTACGCGGGCGTGCTCGGGTTGAGGCTGGTCAAGAAGACCGTCAACCAGGATGACCCCACGGTCTATCACCTGTTCTACGCTGACGAGCACGGCTCGCCGGGGGCGGACCTGACGTTCTTCGAGTATCCGGGCGCGGCGGCGGGCAGGGCCGGCGCAGGGATGGTGCACCGGATCGTGTGGCGGGTGTCCTCGCGGGAGGCACTCGAGTTCTGGACCGAGCGGCTCGGCGCGCACGGGGTCGGCGTCATAGCTACCGAGGACGGTCTGCTGTTCGCCGATCCGGAGGGCCTCGAGCACGAGCTCCTGCTCGCCGCCGACGAGGACGAGCCGCTGATCGCGAACGCGGCCGCTGTTCCTCCAGAGCATGCGCTTCAGGGGTTCGACGGCGTGCGTGCCTACAGCACGGCGCCTGCTCGCAGCGAGGCCCTGCTCGCCGGCACGCTGGGATTCGCCAGAGGGTCGGGCGAGCGCTGGCAGGTGCGCGGGCACAGACGGGGCAGCTTCTACGCCTACGACCCCGCTCCGCCGGAGATCAACCGCAGGCAGGGCGCGGGCACGGTGCACCACGTCGCCTTCGCGTCGCAGCCTGAGGATCTCGATGTCTGGCGCCTGCGAGTGGCAGCGGCGGGCGCCCGCCCGACGCCGGTGATCGATCGCTTCTACTTCCGCTCGGTCTACTTCCATGAGCCGAGCGGCGTACTGTTCGAGATTGCGACGATCGGCCCAGGGTTCGCAGTGGACGAGGACGAGGAGCATCTCGGCGAGCGCCTCTCGCTCCCACCCGACTTCGAGGCGCTGCGCCCCAAGCTGGAGAGAACGCTCAAGCCCCTGCCGGACGCAGCGGCATGGCGGGCGGTTGCGAGCGGCTGATCGCCCGCCGCGCTAGGCTGCGGCGTCGCCGAGCCGGCGTGATCGCGGCGAGCGCCTGGCGAGCACTGCACCCCAGTCGGCGTCCTCGAGGCGCCCGGGCCGGGTGTCGCTCATGAAGTCCCGCAGCAGCGCCGAGAGCCCCTCTGGATCCTCCAGATGGGGGAAGTGCGCTGCATCCGGGAGTGTCCTGAAGCTGCTGTGGGGAATCGCCTCGTGAGCGAGACGTCCATGGATCAGCGGGATCGTATTGTCGCGCTCACCCCACACGATCATCGTCGGCATCGACTCGAGCAGGTACAGGCGATCGGTGGCGCTGACCCTTTGACCGTGCACATCGATCACCGCGCGCAGTGTCTGAAGGAAGGCTTCGCGGGCGTCGCCGTTCTCCAGGGGACGCAGGGCCCGGGCAACCGCCTGCATGTAGAGGCCGGCGCGAAGCTCGCGCCGGCGCAGACGCCTGCCGCTCTCCCCGAGCGCCCCCAGCAGTCCGGGTCGGATCAGTTTCAGCAGCGCCGCGACGCCGGGCAGAGCCGCGGTCCGCAGCATCGGGCTGACCTCGTGGCCGAGGCCGCCGCTCGAGATGAGCACGAGACGCTCGACCCGCTGGGGGAACTGGTAGAAGAACTGCATCGCCACCCCCCCTCCCAGCGAGTGCCCCACGATCGTCGCACGATCGATCCCAACGGCGGCGAGAAGGTCTCGGATGCTCGCGGCGTGCGCGCCGAGCGAGTAGTCCCCGCGCGGCGCAGCCGAGTCGCCGTGGCCGATCAGGTCGGGTGCGATCACCGTGTAGTCGCCGGCCAGATCTAGCGCGACGGATCGCCAGTGGCTCGATGAGTTGAGCATCCCGTGGATGAGCACGACCGGTGGCCCGCTGCCCGCTACGCGATAGATCACGCGGCGTCCATGCAGCTCGATCTGCCACTCGTCGAATTCCGGGTCGGGCACCTGCACGGGCACCGGCCGCGAGCCCGCCTGCGGCCGATCCTCGCGATCGGGCTTGGCCTGGCTTGATTTCAGCGTGGCACCTCGCGGGCACCCTAGCAAAGGGCCCTCGCCAGGATGTCCTGCCGCCGAACGCTCGAGGAGCGCGCCGCACCGCTTGCGGGCGGCGCGAGGCGGGCATACTTCGGTGGGTGCTGCGGCTCGTCACGATCCCGATCAGCCACTACTGCGAGAAGGCCCGGTGGGCACTGGAGCGGATGGGGATCGCCTATCGCGAGGAGCGTCATATCCAGGGCGTCCACCGGCTCGCCGCCCGGCGCGCCGGCGGTGGATCCACGGTACCCGTGCTCGTGACGCCGGACGGCGCGATCGGCGAGTCGCGGGATATCCTCGCGTGGGTCGACGCTCGTACGCCGCCTGAGCAGTGCCTGCTCGCGGCCGAGGCCGGCGCGCGCGAGCAGGTCGAGCGCCTGTGCCGTCGCTTCGATGAAGAGCTCGGCCCGAGCGGCCGGCGGCTCATGTACGTGCACATGCTCCCCCAGCGCGAGTTGATGCTGCGATTCAACAATTGGGGGGTGCCCCGCTGGGAGGATCGCGCCGCCCGCTGGGGGTGGCCGCTGCTGGTCCGGTTCGCACGGCGTGCGCTCGCCATCAGCCCCGGCATCGAGCACGATGACGAGGCGGTGCTCTGGCGCGAGTTCGACTTCGTCGCCGGGCTGCTCTCTGACGGGCGCCGCTACCTCTCCGGCGAGCGCTTCGGAGCGGCCGACCTCACCTTCGCCGCGCTCTCTGCGCCCGCCCTCGTCCCACCGCAGTACGGAGTCCCGCTGCCTACGCCCGAGCTCCTCGCCCCGGCGACGGCGGCGCTCGTCAACCGTGCGCGAGAGCACCCGGCCGGCCGCTACGCGCTGAAGCTCTTCGCCGAGCACCGGCGCGAGCGTCTCGCCTGAGCGTCCGCCGATCAGCGGCTACGGGCGCCGCGCGAGGGCGGCCTCGAGCGTCCGGGAGTCGATGCCCTCGACGCGGATGAGCTTCTCCCGCGAACGCTCGCCCCGCACGACCGCCACCCGCGAAGGGGCGACACCGGCCTCGCGAGCGATCAAGCGACAGAGCGCCCGATTCGCGCGGCCCTCCAGAGCCGGCGCAAGCACGCGCGCGAGCAGCACCCCGTCGCGAAAGCCGAGGAGCTCCTCGCGACGGGCCCGTGGCTGCAGGCGAACGGCGATCTGCGCGCTGGCCATCGCGCCTATGGTGCCAGGAGCGAACCGTATCGCTCGCTCGCGCGAGCGATACGGTTCGGGGAGTGGTGGACCGCAGTCTCGGCACAGGCGCTCGTCTCTAGCTCCGTGCGCGCCCTGGTGCAGCGTGTCAGTCGCGCAGCCGTGCTCGTCGAAGCTCGTCCTGTGGCCAGGATCGGACCCGGGCTTCTCGTCCTGCTCGGGATCGCGCGCGAAGACGATGCCGTCCGCGCCGAGCGGCTCGCGGAGAAGGTGCGGGCGCTACGGGTCTTCGAGGACGGCGTGGGGAGAATGAACGAGCCGCTCGGGGCGCGCGAGATCCTGTGCGTGAGCCAGTTCACGCTCTACGGCGACACGCGGCGGGGCAACCGCCCGAGCTTCACAGCCGCCGCCCCCTCTGAGCAGGCCGAGCCGCTGTATGAGCTCTTCTGCGAGCGGGCCGGGGCGCAGCGGGGAGTTTTCGGCGCGCACATGTCGGTCGAGCTCGCAAACGACGGGCCGGTCACCCTGCTGCTGGAGGTGTGACCGGCAAGGGCCGAGCTCAAGCGGAGCGCTCGCCCCAGCGTGCGGCCCAGGCGGAGAGGGGGCGCATCGCGGCGAGCAGATCGCGTCCCTGGCCGGAGAGCCATAGCCCCCGCGTTCGGCTTGTGGGCCGCCCGCGCCGCGCTCTAGCCCCCGAGCGCGAACGACGGCTCCACCGAGGCCTCCCGCTCGCGCCAGTCCTGCAGGGCCTGCAGCGACCCGTCGAGGACCCGGTTGAGGAACTCCTTGCGGTCGTTGATGTGGGGGAAGGCGACGTCCGGGACGGGAAGCTCGAGGAACTCGCAGAGCGGCTCCCATCCCTCGGTGACGCTCCAGACGAGCAGGCGCTCGCTCGGAACGGTCGCCTTGACCTCCTCGTTGTGGCGGTTCATCGCGTCGATCAGCTGGCGGGGCTCGGCGTGGCCGCCGGCAAAGCTCCCCTTGTCCTGCCACAGTAGCCCGTCGATCATCTCCAGGAAGCCCTGCCAGCTGGGGTCCACGTGGGCCTGGGCGCTCGAGAGCAGGCGGATCAGGGACTCGCCGTGGCGCACCGCCCATACCGTCTGGCGCATGCTGCGCTCCCAGGCTTCGGGCTCGCGAACACTGAGCAGGACCTTGGCCTCAGGGTAGACGTCCATCAGCTCGCGGTAGAAGTAGCCCCCGGGCCAGTCGACGGTCGCGTTGAATCCGTCGAAGATCTCCCACCAGGAGGGGTCTCCGCCGAGCGCTCGCTCCCACTTCGGCGCCTCGTCGAGGTCGCTGAGCACGTCGACCATGTGGTAGCACGGGCCCAGCCCGAGCATTTCGAGTGCCATCTTCTGGGTGAGCGTGCCGGTGCGCGGCATGCCTGCGCCTATGAGCTTCATCGGTTCTCGGTCCTCCTGGTCGTCTCGCAGTCTCGACGCGGCGGCGTGTGTGTCCCGATGCCTGTCGGATGCCTGCTGTTTTTGTGCGCCTGAGCGCACTAGATCACTGACTCTAACCCAGCCGGATAAGGGAAGGCGAACAGCTGGATAAGAGAGACGAAGAACCCAACTTGCTCGGGCCGCTCGCGGGCGTGATCGTGATCGCCCGGTAATTGATCGCCCGGTAACCGGCTGGGATGCGCGCGCGACCGGCGGGTCTTCGGCCTCGTGCTGCGGACAGGGCCGCGCCGAGCCTCCGTGCCCGAGGGGTCATGAGCAGCGCTGAGGCAAAGGTGGCTGTGGTCGGGGGGTGTGGTCGGGTGCGCCGTCGCACACGGGCGCCCGCCGCGGCGTGGAGGCCCGGCTGCTACTCCAGGTCCACGTCATAGCCCGCCTTCTCGAGTGTGGCGAGGAGCTCCTTGGTGTGGATCGGGCCGCGCGTCTCGAGCGTCAACTCGACGCCGGTCTCGCGCACGCTCAGCGGCACGGCCTCGCGCACGTGCTCGAGGCTCAGGAGGTTGGCACGGGCCCCGGCCACCAGGTTGAGCAGCTCGGCAAGGCCGCCCGGGCGGTCGGGCACGCGCGTGAAGATGCGCACGCGGCGGCCCTCCTCGGTTTCGTGGCGGCGCAGGAGTGCCGCGAGCAGGCCGCTGTCGACGTTGCCCCCCGAGACGACCGCCACCGTCGCCCCCTCGACGGGCGCAAGGCGGCCGCTCAAGAAGGCCGCCACGGCGACCGCGCCGGCGCCCTCGGCGACGAGCTTGGCGCGCTCGGCCAGGAACACCATCGCGTCGGCGATCTCATCCTCGCTCACGGTTTGCAGATCGTGAAGAAGCTCGCGCAGCAGCGGAAGGGTGAGGCTGCCGGGACGCTTGATCGCGATGCCGTCGGCGATCGTGCCGCCCGGGGCGGCCTCGAGGAAGGCCTGCACCCCGCCGTCCCTGAGTGCCTCCACATACGGCGCGCAAGCTCTCGCCTGCACCCCGATCAGCTCGACCTTCGGACGCGAGCGGCGCAGCGCGATCCCGATTCCGCTCGCCAGGCCGCCGCCGCCGACCGGCACGACCACGCGCGCCAGGTCCGGGACGTCCTCGAGCAGCTCGAGTCCGAGCGTGCCCTGGCCCGCGATCACATCGAGGTCGTCGAAGGGATGCACGAGCGCGGCGCCAGTCTCCTCGCCGCGCTCGGCTGCCAGAGCGAGTGCCTCCTCTACCGAGTCGCCCTGAAGGTGCACCCGCGCGTCCAGCCGCTCGACGGCGGACACCTTGGAGACCGGGGCTTCGCGCGGCATGAAGACCTCGCAGCC
Organism: Solirubrobacteraceae bacterium; assembly: GCA_049512215.1. Classification (GTDB taxonomy): domain Bacteria; phylum Actinomycetota; class Thermoleophilia; order Solirubrobacterales; family Solirubrobacteraceae; genus Palsa-744. The sequence goes on from JBEKXJ010000064.1 coordinate 10,819, forward strand.
GACGCCCCTGATGCGCGCGGCCTGCGCGACCGCGAGCGCGTGATTGCCGGCGCTCCCGGTGACGAGTCCCTGCGCGGCGCGCTCGCCGAGCGCCGCCACCTTGTGAAGGGCTCCGCGCAGCTTGAACGAGCCGGACCGCTGCAGGCACTCGGCCTTCAGGGCGACGGGCGTCCCGGCGAGCTCGGCCAGGTCCTCACAGGCGATCGTGGGAGTCCGCACCGCGACGCCCGCGATCGCGCGGCGGGCCCCCTCGAGATCGGCGCGGGCGATCAGCTCGGCGGCTGCGGGTGGCCTCGGTGCGGGCTCATTCACCGCATCGCACTCTAGACCGGTGTCGTGTAGGCGCCGCTTAGACCCCCGTCCACGAGGAACGTCGAGGCGGTCACGAAGCTCGACTCCTCAGACGCCAGGAACAGGGCTGCGTGCGCGATCTCCTCGGGCCGGGCGAAGCGTCCCATCGGCACGTGGACGAGCCGCCGCTCGGCCTGCCCGGGATCGGAGGCGTAGAGCTCCTGCAGCAGGGGCGTGTCGACTGGGCCCGGGCACAGTGCGTTGACGCGCAGGCCGCGGCGCGCGAACTCGACGCCGAGCTCGCGCGAGAGCGCGAGCACGCCGCCCTTGGAGGCGGTGTAGGAGATCTGCGAGGTCGCGGCTCCGACCACGGCGACGAACGAGGCGGTGTTGATGACCGAGCCGCGCAACGGGCCCTCGTTCTCGAGCAGGTGGGGGATGCCGTGCTTGCAGCATAGGAACACGCTGCGCAGGTTGACCTGCTGGACGCGTTCCCACGCCTCGAGCGTCGTGTCGAGCACGGAGCGGTCGTCCTCCGGCGAGATCCCGGCGTTGTTGAAGAGCACGTCCATGCGCCCGTACTCGCTGAGCACGCGGGCGAACATGCCGCGAATCTGCTCCTCGCTGGTGACGTCGGCCTGCAGCGAGAGATCTCCCGCACAGCCGGCGAGCAGATCGACCCCCACGACCCTCGCGCCCTCGCGCCTGAACAGCTCGACGGTCGCTGCGCCGATGCCCCCGCTCGCCCCGGTGACAACGCACACTCGCCCCTGTAGCCTGCCCTCCGTAGCCATCATCCCTCCGTCGCGTAGAAGATCGTCTTGACCTCGGTGTAGGCCTCTAATGCGTGCGGACCAAGCTCGCGCCCGTAACCGGACTGCTTGAAGCCGCCGAAGGGCGTGCTCACGCGCACCGAGGTGTTCGCGTTGATCGAGAGCACTCCCGCCTCGACCGCGCGCGCGACACGCAGCGCGCGGGCCCCGTCGCGGGTCCAGATCGAACCGGACAGGCCATAGATCGTGTCGTTGGCGAGACGGACCGCCTCGGCCTCGTCGCGGAAGGAGATCACCGCGGCGATCGGCCCGAAGACCTCCTCGCGCGCGACGCGGTCGCTCGGCTTCACGGGGGAGAGGACCGTCGGGGCGAACCAGAAGCCCGCGCCCTCCGGTGCGCTGCCGCGGAAGGCGACGGGCGCCTTTCCGTCGAGGAACGAGGCTACGGTCTCGCGCTGGGCGGCCGATATCAGCGGGCCCATCTGTGTCGCCTCATCGAGCGGATCGCCGACGCGGAGCGCCTTCACGTGGGGCTCGAGCAGCTCGAGGAACCGCTCGAGCGCCCCCTCCTGCACGAGGATGCGCGAGCGCGCGCAGCAGTCCTGCCCGGCGTTGCCGAAGACCGCGAGCGGCGCCGCTGCCGCGGCGGCCTCGAGGTCGGCGTCGGCGAAGACGATGTTCGCCGACTTGCCGCCGAGCTCGAGGGTCACGCGCTTGATCGTCTGCGCGGCGCCGGCCGCGATCGAGCGCCCGACCTCGGTCGAGCCGGTGAACGCGATCTTCGCGACCTCAGGATGCTCGACGAGCCGCTGCCCGCAGGTGCGACCCGGGCCCACCACGACGTTCACGACGCCCTCGGGGAGCCCGGCCTCGAGCGCGAGCTCGGCGAAGCGCAGCGCCGTCAGCGGCGTGAGCTCGGCCGGCTTGAGCACGACGGTGTTGCCAGCTGCCAGCGCCGGCGCGAGCTTCCAGGAGGCGATCGTGAGGGGGAAGTTCCAGGGCGTGATCAGCCCCACGACGCCGAGTGGCTCGCGCACCGTGAAGGCCTGACCGCCGGCCACCGGGATCGTGTCGCCGAGCAGCCGCTCGGGTGCGCCCGCGTAGTAGCGGAAGGTGTCCACGACCATCGCAATCTCCCCCCGCGCGTCGCTGATCGCCTTGCCCGCGTTGCGCGCCTCGAGCACCGCGAGCTCCTCGCCGTGGTCGGCGAGTGCCTCGGCGATGGCGTGCAGCGCCCGCGCGCGTTCACCCGGAGCGAGCGCGCGCCACGCCGACAGCGCCGCCTTCGCGCAGGCTACCGCCTGGTCTACCTCCTCCAATCCCCCGCGCGGAACCTCGGCGAGCACCGCCTCGGTGGCGGGCTCGAGGACTGATAGTCGACCGCCCACCGCTCAGCCCGTGCGAGACCGGCTGAGCGGCTGGGCCCAGATGCGAGAGGTCACTCTTGCTTCCCCTACGCCTTGCTTCCCCTACGGCGCCTGGGCGATCTCTGGCAGGGCGATTTCCGTGTCGAGTTCGTCGATCGTGCGGATCGGGCCCTTGAACGTCCTTTTCGCCGACGTCGCAAACCAGATGGTGACGGCGAGCATCGTCCCGATCGTCACGATCGGTGCGTAGTTGACTGCGGACCAGTTGAAGCCGCTTTTGAAGAACACCCCTTCCGGTTCGAATGGAAGGCAGAAGATGATCACGCAGATCGCCACCCACACGAACGCGATCGGGTTGATCCACTTGTATTTGGAGCCGAGCGTCCAGGGCCCCGCCTGGAAGCCGTCGCGCATCCGCCAGCGCAGGAACACCGGGATCGTGTAGGCGATGTAGAGGCCGATGACCGAGATCGACGTCACCGCGAGGAACGCCACGGGCGTGCCCTTCTTGTTCGGGAAGTACGCCGGGATGGTGACGATCAGCGCGAACAGCACGACGAACAGCACCGACCAGGTCGGTGTCCTTTTCGAGCTGAGTCGCCGCCACAGGCTATGCCCGGGCACGGCTCCGTCGCGGGAGAACGCGAAGGTCATCCTCGAGCCGCTCGTCAAGCACGCCACGCCGCAGAACAGCTGCCCGACCGACGAGATCAGGATCACGGCCTTGGCGCCCGCCGAGCTCAGGGCCGTCGAAAAGATCGTGAGGGCCGGGAAGCCGGATTTGATGATTTCCGCTTCGTGGCTCTTCTGGACGGCGAAAGTGATGGCCAGAAGGACGATCCAGCCGATCACGGCCGAGTAGAAGACCGAGCGCCAGATGCCCTTGGGCGCGGACTCGGCGGCGCCGTGGGTCTCCTCGGATACGTGCGCCGAGGCGTCGTATCCGGTGATCGTGTACATCGTCAGCAGGAAGCCGAGCGGCAGCACGTAGAACCAGTACATGTGGCCGCTGAAGCCTGAGGCGTTGATCCGGTGACCGAACACGTAGGAGAGGCTCGCGTGATGGCTGGGGACGGCGATCAGGATCACGACGATCACCGCGACGCCGATCACATGCCACCACACCGAGATGCCATTGAAGACCGAGACGAGGTGGCTCGAGAAGACGTTGATCAGCCCGCCCGCGATCAGGATGATCGCAAACAGGGCGAAAACGACATGGGCGCTGTAGTGGACGTCTGTTCCCGCCGCGGCCTTCGTGAAGTTGAAGATGAAGTGCACGTTGTACAGGCCGAGGAGGTTGGTCAGGAACTCCGAGCAGACGTAGTCGACCGAGGCGACGACTGCGACCAGGCCGATCAGGTTGAACCAGCCGGTGAACCAGCCCCAGCCGGCGCCCCCGAGCTTGGAGGCCCAGTAGTAGATGCCTCCGGCGGTCGGCATCGCGGAGGCCAGCTCGGACATCGAAACCGCGACACATAGGACGAGCACGCTGATCAGCGGCCAGGCGATCGAGATCGCGATCGGCCCGCCGTTCTTGAACGCCTGCCCGTAGGTCGTGAAGCA
>JBEKXJ010000065.1:0-14410 GCA_049512215.1 Solirubrobacteraceae bacterium
CCGAGCCGGCCCCGCCCAGATCGCCCAGTGCGTCAGTGCAGCAGGCCCAGGGTGTTGTTGGCGTCGTCCACGAAGTACACGCCAGGGCTGTTTGCGGACACCGTGAGCCCGAACAGGCCGCCTTCTCCGGCGCCGGTGTCGGCCGGCGGGAACTCGAAGCCAAACGGCGTCGTCTCGACGATGTTGCCATCGCCCGCATTGGCCGTCAGGATGTCCCCGTTCGGCGCGAGCGTGAGCCCGAGTGGGCTCTTGAGATGGCCGCCCGCCGCGACCGTGAATCCCCCGCCCCCGAGCGGCCATTGCCGGAAGAGCGCGAAGGGTACGGCGGCGATGCGGTTGTCCTGCGTCTCGGCGACGTACAGGGTGCCGTTGCCGCTCAAGGCCACGCCTGTGGGGCCGATCACGAGCGCGGCGGGGTCGGTGCGCTCGCGGAACCCCGTCGCGATCACACGTTCCGATGTGACCACCGGCGGATGGCCCCAGCCGGTGTTCAGCAGCAGGCGAACGACGGTCCCCTCGTCGGTGGGCGTTTCCCCTCCTGCGACCGTTCCGTTCAGGACGTTGGTGACGAACAGCGCGGTGTTCTGGTAATCCGAGACCGCGGTCAAGTCCCACGGGCCGTTGATCAGCCCGCCCGAGATCGTCTTGACCACTTGTCCCCTCGGGTCGAGCACGATCAGACATCCGGCCTGCGCGGTCGCGGCCTTGCCATTCGACGTCGGCAGGCTGCCCACCACGACGTAGCCGTCTGGCAGAACGGCCAGCGCCGTCGTCAGGCCGACGCCACCGGGGCAGGGACCGGGGAGCGTGGCGGGGTCGATCTGGGCGAACAGCGACAGGCTGCCACCGGGCGAGACCTGCACGATGGTCGTGCCAGTGCCCTGGAGGTTTTCCTTATCGTTGAAGTTGCTGATGAGCAGGTCACCGCGCACCAGCGAGCCGATGCTGCTCGGGACGGTGACGATCCCGTAGGGGTTCTGGTCTCCGTTGGCCGGCACGGTCGAGCCGATCGGGGTGACGGTGTGCAGCGGTCCGATGAACGAGAAGTTGAACGCGAGCACGCACCCTGGGGAGAGCATCGCGCAGGCAAGCACGGCCGCAAGCCCGCCCAGCAGACGCGTTCTCAAGTTGGCCTTTGGCCTCGATCGCAGGATGTGGCGCACGGCGACCGCCGGGGTCGCGGCGCCTTGAGCACTGTTGAACATGGAATCTCCTCTGGTTGGAAACGGCTTTCACCACTCCATGACTCCGCGATCGGCGGAACCTTGCCACAGGTCCGAATCCGTGAGCCGCCCTGCCCGCGATCCACGCCGCCTCACCTCACCACCCAGGCCGTGGACGCTGTCCGGCCTGCGCGAGCACGCCGAGAACCCGGCGACCCCGGCGGGTGACACTCCAGCAGCCAGGAGTAACCCGTCAACGCGCATCTCCCGTTCCGCTCCCTGCAACGTGAGAGCGATGCTCACCTGGGGATGAGGAACCTCACGCGGAGCGCACCAATGGCTCCTCTGGCTGCCTCAGCAGAACGGGAAAGCGGCGCTTCGAGTTGGTTGAGGCACCCTGACCGAGCCCGGTGCCTGATGCCTTGCGATGTGCTGTCGCCCGCTGAGCAGTGTTCATCTGCTCGCCGCTATCTGATCGCGTGACCGGCTGAATTGATCGCATCCCAGGCGCCACCGAACGCGTTCACTCCGACGTAGCCGGTCTCCCCAGGTGCGCTGTCGCCGCTGTAGAGGTAAAGTGGATGTCCGGCGTAGGTGACCTGACTTGCACCCCCGGGCAGCTTGATTGTTGATAGCAGCGAAGCCTGGACACCGGGGCCAGGGGTCGGCCTGCCGCTCGTCTGCAGCGCCGGCCACACCTGGGGACAACCGCTCATGCCCACGCAGCTGTTGCGCTTTCCTCGGTCCCTCGTGAACTCGTAAAGCGTGAAACCCGAAGCCGTGGAGAGGATCTCTCCGAGGCTCGTGCGGCGCAGCTCGACCTTGGCGGCTCGGCTGGAATGGGCGGTCGGCAGGCCAGCGTGCGCACTCGCGGTAGCCGAGGCGGACGCCGCGACGCTCAACAGGCCGGCCAGGAAGAGGGAAATTCGCTTCATCGGAGATTCTCCAGTCTGTCGAGGATCGACACGTGGTTCACGCGCCGTTAGAGAGGTGTTGTCCATCGACAGACAAGGACGCCCTTATCCACGCAACCTTCCCCAACTGCGAACGGGTCACACAGAAATCCTAACCGACAGGATGCAACTGCTGGCTAACGCTCGTCCGAGCTCGCCAGACGCAGCAGCCTGGCGCTGCTGACGCCGCGTCCGGCAATAACACAGAGGTGGCCGCCGCGGTTCCAGGCGACGACCTGCACACCATCCTCGGCCACAAGCCGGTAGGGAATGCCGCTGCGCCAGGTCAACGTGCCGCCCCCGACGCGTGGCGCCGGGCTGCCGGCGAGGATCGCGTATCCGATTCGCTGGCGGTGTCCGTTGGCATAGAACACCGTTGTCAGCAACCGTCCGTCGATGCGATCCACCCGCGCGCCGGTGGAGCGCCAGCCAAGGCTGTCTTCCCAATACGGGAATGCGACTCCATCGACGCTCCTGGCGAGCTCGCCCTGGCGGCTCGGGTTCTCCGATGGCGCGGCCATCGTCGCCGGACGGAGCGTCAAAGCTGATGCCTGGCGCAGGCTCAGGGCAGTTGAGCCGCCGCCCGGCAGTCCCAGCATCAGCGCGAGCGCCGCAGCGAGGATCGCGATCGCCCCGCCGAGTCGCCAGCCGAGCGAGGGCAGACGGGCCGACGCCCGCCTATCAAGCCGCCACCGACGCCGACGCGAGGATCGCTGATCAACCAGCGCTTCGACCCGGCGGTGCAGGTCATCGGGCGCCCGCACGTCGACCGAGCGTAAGAGCTCAAGCAACTCAGCTTCTGTGTGCGGAGACCGCTCGCTCATTCTGTCCCCCCGCTTGAGAGGACTCCGCCGGCGCTGTTATCTCCCCGTCGGCTCGCCTGGATCTTGGCCAGCCCCGAGGCGGCGGGGATTATGGGGTTCACCGAATCGGGGGAGTCCTCCGTTTCGTTCGGGCTGGCGCAGGAAACCTCTGCGTGTCGCGGCTCCGTGCGCAGGCGCTCGGCGACCTGCTTACGCGCCCGGAAGAGCCGCGTCGTAATCGTCGCCTCGCGCACCTGAAGGGCACTGGCGGCTTCTCGATAGGAGAGCCCAAGAACGTCGACGGCGACGAGCGCGAGCCGGAAGTCCTCGGAAAGCCCCGCGATCGTCGCGTACAGCTCTTGCACCTCGAGCGCCCGCTCCGGCCGGCCCATCGGCTTCGGGTCAGCTGCGACCACATCCTCGAGCGTGGCAACCGTCATCGGCCGCCGGGCGGCAGTCCGGCGGCCCGTCAGGAAGGTGTTTCGGAGCACCCGCATCAGGTAGTAGAGCTCGTCGTCCCCGCGAAGCACCCGCGGCCGCGCCAGCACTCGAGCGAAGGTCTCCTGGACTAGATCCTCGGCGTCCTCGCGCGAGCCGCACAACGCCCACGCCGCACGGTACAGGCGATCGACGTGCTGGGTGAGCTTCTGCGGGTCGAGGGTGCGCATGGCATCGGTTTCGTCACCGCGGCCGCGTCGCGGCGCGCGCATGCAGCCGACTCGGACTCTAGCGAGAGGAGGAGGGATGTGAACCCCGACAACGGGACGCTGCACTGACCCGCGCCGACCTTCGACAGCTGCCCACCCCCTCGCGTCATACCACGCCCGGCGCCAATGCGAAATGGTCACTTAGTACTTGCTGCCACCGCCCGAGCTCGCGGGCGCCGCTTGACTTAGCGTCGTCGCGCGCGGCGGTCGCGTGCTGACCGTCACCGCGCTCCATGTCCCGACATCCTTGACGCCCTGCCCGTTGGCTTCGCCGGGCATGCGATCCTGCGCAAACGTGTAAAGCGGCATGCCCTTGTAGGTCACCTGCAGAGATCCGTCCGAGCGCGTGACCGTCCCGAGCGAGCCGCCGCTGCCGCTCGGCTTGGCGACGGTCGTGCTCAGCGGATGCCACACCTGCAGGCAGGCGGCGCTCGTGCAGATGAACCGTCCATTGCCCTCGCCGCTCAGGGTGTAGAGGGTCATGCCCTGGGCGTTGACGAGCACCGTAGCGCCCACCGATGAGTTCCTCGCCATCCTCACCACCGCGCCACCCTGCTGGCTCGATAAGGTGCTGGCCGGCGAGGTACCGGAGCTGCTTCCACACGCGGCCAACGTGAGCGACACGGCCAATGCGGGGATAAGGAACCTCAGGACAGAGCGCATAGGATCTCCGATCTAGCATTCGTTGGCTGGCTACTTTTCGATGTGACCAGCGGCGTTGAGCGCGTCCCACGAACCGCCAAGAGCGCGTTCTGCCACGCACGAGGTTCCGCCGGGGCCGGACCACGTCGGATGGACACTCCTTCAAGCTCGTGGATTGCAGGTTGGGGTTGGAGTAGCTAAGCGTGATTTCGCCGTCGTAATGGCAACCAGTCGGCCGCCAATCGATGGCGCCCCGTACACGGAGCGCGCGCTTGACCGTCATCCACCAAAGACGTCAACGCGCGCCAATTCTTCCCGGCGTGTTGAGCGCGCGAACAGGAATGCGGCCCTTGCTCGGACACTCGCTCGTCCCGCGAAAGCGGCAGTGCGGGGTCTGTCGCGTCGAGCGTCGTCGCGTCGATGAGCACCGCTCTCTTGGTGCTCCGCGTGGACCTTGATCGCTACGGGTGACACGCCCGAGACGACCGCATCCACAAGAACCGGAGAAGACGCGACTCTGGTGAGGCTTGGCCGTGCCAGGCCCTCACGACCTGCTCGCCGGCCCCGCGAGCAGGTCGGGGAGCTCGGCAATGGTGATCACATGCGCTTGCCGGGGGAAGATCCTCTCGGTGAGGAAGTCATGCACGTCGGGCTCCGGGTCGGCGCTGCCATCGGCAAGAACGAACACCTGGTAGTCGCGGTCGGTGGCGTCGCGGACGGTGGAGAGGACAACGCCGCTGGTGCTGACGCCGGCGAGGATCAGGGTGGTGATCCCGCGGTCGCGGAGTTGCTCGTCAAGGTCTGTGGTGGAGAAGGCGCCGACGCGGGTCTTGCGGACGATGATGTCGCCCGTTTCGGGCGCCACGTGGTCGTGGACGGCGGTCGCAGGGGACTCGTTGTGGAGGGCTCTGCCTGCAGCCGCCACGCGCGCGGCCATCTTGCTGGTGCTTGGGACCGCTGCGTAGTCGGCATCCTCGAAGGCCACGCGGACGTAGCCGACCTGTCCGCCGTGGCGGCGGACGAGGGCGATCGCATCGGCCACGCGCGACAACAGGGCCTCTGCCTCGGCGAGGGAACCGAGGATCGCGGGCTGGTAGTCCATCACGAGCAGCGCGGTGTGCTTGGGGTCGACGGGAGTGTGTCGGTCATAGGGCCTCCATGTTGATGTCGGTTTGTCTGATCGTTGTTGACAGCTGGTTCTTGGTCTTCTGGGGTGTCTTCGACGAGGCGGGAGTTCTCAGCCGGCGGTCGGCGAGGTCGCGGGGTCGCACCCTCATCACGCTCTCGCTTTGGCGTGCAGGGAGCACTCCCGCCTACGAGCGCGCCATCCGCAGCTCCGGGAAATTGATAAAGAGTTGTCGGTACGCCCAGGGGCTGGCAGGGCCTGCACATCCGTAGCGGCCGCCACGGGAGCGGCCGTCGATGGACGACTCAGAGCAGTCCTTCGTCCGGCCAATGACCTTCAGCGGGTCCAATCCCAAGCCCTCCCCTGACGATCCGCCCGTTGCTCACGGGGACGCGACATTCCTTCAAGATGCGCACCAGATCGTCGCTGCCATCGCGGTAGTGGAAGATGATCAGGTCGGAGCGACCACCGAAAACGGGGCACGTCCCAGCCGGGGCATTCGGGACTGCGTATGAACGCAGTGCGTCCAGGAGGGCCACCATATGATCGAGGGTGGTTGTGCTGGCGACCGACGTCGCTTCCGCAAAGCTCAGTGCTCTATGTCCTGAGTCGTTGGCCCCCCAATACCTGCAGATCAGCGCGCCGATAGGCTGAGCGGGAACAAGCACCCTTGCCGTCCTTGGATCGGGGCTGGCTTGGAGATAGGAGTCGCTCGTCGGGCAACGCCGGTGGTAAGCGACGTGCTCCAACGGCGCATGCCTCGCGGACGTCGAACCCGTTGTGTGGTCTTGACCTCCACATCCAACCGCGATGAGCACTACGGCTAGCAACGCGACCGAGGACACCGTGCTCGCCGAGGACACCGTGCGCATCGACTGAGTATCTCCGGAGCAGGCCGTCGGGCGCGCCGCTAGAAGCGCGGGATTCGCAGCTCCGGAGAATTGATAAAAAGTGGTTGGTACGGCCAGGCGAAGCAGGGCCTCGAAACGCCCAGATGTGCCTGGCCGGTGCGCGGGGCCAGCAGAGGCTACCCGTGGAGGTGCAGGTAGGACTCGACCTTCTCGATACGGATGATCGCCGCTAGGTGCCCGTTCCGTTGCAACCGCAACAACTGCCCGTTCGGTCGGCGCAGGGTTGGCGCGCCGTGGCGGGTGTTCACCACCTTGTGACTCTCGGGAAGCTGCTCCATGCAGCGGATCTGCCGCTGCGTCAGCTGGCGGGCGCTGGACATGCCAGACTCCTCTACTGGGGCGTCGGGTCGTTCGCTTGGATCGGGTGTCACGATGATCTTGGGCATGAGATCTCCCTTGTTGATCTTGTGGTGGTGTTCGATCCTTCCAACGGAAGACTTCCACGCCCGCCTGAGGGCGGGGTAAAGCCCGCATGAGACTGTCCTCACGGTCGCGCTCGTTGTCCGCTTCCGCGGCAGCAACCTCCGACGCTCCGCGCAACTAGCCCAGCCGGGCCAGCCAGAGCGTGCGGACCCCCTATCGTGGATGGATGGTCACGCACGTCTTCGCCGGCATACCCGTCGCCGACCGCGACGCGGCCGTGGGCTGGTACGAGCGGCTCGCCGGCCGCCCGCCTGATCTGATCCCGAACGAGGACGAGGCAGCGTGGCAGATGAATGAGACGGGTTGGATTTACGTCATCGCCGACGTCGGCCGCGCCGGTTCGGCGCTGCACACGCTGCTCGTCGACGACCTCGACGCCTTCCTGGCCGGGCTGGCAGAGCGCGGGATCGCCACTGGTCCCGTCGAGACCATCGACGGTGCCGTGCGCCACACGATCGTCACCGACCCGGACGGTAACCGCCTCAACGTGGGACAGCCGCCGCCTCAGGCTGTGGCGGCGTAGTCCTTCTCTAGCCGGGTCCCGTCAGAGACGACGCAGCACCTCGGCGATCGTCGGCCTGCCCCTACGGGGCGGGGGTCGTCGGCCCCCGCGACTTAGCCGCGGAAGTCGAGTACCTGCTCTGGCGGCGGGAAGCCTTCCGCGAGGTCGATGCCGTGGACGCCACGGACGTGCTCGCGAAACCAGCGGTCGAACGGCTCCTCCGAGGTTGCCAATCCTCCCATGGCCGCCTGGATGTCGGGCGCTTCGATCACGACGACCGCGACGTCGCCGCCGGGCATGCTCTGGATCCACACGGACTCCCGCTTGATGCCGGCGCGCCTGCGCGAGACCTCATGCTCGGTGCGTCGATCCCCGTGCGCGCAAGACGCGAGGGCTTCACGATCGGCGTCGGTCTTGCCGGGGAGCATTGGCGCGGCGAAGGCGATGGTCTGCATGGTGGTTTCCCTCTTGGTTCGGTCCGCGCGGGCTGCGCTCGACTGTGTGGTGATCATAAGTCTCCCACCAAGCAAAGCGGACCTCCGTATCTCGTCGCTGTCGCAAATCGTCCAACTCAGCAGTCTCGAACTCGACCACGGACACGCTCGCTCTCCCTTCGGTGCGAAGAGGAGCAGCCTGGTCGGAGTGCTCCATCGCACCGTTGCAGAAGTCTGCGACGGACGGCGCCCGTGACGGCTGAGGTCGGGCTCAGGATCGTCACGGGCGTCTTGCCGGATGCCAGCTTGGTGAGCGCCCCCGAGTGCGCCGGACGCACGGGCGTTGCCACTTGCTGTCAGGTGTCAACGCGGTGACGGCGGACGCGATGCTCGACGCCTGCCCTGCCGGCGCCGCGACCACCTCGAACGTCTTTTCGCGAGCCTGGGGGACAAAGAGCAGCTGCGTGCAAACGTCGGCGAGGTCGGCCCGCGAGATCCGGCCCTCGGCCGTATCGCCCTGCGACACGGCCAGCGGCTCACCGCCAGCGCCGTCCGTGAGCCAGCCGGAACGGATGATGCAGTAGGGAATCCCAGACCCTCGGATGACCTCCTCGGCCCTTGCCTTCCATCCCAGGCTCGTCGGCTCCACATCCTGATAGTGCTCGGGTCGACTGGCGTAGATGGTGGAAATGAAAACGACGAGCTCGACATCTACGGCGGCCGCCTGTTCGATGAGGTTGCGCGTACCGTGGTAGTCGACCATCTCGGCGTCATTGTCGCGCTCCACGCTGCTGCAGGTAGCGATGATAACGGCGCCGACATCGGCCATCGGCTCCATCAGAGTCTCAACGCGGCGAACGTCTGCGACGAACCGCGGCACCTCCGATGGAAGAACCTCTTCGCCCTTGGCGGCATCTCGCACCAAGGCGCGAACGGAAACGCGGCGTTCGAGTACGCGAGCAACGACCAGGCGGCCGGTCCGACCGGTTGCTCCGACGACGAGGACGGGAGCTTCAGGCATTTCCGACTCCCGAAGCGCGCCGCCGCGAGCGAACCCGGTGCGCCCAACGGTCTGCATCCTCGAGCGCCTCCGCTGTCACCCTACTCACGAACACCTCGCCGCCACTCACCTCGGTACGCGTCAACTCGAACTCACCGAGGTTCTCGCGCACGTAGTCATAAGCAAGTTCGTTGGACGCGTCGGCGGCCGCCTTGTCGTGGAAGATGCTGATTGTCTCCATCGCTGCGTCGCCCGTGTCGAGCGCGAAGTATGCGACGAATCCGGGTTCCTGACTGATGGCGGGGGCGAACTCCTCGTCTACGCGATGCATGAGCGAATCGATCGACCCCGCACCCATCCTGTAGTGGCGCACGCTTGTATACATGGCCTTTCCTCCTCTTTGGCTGTCGACTCCTCTCTGGCTATCGATGGTCCTCTTCCCCTCCTGCATACACCACTCTGGGCGCGACCACATCCGACCAAACTACGGTTCGCGATCGGTACCTCTTCGCAGCTTGTGCCCTGGCCGAGTCCACCGAAGCCTGGGGCGAGACCTCGAACCGCCGACGGGCTCCGCGACTTGGCACTACAAACACGCCAGGCTACCGGCGCACCCGTCTTGCGTCGCCCGCCGCAAGACGAGCACGGAATCGACTTTTCAAGCCCTGCGCCGTCGAGCGCGTTATCCACGGCGCGCAGGTCCAGCGCCGGCGCCGATGCCAGAAGCCACGCCCGTGACCGGCCCCTGCGCCGCTGCGCTCCTACGCCAGCGCCTGGGCTTCGACTTCGTCGAGCAGCCGCCAGTTGCCGTGCAGCGCGCCGCTCGCGCGGCGCACCATCCTCTCGGCCTGCTCCTCGGGATCCGCGACCTCAGCCATCAGCTCGACAATCAGATCGCCCGCCTGCCGGGCGTGCTCCACGTCTCGCACTTCGTGCACCCGGAAGTACTCTGTCGCTGGGCCCTCATCGCTGTAACCGTAGTGAGCTCTCAGGCCGTCGAGCTTGGTCCTTGATATCTCCGGCTGGCCCGCCTCGATCGCATAAAGCACGGCGAGGTGCTCGAGCAGATCCTCACCGCCGATCCACGCCCCGACGCACGACCGCGTCTGCGCCAGCGTGGGCTCGCCCCCCGGTGCCGACGGCGAGGCCCCGGTCGCGCGCGCGAACTCATTCCACAGCGCCACGTGCGCGGCCTCCTCCTCGGCGTGGCGCCAGAGGCGCGCCCGGTTAGGCGCTCCCGCAGCATCCGCGGCGCGCGCGGATGCTCGTGCCAGGGCGATCACCGCGTGCTGGTACTCCCCCGCGTAGCAGCGCAGCTCCGCGGCGCTCAGTTCACCGGCGCTCCAGCGCTCATAGAACGGGTGCTCGAGCACGTTGATGGTACGGCGTGCCTCGTCGAGCCTGGCCAGGATGTCCATTGAACGTTCCCTTCTCTCGGGTTTGGCCAACGTCAGCGGAAGGGCACTGCCCTGCCGCGCCGAATTGTAGGGTCAAGTTAGAGCCCGTGGTGTGGCCACTCGGGGTTGAGGTTGCCCGCCTTGAACGCGGCCGCTCCGAGCGTGTGGGGATCGCGCCGCATGAACATCGAGATCACCATCTCGGCCTCGATACGCAGGCGTTCCTCGAGCGTGCGGCCGACACCGCGCATGATGCTCTCCTTGTCGCTGCGAATCGCTCCCTGGGGCAGCGCGGCGATCTCGCGCGCGAGCTGCTGGGCGCGCTCCAGCGCCCCTCCGCGCGGCACGATCTCGTTGACGAGGCCGATCCGCTGCGCCTCTTCCGCGCCGATGCGGCGCCCGGTGATCACCAGCTCCATCGCCTTGGCGAAGCCGACGACGAGCGGTAGCCGCACCGTCATGCCGTCGCCGCCGACGATGTTCCAGCGCCGCTCGAGCGCGCCGAACTCGGCGTTCTCGGCCGCTATGCGAATGTCGGCCAGCAGCGCCGTCTCGAGCCCAGCGGCGAACGCGTACCCGTTCACGGCGGCAATGACCGGCTTGAAGATGTCGGCCTTGCGCGTGTAGCCGCACTCACCGGGGCTGTTGTGGAGGCTGACGCGGAAGGCGTCGTAGTCGCCGATCTCGCTGAGACTTGCCGCGTCCTGCAGATCCCAGCCGGCGCAAAAGGTCGTCTCCCCGGCGCCGGTGATCACAAGGACGAACGCATCATCGTCATCGCGAAAGCGCTCCCAGGCGTGGTGCAGCTCCGCGTTCATCGTCCGGTTGACCGCGTTGTGCTGATCCGGGCGGTTGTAGGTCAGCGTCACGACATGCCCAGCGTGTTCGTAGAGCAGCGTCTTGTAGTTCATCGATCCTCGCTCGGGTCGGGGCCCTAAGCCCGCAAGAGTTGGTTGGCGAGCGCAGTCTCGCCGAGAATCGTCGCGCGGGGAAGCGCCGATACTCGGGAAAAGTCGCGGTCGACCCGACCTCGCGCTTGGCTGCCGCCACTTCCGGCACACGAGCGACCGATGCCAGCGCAGCAGAGCGATCAGAGCCCGAACGGCGAGGTAGAGGAAGCAGAAGAACATGTGGCCGCTCCTCCCCGTTCTCGCCGCAGGAAGACGCAACCGTAGTAATGGCACGCTTCACGGGCACCGCGACAGACGCCAGGCACACGGCCGCGCTGCCCGTCGCCAGGGTGAGCGCGACCGTGAGCGCCGAGGCGGCGACCACTGCGGGAGGATGGCGGAGCAGCCTGTCGAGCGCCCGGCAGCCCACTTTCGGGAACACTTACTTGACATGGCTGGCCGTCGTCCGCTAGTGTGGCCGCTCACTGGGGGACGGATATTTGAGGTCTGGGTTGAGGCTGCGGGGTCTTCATAGACGCGCTCCGACGGTCTTCGTAGACGCGCTCCGGGAAGTATTCTGCAAGCCTTCTGCAAGCCGAAAGGCGGCTGTTCATGTCTGAGTCTGCTCCTGTCCAGCCCACCCGGGCCGGGTGGTTTGCCTGCGCTCGCTGGGCCGTCGTGTCTGTCGCTCTGCTGGTGACGATGGCGTTTGCCAGCGATGCGCAGGCCGCCTTCCCCGCCAAGGTCGGTCCGCCGACATCGATCGACGCCCTGGGTGATTCGATCACTCGAGGCTACGACTCCCAGGGCGCTGGGTGCACCGCCCTGTCGGACTGTCCCGCCTTCTCGTGGGCGACCGGTACGGCCGCGAACGTGAACAGCGTCTACCTGCGCACAAAAGCGCTCAACCCGTCGGTCCTTCTCGCCCGCCCCATAACCAGCTCGACGGCCGGAGGCAACGACGCCAAAACCGGGGCCAAAATGTCTGAACTCGCGGGACAGGCGAAAAACGCCGTGAATGCGCCCAACACGCCCGACCAGGTGTGGATCCTGATGGGCGCCAACGACGTCTGCACGAGCTCGGAAGCGACCATGACCCCGGTTGCAAGCTTCCGCGCCAGCTTCATAGCCGGGCTGGAAGTGCTCAGCAGCGGGCTCCCCAACGCGCGGATCGATGTGTTGTCGATCCCGAACATTTACAATCTTTGGAGCGTCCTGCATACCAACACCTTGGCCGATTTGACCTGGGCGGTTGCCAAAATTTGCCAGGCGATGCTCGTGAACCCGACATCGACCACCCCGGCCGAAGAAACCCGGCGCAAAAACGTGCAGAAACGGAACGAAGAATTCAACACCGTGCTGGGCGAAGTCTGCGCGCAGTACATCCACTGCCACTCCGACGGCGGTGCAGCGTACGCGATCAAATTCCCAGCAAGCGACGTGAATACGCTCGACTATTTCCACCCCAACGAAAAAGGCCAGGCTTTGGCAGCAGAAACGGCGTGGAATACCGGTCCCAAGTTGACCGATCTCACGACTCCCACCACGATGATCACGCCCGAACGGCCGCCTGACGGGGTTGAAGAATGGTATCGCAACAGCGTGACCGTCACACTAACAGCGACCGATTCGGAATACGCGGTTGCTGGCACGGAGTACCGCACCAAACTCAACGGAGGGGCGGAAACGCCCTGGATCAAGTACACCGCGCCGATCACGGTCTCAAGCGAAGGGCAGACGACGATCACTGCCCGCTCCGTCGATGTCAACGGCAACATCGAGGAATCCAAGAGCAAGGTCATCAAGATCGACGAGACCAACCCGACCTTCACCCTGACCTGCCCAAGCGGGCCGGTCCTGCTGAACAGCGAGGCGACCTACACGATCTCAAACGCCAGCGATACAGGGTCAGGCTTCGCCAGCAACCCTAATGGCACGTTCCCGATCAACACGTCCGTGGCCGGCTCATTCACTGACCCGGTGCAGGTCTCAGACAAGGCTGGGAACACGACCACCCAAGACTGCAACGTCAATGTGGTCTACCCGGTGCCGGGCGTGCCGTATCTCTCCTCGGGCGTGACGCCGAACAACACCGGCGTGTTCAGCCTGGCCTGGACGCCGTCGGCCGAACCGTTGCTCTACCCCTCGGTTGAATACACGCTGCAGCAGCGCAACGCCGACTCCGAATGGTCGAACGTCAGCGAAGCGCTCACCGAACCGTCATTCGCGTTCAGGGCCGGCACGCCCGAGAGCGAAGGTACGTGGGTCTATCGCGTGATGGCCCACGAAGGCGCGAACGTCACCGCCTTCTCCGCGCCGTCGGAACCGGTGGTGGTCGACCGGACTCCCCCGAACGCCCCGACGGCCGTGGCCTCTCGGGAACCGGACTACGCAGGTGGCGGCGGCTGGTATAAGGAAAGCGTCGAAGTCGGGTTCACCGCAAACGGCGACCCGGCGCTGTCTGACGGCAGCCCGGGGAGCGGCGTGAACCTGCTGACGCTTTCCTCTCCGCAGACGTACAGCGAAACCGGCTCGTACAAAGCGTGCGGGACGGTGGCAGACAACGTTGGCAACGTTTCGGCACCGGGCTGTCTGACGGTGCAGGTCGACGCCACGCCGCCGAGTCTTGAAATCACCTGCCCGGCGACGGCTCTGGTCGGAACCCCGGCCAGCGCGAGCTTCACCGC
This sequence comes from Solirubrobacteraceae bacterium, assembly GCA_049512215.1. Lineage (GTDB taxonomy): Bacteria > Actinomycetota > Thermoleophilia > Solirubrobacterales > Solirubrobacteraceae > Palsa-744. Next base: position 13,639 of record JBEKXJ010000065.1, read on the forward strand.
CTCCGACGGCTATTCGGGTCTGGCGAGCGAAGCGAGCGGGACGGTCTCGATCAACACGACAACCGCCGGGGAAAAGACGGTGAGCACCACCGCGGTCTCCAACGTCGGTCTCGAGACGACGAAGTCGTGCTCGACGGTCGTCGGATACCCCAATCCCGGCGCGCCGGAATTGACTGTCGGGAAAACTCCGAACAAAGACGGGCTGTTCACGCTCAGCTGGACGGGCGCCGACCCGATTACCTACTTCGGCCTCAGCTACACGCTGCAGCACCAAAATCACAGCGGAACATGGACGACCGTGGCGAGCGGCATCGAAGCCCTGAGCTACGAGTTCTCGGGTGCCGGAGAGGAAGAAGGCACCTGGGTCTACCGTGTCCAGGGGTCTGACCCCTCGCATGACCAGACGACCGCATGGTCGCCCACGTCGACGCCCGTCGTGGTGGACAAGACCCCGCCAAACGCCCCAACGGCGTCCGCGCCCGCGCCCTACTACGCGGGTGGCGGCGGCTGGTACAAGAACAGCGCGACCGTGTCGTTCACCAGCAACGGCGACCCGGCGCTGTCTGACGGCAGCCCAGGGAGCGGCGTGAACCCGGCGTCGATCCCGTCGCCGGAGACGTTCAGCACGAGCGGCTCGCACAAAGCCTGCGGGACGGTGGCGGACAACGCCGGCAACGTTTCGGTAGCGGGCTGCCTGACGGTGCAGGTCGATGCGACGCCGCCGAGCCTGACAATCACCTGCCCGGCGACGGCGAAGCTGAAAAGCAAAGCC
>JBEKXJ010000066.1:0-14072 GCA_049512215.1 Solirubrobacteraceae bacterium
GAGCAGGCGGCGAAAGCGCCGGCGGCTCGGGGACTCCACGGTCCCCGCCAGCCGTCTGCGGGCAGAGCACCCCGATCATGTGTGGGCGATCGACTTCCAGTTCGACCAGACCGCCGACGGCAGGATCCTCAAGCTCCTGCACGTCGTCGACGAGTTCACAAGGGAGGCGCTGGCGATCAAATGCGAGCGGCGCATCGACGCCGACGCCACCGTCGCCCAGCTCGACCGCATCGTCGCCACCCGCGGGCACGGGCCGAAGTTCTTGCGCTGCGACAACGGGCCGGAGATGACCGCGAACGCGCTGAAGGACTGGTGCCGGTTCTCCAAGACGGGCAGCGCATATATCGAGCCCGGGTCACCGTGGCAGAACCCCTACGTCGAGTCCTTCGGCAGCCGGGTCCGGGACGAGCTGCTCGCCGTCGAGCTGTTCTCCTGCCTGGCCGAGGCGAAGGTCTTGGTCGAGGACTGGCGTCAGGACTACAACCACCACCGGCCACATTCAGCGCTCCGAATGAAGCCACCCGCCCGATTCGCACGCGCGTGGAGGGCCCAGCACGAGCCGCTCGCCCGCCCTACGGGCTAACTCCGCGAGACGGCGACACCCCTACCCTGCAACAGAACAACACCCACCGACTCTCACAACGGGTGGACCCATGAACGGGGTCCGGTCAATGATCCTTATCGGCGTGGCGGTTATGCTTCTTGGCGCAGCACTGCTGATTGGGTACTTGGCGATGGTCATCGTCGCGTTTGGAGAGGTTTGCTTGCCGAGCGCTGATCGTCAGCACACGCCGAGCGCTGATCGTCAGCACACGGATACGCCCAAGGGCCGCAATACGGAGCTGGTGGCGGCAGCCTTCAGTCGCGTGGCCGTAGCGCACGAGATGCCTGAACGAACTCCCAACCGAGGCCAAGGAGGAACAAGCAGGGCTGTGGCTGCGCGAACCCGGAACAGATACGAGTCAGACGATAGAGGCGGCGGTCGGTGACGATTGCTCGCTTGTCGAATTCGTCGAACCCACAGGGCACTTCCCGTCTCCATCGACGTGGTGGGGTGCACTAGATGGGTTAGCGCCCGGCGGAACTGACGGAGGTTCTGAGGGCGTAGCTCGAGTAGGTCAGTCAACGCTCACGCGACTCGTGTAAACCTGGCGGAGTAGTCTCCCCCCGCCGCGGCGTGGAAGCTGCGCAACATGGAAGTAGGCCGTGGACCCAGCGTTGGCGGACCAGCCGCGCCGACCGGACGATCAGCCGCCGGTCACGACCTCGATCCAGTCGAGCGGGCGTCCGCAGAGCTGCGCTGCCTGCCGCGGACCGACGCTTATCAGTTCGCTCGCCGGACTCTGTCGCGGCACAAGCGCGATCGCGCTGAGGGAGGTGAGTGTGTTCTCGCCGCTGCCCGGCGTGAGGTCGGGGTGGGGGTAGGTGAGCGCAAACATGTGAGTTCCTGGAGCCAAGAAGATGCTGGCGACGTGAACGTATCCGTTGATGCTCGAGAGCTCGTCCTTGACCCTGCCCACGTGACGGCCATCAACGGTCACTTCAAAGCCGCGGGCGAAGCTCCCGCCCAACCACAGTTCGTAGCTCTGAGCGCTGGCGACGGCGATGTGGCTGACCGCCTGTCCCGGGGTCGTGGGCGTCAATGCGTGTTCGGCGGGGTCGTGGATCCAGGTACCTGGCCACAGGGTCTGATCGCCGCGCGCGACGATCGGCGCGGGGCGCTGATATGCGACCAGCTCTGCGTGCTCGCGAATCGCCTGGCGGGCGAGGTCGTGTATCTGTCCGCATGGAGGGGTCGCCACAGGGTCGATCGAGCACAGGGGTTCACGCAATCCGTTCTGGGCGTCTCCGCAGTAGGGTAGGGCGTTGGATTCGCCGAGGGGAACGTGCTCGAGGATTCGCCTCAGAGGATGCGCCGGGCGTTGCCAGAGCTGGTAGTAGCTGCCCTGCCAGACGAGCTTGTAGATCGACGGAGGACGACTTTCCACCGGCGAGCGCGGGGTGACGATCGAGCGGTACCGTTCAAGCGTCGAGAGCGGGAACGAGTCGAGGTCGGCCGCGGCGGCCTTGGTCAAGATCACGCCATCGCGGAGCGGCAGGTCGACCGTTCGGAACTCGGCCGGCTCGACCGGAGCGCCCGCTCGCAGGAAGTGCCGGTCGGCGTAGCTTTCGTACTCGTTGACAAAGGTCGGCCCCTTGCCCGCGACGAGATCCCCGATGTGCTGCAGCTCAGCTAGCCGTGGGCGCGGCGCGAGCGTTGCGTCGTGATAGGCGAGGAGGTTGGACCAGAGCACCCCGCCTGTGAGCGCCGCCACCACAAGCCCTCCCGCGAGGCCGGCCACGCGGTTGCGGGCCCGAAGGCTCCACAACATGCCGCCCCCCGTAAACGCGGCAGCGAGCAGCGCCGGCGAGGAGATCGCAAGCACCTTGGCGGTCACCCATGGCGTAGCGCCCGAGAAGTAGAAGACGCCACATCCAATCAACGCGACCGCCACGTACAGCGCGACGCCGAACTGGCGACGGTGCGTGCTCAGGAAGATCGCCATGTCGGCGGCGATCAGCGCCAGGCCGATCCAGAGCACGCTCGGAAGTGTCGGTGCCGTGACACGGAAGTCTCCCACGGGCCAGATGCCCGCGAGCTGGAACGCGCTCAGGGGATGGTCCAGGTTTCCGAGCCTCGTGGCCGTGGGCTGGCCGCTGGAGAACAGGCCGGCGTCGTTGCCGAGGAAGCTTCCCAGGACCACCCAGACCGGTACCACGCACGCCGCGGTCAGCCCGCCCAGCCACGCGATCGAGGTTGCGCTCGCCCACAGACCCTTCACGCGCCGGTCCTGCCACAGCCAGGCCACGGCCACGAGCGCCAGCGCCGGTGCAACCCAGCCGCCGGCACCCACCCCCAGCGTCTGGATCAGCGCCCCGGCGGCGACCGCTAGAGGGAGCAGCTCACGCGGGCGCGCAGGACGTCGGGGGACGATGACGGCGGCAAGCGCGACCCCGAGCGCCAGCAGGAACGCCGCGGTCAGCTCCTTGATCCCACCCCAGAGGCTGTACCCGTAGAGCAGCGCGGGCTGGGCGGCTGCAAATGCCAGCAGCGCCCTGATCCGGATCGAGGGGACCATTGGCTCCATGAGCGCGTACAGACACAACGCCACCGCGGCTCCGCAGCACGCCAGGTAGGGCTGGAAGACCCATGCGATGTCGATACCCACCAGGGCGCGGGCGACACCAGGCAACATGAAGGACCCAAGTGGGTAGCTCGGTCCGACATCGCCGGTATACACAAGCGAGTACGTGGACGGCGCTTCGCCGCTCACCGAGCGCGCATGCGACATGACGTGGTCGATGACGTTGAACCAGGTCGCGGTGTCGTCGAGCTTGATGAAGCCCGTGAACGTTGCCTGCCCGGAGAGGAGCACTGGCGCGCCGTAAACGAGCAGTACGCTCACAGCGGCGAGCACCGGCCAGGGGCCGAGCCGGCGCCCCGGAAATGCAAAGAGGAGGCCTGCAGCAGCCCCTGCGGCCACGACCGGCACAGCGGCCGGTGCCGTCGCGGTGAACGCCGTCACAGTGCCCGCAACCACGAGCGCCGCCGCGAGCCCCGACGGCAGCAGCAGGGCGTCGTTAACCCGCGTCCCCGCGGCCCGCTCGACGATGACACCCCAGCCCGCGCCGATCGCCGCGAGGACGAGTGGAAACACGACCCATGAGAGGATCAGCGACAAAGTTCGTTCAAATGTGGGCGCGAAACCGGAGACCGACGTTTCGCTCGCTCATGGCATCCGACGCGGGGAGCGGCGGGCAGGTCTCCCGGACTCTCCCCACATCGGTGGCTGGCTCAGCGAGCGATCAGGCGCAGGTGCGGGATCAGGCTATTTGAGGCCCGCCACGTCAATGGAGACGGAGTTGATCGTGTAGTGCCCTGAGGGTTTGGGTTCGACGAATTCGACATATGAGCAGAAGTCATCGGCCTGCGCCGTAATCGCATGACTCGTATCTGTTCCGGGTTCGAGTAGCAACGGCCCCGATGGTAATTCCCAGACGATCGGACTGGTCCCCGTCGTAGGGGTTTCTGGGGGTGAGATGAGGGTAGTCCCGATGACGCGGCCGTTCAACAGGATGGTCACGTGCGCCCATGGTCGACTGAGGAGACTATCCGGACTCAGGCTGGTACGCAGCCTTCGAGCGGCGGAGACCGGACACGGACTCGGCGCTGCTCGCCACCGTCGAATTGAAAGACGGGCGCCGGGTGTCGGGGCTTGTAGCCAACGAAGTGCGCCGCGCGTAGGTCGCCGACGTTCCCGGGGGGGCCGGTCTCGAGGTCGGTCAGGCTACTGGCGCTTGGCCATCAGCCACCTCGTCGGACGTCGACACGGGGGGCGCGTTCTGGTCTTGCTCCTGCGGAGACGACATGTCCTGGCGAACCCCAAGCTGCAGCTCTTCTGCGTCCGCGAAGCTGTCGAGATCGAGGCGGACCTTGCGGGTCTTCGAGCTCTCCTCGAGCTCTTCGGCCCAAAGGGTCTCGAACGGATCGCGCACGATACGCAGAAACGGGAGGGCGTCTGTTAGGTCGCTGCGGAGATTGCCGACGAGATAGAGGTAGAAGAAGCGTCGCAACCGGCTCGTGCGGGCCGACTTCCACTCGTTCCACGACATGTCCTGTTCTGGCCCGCACCCCAGAGGACTTCAGCTCGATGAGCCGATCTACGAGGGCGCCCGTGCCGCTCGGCTTCAGCGTGAGGATGTCAAAGCCCGGTGCGTACGGGTTGAGTCCGTGGCCCTTCTGAGCGCATCGCCCAGCTGCGGAGAGTTCTCTCGCGCGTGCTGGATCTTGCCGACTGTGGAGACGCCGTACACAAGAGCAGTCGAGAGATCTCCCCCGAGCTCGAAGATAGCCGCGTCCTGGACCCCTTCGTACCGTAAGCGTTCACGCTCGAAGGTGAGAACGACGTACATGCCGAGGTCATCGAGCTCGATGAGGTCGGTAAGGCCACCGTACGCTCCACCACTGCCACCACCAGACTGCCTCCCGTTGGACGCCGTACCAGCGGTTCGGCGCTTGCCTTCACCTTGAACCTCTACGGGTACGCCAAGGACCACAAGCTGGTCAGGAGCTGAGCATGGGCGACGTGCTAAGGGCGGCGGCGCGGGGCGATAGCGGTCGCGCGCGGAACATTGCGCAACTCATCGACACGGGACGTGGCATACCACCAGACGTGAGCTCGGGCTCTTGGAGACCGCTCTGGCTGCTCGCGCCGCCGTCGGGCCGCTCGTCTTGGACGGCGTGCCTCGTCTGGCCGATCAGGTCGGCCGGGTGCGCGCACTGCTCGGGCGCGAGCCCACTGCCGTGATTGTCCTCGAGGTCCCGACGCCGATCGCGATTGACCGGCTCATGAATCGCACGACATGCGAAGCATGCGACTGGCCGCACGGGTCGGGATGGCCCTCGAGCGACGGACGATGCACACAATGCGGCGGGACGCTGACGGCTAGGGCAGACGATACGGTCGCCGGGATTGAGCGGCGGCACGAGACCTGGGGGATGGAGGCGCGCGGTATTGTGCGGTACTACGAAGGACTCGGGGTCGATCCTGTCAGGGTGACGCTAGCGCCCCGTTTGGGCAGCAATGGGCAGCAGCGCCACTCTGGACGCATCCGCCGCAGCCGCTCGGACCGCGCAGGCCCAATAGAATCGGGCATCCAGGGCGCGTAGCTCAGTGGGAGAGCGCTCGCTTCACACGCGAGAGGTCGCAGGTTCGAAACCCGCCGCGCCCATCACGGAATTGCCTGCAAATAGGCGCTTTTTCAGTCTCTATCCATGAGGCCATCGGCCTCGACAGAGGGGGCAAAATCGTCCATGGGCCCATTCATGGGCCTAAACCCCCCGTCGGATCCGCGCGTGATCTGGCGCGTGAAGGGACACTCGGCGGGCTCATCGGCGAAGCGCATCAGCTCCCAGATCGCCTGGCGCTCACCGTCGGAGACACGCCGGTGGCGCGTCTGCTGGTAGACCTGCAAGGTGAACGCGGCCGAGGTGTGGCCGATCTGATCGGAGATCCAGTGCGGGTCTCGGCCGGCCTGCGCGGCGAGCATCGCCCACGTGCGACGCAGCGAGTGCGGCGTGATCTTCGGCAGGGCCGGCAATCCCTGTTCGGCTCGCCTCTTGTCGGCGAGCTGAGCGCTTCGCCCAAGCACGCGATCGCGAAAGCGGCTGGGGTCGCGTCGAGCTCCGCGTGCGGCGCCGAAGAAGTGGTCGTGTGGGCCGACCGCAAAGCCGTCGCGCAGGCGCTGCTCGCGGTGACGGGCGAGTTCGTCGCGGTTCCACAGGGTCATCTCGACCTCCCGGATGCCCTTGACGGTCTTCGAATCCAGGAGCTTGAAGCGCGCCCGGGCGAGGTCCACCCTCGAGCAGCGCATGTCGCAGAGCTCTGAGATCCTGAATCCCGTCAGGGCGAGCGTGGCCAGCGCAGCGCGACGACCGATCCGCCGATCGCTGCGCGCAGCGGCGTCGAGCTCGCCGGCGGCGTCCAACAGGGCGTGGAGCTCGTCGACCTCGAGGAACGTCCGGGCCGGCTTGACCGAGGGCAGGAAGCGGTCCTTGCGCTGACCGACCTTCATCGGGTTGCGCTCGATGTAGCCGTAGTCGACCGCCCGCTGCAGGATCTGGCTGAGCAGTGCGAGGATCGAGTTGATCGACGTATTCGACAACGGTCGCTTGCGGCGCTCGTACTCCCCGCCCGACCTGCGCCTGACGGTCTCCTTCAGCGGCCTGCCGCGGGCTTGCGCCTCGCGGATCACCCGCGAGCGATCCGCCAGGTCGTCGCGGAACCCGTCGGTGCTGGCGACGTCGATCTCGAGCAGCTCCATCGAGCCGAAGTGCCCAACCAGATAGCCCAGCTTCCACTCGAGATCGGCGATCGTGTCCTCGTCGAGGCCGTGGCTCTTCTTGGCGTCGGCTACCTTGCGCGCAAAGGGCGCAAACGGCTGATGGCCGTCAGGCCGCACGGCCTCCCTCTTCACCACCGAGGTCCTGCGCTCGGCCGGCGACCAAGTGCCGCGGACGACCCGCTGAAGGATCGACTCGAGCTCGATCTCGGCCCGAGTGCGATTCCACCCCTGGCTGTTGGTGCCGAAGACGAGCCGGTGGCGCCTGCCGTAGGCGTAGACGCGCGCCCCGAAGGTGATCGTCTCTCCGTCGGCCCAGGGCCGTTCGGTGACCTGCCCGTTGGACGGGCGAGCCATCAGCGGCCTCGATTCGGCCGGGGTGTACGTCCTTGGTGCATCGGGCTTGGCTTCGGGTGCTGCGCCGGGGGAAGCTCGGGCCGCGCCCCGGCGTCTGTGCGATGCCCGCACCTTACCGGCGAGTAGCGACCCTTGCAGGGGGTTGCTTGCGCGCCCTCATCGCCGCTTGCGCGGTGTGCAGGTCGAACCGCAGTCGCGCCTTGGGTCCGTCGCCGAGACGCATTGCACCGAGGTCCGAAGCGTGCGCGTAGACGTAGTCGAGGGACACGTTGAGCGCCTCAGCAAGATCCTTGGGGCCCAAGAGCCGGTAGGCGCCCAGGGCAGGCCTCTGCAGAAGCTGCACGACGCGACGAGCGGCTCGCTCTGCGATCGCGTCGATGTCGTCGCTGTCGAGCATCAGCGCAACCTGTCGGGGACTGCCGCCGTGCCGTGAGAGCCTCGATTAGCAACCATGGTACAAACTTAGCAAAAACAGCATTTAATAGCTTGGTCAGTAGGCCATGCCTGAAGGCCCCACGTTCAGTCGTCGTCGCGGGCGTGTCAGGGCCCGGTGTGGCGAGCGCATGGGGGCCGGACTGCTCTGTACGATGGGCAAATGAGCAAAGACAGACCTCAGAACCCCGACCAGCAGATTCTCGGCGAGTTCAGAAGGGGGATGGCCAGCTGGGCCGGTGCCGTGCAGGCGCACAAGCAGGCGCCGCCGGACAAAGGCTTCGGCGACCGCCTGGCGGCGCTTGGCAAGGGCGCGAGCGAGGCCGCGCGCGTCTGTCGCATCGCCGATGCCGCGGGCTTTGAGTGGCCGCCGGCCCGCAAGGCCGACAGCGAGCCTCCGTATGAGCTGCGGCCGGGTACCGGGCGCCGTGGACCGCAGGAGCTCTGGCAGCGCTTTGACCAGGCGATCACGCGACTGGGCACGGTGGCGGCAGGCGCGGACATCCTCGAGGTCGCGCGTGCCTATGAGGGGTTGGCGGCCATCGCCGCAGAGCTCGCAGAGGCCGTTGAAACCGAAAACGGTGCCGGCGGTGCCCGGCCGCGGGCCAGAGCGCGCCGCTCGGCTTAGCTCATCGAGACACCGCTCGGCATACCGGGGCGTGTCTCACATTGAACATCTCCGCCGAAGCCGCGAGCTTTGTGGATCATCCAAGACCGGGGCTTTCCGCTATTCGCGCTTGGTCGGCGTGATGGAGCTGCTGCTGTCATCCCAGATCGAAGGTTGGCGCGTGGCGTTGTGTCTGCGGTAGGGCATCCCGAGGGTCTCCGGCTCCCAGAGGTCGCGGTGGGTACCCAGCGGGGCGGTTTCACCCGCGTGACGGCGCATCATCTCGTCAACGTCCTCGCGTCTGACGCGGTAGACGTGGCCAATCCTCACCGCGGACAGCGCGCCGCTCTTGATCCAGTTGCGGATCGTCTGCGAGGTCAGCTGGAACTCTCGCGCGACCTGCTCGACGGTGAGCAGCTGCTGGTCAGTCATTCCAGCTCCTGGGAAGTGTCGGGCGCAGTCGCCGGCTCACTCATGGCTTCATGATCGCAGTCGAGCCCGCGGCCAGCGAGACGCTGCGGCCGAGGGGGAATGCGTGCGCGCGATCTTGCTGCAATCTTGCTACAGTTCGCCCATGCCCTCACCCGCAACAGCTCCCGGGCCGCTCGTCCGCGAGGCCGTCTACCTGCATGAGATCGCGCAGCTGACCGATACCGACATCGCCCGTGCGACCGGCGTGGCTCGAAGCACGGCGCGGGCGTGGCTCGCGCACACCCGCTCACCGACGGGCGAGCGAGCCGAGCGGCTGATCGAGCTCTCGGCGCTTGTGGAGCGCCTGGCGCGCGTGATGGAGCCCTCCTATATCTCGGTCTGGCTTCGCAAGCCCGTACCGGCGCTGGAAGAGTTGAAGCCGATCGACCTGATTGCCGCCGGCGAGTACGTGCGCGTCGCAGAGCTCGTCTCAACGCTCGAAGAAGCCTCCTTCTCCTAGGCCCGCTCGCAGTGGCGGCTCGCATCCAGCGCGTGCCGGTCGCAGGCTCGTGGTGGCGGCAGACTCCACACGGCGCCGACCCTCTGTGGCTGGCATCCCCACCATCCAGTGGCCGCTGGCAGGACGGCGAGACGCTCGCCGCGATCTACCTCGCGGACGAGGAGGCGACGGCGTGGGCGGAGTGGTATCGGGTGCTCGCCGAGATCGCCCTGCCACCCATGCACGCGATGCCGCGCGACCTCTGGCGCTGGACGGTCGCTGTCAGTCACATCGCCGACCTGTCGACGCCCGCCAAGCTCGCGCGACTCGATCTGCCACCGCCGAAGCCCAGCCGCCGGACCTGGCAGCCATTTCAAGCAATGGGCGCCGAACTGCACCGCAAGGGATACCGCGGCGTCCTTTACCCGAGCGCCGCCCGACCGGGCCACCTCGCGCTCTGCCTGTTCCGCGAGGGAATCGCTATCCAGGGCGCCGAGCCCGTGCGTCCGCCGCGCACCTACCGCGACCCTCCCACCCCTCCAACCGGACTGCGCACCTGAGAGCGCCCAAGTCCCGAGGCAACGACAGCGACCGCGAGCAGGGGCTCAGAACCCGATCCCGAGATCGACATCGAGCTCGACCCCGACATCGCGACCGAGCTTGCGCTGGTCCCGCGCGATCGCCTTGCGGGCGCGCTCCCAGCCGCGCTGCTCCTCCCGCTGCTCCGGCCGCAGCCCGAGCGCCTCGTTTGAATCGGTGACGTCGTGCTCCACGCGGTAGCGCGCGGCGAGCCGAACACCGTGCTCCCACACCTGACCGGCCCGCGGCACATCGGGGCGCTCACCGAACGTGTCCCTGACCCAGGCGCCGCGGGCCTGCACCTCGCGCTCGACGAGCTCGTCGCGGGCCGCGGCCCGTTCGCGCACGGACTGACTGATCGCCCCTGCCAGCCCATCTCGTTCGGCGCGCACTTCGGGCACGTCGCCCAGCTCGCGTGCGAGATCAGAGCGTCGCTCGAGGACGTTGCCGAGGGCTTCCTCATTGCCCTGCAGTGCTTTACTCAGCTGGATGCGCTCACCGGCATAGGGGTCCTTCTCGCGTCCGAATCGCCGTCGGGGCTCGGGTAGCTCCGCGAGCCGCTCTGCGTTTCCCTCCCGCTGGCTCATCAGGGTGATCGCCAGTCTGTCGAGGTGCTCGATGCGCTCAAGTTTCCCGAGCGGCAGGGCCCGAAGCTGCGCCTGCAGCTGCTCGACCCGCTCACCCAGCTCACGCAGCTGCGCCCGGGTAACCACGGCCAGCTGCGCGCGCTCCGCCAGTGCCGCGCCCCGCTCCTGTGGAGGCTCGCCCGCGAGCCCCCGGGAGCCGGCCAGCGCCGGATCGTCCGCCCGACCAACGCCGGGCAGCTGCTCGATCGCGAGGTCCTCGTCGTCGCGTTCGAGCATGTGACGCTGCACGCGTGCGAGGAGATCGCTCCTGACTGCCACTGGCGTCTGCTCGGCGGGCGCGAACTCGCCACGAGCATCCGCGAGGTCGTGGTCGTAGATGAGGAGGCGCGTCTGCCCCTCGCTCGGGAGAGCGCGGTGTAGCTCCAGCCGGCGGTGAGGTCCCGGGGAGCGGCCACCACGAGGGCCGTCTCGACGGTCCCGCCCTGCATCCCGTGGCCGGTCAGCGAGTAGGCGTGCTCGAGATGCTCTGAGACGTACGCGGCCGGCAGCTCGCGCACGAGCCCCGAGTCCGCGTCGATCACGACTCGGTCGGCGTCGAGGTGACGCACGGTCCCGCGCATCCCGTTGTCGACGTCGATGAGGCGATCGTTTCGCCGGCAGATCACGCGGTCACCGACGGCCAGCTCCACGGTGCCGTAGGAGTGCTCATCGCCGAGCAGCCCGAGAGCCCTCCATAGCTCTCGGGCTGCGGCGTTCAGCGCCGCGCGCGTGTCGTTGTCCCTGGCGATCATCACAGCCTGGGCCGGCCCTACCTCCGCACTCGCTCGCGCCCACTCATCGAGTGCCTGATCGCATGCGCCGGCCGGGTCCCTGAACGTGTCGATGCATCCAGCCCGTCCAGCCCAGTCCAGATAGTGCTGTGGAAGGCGCTCGTGCAGGGCCGCGAGCGCTCGGCGCTCGGCCGGGTCGCGCTGGCGCATGACCTCGGTGAGGCGGAGGGTCCCGAGCTGGCGGCCGACGGCCCCGAGCCAGCCGCCTGCCTGCACCGACGCGAGCTGGCCGGGGTCGCCGATCGCGATCACCTTCGCGCTCGCCCGGTCGGCGGCCTCGAGCAGTCGAGCGCTGGGCCGGGTGGCGGCCATTCCGGCCTCGTCGAGGATCAGCACGGATCCTCGCGGCAGCTCGTCGCCGAGCTCGAGGTCGTTCAGCAGGCGGTCAAGCGTGCGTGCCGGAACCCCGGCTTCCTCGCTGAGCTCGCGCACGGCACGGCCCGTCGGCGCTACGCCGAGCACCTCATACCCCGCGCTCTCATAGACGTGGCGGAGCACACCGGCGGTGTAGGTCTTGCCGGTGCCGGCGAGCGCCTGGATGACGGTGACCCCGTCTCCCGCGCTCACGGTTGCGCGTACGGCCATCGCCTGCTCCTCGGTCAGCGGACGCTCGGCACCTGCGATCGCGCGCTCGGCGAGCGAGGCATCGACGATCGCGGTCTCCTCCCCCGCCCGGCCGACCGCGGCTGCGATCAGACGCCGCTCGCAATCCACGAGCTCAGCCGTCGTCATCTCACCCCTGTTGGTTCGGATGACGTCCGCACGCTCAGCGAACCGCTCCGCCCGCCCGCGCACCTCGCTCACGAGGGCACCCTGCGCAGCCGAAGCCGCGAACTGCTGAAGCACCGCACGTTCATCGAAGGTGTTGCTCTTGGCCGTCAGGCCCTCGGGGCCAGCCAGATGGTCACCGAGGCTCAGCTCGGCCGCCTGGTCCCGCTCGATCAGACCGCCGGCGGGACGCTCCCAGCCCTCCCTGAACAGATCGTCGAGCTCCTCTGCACCCAGCCCGAGCTCTGCGGCGCGGGAGCGGACCTCCTCGCGCCAGGTGTGGGTCTCCACGCCGTACTGCTTGCGATCGCGGGTCGCAAGGGCGGCGCTCTCCGCCGCGGCCTTCGTCTCAAGGCCGATCCCGCCCTTTTCGGCGGCACGGAGCATCTCTCCTCGGCGCTTAGAGAAGTGCTCTATCACCGCACGTCTCACGCCCTCGAGCTCTGAGGCGCCCCTGTGCACCTCTCCCCACTGGAGGCCGAGACGCTCGTGCACGAGCGCGCGCAGGTGTGCCTGGTAGAGGAAGCCGGCGGTCTTCGCCGCTCGATACAGAGGCGCGCCGTGCAGAGCCGTGAAGCGCCCGTCGCTTCCACGCGCCAGGTTCGCGGCGACGACGTGGGTGTGCAGCTGCGGGTCAAGGGCGCGGCTCATCCGGTGGCGGTAGGCGGCCGCGATCAGGCCCTCGGCACGCTCGACATGCTTTCCCCCCTCACCGCGGCGCACCATCACGGCCCCTGCCTGCAGATACTCGAGGGCGGCCCTGACCGCCTCCCCGTGGCAGGCCACGAGCTCAGCGGAGACATCCTCGGGTGAGACGGCGAACAGGACGCTGAGCGACTTCGGCGCAGAGAACGTCAGATCGAGCGCCGCCACCTTGGGGTCGCGATCCGAGGCGCGCAGGCGCACGCCGGGGTCCCTCGGATCGAGCCCCGCGATCAGCGCTCCGAACTGCTCGGCACTCACATGCCCGGAGAGCCCGAGCGCCTCTGCCCCGGTCCCCACCCACTCTCCAGGCGCCTCGCCCCTCCCTGAGTAGTAGTCGTCGCCACCGCCCGCGACCTGCCGCTCGTAGTAGCGGTGCTGGCCGAAGGCGATCTTACCGATCGAGAGCACACGCAAAATAGCAAAGACAGCATTATCCAGTGCAACTGTGTGCTGCGAAGCGGAGCGGAGCGACGCTGAGCGGCAGGGAATCCTTGGGAGATTCGCAGGAGATCGGCCGGAGCAAGGGGGGCGGCTGACCGATGGGGCGGTCGTGTCCGGTGTGGGCGGCATCGTTTGTGGCGATCCTGAATGTCAAGAGAGGAGAGAGGACGATGCCAGCTGCAGCCGGTGAGCTACGGGTCCCGACAGCGATGCGCGGTCACGTCGGTGAGATCCTCGCGATCACTGATCGGGTCTGCTTCGAGCATCTCGACGCCGAGTACGCCGAGCTCTGCCGCCGGCTCGTAGCCAAGCTGGCGCGAAAGCGTCCCTCGCCGCTCGAGCGTGGCGCGCTGCGCACCTGGGCAGCCGGAGCCATCTACGCGGTGGGATCCAACAACTTCCTGTTCGATCCCAGCGAGGCTCCGCACCTAACGGCCGACCGCCTGAGCGAGCTGCTCGGCGTGCCGAAGAGCACGATGGCCGCCAAGGCCAAGCGAATACGTGATGCGCTCGGGCTCGACGCGCGCATGGACGTCGAGTTCTGCCGGCATGAGCTGCTGGCCGATCACCCGCTTGCGTGGCTTGTGCAGGTCGACGGCATCATCATCGATGCACGTCAGCTGCCGGCCGAGCTCCAGGTCGAGGCGCATCGGCGCGGGCTGATCCCAGACCTCCTGCACACCCAAGCTGCCTGAGAGGAACGGGCCGCAGCGCGGGCGCTGCCGGGAGGGCTCTGCCGACGCTTCGGACGGCGAGGCCAGAGACTGCTGCTCGGGAGCCGAAAGCAGGCGCAGGGCCGGCGACGTCCGACACGCTCGCTGTTCGCCGTACGGCGTGACCTCGCCGACTCCCGCGGCTTCTGCTTCTGTGGTGGCTGTCGGGTAAAGGGGGTGTCGTCCGGCGAGTTTAAGACCATTCCGCTATGCCCCAGAACTTCATAGCCGTGGACCGTGAGCAGACGTTCCTTATGCCCC
>JBEKXJ010000067.1:0-11521 GCA_049512215.1 Solirubrobacteraceae bacterium
GGGACCGAGGCCGCGGGCTGGCCGGTGACGTTCCAGACGCCGTTGTAGGGGACCATCCCGGCCACCGCGTTCAACGTCCAGATTGCTCCCCGGCCCTGCAGCTGGCCGATCCGCAGTGGGGCCGCGGCCGTGGCGGGCGTCAGCAGCACGTCATGATCCTCGAGCACCGCGTTCAGCCGGCGCGTGAACTCCCCCTCGCCGGCGAGCGCCCGTGCGAGCAGGGAGGGCCCGATCAGGCCGCCCAGGCGCGCCATCGCGCGCGTGCGCCTTTCCAGCCGCTCGGGGTGGGGCTGGGAGAGCGCGTCGTCGTGGATCCCCCGCAGGTAGCGGACGAGCACCGCCGGAATCGCGCCGGGCCCGTAGTCGGGATCGTGCTCTGAGAGATCGTGGCCGAGCTCGCGCAGGAACCCGACCATCTCCTGCAGGGCACGCCCGGCGTCGCGGTCGAGGCTCGAGAGAACGCCGGCCGGGACGCGCGTCGAGTAGGCGATCCTGAGCTTCGCCGGCGGGGCGGCCGCGGCCTGAGCGAACGCGACCGCGCTCGCGGGCGCGCTGTCGCGGTCCTCCTCGATCGCCCCGGAGGCGACGTCGAGGAACAGAGCCGTGTCTGCCACGCGACGGGTGAGCACGCCGTTGACCGAGAGGCCATACCAGGGCCGCCGGCGCGGGGCCATCGACACGCGTCCGCGCTGGGGCTTGAGCCCGAACAGGCCACACCATGCGGCTGGGATGCGGATCGACCCGGCGCCGTCGGAGCCGAGCGCGGCGCCGACCAGTCCCGCCGCGACCGCCGCCGCGCTGCCCCCGCTCGAGCCTCCCGGGGTGCGCTGGGGGTCCCACGGGTTGCGCGTCGCCCCGAACGTCGCGGTCTCGGTGAAGGGCCACATCGTCAGCTCGGGCACGTTCGTCTTGCCGATGATCACCGCGCCGGCCCCACGCAGGCGGCGCACGACCTCCGCGTCCTTGGCTGCCGGCCCTCCGTGGGCGTTCGTGCCGAAGGCCGTGACCTCGCCCGCCACGTCGATGTCGTCCTTGATCGCGATCGGCACCCCGAGCAGCGGGCGCTCTGCGCCGGCGCCCCGACGCGCCTCGGCCTGCTGAGCCTCCAGGCGTGCGCGCTCTGAGAGCACGCACCTGAACGCGTTCAGCTGCGGGTCCAGGCGCTCGATCCGCTCCAGGTAGAGCTCGAGCAGCTCGCGCGCGGAGATCTCGCCGGCGGCGATCATTTCGGCCTGGCGCGCGATCCCGGCGAAGGCGAGCTCGGTGGCGTCCATCTCGAGGGGAATCTATCCGTCGCTCATCTAGACCGGGGTCACGGGGTTTCGCTTCGCCGGCCACACCCGCCGCTTCGATGAGGCGCGGGCGAAGCGGCGGACGAGCTCTTCGCGCAACTGCTCGGGCTCGATCACCGCGTCGATCACGAGCTCGGAGGCGAGATGCAGGATGTCGATGTCCTCGGCGTACTCGCGCCGCAGCTCCTCGGTCCGCCGCGCGCGATCCTGCTCGTCCTCGATCGACTGCAGTTGGTTGTAGTAGACGGCGTTGATCGCCGCCTGGGGGCCCATCACCGCGATCGAGGCACTCGGCAACGCGATGCAGCAGTCGGGGTCGAACGCGGGACCGGCCATCGCGTAGAGCCCGGCGCCGTATGCCTTGCGCACGACCACCGAGATCTTCGCCACCGTCGCCTCGCTGACGGCGCTGATCATCTTCGCGCCATGCCGGATGATCCCCTCCCGCTCCACCTGCGTGCCGATCATGAAACCGGGCACGTCGGCGAGAAACAGCAGCGGCACGTTGAACGCGTTGCATGACCAGATGAAGCGCGCGGCCTTGTCCGCGGAGTCTGAGAACAGCACCCCGCCCTTGTGCTTGGGCTGGTTCGCCACGATCCCGATCGCCCTCCCCTCAAGACGCGCGAAGCCGACGATCAGCTCCTTCGCCCAGCGCTCGTGGATCTCGAACAGCGAGCCCTCATCGATGAGCGCCTCGATCAGCCCCTTCATGTCGAATGGCTTGTTCTCATCCGCGGGGATCAGCTCCGCGATGCTCTGACCCTCCGCCGCGCTGCGCGCGGGCGCGGCGGCAGCCGGCGGCGGCTCCTGCTCCCAGCTCGTCGGCAGATATGAGAGGTAGCGCCGGGCGCCGATGATGCCCTCCTCGTCGCTCCTCACCAGCTGGTGGGCGCAGCCGGACACGCCCGTGTGCATCCGCGCCCCGCCCATCTCCTCGAGGCTCACCTTCTCCCCGATCACCATCTCGGCCATGCGCGGCGACCCCAGGTACATTGAGGCGTTGCCCTCACGCATCAGGACGATGTCGCAGAACGCCGGTATGTAGGCGCCGCCCGCGGCGCTCGGCCCGAACAGCACGCAAACCTGCGGCACCACCCCCGAGAGCTTCACCTGGTTGTGGAAGATCCGTCCCGCGCCGCGCCGGCCGGGGAACATCTGCACCTGCTCGGTGATGCGCGCGCCGGCGGAGTCGACGAGGTAGACCATCGGGATCGCGAGCGCGAGCGCGCGTTCCTGGATGCGGAGGATCTTCTCCACCGTCTTCGGGCCCCACGAGCCGGCCTTAACGGTCGGGTCGTTGGCCATCAACGCCACCGGCCTGCGCTCGACCGTCCCGACCCCCGTGACGACCCCGTCGGCGCCGAGACCCTCCTGCTGCCAGTTCGCGAGCAGCCCCTCCTCCGCGAAGCTGCCCTCGTCGAGCAGCATCGCCACCCGCTCGCGCACGCCCAGCTTGCCCTGTTCGCGCGCCTTCTCATGGTGGCGCTCCGGTCCTCCCGAGCGGGCCTGTTCGCTTGCCTTGCGCAGACTGGCGTAGTCGCTCACGTACTCAGGCTCAGAACGCCGGGTTCGGCTGCGGAGCCTCCCCGGAGTAGTCGTAGAAGCCCATTCCCGACTTGCGTCCGAACCAGCCGGCGCTCAGCATCTTGCGCAGGGTCGGCGGGCGCGCGAAGCGGCGCTCACGGAACTCCTCGAAGAGCACGTCGCAGATCGAGCCGAGCGTGTCAAGGCCGACGAAGTCCGCGAGCGTGAGCGGCCCCATCGGGTGCCCCGCGCCGGCCTTCATCGCCTCGTCGATCTCCGCGACCGCGCCCACGCCCTCTTCGTAGGCGCGTATAGCGTCGAGAATGTAGGGCACGAGCAGGCGGTTGACGATGAAGCCCGCCATGTCCTTTGTCGGGGTGGCGAGCTTCCCCTCCGAGCGCACGAACTCAAGGGCGCTCGCGAGCGTCTCATCAGAGGTGGTCACGCAGCGAACCACCTCGACCAGCCTCATCACCTGGGCCGGGTTGAAGTAGTGCATGCCGACGAACTGCGCCGGACGATCGGTGACCGCCGCCTGGTCGATCACGGCGAGCGATGAGGTGTTCGTCGCGAAGATCGCCTCGGGCTTGACGATCTCATCGAGCTCCCTCCACATCTCGAGCTTCAGCTCGAGATCCTCCGTGATCGCCTCGATCGCCAGGTCGCAGTCAGCCAGGTCGCGATAGTGAACGGTGCCGTGGATGCGCGCTCGAACCCCGTCGGCATCCTCTTGAGAGGATTTGCCCTTCTCCACTGCGCGAGCCAGCTGCTGCTCGATCTTGCCGATGCCCTTCTGGAGCGTCTGTTCGTCGACCTCCCGCAACACCACCTCGTACCCCGCCTGGGCAGCCACCTGGGCGATGCCGTGGCCCATCAGCCCGCCACCGAGCACTGCCACCTTCTCGATCTGCTGCGCCATGAGACCTCCGCGTTCTGATTCTCCGGTTTCTCCGACGACGGGAGCCTATTACGCCTCGTCGCCCGCGCGCTGATTGCGGCCTCCGGGGTCAACGACGCCGCGCGACGCCCCGCTCAGGCTCGGCGCGGGCACACTCCAGCTACGCTCACAGGATGAGCAGCGAGGAGACCTTCGATCTCGCGGCGGCCGGCCTGCGTGGCGACGGCGCCGAGCTGGCGAGATCGGTGGAGGTGCTCGCCGGCAAGCTCGAGCAGGCGCTGCCCGGACGCGCGCGCGTCGAGCGCCACGGCGCCGGCCTGCTCGGCCGGGGCGAGAAGCGCGTGCGGGCGCTGCGGGTCGAGCTCGGTTCAAGCCGCTATGAGCTCTCTGTTGACCGCGACCGCGTCCAAGGCTTCCGCGAGCGACAGGTTGGCGGTATCGCGATCAAGCGCGAGCCGCTGCGAGCTGAGGCGTGGATCGCGGCCCTGACCGCGGACCTGCGCTCTGAGGCGCAGAGCAGCGCGGAGGCACGCGCGGCGCTCGAGAGGCTGCTCTCCTAGAGATGAGCGAGAACGAGCCCGAGGGGGAAGCCCGGCAGGCGAGCGCCACGGCCTCGTCCGAGCGCGAGCAGCTCCAGTCGCTCGAGCGGATCGAAAGCGGCGGGATCCCGCTCGCGGCCGAGCGCCGTCTGCGCGGGCTCGGCGAGCGGGGCGGGTCGTTCACCTCGGACCTGTCGGTGAGCGATTTCGCGCTCTGCGACCAGCTCGGCCTGCGTCCGCTCTCACAGGTGATGGGCAGCTCGATCTACCAGGTCGGCTTCCAGTCGATGCCGTGGCCTTCGAGGGCGAGTGGCGGGTTCATGTTCGAGCTGCAAACGCTCTCTGAAGCTTGGAACGATGTACGCACACGCGCGCTTGACCGCCTGGCGCAGGAGGCCGCGCACGTCGGCGCCGACGCCGTCCTCGGCATGGATCTGCGCACGGGCGAGCACGACTGGGCGGAAAGCTCGATCGAGTACCTCGTCGTCGGCACCGCCGTGCGCCACGGCAAGGCGCAGCGGCCACGCGGCGGCGCGCCTGTGCTCAGCGAGATCTCGGTCGCCGACTACGCAAAGCTCGCCCAGGCGGGCGTCGAGCCGCTCGGCATCGTCGCCTGGAGCTCCGTCTTCTTCGTGGCGGCGTCCTACTCGACACAGATGCTCAACGCCTTCAGCTTCAGCCAGAACCAGGAGCTCGGCGAATTCACACAGGGCATCTACAGCGCCCGCGAGACGGTCGTTCAGCGCATCAGCGCCCAGGCCGCGAGCCTCGGCGCGAGCGGCGTGATCGGGGTGCGCATCAGCCACGGGATCCAGCGGACCGCGGGCGGCGGCGGACTCTACGAAAGAGGCGGGCTGATGATGACCTTTCACGCGATCGGCACGGCCATCCGCGAACCTGCGCAGGCCCCCTCCTTCACGCCCAAAACGATCCTCGACCTCGCGGGCTGATTGCAGAGCCGTGTCCGCGAGCCGAGATGAACTGCACTGAAACCCGCAGAGCCCCTAGACCACCGAGGAGCCGATCAGAGATGACTGACAGCGAAGGCAACGAGACCACCTACGATCCGAGCTCGCTCGAGGGCGTCCCCGAGGCGGGCCGGGCCCGCCTGGCGCAGAACCGCCAGGGGCTGTTCACCTCAGACCTGTCGGTCAACGAGTTCCTGCTAGTCAAGCAGGCCGGCTTTGAGCCCCTCGGGCTGGTGCTCGGGAGCTCGATCTACCACATCGGCATCCAGATGTCGGGCTGGAAGAAAAGCCAGGAGATGACCGTCCTCTCGGAGGCCATGTACGGGGCCCGCCAGCTCGCGATGACACGCATGGAGGAGGAGGCAGACCAGCTCGGCGCCGATGGCGTGGTGGGTGTGCGCCTGGACATCGGGCGCTATGAGTGGGGGCAGGACATGGCGGAGTTCATCGCGATCGGCACCGCCGTGAAGCACCGCGACGGCGTTCTGCACCGCGCCCCGAACGGCAGGCCCTTCACGAGCGACCTCTCAGGGCAGGACTTCTGGACGCTCCTGCGCACCGGCCATCGCCCGGTCGGGATGGTGATGGGCAGCTGCGTCTACCACGTGGCCCACCGCGGGATGCTCCAGTCGATGGCGCAGACCGGCCGCAACGTCGAGCTCTCCAACTTCACCCAGGCCCTCTATGACGCGCGCGAGCTCGCGATGGAGCGGATGCAGAGCGAGGCGCAGGAGATCGGGGCCGAGGGGATCGTGGGCGTCGACCTGCAGGAGAAGAGCCACGGCTGGGGCAGCCACACGATCGAGTTCTTCGCGGTCGGCACCGCGATCGTCCCCCGCGAGGGTCATGAGGAACCGATCGAGCCACCCACGCCCGTGCTCGACCTCAGCTGAAAACGGCCACGGCTCAGAGCCGGATGCGAGCGCGCGCCTCGCAACAGACGCAGCGGCACTACAGACGCAGCGGCGCTAGCCTCAGGGCGGCATGCTCGTCTGAGCACGAGCCCGCCGCCATCCACCCGCCGTCAGGAGCCAACCGATGAGCATCGTCTTCACAGAGGACCGCGGCCCGGTCCGCCACGTCGTGCTGAATCGACCCGAGAAGCGCAACGCGATGAACCAGCAGCTGCTCGGCGAGCTCGGCGAAGCCCTGCGCCTGGCCGCCTCGGAGAGCGCGGTCCACTGCGTCGTCCTGCGCGGCGAGGGACCCGTGTTCTCCGCGGGCGTCGACCTGGGCGAGCTCGCCGCCGCCGCCGGTCAGGCGGGGCTGCTGCGCCCGTTCCGGAACGTCTTCCTCGACTGCGCGAACCTCTGCGAAGAGATGGCCAAGCCGGTCGTCTGCCAGATCCACCGCGCCTGCCTCGGCGGCGCGCTGGAGGTCGCGCTCGGCTGCGATCTGCGGATCGCCTCGAACGACTCACAGCTCGGGCTGCCGGAGGTCAAGTTCGGGATCATCCCCGACGTCGGGGGCTCCTCCCGCCTGCCGGCCGTGGTCGGGCTGGGCCGCGCGAAGGAGCTGATAATGACCGCGCGGACGATCGACGCCGCCGAGGCCGAGCGCATCGGTCTCCTCAACCGCGTGGTCGCCCCGGAGGAGCTCGAGCGGGCCACCCAGGCGCTCGTCGAGGAGCTGCTCGCGAACTCGCACGTGGCCGTCGGCCGCGCAAAGCGGGTGATCGACGCCTCCGCCCGTCCGGCGCTCGCCCAGACTCTCGAGATGGAGATCTCGGTGCAGGAGTACTGCGTCGCGGCGGCCCGCGAGGCCGGGCGCGAGGCGGCCGAGGCCGACGCGGCGCTCGCAGGCTAGCTCGACGGATGCCGCCGGGCCTGCCCCTCCTCGGCCTGCCCGTCGTGCCAGCGCACGGGCCCGGCCAGGAGTGTGTGGCTGCCGAGCGGACGGCCGAGTATCTCCTGCGCGCGCCGCGCGCAGGAGAGCAGGGCGGGCAGGTCGATGCCCGTCGCGATGCCCATCTCGGCCAGCATCGAGACGAGATCCTCGCTGGCGATGTTCCCCGTGGCGCCGGCCGGCACCGGACAGCCGCCGAGCTCGCCGAAGCTCGACTCGAAGCTCGCCACCCCCACCTCGAGCGCTGCGAGCACGTTCGCGAGCCCCTGGCCGCGCGTGTTGTGGAAGTGGGCGGTCAGCTCGACCTCCCCGCCGAGGGCCGCACGAGCGGCGATGAAGAAATCCCGCACCTGGAGCGGGTTGGCCATGCCGGTTGTGTCGCCGAACGCGATCTCCTGAGCACCCGCATCGCGCAGGCGAGCCGCGATCCCGAGCACCCGTTCGGCGGGGACATGACCCTCGTAGGGACAGCCGAAGGAGGTGGAGATCACGCCCTCGCAGCGCAGCCCGGCCGCCCGCGCCCGCGCGAGCACGGCCTGGAGGCCCGTGAGCGACTCGGCGATCGAGCGGTTCACGTTCTTGCGGTTGTGGGTCTCGGAGGCCGAGAGGAAGACGTTCACCTCGTCGAAGGCCTGCGCGCGGCCGTGCTTGCCCGACGCCGCCTGCCGCGTGCGCTCGCGCGAGCGAAGCGCGGTGTCGAGCCCACGTTCGTTCGGTATCAAGACCGAGATGCTCACGTCCGCCGGCACGTCGATGCGCGCGAGCACCTCGGCGGCGTCGGCGAGCTGGGGGATCACCTCGGCGCGTACGAAGCTCGTGACCTCAAGGCGTTTACAGCCGGTGCGCGCGAGCGCATCGATCAGCTCGATCTTGCGCTCGGTGGGGATGATCTCGGGCTCGTTCTGGAAGCCGTCGCGCGGCCCGACCTCCCTGACGCTGACCGTGCGGGGCAGCTCGCTCATGGTGCCACTCAGATCAACTCGCAGATCAACTCGCCGCCCCTGCGCGGGGCGCTGCTTGCCTCGAGCCCCATCGAGTGAAGCCTATACTCGGCCGCCTTGCCACACTCGCCCACCGATCCCCTGGCCATCATCGGCGCCTCAGGCGCGCTCGGCTTCGGTCTGGCCGTGCGGCTCGCGAGGGCCGGCGTGCCGGTCGCGATCGGCTCGCGCGACCCGGCACGCGCCGAGGAGACGGCGGAGCGCGGACGCCGAGCGGTCCCTGATGGCACCTTCTCGGCTCATCAGAACGCGCAGGCCGTGCAGGCCGCGGACACCGTGATCCTGAGCGTCCCCTTCCGCAACCAGTCCGAGACCCTCACCAACCTCAAGGACGCGCTCACGCCCGGCCAGCTCCTGATCGACGCGACCGTCCCGCTCGCGGCGGCCGTGGCCGGAAAGGCGACGCGGATGCTCGGCGTGTGGCAGGGCTCCGCCGCTCAGCAGACGCTCGAGATGGTGCCGGACGGCGTGCGGGTCGTCTCGGCCCTGCACACCGTGAGCGCCGCCTCCCTGAGCGATCTCGAGCACCCACTCGAGCAGGACGTCCTCGTGTGCGGGGACTCGCCCGCCGACAAGCGGGAGGCTGCCAGCCTGATCGAGCGGATCGACGGCCTGCGCTGCGTGGACTGCGGGCGCCTTGAGATGGCGCGCACCACCGAGTCGCTCACCGCTCTGCTGATCTCCGTGAACGCGCGCTACAAGGCGCACGCAGGGGTCCGCCTCACGAACCTGCCGGATCAGCTGTGGGAGTGAGCGCCGCGGATATCGTCGTCCTGACCGGAGGCACCGGCGGGGCCAAGCTCCTGAGAGGCATGGCCGACGCCTTCGGTCCAGAGCGTCTCACCGCGATCGTCAACACGGGCGATGACATCGAGATCTACGGCGCGCACGTCTCCCCCGACCCGGACCTCGTCTCCTTCTGGCTCGCCGATGTCATCGACGAGCGCGGCTGGGGTCTGCGCGGCGACACGTTCGCGGTCATGGATGGGCTGCGCGCGCTGGGGGTCGACGTCTGGTTCAACCTCGGCGACCGCGACCTCGCCTGGTGCATCGAGCGCGCGCGAATGCTCGCGCAGGGCATCTCGCCGACGGCGGCGCTCGCAGCCCTGAACGGCGCTCTCGGAGTCCGCGCGCGCGTTCTGCCGATGAGCGATGACCCCGTGCGCACCTGGGTCCGCACCGGCGAGGGCTGGAGCGGCTTTCAGGAGTTCATGATCCGCAAACGCGCCGAGGGCCTGGTCGAGGGCCTTGAGTACCGCGGCGCCGAGCAGGCGGCCGCGAGCGAGCCGGCGCTCGCGGCGATCGAGCATGCCCGCCTGATCGTGATCGGCCCCTCCAACCCGCCCGCCTCGATCGCCCCGATCCTGGCCGTGCCGGGATTTCACGAGGCGCTGATGGCGGCCGCTGCCCCCGTCGTCGCCGTCAGCCCGATCGTCGCCGGGGAGGTGCTGAAGGGCCCGACGGCGTCCTTCATGGCGTTCGCCGCGCTCGAGCTGAGCGCAAACGGTATCGCCGACTTCTACGGCGAGCTGCTCGACGGGATCGTGGCCGACGAGAACGTCGGACGGCTGGCGACCCTGCAGATCGATACCCGCATGGACGATGGTGCCGCCCGCGTCAGGGTCGCCGAGGAGACGCTCTCCTTCGCCGAAGCCCTCTAGCGGACCGAACGCCGGCGATCTGCGCCGGGCCGAGGATCCAGAGGCCCCGGGAGGAAAAGCGCCGGGCACTATCGTCTGCGGGCATATGCGCACCGCCGCGATCCTGCCGGTCAAGAGCTTCGCCCGTGCCAAGCAGCGCCTCGGCGGGAGCGTCGCCGACCCGCTGCGGCTCGAGCTCGCACGCGCGATGGTCGCCGACGTGCTGCTCGCCCTAGCGCGAACGAGGTCGATCGAGCTCACGATCCTCGTCACCCGCGAGCGCTCGGTGCTCAAGGCCGCGCGCGAGCTCGGCGCGCTCGCCGTGCACGACGACGCCGAGGCGGGCCAGTCGGCCGCCGCCGCGCTCGGTGTCCGAACAGCCCTCGCGGAGGGGATGGAGCGCGTGCTCTGCGTCCCCGGTGACTGCCCTGCTCTCGATCCTGCCGAGCTCGAGGCGCTTCTGGACGACGAGCGCTCGGCCTCCCTGACCGGACCCTACCGCGAGGCCCCCGCCGGGCGGCCCGTGTCGCGCTCTCGCGGCGACGGCGGCCCAGCAGGGGTGATCATCGTGCCCGACCGCCACGGTACGGGCACCAACGGCCTGCTGATCAGCCCCCCCGACGCAATCCGCCCGAGCTTCGGACCGGGCAGCTGCCAGCGTCATCGCGCGCTCGCGCTCGCCGCGGGCATCCCCTGGCGCGTCGAGCGTCCCGGATCGCTGCTGCTCGATGTCGACACCGGCGCGGACCTCGCCGCGCTGCGCGAGCGGCTTTCGGGCGAGAGCGCGCGTGCCTCGCGCACACGCGCCGTTCTCGTCCAGCCCGAACGCCCGCACGGCCTCACAATCAAGACCACCGCCTGAGCTCAGAGCGCGACGTGGCGACCCTCTGCGCACGCGGCCTCAGCGGACTACCCGAGGTGCGCCGCGGCGATGACCTTGCCGAGCTGATCGTCTCGGCCCTCGGCACTGAGCGGCTGCGCGAGGGGCAGCTCCTCGCGATCGCCCACAAGGCGATCTCGAAGGCCGAGGGGGCGGTCCGCGCGCTCGCCGATGTCCGTCCCGGCACCCGCGCCCGCGAGCTCGCCGAGAAGCAGGGCAGCGACCCGCGAGCCGTCCAGGTCGTGCTCGAGGAATCGACCGAGCTGCTGCGCGCAGAGCGTGGCGTTCTCATCTGCCGCACCCGCCACGGCTTCGTCTGCGCCAACTCGGGTGTCGACGGCTCAAACGCCCCCTCCCCCGAGACGCTCGTCCTGCTCCCGCGCGACCCAGACGCCTCCGCCCGGCGCATTCGCGCGCGTCTTCGCGAGCTGACCGGGGTGGCCGCGGCCGTGATGATCACCGACAGCTTCGGTCGCGCCTGGCGCCACGGTCAGCTCGACGTGTCCATCGGCCTCGCGGGCATGCAGCCGCTCGACGACTGGCGCGGGCGCACAGACGCCACCGGCCACGAGCTCCTCGCGACTTGGCTGGCAGTTGCCGACGCCGCCGCCGCGGCCGCCGACCTCGCCCGCGCCAAGGACTCGCGCGAGCCGGTCGTGATCATCGACGGGCTGGAGCGCTACGTGACCGCCGATGACGGCCCTGGCGCCGCGGCGCTCCTGCGGCCCCTGGCGGAGGACCTGTTCCGCTGAAGGCGGCCCGGCCGCTGAGCGCCCTGAAAGACGCCTTGGCCCGAGACGCCCGCTAGATGTAGTTCCTGAGTAGGTTGGTTTATCCGGGCCCCCTTGGGGGCTGAGAGCTGCCAAGCAAGCTCAGTCCCAAGGAGGACACCGGATGAATCTGCACGCTAACGCTGCGCTCAGCCTGAACA
>JBEKXJ010000068.1:0-10815 GCA_049512215.1 Solirubrobacteraceae bacterium
AGGCGGTCCTTGAACAGACGAAGGCGAGCCGTCGCTGCTCACGGTAATCCCCCATTCCCGCAGGGTCGGTGATGTTCAATGCTAGGGGTACCGTCTTGAGACCGAACTGGTTCGCGAGGTCGATTACTGCCTGTCTCGTCGGAACCAGCGTGATCTCGTAGTCAACGGCGTGCCACGGGGCCTCCACATTCTCGAGGTGCACCTTGAAGAAGCTGAAAGGAGCGGGAAAGATGTTCGTATCGATAACGATGACCTCGGCGCCGGTTCGTGTCATGAGCTCGAAGAGCTCAACGGGCTTGGCAATGTGGTACATGAGCCCTAGGCACAGGACGACGTCGAAACGGTCGTCAAAATTGTGCTCAAAGATGTTCCCTTGCTCAAACCGATAGCGAGCGGGATCGATGCCCTTCGCCTCGAAGACCAGGCGCGCTTGGTCTACGTGCATCTGGCGCCCATCTACCCCCAGTACGAAGTCCGCTTCTGCCTCGATTGCATTGAGGCACCAAAAGCCGGCATTGCATCCTAAGTCGAGTACGCGCTGGCCGCGAAGCGACCCTCCGGTTACGCGGAGGAGTGCGTCAAAGAAGTAACGGCGCCTTTGCTCGTTCCGATTGATCGATCTTTGATTGAAGACCGGCGTTGTCGCACCATTGTCGAACTCGAACCTATAGTGCCAGCGGGGAAACCCGGCGATTCGTTCCTCAAGTTCGCGACGTTCCACAAGACATCCCTTCTAAATACCGCGGGAGAGCCAGTCTCGAGCCGGACTGTCTGCCGGCGAGCGAGCCTGAGCCGCTCGGTGGTCGATCGTTGATCGTATCCGAACGCGACTCATAGATGGCTCGCGGCCATCGGGGGGGTCCCCGTCAGCGGCGTAGTACGCCCCCGCTACGAGCCCGCGAGGTTCGGGCGATACGTCACATCTGGGCACGTCGTTACCTAGCCAGAAGATGTCGAGGGATGCCTTGTCTCGTGCGAGTAGCTCCTCGTGGGTGAGCGCCGCCGGCGCAGTCGACAGAGTCAGGGCTGCAGCTGCGGCTGGTGTGAGACCGCTTCGGCGGGAGCAGAACGCTGCTGCAGGCTGGCGCGATGCCCCGGAGAAGGCTACTGCGTGCCGCGATCGGTTCGGCACCGGCCAGCGGTCCGGGCAATCCTGGAGCGGCGCGTGTGGGAGTCTGACACGCTCGAGCTAATGCGGAGTGCGGACCGGTTTCCTCGCCAGCCGTAATCGAGACGCGCTGCAAGCGGTCGCTCAGGGGACGTTACACACGGTGTCGGCCTTGGTCCGCGCTCCGGCGCTGACCAAGGCCGGTTGTGAGAAACCGCAGGAGCCGGCCTTGAGCGTATAGCGCCCCGGCGGGAGAACGAACGTGTAGCTCGGCCGACCGACGACCTGCTGCGTTGCGACCGTCGCACCCGTTTCGTCGGTCGCGGTGACCGTGTAAGGACCGCCTTGACAGGAACAGATGCCGGGTGCCGGTCCGCCCGAGATATAGAGACCTCCGATGATCCAGCCGTCCCCGGTCGGGACGCTTGTTGGAGGCGGCGGTTCCGCGCAGTATTCGGGAGGCGAGCCGACTAGCACCGCCCGGGTCTCCGAGCTTGCGAGGTCGTGGCCACGACGGCGCACCGCCAAGCGTAGGCTCACGTGTCCGGCCACCTTCGGTCGCCACCGAAGGGAGAAGCGACCCTTGCGAATCGGCGCGAGGCCGATCACCGCCCAGTCGCCGCTTTCGAGATGCTTCTCAAGCGCCACTCGCGAGCCAGGGGGAGCGTCGGCCACAGGCCCGAGACCTCGACGGGCGTCCCTACGCGCCCTAGGACGGGGAGCGACAGGGTCAGGCGTATCGTCGGCGCTCCTCGCCCGGCGGCGGGCGCAGCAGGAACGAGCGCAGCGCCGAGAACGACGAGGAGAGGGATCGTTCTCGCCCATCCGTGGCTGGGCTTGCATACGAGCGCCTCGCCGGCGAGCCCGACGTCGCCAGGGTCCCGTCAGGAATGCTCGTTGGTCTCCATCACCCGCCTCCTACCTAAGTCGCATTCTAGAGGCCACGCCCAGGAGCGATTCCCGCACGCTCGCCCAGCTCACCGTCTCGTCCCCAGACTGCCGTGGACTCATCAGGGGTGGTCGGACGGCTTTACGCATCGTCGAGTCCGACAAGCGCCCGAGGGCGCGCCGCAAGCCCTCAACCCGCGCTTGACGGTTTAGCCTTCGTCCCCGCAAGTCCACCACCGGCAGGGGCAAAGTACTGCGAACCTCGCACCCTTGCAGGGGTCTTCGGGCTTCCGATCAGTGCAGCGCGTTACGAAACTGCGCTTGCACCTCGGCGACGGACGCCTCCGCCTGAGCGCGTCTGGCTTCTATCTCGTCAGATCTCGTCCGCGCTTCCTGCAGGCGTTGTCCGGCCTGTTCGGCGTACTCGTCGAGCTTGACTGCAAGGGCACGCTTCACGGCCGGCACATCGGCGTCTGCGCCGATATGCAGCCGGATCAGGTTGCCGCTCAGATGGACGCCCTCGATCAGCCCGCTCTCCTACGACAACTCACCGAGAGCTTGGGAGAGCAGCCTCGACTCGGTGCCCTCAGGTACCGGGCCAAACTCGACCTCAACCCAAAGCAAGCCGGTCGCTGTCGGCGACACGGATGCGTTATCCCAGTCAACTTCTAGCGCCATCGTGCTTAGCCTAGATCCGTCGGGCGGTTCGGCGTGAACACGCTGTAAACGGAGCCTCCCCGGGGCGATGATTTCCAGCTGGGCCAACAGGACGGCGGGCGGGTCGACATGAGCCCGTACGGGCATCCGGGGGAGGATTCGATACGGGACCGGCTCGAGATGGCCCACTCGCAGTGTCTCCGAACGCCGGGCGGGCGCGGGAGTATGTCCGCGTAAGCCGCGAAAATGCGATGGTGACGGCGGTCCTGGGGAGCCAGCTGAACGCCGGCCGCTCACGCGCGAACCGCGCCGGAGCTTGCGTTTGATGTGACCCCGGCCCCGAGGGACCGGGTGCTCTCTCTACGCCCCTGCTCTCCTTTAGTCCGCGCGCGGCGACCACTGGAAGGTGCGTGAGGCGATGATCAGCGCGGCGATGCCCCAGATCGCCACGATCGCGAGGTCCCTGCCTGCGATGGCGGTCCCGTGGGTATGCGTGATCGGACGCAGCAGGGCCTGGGAGAGGTGGTGGATCGGAAAGACCGTCGCGATGTCACGCAGGAACTTTGGGATCTGGGTTTCGGGGACGAACACGCCGGAGATGAAGTACAGCGGCAGCACGGCCAGATTGGTGACGGGTGCCGCGGCTTCGGCGGTGCTGACCCACGTCGCGACGGCGAACGCGATGCAGGAGAACGCGCCTGCGCCGACGACGACAGACACGACGAGCCCGACCATCGTCGACTGAGGGATGCGCACGTCGTAGGCGAGCTTGCCGATCCCCAGCAGCAGCGCCGACATCGCGACGGCCACGACGATGCCCACCGCTGCACGGCTGCAGATGATGAAGGCGGCCGGGAGCGGCGTGCCGCGCATGCGCTTGAACTCGCCGTTCTCGCGCTGGGTGACGATCGCCTGGGTGAGGTTCACAAACGCCGCGGAGATGATTCCCAGCGTCATGATCGCCGGCACATAGAAGGTGGTGATGCTGATCGGCCGGCCGTCGGCGATCGTGGTGCCCTTGAAGATCGCGGCGAAGATCACGAGGAACACGATCGGCAGCAGCACGGTGAAATAGCGAGACTGGGGGTTGCGCCAGAACCGCAGGAGGTCCGAGCGAAACTGATGGGCGAACAGGCGCCTTCCGCTCACTGCGAGGGCTCCTGCCCGTCGGTGAGCTGGAGGTAGACATCCTCGAGCGTGGGGCGACCGACGGTCAGGTCACCCAGATCGCTCCCGCGCTCCAATGCCCATCCGGCAAGCGCGTACAGCGGCCGGGCGGGCTCGAGCGTGCTGATATGGACGCGTTTGTCCTTGCCCAGACGCGCTCCGGGCGCCAGCCCGGGCGGCAGCTCGGCGAGGGCCGTTCCCGGCGGCAGCGTGAAGGAGACGTCGCTGAGCGCGCGGTCACGGCCGCCGAGGGTCTCGGGCGTGCCCTCGGCGACGATCTCGCCCGCGACGATCACCGCCACGCGGTCAGCCAGCGATTGCGCCTCGTCCATGTAGTGCGTGGTGAGGAAGATCGTCTTGCCCAAATCCCGCAGGTTCGCGATCACCTCCCACGCATGGTGGCGAGCGGACGGATCGAAGCCGGTCGTCGGCTCGTCGAGGAACACGAGCTCGGGGTCGCCGATCAGCGCCAGGGCGACGTCGAGGCGCCGCAGCTGGCCGCCGGACAGCTGTTTCGTGCGCGCCTCGAGCTTCTCGGCCAGACCTACCAGCTCGATCGTCTCGATCACGGGCCGGGGGTGAGGGTAGTAGCCGGCGTAGAGCGCGACGAGCTCGCGCACGCTCAGCTCGCCGGGCATCGTGCACGACTGCAGCACGAGGCCGATCCGCGAGTGCCAGCGGCGATCCGCGCCGGCCGGGTCCTCGCCAAGCACGCCCACCTCGCCGGCGTCGCGCGAGCGGTAGCCCTCGAGTATCTCGACCGTCGTGGTCTTCCCGGCCCCGTTCGGCCCGAGGAAGGCGAACACCTCGCCGCGATCGACCTCGAGGTCGATCCCGCGAACCACCTCGTGATCGCCGTAGGACTTGCGCAGCCCGCGGACGTTGATGACCGCCGCGCTCACCCTCTACCCACGGCGTCCAGGCGCGACCTGCGCAGGCCGCTGTCGCCGCTAGCCGCCGCGCCGCTCATAGAGCGCCTGCTCCTCCGCGGTGCGCTCGGCCCAGGGGATCGCCTCGAGCCGGGCATCCGGGATCGGCCGGCCGCTCTCGACCGCCCGCCCGTAGGTGCCCTCGGCGAGGCGGTTCTCGGCCCGCGCGAGCGCTTGTAGCTCATCTTGCAGCCGCTCGGCGAGCCCCTCCCCGAGCTCCGCGTCGAGCAGATCGGGGGCTACCTCAGCGGCCTCGGCCGGGCCGGCGTCACCGCTGCCGACCTGCCGGCTGAGACTGGTGAGCGCGCGTTCGATACGCGCGCGTTCACGCGCCAGCAGCTCGCGGGCTCTCTCAGCGTCCATGTCGCCAGTATGAACACCTCGCTCGCCGATGCTCTCCCCATCAGGCCCGTCGCGCGGATGTCCTTGCCGGCGCGCATGAGCGGATCACCTCGGCCGCCGCGGCCGGGTCATCGAAGAGCGGGACGTGCCCCGGCGCCGAGCGTCAGATGCCTCGCAGCGGCGTCGAGCGCCCGACGCCGGGGGAATCGCACGCGATCGTGTCGAACTCGCCCGTGGGCAAGGTCCATCACGGGTCGCCATGCCTGCCAGTGATGGCCGATCCCGTGGAGCAGCACGAGCGGTGGCCCCGAGCCCTCGCGTTGAAAGTGGATCGACACGCCTAGGCCTGCTCGGCCGGGCTCGCCGGTCCGGGCCGCCGCGCGGGGAGGGTCATGCCGGCAGGGGCTCGCGAGCGCCCCCGGCCACGCGCCCGCGGATCAGGTCGGCGGCGCGCTCGGCGATCATCATCGTCGGGGCATTGGTGTTCCCTCCCGGGATGATCGGCATGATCGACGCGTCGATGACCCTCAGGCTTTCCAGGCCGTGCACGCGCAGCTGGGAGTCGACGACCGCATCCTCGCGCGTGTCGCT
Source organism: Solirubrobacteraceae bacterium (assembly GCA_049512215.1). Classification (GTDB taxonomy): domain Bacteria; phylum Actinomycetota; class Thermoleophilia; order Solirubrobacterales; family Solirubrobacteraceae; genus Palsa-744. Next base: position 5,683 of record JBEKXJ010000068.1, read on the forward strand.
CATGCGAGCGGTGCCGACGGGGTGGTAGATCAACATCAGGCGATGACGCAGGGCGGCCTCCAGATCCTCCCGCTCGGTGATGGCCTTCCCCGGCTTCAGCTCCTTCAGCACGATCTCCTTCAGCGGCGCCTGCTCGGCGATCTCCCGCGCGAGCCGCACACCGGCGATCATCGACTCCACGTCCTCGGGCTCAGACAGCGCGTTGGTGATGAGCCGCGGCTTGGCCGTGGGGTCGGCCGAACGCAGCCAGACCTGTCCGCGCGCCCTCGGCGAGACGAGGACGGGGGCGATCACCATGCAGTGACCGTCATAGGTCTCGGCGCCGTGGTCTTCGAAGTACGCGGCCCCCATGTGGAGCTGGATATCGGCCGCGGGCAGACCGCCGCGGGTCCGCGTGAAGGCGAGGACCTCCGCCACCGTCGAGCTGAGCGGGCCGGACCTGCGCAGCAGCCACTCCGCCAGCGGCTTCGGCCGGTCGGCGCGATAGAGCGTCCGCTGGTCGGAGATCTCCCAGATCACGGTCAGGAATGGGTGGTCCTGCAGGTTGCGCCCGACGCCGGGCAAGTCGTGGCGGACCGTCACCCCTGCCGCACGCAGCTCCTCGGCCGGCCCGATTCCCGAGAGCAGCATCAGCTGGGGGGAGTTGATCGCTCCCGCGGAGAGCAGCACCTCACGCTCGGCCCGCGCGAGTTCCTCGCCGGCGCGGCCCTTGCGCAGCCTCACGCCGACCGCGCGGTTGCCCTCGAACTCGATCCCGAGGACGGTTGCCTTCGTGCGGACCTCGAGGTTCGGGCGCTTCAGGGCCGGGCGCAGGAAGGCGTCGGCGGCGCTGAAGCGCCGGCCGTTGTGCTGGTTGACCTGTGCCATCGACGCGCCATCTTGCTCGGGCCCGTTGTAGTCGGCCACGTGCGGAATGCCGGCGGTCGCGCTCGCCTCGAGCAAGCGCCGGTCGAGGGGGCGCGGGGAGCGCTGCTCGCTGACCCTCAGCGGCCCGCCCGCGCCATGGAACTCCGATACGCCGCGCACGTTGTCCTCGGACTTGATGAAGTAAGGCAGCACGTCTCGAAAGCCCCAGCCCGGAGCGCCCTGGGCCTCCCAGGCGTCGTAGTCCAGCGGGCGCCCGCGGACGTAGAGCATCGCGTTCATCGAGCTCGACCCGCCCAGGACCTTGCCGCGTGGCACGAAGAGGCACCTACCGTCCACGTGCGGCTCGGGCTCGGTCGCGAACTCCCAGTCGAGCCTCGTGTGGAACTGCTTGGGGAACGCGGCCGGGATCTTGATGTTCGGGGAGCGGTCGCTGCCACCGGCCTCGAGCAGCAGGACCCGCACTGAGGGATCCTCCGAGAGACGGTTGGCAAGGACGCAGCCGGCGGAACCTGCTCCCACGATCACGTAGTCGTGCATGTGGCTGTCTTCCTTTCCTGCCTTCAGGCGTCGGTTTCCTGGCTTCAGGCGTCGGCGAGCTCAGCCGATCGCGGGGCGGGCGGGCTGGTGCAGCTGCCCCGTCGCGAGGACGATCGCGTCCGCCTCATGAACGGCGCCCTCGGCGTCGCGAACTGCGGCTGCGAACTGCGGCTGTGAACACTAGGCCCTTCGCCCGCGAGTTGCTCGGGCGCTCAGGCCGCGAGTCGCCGGTGGCGAGATGGTCACCCTGTGAGCGTCGCGGCGAGCCAGCTGAGCGCCGGTCCGATGTGCGCAGGGTCTATCTGATGCGCGGCCTCGGACTCGTGGTAGTCGACCTGCAGGCCGCCCGCCCGCAAGCGTCTCGCTGCCACGCGCGCGAAGCCGACATCGATGATCGCGTCAGCGCGCCCGTGCGCGATGAAGACGCGCAGGGCCTCGCGTCCGCGGAGCCCGGGCCGCCAACCCGCGACGCTCGGCAGAAAGCCGGAGAAGGCGAGGATCCCGGCGGGTGCGGGCCGGGCCCCGTCGAGACCGAGCGCGTAGCTCATCACCGCGCCCATTGAGAAGCCCGCCAGCACCGTCCTGTGCGGGCCGATGCCGGTGCGCTCCCACAGCTGATCGTGGAATTCCGCGAGGGCGACCCGGGCCGCGTTGAACGTCTCTGGATCGGGGTGCCCGACGCGCGGCACGAGGTACCAGTGGTAGCCGGGCGAGCCCTCCACACTGAGCGGCGCACGAGGCATGAGGACATGCAGACGCTGCGCGGGGTCAAGGGCATCGGCGAGCCCGAGCAGGTCATGCTCGTCGGTGCCGCGGCCGTGGTGCAGGACGAGCAGGCCGGCGGGTTTCCCGGCGGCCGCTCGCTCGAGGAACCTGAGCGCGCTCAAGTCGTCTGCTCGCGTGCGATGCCCATGGTTCGGCCTGGTCTGGAGCGGCCGGTTCGCCGGCTACTCCTCGCGGGGCATGTAGGGGGCGAGCTCGCGGCGTGCGATCGAGAGCTTGTGGACCTCGTCGGGGCCGTCGGCCAGGCGCAGTGTGCGCAGATGGGCGTAGGCGCGGGCGAGCCCGAAGTCGTCGCTGACGCCGCCCCCGCCGTGCACCTGGATCGCCCGATCGATCACCTTCAGGGCGATGTTCGGGGCGGCCACCTTGATCGCGGCGATCTCTGTGCGGGCATGGCGGTTGCCGACCGTGTCCATCAGCCAGGCGGCCTTGAGCGTCAAGAGCCGCGCCATCTCGATCTCGATCCGCGACTCCGCGATCCAGTCCTGGACGTTGCCGCGGGTCGCGAGCGGGCGGCCGAACGTGACGCGTGAGACCGCGCGGACGCACATCGCCTCGAGCGCGCGCTCGGCTGCTCCGATCGCGCGCATGCAGTGATGGATCCGGCCCGGGCCGAGGCGGGCCTGGGCGATCATGAAGCCATCGCCCTCGCCCGCGATCAGGTTCGACGCTGACACGCGCACGTTCTCGAAGAGGATTTCGGCGTGGCCCTCCTGGTCGTCGTAGCCGAAGACGGGCAGGTTGCGCACGATCGTGACGCCCGGGGTCTCGAGAGGCACGAGGATCATGCTCTGCTGACGGTGGCGCGGACCCTCCGTGAGGGTCTTGCCCATCACGATCATGATGCGGCAGTGGGGGTGCAGGGCACCGGAGATCCACCACTTGCGCCCGTTGAGCACGTAATCTTCGCCCTCGCGCTCGATGCGCAGCTCGATGTTGGTCGCGTCCGAGCTCGCGACCCCCGGCTCGGTCATCGCAAAGGCCGAGCGGATCTCGCCGTCGAGCAGCGGCCTGAGCCAGCGCTCCGTCTGCGCGTCGGTGGCGAACTTGTGGAGCACCTCCATGTTGCCCGTGTCCGGCGCCGAGCAGTTGCATGTCTCCGAGGCGATGGGGGATCGTCCGAGGATCTCCGCGAGGGGGGCATAATCGCTGTTGGACAGCCCCGCACCGTGCGTGGCGTCGGGCAGGAACATGTTCCACAGCCCGTCCTCCCGCGCCTGCGCCTTGAGCTCCTCCATGATCGCCGGCTGATGATGGGGGTCGCCCGACTCGCGCATTTCGCGCTCGTAGACCGGCTCGGCCGGGTAGACGTGCGCGTCCATGAAAGCGGTCAGTCGCTCCTTGAATTCCAAACAGCGCTGGCTCGGCTCGAAGTCCATCGGTTCTCCTCCCTGGGGGCAATGGGCTTAGGATCATCGCCGATGAGCCAAGAAGGCGCCAGCTATCGCGCGGCCGGCGTGGATTACGCCGCGCTCGACGCGGGCAAGCGGCTGGCGATGGCCAAGGCCCTCTCGACATCCCCGCTGCTGGCGGCGAGAGGCGCCCGCGCGCTCGACGCCTCCCGAGGGGAGCCGGCGTTCGTGTTCGAGCTCGACGGGCGGGCGCTCGCGTTCGTCGTCGAGGGCTTGGGCACCAAGTCGATCGTGGCGCGTCAGGTGCTCGAGGGCCAGGGGATCAACCGCTTCGCCGAGGTCGCCTATGACACGGTCGCGGCGATCCTCAACGACCTCTGCTGCGTGGGCGCGCTGCCGCTCGTGGTGAACGCCTATTTCGCGACGGGTGCCTCGGAGTGGTACCGGGAGCTCGACCGCGCAGATGCGCTGCTGGAGGGCTGGCGCAGGGCCTGCGCGGACGCGGGCTGCGCGTGGGGCGGCGGGGAGTCTCCCTCGCTCCCGGGCCTGCTCGATGAGCGCGAGATCGAGCTCGCGGGCGCAGCGGTGGGAGTGGTGCCGGCGGGGCGCTCGCCGATCCTGGGCGAGGAGCTTCGGGCCGGTAACGAGATCGTGCTCGTCAGCTCGACCGGCCTGCACGCCAACGGAGCGTCGCTCGCGCGCCTGCTCGCCGGGCGCCTGCGCGACGGCTACGCCACGGTGCTGGCGAGCGGGGTCACGCTCGGCGAGGCGCTGCTCGAGCCCTCGGCGATGTATGTGCCGCTCGTCGCGGCTCTGCTCGAGGGCGAGGTCGGGCTCACCTACATAAGCCACGTCACCGGCCATGGTCTGCTCAAGCTGATGCGACCCCCAAGGCCGCTCACCTACCGGATCGAGCGGCTGCCGGAGGTGCCGGTGGTGCTGAGCTTCCTGGTCGAGCGGGCGGGCCTGGACCCACACGCCGCCTACTCGACCTTCAACATGGGCGCCGGCTACGCGCTCTACTGCGACGCGGGCGCCGGCGAGGCGATCGTGGCGATCGCTCAGGCGCTCGGGTTCGATGCGATGCTCGCCGGGCGCGTCGAGGAGGGCCCCCGGCAGGTGATCCTCGAGCCGCTCGATGTGCGCCTCGAGGGGTCCGAGCTCGAGCTTTCGGCCTGAGGCTTACCCTGCAGTTGAGCTTGAGGTCCGGCGTGGGGCCGCTCGCCGCGACGGCGAAGGCCCGGCGCCGGCTCGCCTCTCCTCCCGCACGCCCGCTGGCGTCGCGGCGCGATGGGGGTGGTGCGGGGCGCGCGGGCGCATGCCCGGCGGTTGCAGCATGACCGGCGGTGCCGGACCGCGCCGCGCGCAAACGGACGGTGCCGCGCGCGAACGGACGGCGCCGCGCGCGAACGGACGGCGCCGCGCGCGAACCTTCCAGCTTGAAGCGATCGCCCGGGACGGATAAGGTTCCGCACGAACTCGCCACTGTTCTCCGGGGAATTTCCGGGGATCTCGATATCGCCGGACCGGCATGGCTCCGGAGCTACCCGGATCGAGGCGGACCTGTCCATCAATAGAGGAGATAAACCTGATG
>JBEKXJ010000069.1:0-10629 GCA_049512215.1 Solirubrobacteraceae bacterium
TGCCCGAGATGACCGAGTCCCCTCCTTCTTTGCCGCCTTCAGTTGCCTTCCCTTCTCCTACCACTATTTTCACACCGGCACATTCCAGTTCAACAAAGGGCCCGCCTGCTTCTGGCGCAAGCGACATGCCGACTTCAAGTGGTGCTACTTCTTTGATGTAACCCAGTCCGATTACCAGGTTCGTTACTACTATTTCGCCTGAGTTCGCAGTGTTTTGGCACGGAGCGTTGAGGGCAAAATTCTTACATTCAACGTACGTAATGGTTAGCTTACCCGTTTTTGATCCAGTAATTTCACCTGTGTTTTCGTCGTGCTTGCATATTACCCGTTGGCCTGAGGCTTCAAAATAGCTCTCACTGCTTTTGGAAGTGAAAGCATCTGGAAACGTCGAGAATGCCGGCGGTAAAGGCGGTGGTTCACATTTCATTTTGAGGCCGTGGTGGTCAAAATTGCCCACGACCCCGTTTGTATTCCACCTTGCTTTGGCGTCGATGTTATATTTTCCCGGCGGCACGGTGAAGTTCACCGTGTCCGAGCCGGACGGGCCGTTGAAGGTGAACGTCGTGTAAGAGACCACTACCCCGTTGACATAGATCCATTGGGTGACTTCGTTGTTGTTCGCGTTGGCGAATCCTGTGTATGTCCAGGTCACGTGCGTGCACGTGATTTCCGTGATGCCGACTCCTGCCCCATGATCTGCCTGCGCGGTCGAGGTCCCAACCACAGCCATCAGGAGCATCAGCATCAGCGCGACGCCGAGCGAGCTCATCCTCGCCGTGCCGCCTTTGCGAGACACGAGCCTGCTAGTCGGGCGCGCAGCCGAGGATCCACGCCTCCCGTAACGTCTAAAGTGATAAACCATCATCTTCCCCTCCCGGGTCGACGAGCTTGTCCAAGCCACGGATGACAGTCGCTAGAAGGCCTAGCAGCACGAGCCATCCCTCCATGGGGGCCTAGCGGTATCAGTGACCGATGTCAAGTAGGTTTTGGTAGTTTAGCCGCAATTTACGGATGTTTCCCGTAGGTAGAGCTCGTTACGTGCATAGGTGGCACCGTCCCCGGACGATGTGCTTGTCGCGAGTGGGCCGCGACTCGATCGACGTCCGCCCATAGAGTGCTTCCATGAGGACGCTAGCTCTTCAGCGCCGGCCGAGACGATGACGGAGCCGGCGATCTCGCTGAGCGGCGTGGTCAAGCGCTATGGCGCGATCGTCGCGGTCGACGGCCTCGACCTGGAGGTGCCCGCGGGCGTCTGCTTCGGGCTGCTTGGGCCCAACGGGGCAGGCAAGTCGACGACGATGCGGATGCTCACTGCGCAGACGCTCGCCGACTCCGGCGAGATCTCGGTGCTGGGCTACGAGCTGCCGCGGCGATCCAAGCAGGCGCGGATGGAGATGGGGGTCGTGCCCCAGCTCGACAACCTCGACGTCGAGCTGACCTGCCGGCAGATCCTCACGGTGTTCGCGCGTCTCTATCGCGTGCCGCGGGGCGAGCGCCCGGCAGCGGTGCAGCGGGCGCTCGCGCTCGCGAACCTCGCGCCCCGGGCAGACACGATTGTCAAAGAGCTCTCAGGAGGGATGCGCAGACGCCTGCTGGTCGCGCGCGGGCTTATCCACCAGCCGCGTCTGCTGCTGCTCGACGAGCCCACGGTCGGGCTCGATCCGCAGGTGCGCCAAGAGCTCTGGTCCCTCATTGACGGGCTGCGGGCGGGCGGTGTGACGGTGCTGATGAGCACGCACTACATAGAGGAGGCCGAGCGGCTGGCCGACATCGTGGCCGTGATGTCGCACGGGCGGATCATCGCGCGGGGGGCGCCGAGCGAGCTCGTTCGGGCCCACGCGGGCGAGCAGGTAGTCGAGGTCTACGGGCCGCCGGAGCGACTCGCACAGGTGAGCGAGCTGGCCGAGCGTCGCGGCTGGCCCAACCGCCGTAGCGGACCGGCGGTGGCGATCATGCGCGCGGAGGCGCTCGACGGGCAGGCGCCCGAGGGTGTGCGGCGGCCGGCCAACCTCGAGGACGCCTTCGTCGCACTGACGGGGGAGGAGATCGAGTGAGCGTGCGGGCGCAGGCTCCGGCGAGCGTCGGAGCTCGCAGCGTGCGGCGTCTCGAGCCTGCTGCTCTGGCCGGAGTGATGAGCCGCGACGTTGTCCTCTTCGGGCGCTACTGGAAGGCGACGACCTTCTCCTCGGTCGTGCAGCCGACGATCTATCTGCTCGCGTTCGGGCTCGGCTTCGGATCGCTCGTTTCGCATATCGGTCACGTCAGGTACGTCGAGTACGTGGGGACGGGCGTGGTGGCCACGGCGGTGCTCTTCTCCTCGGCGTTTCCCGGCATGTTCAACACGTTCATCCGCTGGCAGTTCCAGAGGACCTACGACGCGATGCTGGCCGCGCCCGTGGACGCCGAAGAGCTGATCACCGCGGAGGTCCTGTGGATCTCCATGCGGGCAGGCGTGTACGGTCTCGCGCCGCTGCTGGTGGCGATCGCGTTCGGCCTGGAACCCGAAGCGGGGATGCTGCTCGTGCCGCTGATCGGTTTCGTCACCGGCTTCGGCTTCGCCGCGTTCGGCGTGACCGTGGCCGCCGTGGCAAAGACGATCGACAACTTCAACTACATCACGAGCGCCGTGCTGACGCCGCTGTTCCTGGTCGCCGGCACCTTCTTCCCCATCTCCGCGCTCCCGGCGGGAGTGCGGACAGTCGCGCTGTTCAACCCGCTCTATCACTGCGTGCAGCTCGTGCGCGACGCCTCGCTCGGTTCCCTTCAGAGCGCCGACATCGGGCACGCGGTGGTGCTGCTCGCCTTCGCCTTGGTGATGTGGCGCCTGGCGATCTGGCAGCTGGGCAAGCGGCTGATCGACTGAGCGACTTACACAACTTTCAGGATTCTCTCACGCTGCTCCTACAGGCCGCGGCGATGCTTGCCGGGTGAACTTCCTGCTCGAGACCCCTCGACGCGCGCATCAGGCGAAGCTCCCAGCGCCCCTCAGCACGGCCGCGGGCACGGATCGGCCCGAGCGCGCAGGCAAGGGTCGGGCACGGCGGCGGCTGCGGGGAGAGCTCGTCTTGCTGCTCGCGATCGCAGGGTTCCTGAACCTGTGGGCGCTGAGCAGGAACGGATGGGCGAACGACTACTACAGCGCGGCGGTGCGCTCGGTGAGCTCGAGCTGGCACAACTTCCTGTTCGCCTCGATGGACCCGAGCGGGGTGATGACGGTCGACAAGCCGCCGCTCGCACTGTGGGTGCAGTCGCTGTCGGTGAGGATCTTCGGCTATCAACCGCTCAGCGTCCTCGTGCCGCAGGCGTTGATGGGGATGGCGAGCGTCGCGCTCGTCTACGACCTCGTCCGCCGTCGCTTCGGGCGTCTCGGCGGGTTCTTCGCGGGGCTCGCGCTTGCGGTGACCCCGATCACGGTCGCGATCTCGCGACACAACAATCCCGATGCGCTGCTGGTCCTCTGCTGCGTCGCCGCACTGTGGTGCGCGCTGCGGGCGCTCGAGGATGGGCGCACGCGCTGGCTCGTTCTCTCGGGCATATGTGTCGGGTTGGGCTTTGAGACGAAGATGGGGGTCGCGCTGACGGTCCTCCCGGGCATCGCCGCGGCCTGGCTCTGGATCGCCCCGGCCGCGCGCGGGCGTTGGCACGCGCTACGCCAGCTCCTAGCGGGCGGGGCGGCGATGGTTCTCGTCGGCGGCGCCTGGCCGGCGCTGGTCGAACTTACGCCCGCCGCGGACCGTCCCTGGGTCTCGGGTACCAGCGACAACAGCGTCCTCTCGCTGATCTTCGGCTACAACGGGCTGGGGCGCATCGAAGGCCAGGCCGGGGGGCCCGGCGGCGGGGGCGGAATCATGTTCGGAGGAACGCCCGGGCCGCTGCGCCTGCTCAACGCGGCACTCGGCGGACAGGCCGGCTGGTTGCTCGGTTTCGCGGTGCTCAGCGGCCTCGGCATGCTCGCAGCGAGTCGACTCAGGCGCGCCGATCCGCGCAGCGGGTGGCTGATCGCGGTCGGCGGCAGCTTCCTCGTGACCGCGGTCCTTTTCAGCGCGGCCGGCGGGATCTTCCATCCCTACTACGTCTCGCTGCTCGCTCCGTTCATAGCCGCGCTGGTTGGTGCCGGGGCCGCTCAGATGCTCGGCGGCGGCCTGCACGCGCGGATCTTCGGCCCGCTCGCGGTCGTTGCGGGCGTGGTTTCAGAGATCATCGTCCGCGGCGATTATCCGGGCCAGCTGACGTGGCTTGCGCCGGTGCTGATCGTGGCGGGGGTCCTTGCGGTGCTCGCGCTTGTGGGCTTCAGCGCGCGAGGCGTGCGCATGGCGGCCGTCGCCGTCGCGCTCGCCGCCCTGCTGGCGGCCCCTTCGGTGTGGGCGTTCGAGACCCTGGGGCACGCGACCAGCGGCACCTTCCCTGCGGGTGGGCCGGCCTCGATCGAGGAAGCGGGGGGTGGTGGGCCGTTCGGCGGATTTGCGGGATTCGCCGCTCGTAGAGGTGGCAGGCCCGCGGGCGCAGGCGGGCTCGCAGCCGGCCGGCCGCTGTTCGGCGCCCAGCCCGACGGTTCAGCGTCCGGGGAAGGCGTCCCACCATCTGGCGCGGGCGGCTTTCCCGGCGCGGCAGTTCGCGGCGGCAGCGCGCCACCGGAGGGCGCGCTCCCCGGCCTGGGCGGCCACGGCGCCCGTGGCTTCCGAGGCGGCCCCGGTGCCGGGGGTGGGCCGTTCGGCGGCGGCGGTGAGCTCACCGAGGTTCTCAGCTATGTCAACCAGCACGGCGGAGGCACAATCGCCGTTTCCAGCCAGTCGAGCGCGGCCGCGGCGATCATCGGGCAGAACGCCGACGCGGCGGGGATCGGCGGGTTCTCCGGCCGTGAGAGCGACGTCAGCGTCTCATGGCTCGCGCAGCGGGTGCGCTCGGGCGGGATTCGCTGGGTGCTGGCCGAACAGAGCGGAGCCGGAGCCGGTCCGGGCCTGCCGGGTGACACCCGCGCCGGCCCAAGGGCGGCCATGTCAGCGGTCGCGAAGGCCTGCCGGCGTGTGACGGGCTCGACGGGCACCTCGACGAGCACCGGCACAGGCGCCCCGAGTTCGGCTAGCGCCCTCTACGACTGCCAGGGTCGCGCACAGGCGCTCATGAGCGCGGGCGCGTAACAATCAACGTCATGAAGATCCTTGTCGTCGATGACGATCGCGCGGTGCGCGAAGCTCTGCGCCGAGTGCTGACGTTGGCCGGGTATGAGGTGGAGAGCGCCGAGGAGGGAGAGCAGGCCCTCGAGATGATCGCGCAGTCGATGCCCGACGCCGTGGTGCTCGATGTGGGGCTGCCGGGGATCGACGGCCTTGAGGTATGTCGCAGAGTACGCCGGCTCGGCAATCGCGTGCCGATCCTGATCGTCACCGCCCGGGATGCCGTGTCAGATCGCATCAATGGCCTCGATGTCGGCGCTGATGACTACCTCGTCAAGCCGTTTGACGTAGGCGAGCTGAAGGCGCGCCTACGCGCGCTGCTGCGCCGGGCGAACCCGGATACGGACACCGAAACGATGTCGTTCGCCGAGGTCCGGCTCGACCCCGCGCGTCACGGGGCTCAGGTCAACGACACGTTCGTCGAGCTCACCCGGACCGAGTACCAACTGCTCGAGCTCCTGATACGCAACCCGCGGCGCGTGCTGCCGCACAGCCTCATCTACGATCGCGTGTGGGGCTATGACTTCGGACCGACCTCGAACTCGCTGCGGGTCTATGTCGGATACCTGCGCCGTAAGCTCGAGGACGCCGGCGCGCGCCAGCTGATCCACACGGTTCGCGGGGTCGGATATGTCATGCGTGAGCCGTGAGCGGGTCTGATGCGCGTCGGTGATCAGGGTTCCTCCGCAGAGCAGAGCCCGGGCCGCAGGGCCCGGGGCTCGTGGGGAATGACGCTGCGCAGTCGCATCGCCGCGGTCGCGAGCCTGTCCGTGGCGCTCGCGGTGCTCGTCGCGGCGATCGGGCTCTACGTGGCGGTGCGCTCAGATCTGCGCGGGGAAATCGACAGCGCCCTGCGCGCTCGCGCGCGGGATCTCACGAGGCTGCCGCTCTTTCAGGGGGCTGGCGGGCGGGGCACGGCCGCGAACGAAAGAGGCGGCGGGGGCAACGTCCCGCCGGCTCACGGCCCGATCCCAGCGGGGCAGGCAAACAGCGGCGCCCGCCGCTTTCCCGGGAGGATCGAGCCCGCACCGTTCGGGGCCGCCTCGGGCTACGTCCAGTTCATATCTCCCAAGGGAACCGTCGACGTGCCCAGCGGTCAGGGCATCGCCCCGACGGAGATACCCGTCACGGCGCTTGACCACTCCATCGCCGCGCGTGGCCGCGGGAGCAGCCTTACCGAAACGAGCGTGAAGGGGACCGAGCTGCGCGTGCTCACGATCGGCACCGGGGCGGGCGGCGCGTTGATGATCGCCCGTCCTCTGACCGAGGTTGAGCACGAGCTGAGGAGGCTGCTCTTGATCCTCGCGCTGATCGGCGGGGGCGGGATCGTGCTCGCGGCGATACTGGGAACGCTGGTGGCGCGAACGGCGCTCGCGCCGGTGGCTCGCTTCACCCGGCGCACCGAGACGCTGAGCGGGAAACTCGACCTTTCGCGGCGGCTCGAGGTCGAGGGACGCGACGAGCTCGCGCGGCTCGCGGAAAGCTTCAACCACACGCTCGACGCGCTCGAGCGCTCTGTGGAAGCTCAGCGTCACCTGATCGCCGATGCGAGCCACGAGCTGCGCACGCCGATCTCCTCGCTACGGGCGAACGTCCAGATCCTCGGGGAGGCCGAACGGCTGCCGGCGGAGGAGCAGCGGGGCCTGCGCGAGGACATCGTGGAGGAGCTCGACGAGCTGACGGCGCTCGTGGGCGACGTGGTGGAGCTCGCGCGCGGCGCTGCCCCGGACAGCTCCCCGGACGAAGTGCGCCTGGATGAGGTCGTCGAGGCTGCCGTGCAGCGCACGCAGCGAAGGGGTGACCTGCGCCTTGAGCTGGACCTCGAGGAGACGATCGTCAGCGGTCAGCCAGAACGCATCAACCGCGCCGTGTCGAACCTGCTCGAGAACGCACGCCTGTGGAGCCCCGCCGAGGGAACGGTCGAGGTCGCTCTGAAGGATGGGGTGCTGACCGTCCGCGATCACGGTCCCGGCTTCAGGGAGCCCGATCTGCCGTTTGTGTTCGACCGCTTCTACCGCGCAGACAGCGCGCGCAGGCTGCCGGGCTCGGGCCTGGGTCTCGCGATCGTCCGTCAGGCGGCCGAGGCCTGCGGCGGCTTCGCCGAGGCAGAGAACGCCGACGGCGGCGGAGCACTGTTGCGGGTCAGCTTCGGCCCAACGCTGCCCTCTGCGTCCGGCGAGGAGGTCCGCGCCGCTGCTGGCGCCGGCGACGGTTCGCCACCCGGACCCCCCGCCGTCGGTTCAGCCTCTGGCCCTGCGGTCGGCTCCCGCGCCGGCCCTCCGCCTGCCTGAGGGCAAGCCTGCGAGGCCTCGCGGCGAGAGGACATCGGGCCGAGAGGTCTAATTAGAGCTTTGCGCGCCCGACACACGACCGCCATTCGTCCGCCGACGAGAACGGGCGCAACTTTCGGGGGTAGCAGGAGTCCACTAGGGGTATCGATGCTTGGGTCCGATAGGGAGGTTGGCATGAGGTCTCACGTTCGCCGTTCGCTACTTGTGTTGTTCGTGTGCGCGATCGCCGGGGCCTCAGCGCCCGCGGCCCAGGCCGCGTTCGGCGTAGAAGGCCTCTTCGCCGCGAACTGCAAAGCCGCATGCGAAGCGGGCAACGTGACCTCGCAGGCCTACACCCAGGCGGCCGGCCACCCGCCCTACGGCATCACCGAATTCAAACTCCACCGGGCTGAAATCGAACCGGGAGTGTTTGCCCCCGAAGGGAATCTCAAGAGCTTCCGCATCGACGTCGCCCCCGGCGTAAGCACAAATCCCCAGGCCGTCGCGAAGTGCTCGCTGGCAAAGTTCACGGCAAAAGAAGTAGAACCGGTCAAACACCTCTTTGCGGCCCCCGAATGTGCGGAAACCGGCTCGGAAAGCACGGTGATCGGCGAAAACGAAGTCGAAGCCGTGCTCGAAGTCTCTCCAGGTGTGCGGGCGGACGAGCGGCTGCTGGGAAAGGTTTATAACCTCGAACAGCCCACCGGCTTCTCGTCCTACTTCGGCGTGGCGCTCCAAGTCGCCGCGGGAGCCTTCGGCCACATCTTCATCGAAGGACACGTGGAATGGCCGAGCGACTACCACGATATTTTTGAAGTCAAGAACGTCACGCCAGGGCTGCTGAAGTCCCGCCTGGTTTTCGACGGCGACATCGGCACGGGCGGATTCCTCACCAATCCCAGCAACTGCTCCGGTACGGGCCCCCAAACCACGACTACCCTGCATGTCGAATCCTACGAAAAGGAATCCGCGAGCGAAAAGTACACGACCCCGGTAGGGACTGAAGGATGCAACAGCAGCGTTCCCTTCGCGCCCACCTTCTCGCTCGCGCCCGGAACGACGCAGCTCGACCAGCCAGACGGCGTGACGGCGGAACTGGGTCTTCCCCACAATCCCAACGCCAAAGAACTCGACTCCGCGCAGCTCAGGACCGCCAGCGTGACCCTGCCGGAAGGGATGACCCTCAACCCCTCAGCTGCCCATGGCTTGGAAGCCTGCACGCCGGCGCAGGCCAGGATCCACAGCACCGTGGCGGGTGTCGCGTGTCCGGGAGGGTCCAAGATCGGTGAAGTCACGATGGAAGTCCCCGGTCTCCCGGCAGGCTCGCTGGGAGGGAACGTCTATCTCGGCGGACCCGAATCGGGTCCGATCACCGGGCCGCCGTACACGGTTTACCTCGACGCCGAGTCGGAAAGCTATGGAGTCTCCGTGCGCCTGCAAGGCTCGGTCCTCCCGAACGAAGCGACGGGGCGCCTGACCGCGACGTTCTCGGAAAACCCTGAACAGCCATTCAGCAACCTGAAGCTGAAATTCACCGGTGGTGCGCTCGCGCCCCTGGCCAACCCACTCGCCTGCGGGACGGCCACGACCGAAACGAGCCTCACGCCGTTCACCGGGACGCCCGCGCAGACGCCTATGAGCAGCTTCGTCGTCGACAGCAACAACGAAAAAGGGGCCTGTCCATCACCGTTGCCGTTCACGCTCAGCCAGAGCACACAGAACCAGTCCCCGAACGCCGGCGCGAAGACCTCGTTCACCTTCAACCTCGCTCGCGGGGACGGCCAGCAGTATCTCTCGCAGGTGAGAGTGGTGCTGCCAGCGGGCCTCGTCGGGCTGATCCCCTCGGTCGTCCTCTGCGGGTCAGCCGAAGCCGAAGCCGGCACATGCACCTCAGCGAGCCAGATCGGCACCGCTGTCGTCTGGGCCGGATCGGGGCCGACCCCCTACTCGTTGAGCGGCTCTGTCTACCTGACCGGGCCCTACAACGGCGCGCCCTACGGGCTCTCGATCGTCGTGCCCGCGGTAGCGGGCCCCTTCAATCTCGGCAACGTGATCACGCGAGCGTCGATCAGCACCGACCCGAGCACTGCGAGGGTGATCGTGACGGCCGTCCTGCCGAGGATCGTCAAGGGGGTGCCGCTCAGGTTGAAGAACATCAGCGTCTCGATCAACCGGCAGGGCTTCATGAGCAACCCGACAAACTGTGGGTTGCTCGCCACCGAATCGACCGTGAGCGGCTTCACGCCCGGCTCGAGCACAGGCGCGACGCAGAACCTCTCGACTCCGTTCCAGGTCGGCAACTGCAGCGCGCTCCCGTTCAAGCCCTCGTTCAAGGCTGCCACCAGCGCGAGGACCTCGAAAGCGCACGGGGCGAGCCTTGAAACGACGATCAATCAGGGGGCAAACCAGGCGAACATCTCCTCGTTGCTCCTCCAGCTGCCGAAGCAGCTCCCCTCGCGCCTGACGACGCTGCAGAAAGCCTGCCCGGAAGCCACGTTCGCGGCGAACCCCTACGACTGCCCGGCGGGCTCGCGGGTCGGCGGCGCCAGGGCAAACACCCCGGTGCTGCCCGGCAAATTGACCGGGCCGGCCTACCTGGTCTCGCACGGCGGGGCCGCGTTCCCCGATCTCGACCTCGTCCTTGAAACGGGCGGCGTGCGCGTGATCCTCGTGGGCAACACGAAAATCAAGCACGGGATCACGACGACGAACTTCGCGGCCACCCCGGATGTGCCGGTCTCGAGCATCACCGTGAACCTGCCGATCGGCCCTCACTCGGCGCTCGCAGCGAACGGGAACCTCTGTGCGACCCCGCTCGTGATGCCGACGACGATCACGGGCCAGAACGGGCTCACGGTCAAGCACAACACGAGGATCCGTGTAGCCGGCTGCGGTGTGAGGATCGCGGGCCACAAGGTGATCGGGAACATCGCCTACATCACGGTCCAGACGTTCGCCGCGGGACGCATCAGCGGTAGCGGCGCGAACCTGGGCACCGTCTACCGGTATCTCGGCAGCGCCCAGAACGCCGCGACGCTCAAGGTCCCGCTCTCGGGCCGCGGGCGCAGCAGGGGCCGCCCCCTGCGTGTCCACCTGCGCGTGGGCTTCCTGCCCAAGCAGAGGGGCGCTCCAAGCTCGGCGGCGTTTCTAACCCTCTCGTTCCCCTAGCACCGGCGTGGGGGGGG
>JBEKXJ010000070.1:0-12545 GCA_049512215.1 Solirubrobacteraceae bacterium
CTCGCCGTCTCTCTACGTTCGCCCTACGGGCTCACTCCGCGAGACGGCGACACCCCTACCCTGCAACAGAACAACACCCACCGACTCTCACAACGGGTGGACCCATGAACGGGGTCCGGTCAAGTGCGTTGTGCTGCACTCGGGGGTGTTCGAACGCATGCTCCTCCCCGCTGGCGGGGTCGAAGGAACGCGCGGCGCCGTTGCAGTCCCAGGCGGTCTAGTGGATCCGCGCCAGGCGCAGGGTCGCGAGCACCGCTTCTAGGACGGTGAGCGGTCTTCCATCGTTCCCAACGGTGGGGTCAGGCTCTGCTGGATCGGAGGGCTCACGCTCAGCGCTGGTCCTGGCAAGTACGGACAGCTGGGATCGGAGGCCAGGTGGTCTCCGGTGACGGCGAATGCGCGTGCCCGGCTGCCGCCGCATACCTCACGGAACTCGCAGCGCCCACACTTGCCCTTCAGCGCCTCCGGGTCACGCAACTCGCGAAACAGCGGCGACTCCCGGTACAGACCGACGGGGTCGTCCTCCCGCACGTTTCCAACGGCCAGGGGCAGGAAACCAGAGGGCATCACCTCGCCCACGTGTGAGATGAACATGAACCCGCGCGCATCGTTCACACCTTTGGCAGGACCGGGGCGGTCCAGCCCGTCGGCAAAGCGGAATCCAGCACCAGCAACGCGGGAGGATCGCTGGCGCACGATCCGCCGAAACTGTGGCGCCGCGGTCGCCTTGACGTCAAACGAGCCCGACTCCCCGAGCTCGCACAGCCAGCCGAGTACCTCCTCGTGCTGCTCTGCGGTCAGCATCGGCAGCGTCCTGCCACGACCGACCGGCACGAGGAAGAAGACCGACCACTGAACGACAGCCCACTGCTCGAGCAACGGGATGAGCCGCTCGAGCTCCCCGACGTTGTGGGCGCACACCGTCGTGTTGATCTGGAGCGGCATGCCCTCAGCCCGCGCGTTGTCGATGCCCGTCACCGTCCGCTCGAACGAGCCCTCATAGCCCCTGAATCGATCGTGGACTGAAGCGTCGGCGCCGTCCAGGCTGAAGGCAACTCGCCGCACGCCCGCGGCGCACGCCTGGCGCATCCGTGTTCGCGTCGCAAGCGCAGTAGCCGTGGGCGTCAGCGAGACTCGCAGCCCACGTTCGTCCCCATAACGCGCGAGCTCGTAGAGGTCGCGCCGCATCAACGGATCGCCGCCTGTGAGGACGAGAATGGGACGCCCGAAGCCAGCGAGCCGATCGATGAGACGCTTGCCCTCGATCGTGTCGAGCTCACGCGGGTCGCGCCGGGGCTGCGCATCGGCACGACAATGGACGCAGGCATAGGCGCATGCGCGCGTGATCTCCCACGCGATTGTGAACGGTGCGAGGTCGAAGTCGACCATGCTGAGCCTCTCATCGCGCGACGCACGTGCAGCTTGCGCGTCGGGGCGAAGGCTCGACGAGGACGCGTCGGTCAAGGAGAACGCTGGCGCTGGCCGATCCATCAGCCGCTCTTGGGCACCATCTGCACGAAGTCCCCGAAGCGCTCGGGCTCCTCCAATCTGCACGACCACACGAGGCGGTCGTTCCACACCGTCATGTCGGGGCAGCCATCGCACATGTTCTGCCGTCCGGAAACGAAGCCGCTCCAGCAGGCGCCAAGGCCTGCGCCCACCCGCCGCCAGCCAGCGGCGGGCGATCGTCCGCAAACGCGGGTCGAGCGCGGACAACAGCAGCATCGCCCTGCCATGACCCAGCGTCCGCGGCCCCGTATAAGCAAGATACCTCCCTCTCACAAGATGGTGGAAGCTCTGCGCAAGCTCCATCGAGCGCGCCCCAACGTATCCATAGACCCGCTCCCTCGTGCCCAGACGACCCGCGAGCAGCCACTTGAAGCTATCGGGCCGCTCGGTCCCGTTGAGGTATGCGGCAGGAGCAAAATCGGGGAAGCGCCCGCGGATCTCGGCCACAATGTCGGTCGATTGAAGCTCATGCGGAGTCTGGTCCGTGGTGGCATAAGGCACCGCCGAGAAATCGACCGGCTCTCCCCGCACATAATGGTCAAAGTCGTTTCCAACGACGCCTGCGCGGAACGCAATGAACACGACCGTATGGACAATCTCGATATTGCGCTGCGCCCACTGCACAATGTCGGGCACAAACCGCAACGTGTCCTCATAAACCGTCGCGTTGAACGAACAACCCATCCCCCCCGCCGCAGCCACCATCTCCGCGTAATACTGACGCAACTCGCACAACTCGACCTCATCCGCATCCTTCCAACGCGGACGGCCCTGCTTAGAGTCGATGTGAAACGTGAAACCAGCCAAGCCAGCACCCTTCAACTCACCCAACAACTCCTCAGTGAGCGCCAAACCATTGGTATTGACAATCGGCTTCAAACCATCCCCCGCGACCATCCGCACAATCTCGACGATCCCCGGATGCACAAGCGGATCGCCGCCCGCGATCGACACACCATCCACCGTGCGAAAACGCTTGAACACGTCAAGATCGTGACGAACCTCAGCAAGCGTCTTATGCCCCCGCGGATCATTCTCCCGATAACAACCCAAACACGCCAAATTGCACTTCTTCGTCGGCTCCAGCCAAGCAATCGCGTTATCAGGCAACGACCACGGCAAACGATAAAGCTGACGATGATCAAGCATGGCGCTCACTAACAGAGCTTGGCCGGGGCAATCGTTGTGCGCGTGGCGACAGGGTCTCGCCGCCGCGACTCCTGGCCTCGAACCCGGCGCTGGCTGCCCGTCACCACCCACGGTAGGTTCGCGAAGATCGCGCCGGCGAGCTCGCCGGCGACCCCGTCGGACCACTCGTAATCCATTGCGCGCTCGGCGATGAGCCGCGCCTCTCAGTAGGGACTACTGAGAGGCGCTCCGTAGCGAATGCCCGCCCGTGCGTGGCTTTCCCGCTTATGGATGCTCGCGCGCGCTCTTACGGTTGACGCCGTGCCGAGCGGGACGCTTGCGACTGCGGCCGTGGGCGACGACCCCGGCCTCTTGGATTCGCCGCTGATTCGCGCCCTGCGCGGGGAGCCGGTGGAGTACATCCCCGTCTGGTTCATGCGCCAGGCAGGGCGTTCGCTGCCGGAGTATCGCGCCGTCCGCAAGCGCGCGACGCTGATGGAGATCACGCACTCGCCAGAGCTCGCGGCCGAGGTCACGCTACAGCCCGTGCGCCGCCACGGCGTCGACGCCGCGATCCTGTTCTCGGACATCGTGACGCCGCTCGAGGCGATCGGCGTGGATGTCGACATTCGTCCCGGTGTCGGCCCCGTGATCGCCACGCCGGTGCGCACCTCACGCGATCTGCGGCGGCTGCGCCCGTTCGAGCCAGCCGCCGACGCGCCGTGGCTGGGGGAGGCCGTGCGTCTGGCCTGCTCGGAGCTGAGCGTGCCACTGATCGGCTTCGCCGGCGGGCCCTTCACACTCGCCAGCTACCTGGTTGAGGGCGGCCCGTCCAAGACGCAGGCCCGCGCCAAGGCCATGATGCTCGCCGACCCCGCCACCTGGCGCGCACTGCTCGACCGCCTGGCCGACATCGCGCTGGCCTCGCTCGTCGCGCAGGTGCAGGCCGGAGCGCAGGCGGTGCAGGTATTCGACAGCTGGATTGGGTCGCTGTCAGCGCGCCAGTACAAGACGCACGTGCTGCCGGTCGTGCGGCGTCTGTTCGACGGGCTCGCCGCCCTCGGGGTGCCGCGCATCTACTTCGGCCTGGGTACGGGCCACCTGCTCGAGCCGATCGCCTCGGCCGGCCCGGACGCCGTGGGGCTCGACTGGCGCGTGCCGCTAGACGAGGGCCGCTCGCGCCTGCCCCCCGGGGTTGCCCTGCAGGGCAACCTCGATCCGGTCGCCTGCCTGGCGCCGCGTCCGGTGCTGGAGGCGGAGGTCGCCGAGGTGCTCGCCCGGGCGCCCGGACGTGGATACGTGTTCAACCTGGGCCACGGGGTCCTGCCCGAGACCGACCCCGGCTCGCTGACGCATGTCGTCGAACTCGTGCACGCTCATCGTGCGCGGCGTCGAGGGCTGAACGCGTGAAGGGAACGGCTGTGCTGGTCATGGCCTACGGGACCCCGGCGGGGCCCGAGGAGCTCGAGGCCTACTACACCCACATCCGCCGGGGGCGGCCGCCCACTCCCGAGCTACTCGGCGAGCTGCGCCGGCGCTACGAGGCGATTGGCGGGCACTCCCCGCTTCTGGAGCTCACGGGCGCGCAGGTGGCGGGCCTCGAGCGCGCACTGGCCGAAGCGGGTCACCCGGACGTCCCGGTCGCGCTGGGAATGAAGCACGCGGCGCCCTTCATCGAGGACACCGTCGCCGACCTGGCAGCCGCCGGCGCGCGCCAGATCCTCGGGCTGGTACTCGCACCGCACTACTCGCACCTGAGCGTCGGCGAGTACGCCGAGCGGGCGCGGGCCGCGGCGGCTGCCGCGCCCGGACAGCCCGCGGTCTCGGTCGTGCGCTCCTGGCATTTGGCACCCGGTTATCTCGACTTCCTTTCGGCGGCGCTCAACGATGCGCTGCGAGCACTGCCCGCGGAGGCAGGCGCCCGAGCGCACGTCCTGTTCACCGCCCACAGCCTCCCCCGGCGGATCCTCGATGAAGACGATCCGTACCCTGCGCAACTGCGCGAGACCGCCGCCGCAGTGGCGGCGCGTGCCGGGCTGGAACGCTGGTCGGTCGCCTGGCAGAGTGCGGGGCGCACGCCCGAGCCCTGGCTCGGCCCGGATGTCCTCGAGGCGCTGGGCGAGCTGGCCGCCGCGGGCGCCTCCGCCGTGGTGGTGTGCCCTGCTGGTTTCGTCGCCGATCACCTCGAGGTTCTCTACGACTTGGACATCGAGGCCAGTGCCCGCGCGCAGGCACTTGGGATCGCGTTCGCCCGAACCGCCTCGCCCAACGCCGACCCGCGCTTGTTGCGTGCCCTCGCGCGCGTCGTCCTCGACCATCTTGCCCAGGACGCGGCCGCGGCATGACCCCAAGGTCATCACGGTAATGAGTCAGGGTCGCCAGGTCGTGATCGTCGGAGGCGGGATCGCCGGCCTCGCTGCCGCCCACCGCCTGGCCGGCGCGCAATCAGGGGCCGACGGCACGAGCTCAGCCGGCCCGCGAATCACGCTGCTGGAGGCCGACGAGCGCCTCGGTGGCAAGATCCGCACCGAGGACTTCGCCGGACGCCCGCTCGACGTGGGGGCCGAGGCCCTGCTGGCGCGCGCCCCCGCAGGGCTCGAGCTCTGCCATGAGCTAGGGCTCGAGCACGACTTGGTGGCGCCCGCCAGCGACCAGCCCTACGTGTGGACCGACCGCCTGCGCCCTCTGCCGCCACGGCTGATGGCAGGCGTGCCCGACGGCTCGCAGGCCCTGATTGGCTCCGGCATCCTCTCGCCCGCCGGCCTCGCCCGCGCCGGTCTCGACCTGATCGTGCCCGCTCGCCGGCCGACACGCGACGTCTCGATCGGATCGCTCGTGCGTCGTCGTCTGGGCGATCAGGTGCTCGAGCGGCTGATCGACCCGCTGCTTGGGGGCATCCACGCGGGGAGCTGCGACGAGCTGAGCGCGCGCGCGGCCGCGCCCCAGCTCGTGGCCGCCCTGCGGGAGCGGCGGAGCCTCGTGCGCGGACTGCGCGCACTCTCAGGAGGGTCGCTGCTGACGCCGGCGGGGCCGACCTTCCTGACCCTCAGCGACGGCCTTGAGGAGTTGGTGCGCACGCTGCGCGAGCGCCTGACCGGCGTCGAGTGCCGGACGCGCGCCGCGCTGCAGAGCCTCGAGCCGCTGCCCGGCGGCGGCGCGCGCCTGACGCTGGCCGGCGAAGAGACCCTCAGCGCCGACCAGGTGATCCTGGCCGTGCCCGCCTTCGTCGCGGCGACCATCCTCGCCCAGGCCTGCCCGGCGGCGGCCGGGGAGCTCGAGGGGATCCCCTACGCGTCAGTGGCGACGATCGCGCTCTCCTATCCAGTCGAGGCGTTCGGCCACCGGCTGGCCGGGAGCGGCTTCCTCGTCGCGCGCGGCCGCGGGCGCACGATCACCGCATGCACCTGGTCCTCCGCGAAGTGGGCGCACCTAGCCGGCGACACGGTGCTGCTGAAGTGCTCCGCGGGCCACGCGGCGAACCGCAAGGCACTCGACCTCGACGACGAGCAGCTGCTCGCAGCGGTACGCGCAGACCTCGCGCAGGCCATGAACCTCCGTACGGCGCCGCTCGAGGAGAGGGTGTTCCGCTTCGAGCGCGCGCTGCCGCAGTACACCGTCGGGCACCTCGAGCGCATCGCTCGCATCGACGCTGCGCTGCGCGGGGTCCCGACGGTGAGTCTGTGCGGCGCGGCGTACCGAGGCGTCGGCGTGGCGGCCTGCATCCGTGACGGCCAGTCGGCAGCCGATCGTGTTCTCGCCGCGCTGCGGGGGTCGGACAGCGTCGAGCAGCGGGCCGCGTCGAGCCCAGCCCTGATTTCCAAGTGAGCCCGACGAGAGGAGCCCAAGCCATGTCCACCGTGATTCCCCGCGAGCAGACCGAGACGACCGTCGGTTTCCCCGCAGGCCTCGTCTGCACTGCCTATGCCGCCTTTAGCATCTCCGAGGCACTCGCCGGCCGGCCGCGCGCCGACCTGGCTGCGGAGGCCGAGCAAGCTCTCACCGAATGCGCGGGCGTGGCGATTCGCGGCGCCTACTCCACGAGCGGCCTGCGCGCCGACTGCGACCTGCTGCTCTGGCTGGCCGGCCCATCCGCCGAGGCGCTGCAGGCGGCGCAGGCGGCGCTGCGTCGCACGCAGCTGGGCAGCATCCTGGAACCCTTCTGGCAGGCGATCGGAGTGCACCGTGAGGCCGAGTTCTCCAAGGCCCACGTGCCCGCGTTCTTCGCCGGTGAGGCGCCACGCCGGTGGCTGTGTGCCTATCCGTTCGTGCGGACGCCCGAGTGGTACCTCCTGGATCCTGACCGCCGCCGCGAGCTGCTCATCGAGCACGGTCGAATGGGCCGCGAGTATCCCGACGTCCGGGCCAACACAGTGAGCGCCTTCGGGCTCGGCGACTATGAGTGGCTGCTCGCCTTCGAGGCAGACGACCTGGTGCGGATCGTCGACCTGATCCGCCACCTACGGGCTGCAGAGGCGCGCCTCTACACCAAGAACGAGCTGCCATTCATCACGGGGCTCCGCAAGCCCCTCGCGGAGATCCTGGCGGACCTGCCCTAGCTTCGTGCGCTCTCAAGAGCCTGAGAAACACACGCCAACCCGTCTGGAAAGCAGCCCGCCTGCGGCAACTCATGACAGAGCTGAGCCAATGATGAGCGAGGCCTCACCGACCTCCAAGGCCAATGCCGCCGCCGCGGCTGCACGCTGGGGCAGTGCACAGCTCGATCGTGTGACGCGACGCCAGCTTGCGGCCTGGGCGGCAGCGATGGCGCTGCTCGGGTGGGCCCTGATGACCATCGGCGCGTTCGTGCGTGCGTCCGAATCCGGGCTTGGCTGTCCCGATTGGCCTGCGTGCCACGGCCAACTCGTCGCAGGTGGCCACCACGCCCTGGTCGAGGAGTTCCATCGCTGGGTCGCAACGGTGCTCGTCGTCGGTGTGGTCGGCTTGGCACTGATGGTGTTCCGCGACTACCGCCAAGAGCGTCGGCTGACTCGCCCTGTGGTTTGGATGCTCGCGCTGCTCGCGCTCCAGGTTGTCCTGGGCGGCGTGACGGTGTTGCTTAGCAACGTCGCCTGGACGGTCGTCGCCCACTACGGCGGGGCAGCGCTCCTGGTGGGGTCGACCACGCTCGTCGCCGTACGACTCGCCTTCCCGGCCGCTGAACCGGCACCGCGCGACTCGTTCTCACGACTGATCGGATGGTTCGTTGCGCTCAGCTTTGGCCTGCTGCTGGCAGGCTCGACCCTGGCGAACGCGGGCTCCGACAGCGCATGCGGTCATGGGTTCCCGCTATGCAACGGATCCCTGTTCCCCTCCTTGAACCACCAGGTCGTTATCGCTCTCATCCACCGTGTTTGGGCGGGGGCGCTACTCGTGCTCGCCCTGTGGGTGCTGTTCCGCAGTCGCCGTGATCGGGCGGGCGCGGCGCCAATCAAGTGGGCGGCGGTCGTGGTGGTCATCCTCTATTTCGTCCTGGCAGGTATCGGCTTCGTCATCGTTGGGGTGAGCGACAGCACTGCCACCGAGGTGCTGCACTCCTCGATCGCGTCGCTGACGTGGGTGGCGCTCGCAACGCTGCTGTGGCTGACCAGGACGCTGGCAACATGAGCCACACGAATCGAAGCACGAGCTGAATCGCTTCCCCTCTTTGGTTTGGTGTAGCCCGTGGGGCGCACAAACTCGATCAGCCGCGTCCCCTCCGACGCCGGCAGGGAATCACGTGGTCGAGCCGAGCGGGCGGCTTGCTCCGCTTTGCCCTACGCGCGCGTAGCGTGACGATCGGGTGCGCCCCACGGGCCAAGCTGAAGCAGAACTCGGCCGGTGACCTCGTGATCATGGGTAGCGGCCAGCTGATCCGCTCGCTGTTGCCCCACGGGCTCATCGACGAATACCTGCTGATGATCTACCCGCTGGTGCTCGGCTGCGGCCAGCGCCTGTTCGAGCACGACGACCACGTCGCCAAGCTGCGACTCCTAAGCAGCACCCCCACCACCACCGGAGTGATCATCGTGACCTACCAGCCGGCCTAGCACCCACAGCCCCAGCGATCAGTGATCCACAACCGGACATCCCCCACGCCTCGAGTCCTGTTACCAGGTCGCGGCTATCCGAACCCCCAGCACGCCCCTGGGCGGCTCAAGGGCTCGCGAGCGCGCCCCAGTTGTGAGCCGCGCCAGGATGCTCGCGCAGAGACGGAAGCACGACCCCATGCGGCCGAGCGTCGCGCCCTCGCTCTCGTCCAAGGCGGTCGCGCGGCGGCTGACGCTCGGGTGCTCGCATTCTCGGGCTGAAGCGAGCGTCCTGCTAGCCGATGAAACCAGGAGCCTTGCGGAAGGCCTCCCTCACTGTTCCAAGTCGTCCAACTCGACAGTCTTCTTCGCAAGGTCATAGCGACTGCTCCCACGGCTAAGCGGCAGTGGTAGCGCGGTTCTCCGGAGTGCCGGCGTCTTCAGCGCGCTGCTTGAGGCCCAGCATCATCTTTCGCTCCATCACAAAATGCAGCGGGTCGACGAACGTGTAGTCGATCGCTCCGCCGAGTGCCCGTAGCACGCTCAGCCGGGACGGCACTGCCACGCGAATCCACCCTGGATATGGCTCCCGCACGAGTAGCCTTGTTCGACCGCCGGGGATCGGCACGAGCACGAACGCCCACGTTCCGATGACGAGCGCGCGGCCAGGTTCGACGCGGGTGACTGGAGCGTCGATTCGGAAGCGCGTTCCGATTGAGCCAGTGGCGATCCGGTCACCCACCTGGATGTTCTGCAGCTCGGGGTGGATGCGGGTGGCGGAGTGCTCGCCCTCGACGTAGTGCACGACCCCGGTCGCCCGCTCAACCCAGTCGTAACTGTAGAAGCCTGCGCGGCGATCGCCGATCTGTACCAGCCACCGCCACACCGCCTCCGGCGGCGCGTTGATCGTCACCGCACGCGTGTGGCGCGCCATTCCGGGTGGGACGGTGTCGTTGACGATGTCGTCTCCCGGAAGCGGCGTCCGCCGCTCCTCATCGGTTGCGCCCCAATCCATCATCCGGGGGCGTACCACGAGTACGTAGGCAGCCACGGAAAGGCCTACGAGCCCGGCCAGCCTGCGGCGAGCTAGCCACTGAAGTCGGCGACGATCCCCGCGCTTCGGAGCGCTGTATCGAATCGCCTCGTAGACAACGGCGGGTCGTCCCCCTATCACCCGATGCTCGATCCGGGTCTCGTCGAACTCAGGGATCGAACGTCGAGCAGGCATGGAGTATGAGCCTATGTCAACGAACTCGTTGCGGAGATCACCGCGCCATTTCGGACCCCCTCCTCGCGGCTGCCTCGTAGGGCAGACCCGACCGGCGGGCCAACAGCGCCGCCTTCCGCACGGATGCGAGCGCGTCGAAGGGTGCTATTCACGCTCCTGCGCAGGACGAGCTCCAGTCGTATCGGCGCCGACGCCGCACACGCTCGCTTACGCAGCGCTAAGCAATCGTGATGACGTAGTCGGCGCCGGCGCCGCCGTGTCGTCCTGAGCGGAAGCGTCGGATAGGGTTCGCCGCACGCTCGCAATGGCGCCGAGGCATCACTGTGGCCGACTTGCTCGCGAAGTCCGACTCGCCAATCTGAGATCGAAGGGAGCTGTCTGTGTGGGTGCGCGTGGCACGGTTCGAGAGTGATCCTGGGAGTGTCGATGCAGCGATCGAAGAGACTCGGAGCTTTGCCGCTTCGGGCAACGTGCCGCCCGAGCTAGCGGGCGGGAAGGTGCTGATGCTCGGCGCGTCGGCTCAACGGAGGGTTCACGCCTGCTTACGCGACGCAATGCGGCAGTCTCGGGGGCGGCTCGGGTCAGTGCTCCCGCTCGTCCAACGCGGTCGCGGTCGCTTCCAGCTTAGGAGACTCGCTTTCCGCGCAAACGAGGGCGGCCGCGAGCAGAGGGTCGGATGCTCGAGACATCGCGAGAGCAGGTCTCTGCGCTGCCGGCTGTCGGGACTGGGCGTCACTGAGGCCGGTGCTTCATTGGATCGCCGTCTCACTCTCCAACGTCAAGCGAACCACCGCCAGGCTCCCATTGCGGCGGCAGGAGCGGCAGCCGACCCGGCGTCGGTGCTGGTCCTCGTCAAGGAACAGTTGCGGCGACTCCCCGCCCTCTGTGTCGCGTCTCGTCGCGAGGGGGCAGCCCTTCCGGGGCATCGCAACAGACTAACGCCGCGGCCTTGCCGGAGCGATCCCGACCGGTCGCCGGTCTTGCCCCCACCCGGGACCGGCAGTACCGGGCGGTCTCGCCCCTCTACGGCTTCAAGTGCGCTTCGAAGAACGCCAGAATGCGCCGACGTGCATCGCGCGCAGATTCCTCGTGGTAGCCCGATCCTGGCGAGAGTATTCCAAAGACAGGCTCCAAGACGGAGAACGGGAGCGGCGTCTTGTCTCCAGCTCCTTCATGGTCGTTGAGAAAGGAGTGCCCGGCCTCCGGGTACTCCTTGACATCGTGCTCGACCCCGACTACCGTCAATGCCCGGTCGAGGCGATCGGCGGCCCCCCGCAGTGCACGATCCTTACCGCCGTAGCTTCCCACGATCGGGCAAGCCCCTCTCAGGAATCTGGCCGTGTAGGCGTCCTTCGGAGCGGTGCCGTAGTTGACGCTCGAGACCGTAAACCCGCGATCGGCTACGAGCAGCAAGGCGAACCCCCCTCCCATGCAGTAGCCGATCACACCGATCCTGCCCGTGCAGTCCTCCCGGGCCTCCAGCCAGACGCGTGCCGCCTCGATCTCGTCGAACGACCTTCCCCGTCCGGCGCGCACGTCGCGCATGACCGAGATCATGCAGGCCACCGGACCTTTCCCATGGAAGAGGTCCGGCGCTACGGCGAGGTACCCCTCGCCCGCGAGCCAGTCAGCCTGATTGCGTAGGTCTTGGCTCATTCCCATTGCGTCGTGGATGACGACGACACCCGGCCAGGGGCCCTCGCCCGCAGGTGTCGCCAGGTAGGACGGCAGCTCACCCTGAGTGGGGATCGTCACATGCTGCTCTCAATCAGCCAGCGAGCGCGTCACCGACAGGGCGGGCGAACCTGCGAGTGTCTGGAAGACGACGCAGTAGCGCTCGGTCAAGCGCAGCAGGGTGGCCAGCTGTTCCTCGTCCGCCTCGGTCTGGAGCGTGAAGTTCAGCCTGATCGCCGTGAAGCCGACCGAAGCCTCCTTATCAACCGACAAGGTGCCGCGAAAGTCGAGGTCCCCCTCGGCGTGGACGGAGCCGCTGATGACCAGACCGAGAGACGTCGCGACCGCGCGCATCGTGACTCCGGCACAGGCGACCAACGCCTGTAGCAGCATGTCCCCCGAGCAGGCCAACAATCCGCTGCCGCCGGTCGCCGGATGGAGACCGGCCTGCACCAGTGCTCGTCCCGTGTTCACCGTGCACGCCACCCCGTCATCCAACGATCCGTCGGCCTCGAGCGTGACGAGGGCCGCTGCAGGCTCATCGCGATAGCGCTGCTTCAACGGCTCCTGGATCGCGCGAAGCTCCTCTGTGGTGGTGCCGCTCATCCGACCGAAACCCTACAGGGCAGCGCAGGTCCCAGACCGACCGCCGATGCTTGAGGGGACCGCGACGCGCGGTCCTCGTTTCGACCGCGAGCAGGCGCGGCCACCTTCGCGATCGAGACTGTCGAGTTGGACGATCTCTAGTCGTATCGGCGCCGACGCGGCACACTCTCGCGCCGGATGACGCAGGCGTGATCGCATCGTCGGGGCCCGAGCACTTCGTTGTCGTCCCAAGCGTGGCCAGGCCACGAGAAACGGTACGGTTACGCGCTCGCAACACCCACACCGCACGGCTTTTCGCCGTGGGAAAGATGAGGCGGGATGCCAACGCTGCTTGCGTTCCACGAGGTAGACGACGTCGACCATTGGCTCAGTTCACCGAAGCGAGAGGAAGTCTT
>JBEKXJ010000071.1:0-10036 GCA_049512215.1 Solirubrobacteraceae bacterium
TCCACCCCCGGTTCAGCTCCTGCTTGTAGCCAAGCTCGGCAAGGCGCTGCTCGTCCTTGCTCAATGTCCCGGATGTGCTCATCGGCTCGCCTCCTGGGAGAAGAAAAGGTTTGCTATTCCGTCCTTCTATCGTGACAATAAGCGCAATAGAAGATGGAAGTCAAGAGCAACTCGACCAAATACCGCTCAGTTGAGCGAGGGATTGCAGAGGGTCTGGAGCCCGCACGCGATCGCTTGAGATCAGCCGCCGGGGAGCAGGCCCGCGAGGACGTGCTCGGTGCCCCGCAGGTGCTCGGTCATCGCGAGGACCGAGCGTGTCGTGTCGCGTTCGCGCACGGCCGCGAGCAGCCGCCGGTGTTGGGCGTTGGATGAGGCGAGCACCTCGGGCGGATGCGCGATGTGGGCGATGAGGTCGGTCATCTCGCCGTGGACCTCGGTCGTCGAGCGCACCAGGCGCACCGAGCGCGTCGCCTCGGCGAGCCCGACATGCAGGCGGATGTCCAGCTGGCGGTAGGCGGTGAAGTCCTCGAGCGCGTTCTCGAGCGCCGCGGCGAGCTCGTCGAGCGCGTCGAGATCCGCGCGCTCGGAGCGCTCGGCGGCGAGCAGGGCGACGCCGAGCTCGACTGCCAGGCGCTGGTCGCAGATCTCCCGCCACTGGGCGAGCATCTGCGGCGAAGGCGGATCGGCGGGCGGCTGCGGGTCGGAGACGAACGTTCCGCCCGCGCGCCCGCGCGTCGCGAAGACATGTCCGCTCTGGCTCAGCGCGGTGAGCGCCTGGCGCAGCGTCGAGCGCGCGATCCCCAGGCGCGCACACAGCTCGCGCTCGGCGGGAAGCCGCGATCCGGGCGCCAGCAGGCCGAGCTTGATCGCCGTGCCCAGACGGTCGACCGTCTCCTCGAAGGCAGTGTGCGAGCTGACGGCCGCGAACACGGCGTCAGGGGCCGCGAGCGTGCCGGCGACGGCCTGAGGCTCAGGACGGCCCACCATCGCTCTGCGGCTCAGAGGCGCTCACAGGCGCTCGAACCCCCGGTAGCGCTCCCAGTCGGTCACCGCCGCGCCGAACGCCTCGAGCTCGACGTCGGCGGCGTTGACGTAGTGCTCGACGACCTCATTGCCGAGCGCCCCGCGCGCGATCTCGCTGGAGGCGAAGAGGTCGCGGGCATCGCGCAGCGAGCGCGGGACGCGCGGCTTGTCTTGCGTGGCATAGGCGTTGCCCTCGAACACGGGCTCGAGCTCGAGGCCACGATCGACCCCGTAGAGGCCCGCGGCGATGATCCCGCTGAGCGCCATGTACGGGTTCAGGTCGGCGCCGCCGACGCGGTTCTCGATCCGCAGCGATGGGCCCTCGCCGACCACCCGCAGCGAGCACGTGCGGTTGTCGCGGCCCCAGGCCACCGCGGTCGGCGCGAAGCTGCCTGCGGCGAAGCGCTTGTAGGAGTTGATGTTCGGAGCGAGCAGCAGCGTCAGCTCGCGCAGGCCCGCCAGCTGTCCGGCCAGGAAGGACTCGAACAGTGAGCGGTCGCGGTGAAACAGCGCTCCCTGCGCGTCGGCCAGCGAGAAGTGGATGTGGCAGGAGCTGCCCTCGCGCTGGTCGTACTTCGCGATGAACGAGATCGACATCCCCTCGAGCGCGGCGATCTCCTTGGCGCCGTTCTTGTAGATCGAGTGCTCGTCCGCTGTCCTGAGGGCATCGGCATAGTGGAAGTTGATCTCGTGCTGGCCGAAGTTGCACTCGCCCTTTGAGTCCTCGCAGAGCATGCCCGCGCCTTCCATGCTGTTGCGGATGCGGCGGATGAGCGGCTCCACGCGCGCGGTGCCTAGCAGCGAGTAGTCGACGTTGTAGAGATTTGCGGGCTCGAGGTCGCGGTAGCCCTTGTGCCAGGCCTGCTCGTAGGTGTCGCGGAAGACGATGAACTCGAGCTCGGTGCCCGCGTTGGCGGTCCAGCCTCGCTCGGCCAGCCGCGCGAGCTGAGCGCGAAGGACCTGGCGCGGAGAGGCGAGAACATCGGAGCCGTCCTCCCAGGCGACGTCGACGAGGCAGACGACCGTGCCCTCCTGCCAGGGCACCGGCCGCAGGCTGTCGAGGTCCGGGCGCATCACGAAGTCGCCATAGCCCCTCTCCCAGGAGGACATCGCGTAGCCCTCGACCGTCGCCATGTCCACGTCCACCGCGAGCAGGTAATTGCATCCCTCCGCTCCGTGTTCTGCCACCTCGGCAAGGAAGTGGCGCGCCGTCAGGCGCTTGCCCTGGAGACGGCCCTGCATGTCGGTCAGTGCGAGCAGCACGGTGTCAACCTTGCCTTCCTCCACCTCGGTGCGCACTTCCTCGAGCGTCATCGCGTTCCCTCCTCCCGGGTCATAATGGGTGAAGGTATAGGTTGCACGCCTTCACGCGCAACGGTACGTTGGGATCGGTGGGCGAGCTGAAGCAGATAATGCAGCGCCTGGAGCCGGTGCTGGGCCTACTCACGGGCGAGCCGGTCGAGCTCGGAGGGGGCATCACCAATCGCAACTTCCGCGTCACGCTCGGCGGGTCAGACTACGTGATCCGCCTGCCCGGCAAGGACACGGAGCTGCTCGGAATCGACCGCGACTCGGAGCGCCTCGCAACAGACGCGGCGGCCGGCCTGGGCATCTCCCCGGCGGTAGCCGCTGCGCTCGAGCAGTGCCTCGTGACGCACTTCATCGCCTGCCGGCCGGTCTCCCAGCGGGAGCTCTCCGACCGTGTCGAGGAGATCGCGCGCGCCCTGTGCAGCTTCCACGACTCCAACGCGCCGCTGCCCTCGAGCTTCTGCGTCGCCGACTTGCTCAAGGCCTATGCGGCGATCGTCGCCGAGCGGGGCGGGGAGCTACCGGGCGCCTACCGGCGGGTCCTCGCCCTCGCCGAGCGGATCGAGGCTGCCCTGCCGCTCGCCCGCCGCTGCCCCTGCCACAACGACCTGCTCGCCGGCAACATCATCTGCGCCCAGGACGACGGGCGCCTGATGTTCGTCGACTGGGAGTACGCCGGGATGGGCGATCCGCGCTTCGACCTCGGCAACCTGTCGATCAACAACGGCTTCGACGAGGCCGCCGACGAGCGCCTGCTGAGGGGCTACTACGGGGCTTCCCCCTCGGACGGGCAGCGAGCGGCGCTCAAGCTGATGCGCATCCTCTCCGACGCGCGCGAGGGGGCTTGGGGCGTCGTGCAGGCCGAGATCTCAGAGCTCGATTTCGACTTCGAGGGCTACGGGTCCGAGCACCTCGAGCGCCTGCTCAGCGCCGCCGAGCAGGCTCCCTTGGAGGATTGGCTCAGAGTCGCAGAAAGCACGGCCGCAGTGCCGCCAGCGCCCGCGAGCCCGGAGGATCGGCGCGGTGGCCAGACCGCGTGAGCTTCCCGCGAGGGCGCGCGTGGTCATCATCGGCGGTGGCGTCGGAGGCACCGCCATCGCCCACCATCTCGCAAAGCTCGGTGAGAGCGATGTCGTGCTGCTCGACCGCAACGAGCTGACGAGCGGTTCGACGTTCCACTCGGCGGGGCTCGTCGGCCAGCTGCGCTCAAGCGTGTCGCTCACGCGCATGATGATGAACTCGGTCGAGCTCTACCGGACGCTCGACTGCGGATGGGTCCAGTGCGGCGGCATCCGTCTCGCCTGCACGCCCGAGCGCGAGCAGGAGGTGCTGCGCCAGGTGGCGTGGGCCAAGACGTTCGGCCTCCCGCTCGAGCTGATCTCGGCCGAGCATGCTCGTGAGCTCTTCCCCCTGATGAGCACCGAGGGCGTGCGCTGCGCCTCCTACCTTGCGAGCGACGGCTACCTCGATCCCTCGCTGCTGACGACGGCGCTCGCCGAGGGCGCGCGCGAGGGCGGCTGCCGCGTCTTCACGCACACGCGCGTAACGGGCATCGACGTCGCGGCAGGGCGCGTGCGCGGCGTGCAGACTGAGTGGGGACCGATCGAGGCCGAGGTGGTCGTCAACGCGGGCGGCATGTTCGCCGCCGAGCTCGGGCGCCTGGCGGGCGTACGCGTGCCGATCGTGCCCTTCGCGCACGAGTACCTCGTCACCCAGCCCTTCCGCGAGCGCACGCCCGGCGAGCACCTGCCCACGCTCCGGGATCCAGACCTGCTGATCTACTTCCGCGAGGAGGGCGGGGGCCTCGTCATGGGTGGCTATGAGCGCCGCTCGGCGCCGTGGGCGCTCGACGAGCACCTCATGGACGCGATCCCGGCTGACTTCAACGGGCGCCTGCTCGAGGAGGACTGGCCCCGCTTCGAGGAGATCGCGGCGAACTCCTCCCGGCGCGTGCCGGTGATGGAGGAGATCACGGTCACGCGCCTGATCAACGGACCGGAGGCCTTCACCCCCGACAACGAGTTCTGCCTCGGCGAGAGCGAGGTGCGCGGCTTCTTCCTGGCGGCGGGCTTCTGCGCGCACGGCCTCGCCGGCGCCGGCGGGATCGGGCGGGTGATGGCCGAGTGGATCCTCGAGGGAGAGCCCTCGATGGACGTCTGGGAGATGGACATCCGCCGCTTCGGCCCCCATTTCCGTTCGCCCAGCTACACGCTCAAGCGCACCAAGGAGGTCTATGAGACCTACTACGACATCCGCTACCCCGGACACGAGCGCCAGGCCGGGCGGCCGCTGCGGACCTCGAGCGCCTACCCGTGGCACTCAGAGCATGGAGCGGCGTTCGGCGAGAAGTCCGGCTGGGAGCGCGTCAACTGGTACGAGTCGAATGCGCCGCTCGGATACGAGTCCCTGCGGCCACGCGGCTGGGCGGGGATGCACTGGTCGCCGGCGATCGGCGCCGAGCACCGGGCCACGCGCGAGCGTGCGGGGCTCTTCGATGAGTCCTCCTTCGCCAAGCTCGAGATCGCAGGGCCCGGCGCGGCGGAGTTCCTGGAAGGGCTGTGCGACAACAATGTCGCCCGCGCGCAGGGCGCGATCACCTACACGCAGATGCTCAACCGCCGTGGCGGGATCGAGTGTGACTTCACCGTCACGCGCGTGGAGCAGGAGCTCTTCTCAATCGTCACGGGCACGGCCTTCGGTAACCACGACCTGAGCTGGATCCGCCGCTGTACGCCCGAGGACGGGAGCGTGCGCTGCTCGGACGTGACCGCGCGCTGGGCATGCTTTGCGCTGTGGGGACCGCGTGCGCGGGAGATCCTCGCTCCGCTGACTGACGATCCCCTCGACTTCGGCTACATGCGCATGCGCGAGCTCGCCGTCGGCGACGTTCCCGTGCGGGCGCTGCGGGTCACGTTCGTCGGGGAGCTCGGCTGGGAGCTCTACTGCCCGACCGAGTACGGGGCGGGGCTGTGGAGGGCGTTGTGGGAGGCCGGGCGCGAGCACGGGATGCTCGCGGGCGGCTACCGCGCGATCGACTCGCTGCGCCTGGAGAAGGGCTACCGCGTGTGGGCGGCGGACATCACTGCTGACGAGACGCCCTATGAGGCGGGTCTGGGCTTCTGCGTCAAGAAGCAGGGTGGGTTCACCGGCGCCTCTGCGCTGCGCGTGGGCTCTGCCGAGGGACCGGCCAAGGCGCACCGGCGCCTACGCTGCCTCGTGCTGGAGGACCCGCGATCGGTCGCACTCGGCAACGAGCCCGTGCGCGTCGAGGGCGAGGTGCTCGGGCGGGTGACGAGCGGCGGCTACGGCTACACCGTCGAACGCTCGATCGCCTACGCCTACCTGCCGGCCGAGGTGCAGGTGGGCGCCGCCGTCGAGGTCGACATCTTCGGCGAGTGGATCGCGGGCGAGGTCGCGCCAGAGCCGCTGTTCGATCCCGACGGCGAGCGGGTCAGGGGTTGAGCACGCAGCCGGCCGCTACGGGCCGGCCGGGATACGCGCGAGCGGCTACAGCCCGAAGGCCGTCGCGAAGGCCCCGGCGATCACCCCGTAGCCGGCCTGGTCGGCATGGATGTTAGGCCCCACCGGAGCGGGCGCGCACATCCATGTGAGCCTGCACACTTCTGCGACGGCGACCGGCACCGGACCGGGCTGACCGGGCAGGCTCGCCGTCTGGGCCAGGTCATACGTGTTGAAGGCGGCGTCGACGCGCGCGACCCGGAACCCGCCGGCGCGGTAGAGACGCTCAAGGCCCGCGTTGAGCTCGCGCGCGTATCCGTCGATCGCGGTCGCTTCTTCCTGACCACCCGGGGTCAGGTACAGCTGCAGGAAGGGGTCATACAGCGTCATCGCAGCCATCGGTGTGCCGGCTGCGCCGGCGCGGCGCAGCCGGCGCAGGATCACCGGCAGGTCGGCATCGGTGTGTTCGATGCCCTCGAGCACGCAGGACGTGTCGAGCTTGGCTTGCGGGGCGCAATCGTCGACGTCGTTCGCGCCGATGTCGAGCGTCAGCAGCGCCACTTCGCCGGA
Organism: Solirubrobacteraceae bacterium; assembly: GCA_049512215.1. GTDB lineage: Bacteria > Actinomycetota > Thermoleophilia > Solirubrobacterales > Solirubrobacteraceae > Palsa-744. The sequence goes on from JBEKXJ010000071.1 coordinate 6,361, forward strand.
ACGATGATGCCTGCGCAAGAAGCTTTCGGCGGCCGCCATCTGCGAGCCGCCAACCGGGTTGCAGCCAAGCAGGAGCGCGTCGGCGGAGTTGCCGTGTCCCGTCAGGAAGCTGCTAGTGGTCTCGCCGCCGCAGCCCAGCTTCACCAGCCTCAAGCCCGGGATCCTCGGCTTCGCGATTGCGTAGAGCTGGTCGGCGTAGCCCTCGTCGGTGTTGACGGTTATGCCGGCGCCATCGGGCTGCATGCCCTGTGCGAGCGAGTCGCCCAGCGAGAGGTAGTAGCGGGCTCTCGCGACGCCGCCGGCTCTCGCCCCGGCGGCGGGTGCGAGCGTCAACAGCGAGAGCACCGCCGCGCAGGCCACGAAGATCGCCGAGCGCACGGACATACACCGAATGTATCGCGGCGGTATCGCGGCGCGCCTATTGGCCCGCCACCCTAGTATCCCCATCTCTCTCCAGCTGAGCAGTCGTGAGCATTCCATCCGAACCCCCCCAGGCGCAAGGCCGCGATCGGTGGTCGGAATGAGTCTCGCGCCCGACCCGAGCCGCCGCCGGACACGCCTGGGGCGAGCTCCCCTGGGCGTGGCGCTCGCCACCGTGGCGCTCGGGTGCCCGGCCCTCGCCCCAGCGCTCGCGCAGCGTGGCCCGATGGTTCCCGTCCGTGTCCCGATCACGCCGCGTCACGGACGGCCCTTCCTCCCCGCGATCGGTGACTGGGAGGGCACGTTCGCAGGCTATTCCGCGAGCTTCGAGCTGACCTACGAGCCCCAGTACGTCAGCTTCCGCCGCCCGCCCTACGGGTATGAGGATCTCACCCTACTGAAGCCGGCCGTGGATCCGCAGGAGCCGGGCTGCCCGTTTGCTCCGCGCTCGGCCTCCTGGGACGTGATCGCCCAGAACGAGCCCGCGCCGCTCGGAGTCGGCGGCAGCTTCCCGCTCGCGGGCTTCCGGGTGAGTGGCGGCATAGAGGGTCCCGACAGCGCGAGCATCTCGACCCGGGAGGAATTCCCGGGCCGAAAATCCGCCGCCTGCGTGAGAACGTTGAGATGGACCATGCATCCTGCGCAACGTCGCACGGTGGACGACGGCAGCTGGATGCTGCGGTTCTCCGACGGGGAAACGGAGCAGTTCAGCGTCTCAGACGGCGGGCGACTGGCGACGGGCATCGGCTACCCGGCAGCGCTCGGAAAGTGTGGAGGCCCGATCGGGAGCGTGGACCTGTTCGTCGGGGCGAGCGGCATCGCAAGCTTCCATGAACCCCGCGAGCGGCTCGCCGTGAGCCTGAACTTCAGCGCGGAAGCGGCCGGCGGGCAGATCATCGCGAGCGCGGCCCGCTGTGGTGCCCGCCGCCTTGCCATGAGCGCGTCGCTGACCGAGCGAGCTCCCTGAAAGCGCGGGACGCGCCGGCTCCGGCGCCGGCCCCTTGCGCATCTCTGTGAGCCGTCGGTCATCCTCTGACTCGGAGCATGTGTCGCCTGTTCGGAATGAGCGCTGGGAGCGAGCCCGCCCGGGCGAGGTTCTGGTTGCTCGATGCGCCTGACAGTCTCGCTACGCAGAGCCACCGGGAGCCCGACGGAACGGGCTTGGGCTGGTTCGATGCTGAGGGCGCGCCTCACGTGAGCAAGCAGCCGATCGCGGCTTACGGCGACGCCCGGTTCGGGCGCGAGGCGCGCGAGGTCTTCTCGAGGACCTTTCTCGCCCACATCCGCTTCGCCTCCACGGGGGCACTCGAGCTGCGTAACACGCACCCCTTTGAGCAGGACCGCCGGCTCTTCGCCCACAACGGCGTGATCGAGGATCTCCCCGCACTCGAGGCTCATCTCGGTGATGACCGCCGGCTGGTCAAAGGCGAAACCGACTCAGAGCGCTTCTTCGCGCTCATCACGCGAGAGATCAGCGCGCGTGACGGAGACGTCGGTGGCGGAATCGAGGCCGCCTGCGCCTGGATAGCCGCGGAGCTGCCGCTGTTGGCGATCAACTTCGTGCTGGCGACGCCGAGCGGGCTGTGGGTGCTGCGCTATCCAGAGACGCACAGCCTCTATCTGCTGGAGCGAGCGGCCGGGGCGCCGCTCGAGCACTCGAGCAGCTTCGGCAGCCGCGTGCGCTCTGATGAGGGCAAGGAACGGCCGTTCGCGGTGGTCGCGAGCGAGCGTATGGACGCAGACCCAGCCTGGCGGTTGCTTGCCTCTGGTGAGCTCGTGCACGTAACCCACAACCTCGAGGTCCACTCGCGGCGGATACTCGCCGGGCCGCCCGCCCGCCTGCTGACGCTCGAGGAGCTCAGTCCGGGGGCGCGGGCATCGCAGGAACACCCTGCGCAGACCCCCTCCACCGGGTGAGCAGGCGAGCGAGGCTCGGGCCGCGTGGGATCATGCGGGTGTGTTCAGCCGTGCCGCCCAAGGGCACCAGGCCGAGCGAGCGCTGCGTCGCGCTCACGAGACGCTCGTGCGCGTGAGAGCGCCGGCCCCTTGGGCCCGCAGCTGAGCCGGCCGGGAGGTTCCATATCGTGAGGCCTAGGAGCAATGCCTGCCCTGCGCGCGCAGGGCAGGGCGTATCGTTGGCGTCGGTGGGAGAGCGTCGGCTGGCCACGAACGGGATCGAGCTTCAGGTGCTCGAGGAGGGCGAGGGGCCGCTCGTCGTGCTCTGCCACGGGTTCCCCGAGCTCGCCTTCTCCTGGCGCCGGCAGGTACCCGCGCTGAGGGATGCCGGCTTCCGCGTGGTGGCGCCGGACCTGCGCGGCTACGGGGGCAGCTCGGCGCCCGCCCAGGTCGAGGCCTACGATGTTCTCTGCCTCTGCGGCGACCTCTGCGGCCTGCTCGACGCCTTCGGTGAGGAGGCCGCTGTCTTCGTTGGCCACGACTGGGGCGCGAGCCTCGTGTGGCAACTCGCGGCGCTTCACCCGGCGCGTGTGCGCGCGGTGGCCGGGCTGAGTGTCCCCTTCGTGCCGCGGGCGCCCGCGCCGCCGCTGGCCATCCTGCGCGGCCATCTCGGCGAGGACTTCTACATCGTCTGGTTCCAGCAGCCCGGCGTCGCCGACGCCGCGCTGGCCCGCGACGTGCGCCGGACGCTGACCACCTCGCGCCAGTGGACGGAGCGCTGGGCCGAAGAGGAAGGCCCACCCCCGCGATGCCCGCCGTGGCTGTCCGAGCAGGAGCTCGCCGTCTACATCGAGGCCTTCGAGCGAACCGGGTTCACCGGCGGCCTGAACTGGTACCGCAACATAGACCGCAACTGGGAGCTGACCGCGCCGTTCGCCGAGCGGCGCGTGGAGCAGCCCGCTCTCTTCATCACCGGCGAGCGTGACCCGGTACGCCGGTTCATGCCGGCCGAGGCGATGCGCGGCTGGGTCACCGATCTACGTGAGGAACTCGTCGTTCCCGGCGCGGGGCATTGGGTGCAGCAGGAGCAGCCCGAGGCCGTCAACGCGGCGCTCTTGCGCTTCCTGGGCGGCCTGTAGGCCAGGGCGGTACTTACAGCTAGCTCGCCACCGCAGCGGTCGCCGCGCCGTTCCAGCGTGCGCGGGCGAACTTCTGGAAGTCCGGCCGGGATTCGAGCCGACCGCCTGGCCGTCGCACGAGCTCCGGGACTCCAGGCGGGAGCGCGGCGAGCCGCTCGCCGACGGGCGACTCCCGCAGGTGCGCGGTCACCGTTTGCACGGCGGTCTCGATCACGTCATTG
>JBEKXJ010000072.1:0-9734 GCA_049512215.1 Solirubrobacteraceae bacterium
GGGCGTCGGTGAGCCGTGTGTGGGAGAACCACATGCACGGATCGACGTGGCGGCGGGAGGAAACCGGAACCAGTCGGGCCAGCACGAGCCGCACGGAACCAGGCGCCTCCCGCCGACCCGACCGTCTCGCGAGCCTCATCCGGGACCGCTCCTTCCACGGGAAGGCGAGAGTCCTGCCTTCCGCGCAAACCAGGCATTCGATTGGGTTGCCGTGAAGACCCGTGGCGGGACCAAAGCGGGTCCGTGTGCGGGGCCCTGAAAGAGCCCTGGATGACGCAAGCGCAACTATGCCGCGGCGAGATCGCGTCGCTGGAAAGCGGCGAGCCCGGCGAGCGCGGCGATCACGCTGAGTCCGGTGAGCACCCCGATGGCGGTCCAGTTGAGGCTGGCTGCGGGTACGGGACCGAGATGGGAGAGCAGCGCTGTGTCTAGAAGCAGGTGGTTGCTCGTGATGCTCGGCCCGATGATGTCGATCAAGAACGACCATAGGACCACGACGTAGAGGATCGGCGTCGCGATCCGCGGGAGGAGCCCGTAGAGGAGCGTCCCGAGGCCGAGGATGAACAGGGCGGCCGGCATCAGGTTCAGCCCCGTCTGCAGCATCGCCCAGAACCCGACATGGCTGTGCCCGCCCGCCACTCCGATCCAGCCACCGATGGCGGTGGCCAGGCCAGCGGCAACCACGAGTGCGGCGCCGAATCCGACGCGGCCGGCGAGCCAGGTTCCCCGCTTGAGGCGGCGTGCGAGCAGGTTGTCGAGGTGGCCGTCGGCCTCCTCGCCCCGCATCGCTGAGATCTGGCCAGCAGCGGCGAACGCGACGAGCGCGGCGATGAAGAGGAACAAGAAGCCGATCCACGCCGCTGCGGCGCCGCCATGATGGCCGCCGAGGCGAACCACGGACTGCTCGATCGACTTGTTCACCGCGGCGGCACCGACGGCTGACCGCGCGACCCGTCCAAAGATCAGACCCAGCAGTGCCAACGCACCGATCCAGGCGAGGGCGACCCAGCGCTCGAGCCGGATGACGAGCCGGGCCGGACTGCCGAGCAGACGAGTGTCTGCCTTCACCGCGTTGTGGCGGGCGAGCGCGGCGGTGCCGAGGTCTCGGCTGCCGGCGAATGTAACCGCGAGCGTGGCGGCGCCGACCGTGAGCAGGATGATGGGCACGAACGCAAGTGATTGTGAGCCCGTGAATGGATGTAGGTTCTCGACCCATCCGAGCGGGCTCATCCAGCGCATCCAGCCCAAACTGCTGACCGAGTCGGCGACCATGCGGATCACGAAGCACGCGGCGAAGATCGAGGCGGCGAGGCCGTTGGCCTGACGGCGAGTTGGGGCGAGCTGGCTGGTCAGCGCGCCGATCGCCAGGAACAGCGCCGCGCTGGCGGTCGCCGCGGTCGCGAAGAAGATCGACGCGGAGGCGGAGAAGCGGACGTTTGAGTTCGACCCGGCTGCGATTGTGAATGCTGCGGTCAATGCCCACAGCACGATCCATCCGACTGCGAGCCCGGCGATTGCCTGTACCGTCGCGTGGCGGCGGCTGGTGCGACCTGCGAGGAGCAGTTCCCAGTGTCCGGCGTCCTCTTCCTTGCGCAGCAGGCGCGTTGCGGTGAGCAGGCCCCAGATCGCGCCGAGGATGATCACCAGGCCGAACGTCCGCCAAGCCACCTCGCCGCCCACGGTGTCCAGTCGCCGAGCCGGGCCGATGATCGCCGCGATGGCGGCGTTGTGGCCGAACGTGTGGGCGAGCGTCTCCCGCGAGGCGACCGTGGGATAGTTCGTGGGGTAGCTGAGCGCGTCGTTCAGGAGGAGCGCGCCGAATAGCAGGCCCCAGACAGCGCCCGATCGCGCCGCGCTCTTCGCGGTGCTCAGCGCGATCACAGTCGCGGCCCGACGGTCACCGACGCCGAGCTCAGGCTGCATGAACCGCGTCCTTCTCCACCGCCGGCTCGCGGCCGTAGTGCGCGAGGAACAGCTCCTCGAGCGACGGTTCGCGGCTGAGCAGCTGATGCACACCCGACGCGACGAGCGCATCGAGCAGCGGCTCGACCGAACCGACCACCCGGCAGCGAACGTGATTGCCCTCCACATCGACCGCGCTCACGCCCGGGATCCTCGACAGGTCCGGAGGAGCCCCATCGAAGGTCGCGTCGATCGACAATGCCGACAGGTGACGCATCTCCGCCAGCGTGCCCACCTCGACCAGCTCGCCCGCGCGAAGAATCGCGACCCTGTCTGAGAGCGCCTCGACCTCGCTAAGGATGTGCGAGGACAAGAACACCGCCTGCCCACGGGCCCGCGCCTCAGTGACGCACTCGCGGAAGACCTGCTCCATCAGCGGATCAAGACCGCTCGTGGGCTCATCGAGGATCAACAGATCGGCTCGCGAACTCAATGCGGCGATCAGCAGCACCTTCTGACGGTTGCCCTTCGAGTACGCGCGGATCTTCTTGGACGGGTCGAGCTTGAACCGCTCGACCAGCTCCTCCTGATACGGCAAATCGGCCTGGCCCTGCACGCGACCCAGCAGGTGCAGCGTCTCGCTCCCGGTCAGCCCCGGCCACAGATTCGCCTCACCGGGGACGTAAGCCACCCGCCGGTGCGCCTCGGCCGGATGCGCCTGCGCGTCGACGCCGAAGATCTCCGCCCGCCCGGCAGTAGCCCGAATCATCCCCAAAAGGCACCGGATCGTGGTCGTCTTCCCGGCGCCGTTAGGCCCCAGGTAGCCAAGCACCTCGCCCTCGGACACCTCCAGATCCAGCGGTCGAAGCGCCACCGTGGCGCCGAACGACTTCGTCAAGCCAACGGTCCGGATCGCTGCCACCGTAGTCATCGGACTCCCTCCGACCCCGGCGTTGGCTCAACCGTTAGGCGCGGGATCCATTCGAGCCAGCTCGGCAGGTACCAGTTCCAGTCGCCGAGCAGCTTCATCGCAGCGGGTAGTAGCACCGCCCGCACGATCGTGGCGTCGAGCAGCACGGCCACGGCGAGGCCGACGCCGAGCATCTTGAAGGTGATTTCTTCGAGGGTCGCGAAGATCGCGAAGACGGCGACCATCACGATCGCGGCGCTGGTGACGACGCCGGCAGTTGCCTTGATGCCGTGGGCGACCGCGTCCTCGGTGCTCATGCCATTGTCGTGGGCCTCGCGCACGCGGCTGAGGATGAACACGTGGTAATCCATCGAGAGGCCGAACAGGATCACGAACAGGAATAGCGGCAGCCAGGCGGTGATGCCGCCGATCGAGGTGAAGCCGAGCAGCGACTGCAGGTGGCCCTGCTGGAAGACGAGCACGAGCACACCGTAGGCCGCGCCGACGGAGAGCAGGTTGAGAACGATCGCCGTGAGCGGGATCACGATCGAGCGGAAGGTCACGAGCAGCAGCAGGAACGCCAGCCCGAGCACCCACACGAACACGAGCGGGGCGTGGGACTTCATCGAGTTGTTGAAGTCCACCGAATCTCCGGTCTCGCCGAAGGTGTGGGCGGTGACCCCAGGGACCTTGTCGATCGTGGCAGGGATGACCCTGTTGCGCAGCCGCGTGAGCGCGGCGATGGACGCCGCGTTGGTGCCGGTTCCCCTGAGCGGGATGGAGACGCGCGCGGCCTGGTGCGAGGCGCTCACTTCGACGGTGATCGGCTGGTACATCTCGCCGGTCGCGAGCGCCGCGCGCTTTAGTGCGGTGATGCCTGCGATGACGTTCGGCGACGTGACGTCGCGCGCGCTGATCATGACCGTCTCGGGCACGGCTCCCCCCGGGAACTCGTTCTGGATGTGCTGGTAGACCCTCATGACCGGGATGTTGCGCGGGAGGCCCTGGAAGCCCGGTTCGACCGTGTGCAGGCTGAACGCTGGGATCGCGAGCGCGACCAGCAGCGCGGCTGCGACGCCACCCCACAGGAGGGGCCGTCGCAGCGCCACGCCCACGATCACCGCCCAGAAGCGCGACTCTCCAGGCTTGGCGCGAAGCCTCTTCAGACCCGGTACCTGCCCTCGGTCGACGCGGTCACCGAGCCTGGCGAGCACTGCTGGCAGCACGGTCAGCGAGCCGACGAGCGCGACCGCGACGACGGTGACGGTCCCGATCCCGAAGGCCGTGAACACCAGGGAGCCCATGAAGAACATCCCTGTCATCGCGATCATCACGATGAGACCCGAGATCAAGACCGCCCGACCGGAGGTGGCTGCGGCCACCTGCAGCGCCTCTTCCGGGGTGCGTCCATGCGCGCGCTCTTGGCGGACCCTGCGCAGGTAGAAGAGCGAGTAGTCGATCCCGACCGCCAACCCGATCAGCAGGATCACCGAGGTGATCGAAGAGTTGACATGCAGCAGGTGGCTAAAGAGGTCGCTCAGACCAAGCGCCGTGAGGACAGCCGTGAAGCCCAGCAGCAGCGGAACGCCCGCCGCCACCAACGCTCCGAACGCGAGCAGCAGGATGAAAAGCGTGACCGGCAGCGAGGTCTCCTCGGCTTTGTGAAAGTCATCGCTGATGACCTTGTCGAGCGCCTTCGTCGCGCTTGCGTCCCCGAACTCGCCGATGAACAAGCCGGGGTAGGCGCGCTGCACCGCCGCCGTCGCCGCGAGCGCCGGCGCGACGCGATCCTGCGCGGTGTTCGGATCGCCCGTGATCTGGAAGGTCACAAGCGCGGCGCGACCGTTCCTGGACAGCTGCCCCGCGTTGCCGGGCGCAAACGGCGACTCGATCGCCGCCACCGACGGGGTCTTCGACAAGCGCGCCACGATGTCGGTCCCGGCAGCGCGGTCGGCGGTGCCCGCGAGCGGGCCGCTCGGGTCCTCGATCAATACCTCCTCGCCCGCCCGCTCGCGCGGGAACTGCTGTGCCTGTGTTTCTTCGGCGAGCCGCGACTGGCCGTTGCCGCCTTCACCCTGCTTGAGCGTCACCATCCCCGCCGCGCTGCCCACCACGAACGCGACGACCACAAACGCCAGCCACCCCCGCACCACGCCCTTGCGATGCGCTGCGCTCCAGCGCGCCGCCCGAGCCGTGAAGTTCTCGGACTCGCCCACCGCTTCCCCTTCAGGCACCGGCTCGCCCACCGAGCGAGCATGGACGACACGCAAGGCCCCGTCATCGGTAGAAGCGCGCAAACCAGACCCGAAGTTCCCGCACTGCGAGGAGTGCATCGGCTACTTCGCCTGCCTCTGACTGGACCGATCCCGCCGCGCTCGGGGGAGGCCCGCGTCGATGCTCCGGCGTCGCGTGTCGCCGAGCGACGACGAGGTGCTCGTAGCTTCGTATGCATGGCAAGGTCGGAGGGTGGTGACGGTGCTGATCGAGCGCCGCGCACGGATGGGCGAGCGACGCCGGCCCGGCGCGCCTGACGGCAGTGATGCTCGCGGATGCAGGAGCCAGCAGCGCTCGCCAGCACGGCGATGTCGGCATCGCGCCGCCGGACTAGCGCGATCGCCGTACCGATCATGCTCGTCACTGCGCTCGTCGGCACCGGCGTGGTCTTCCAACAGACCGATCAGCACCACACCCAGCACGTCAGCACACAGCGCGTCGTGGCCCCACGGGGTGCTCATCGCAGCAGCCGGCGGCGGTCTGGCACGCAGCACCGTCACAGCGATTCGCGCCCTGCCCGGCGTACGTGGAGCGACTGCGGAGCTGCCGACGCAGATCTTCCTGCTCGACCGCGGACTGACCAACAACGGCGAACTGCGACCCGCCGCCGGACTTTGACGGCGGGGGACGCGGCGCAACACCCGGACTCGACCTCGCCGTCCGGACCGGGTCGCTGGCCACCGTTCACGGCAACACGATCGCAATCGCATACTCCGTCGCCGCCCCCGCACACCTCCACGTCGGCGACCTCTTGCACGCGAGCATGATCGACCTCACCCGCGTCACGCTGCGGATCGGCGCCATTTACAACGATGCCGCCGGTCTCGGCGGCATCGTGATGGACCCCCGGCTCGCCGAAGCCCACGCCGTCAACACGCTCGACGACGCGATCTACGTCACCGGCGGCGTTCGCCGTGCGCAGCCCCGACCTCGCGAGCATCCGCCTGGTCGGCGGCACACGGCGCCAGTGCCTCGGGATTGTCACGCTCGAATCCACGATCACCGTGAGGAGCGAGACCCAGACGATCAGGGCGCCGGCCGCGAGGCCAACCACCGGGCAAGCGAAACCAGGACTCGCCTCCGACACCGCTCGTGACCTGCTCCTCGCCAATCGCAGGGCTGCCGCGCCTGCTTGCCCTCGCACAGCAGTAGCCAACGTCGGCATCAATCACGTCGCTGCTTTGGACGATTCTCAACAGCACCGACCGATGGCCGGAAGACGCCTGCTTACGCGGCGCAATGCGGAAGTCTCGGCATTGAGGCGCGTCAGTGCTCGTCCTCGTCCAATCCGGGAGCCTCGGCGGCGTCAGTCGACACGCTCGCATCCATGCGTGGGCGCCGACCCCGAAGGTGTGACATGGGGATCACCGTGGTCGTGACCATCCGAGGTGCAGGTATTCTGCCGCGCATGAGCGTCGAGCCCGCCACCCAGAGACAGGCACCGGAGAGCGTCGAAGCCCTGATCGAGTCGATGCGTCGCGGACTGGCAGACGCCCCGGCGATCTACAAGCCCGGGGAGTATTGGGACGAACTGGTCGCCGCGAACCTGGAGATGCTCCGCACCGAGGGAATCGAGAACCTCAAGCGCACCGTTTCGAACAACTACTACAACTGGCTCGTCACGGCGCTGAACGATTCGCAGCTTCATCGGGCTATTAGAGGCTGGCTGGAACGACCCACGTTGGCGCCACTGGTGAACCACCTGGAGACGCCCGCGACCGGGCTTCGTGTACTGAACAAAGAGGGTTCCTTCGCACTCTCGCGGTCTTCAAGCTGGCGTTACAAGTTCTTCGTGGGTGCTATCTGGGAGGTAGCGCGACGCGAAGACAGATCCGGCCTCACGGAGCGTCTCTGCGAGCCCGCGGTCGGCAATCCGATCCGGGTTCGCCACCGTGGGCGGCTGATCTCGCAAGACCTGGCGAACAGCATTATCGAGCTGACGTTCGTCGGACGTTCAGGAGTAGTGCGCGAGGGATCTCGTGTCGCCGAGCTTGGAGCCGGATATGGTCGTCTGGCCTACGTCTACGCAGAAGCGTGCCCGCTGACGTACTGCATCTTCGATATTCCTCCGACGCTCGCGGTCGCGCAGTGGTACCTCACGGAGGTGCTTGGGCCCGAACGGGTGGTTCCCTATGCGCCGGACGGCGACTTTGGCGCAGTCGAGCCCAGGCTCAAGCCCGGGGTGGTGGCGTTCTTCACGCCCGATCAGATGGAGATGTTCCCGGATGGCTGGTTCGACTGCACCCAGACGATCAGCACGCTTCCCGAGATGCCGCGCCCACAGGCGATGCACCATCTCGATCTCCTGTCCGCCAAGTCCGGGCGGGCGGTCTTCTTCAAGCAGTGGAAGGAACTAAGGAATAACGCCGACAACTCCGAGCTGGCGGAGCCCGACTATGCCTTGCCCCAGCCCTGGCACCTCGCCGCACGCCGCGTGGACCCCGTTCAACCAGGCTTCTTCAACCAACTCTGGCTCCGAGACTAGTCACGCCCAGGCCGCCGGAGCGTGACGTTCGCGCGCTTGTGCTTGGTGTGGCGCCCGGAAGGAGTCCAGGGAGGCGATGTCCGTGTCTTCGCGGTGGATAAACGGAGTGCCCCACACGCGGGGAACTCCGTTGCCGCTTGGCCTAGTAGTTGGGGCTACGGGCCGACGAACGGGTAGTAGGCCACGCCCGTGTAGGCCGTGTCGCTCGCGTTCACTGCGCCGGTGACGCTTGACGCCGGCTGGCCGTCGAAATCCGAATCCCAACCGGAGTATGGCCAGGGGTTCAGAAGCTGCCCGCCGGTCACGTTTGTGAATTTACGTTTAGCGGGAAGCGCTTTGCACTTCCATTTGTCCCGGCCACCTTCGGTTGCGTTACCTGGGAACAGCTTGCTGTTTGTCTGGTGGTGGCCGACACACTTGACGAGGCCAAAATTTTCGTCTGTGTATTCCGCCGTGTCTGCGACGTTCGTCTTTTCAATGTGGACCAATCCAACGAACTTTGGATTGGGGATTGCCGCCCGCGCTGCTGCGTGCGGACGACAACGACGAGAAGATGCCCAGCGCGGCCAATGCCGCAACTGTGAGCACGAGCAATAGCGATCTGCGATTCATTGTCTGCCTCCATGCCTCTGCGTGCTTCGTTTCTGTCCCGAGCATGTTCTCAACCCCGTATGGGGACAAGATTCCGGACCAAGCGAGGCTACAGCGCGTGGGCAGCGATTGCCGCCCACGCCCACAGCAGCCGCTCGCTGTAGGCGTCCCCGCCCTCTCGAGCGCCACGTTCGTGGGCGAATCCACGCACCCCGGCGAAGGCATCGAAGCCGTCGAACCGCCGACCCTCTACACGCTGGAAGCGCCGAGCGACATCCCGAACGTCGTGCACCTGCACTGGCAGCAGGTTCCGGGCGCTGAAGGCTATGAGGTGTTCTCCACGCCGACGCTGGACACGCCGTTCCGCACGTCCCCCGACGCGGTCTCCGCCATCCCCGGCGGCGCCATGGTCACCGAGCTCCCCTCCAGCGCGACCAACGCCTACATCGCGGGGGCCGGCAGCGAACAGCGCCACTACGCCGTCAGCAGCATCGTGGGCAAGGAACCGGTGCTCGACCACCCGGTGCTGACGGCAAACAGCGGTGGCCCGACAGCCCCGGAATTCGGGCGCTGCGCCAAGGTCCCAGCCGAAAAAGAAGGCAAAAAAACCGTCTACAAAGGCGGGTACACGGCCTCCACGTGCCTTGAAACGAGCGCTACGCACACGGGCAAGTACGAATGGTCCTCGGGGGTCATAAAGGCGGGCTTCACGACGGCGGGCAGCAGCTCCGTGACGCTGGAAACGCTCGCCAAAGCGAAACTCACGTGCACGGCCGAGAGCGGCGAAGGCTCCATCACGAGCGCCAAGACGGTGGGGAATGTCATCGTCAGGCTCAAAGGCTGCGAATCCTCCGGGCACAAGTGCACGAGCTCGGGCCTCGGCGAAGGCGATCTGGAATCCGAGAAACTCGAAGGCGTGCTCGTCTGGGAAACCAAAGCCTCCAAGAAGGTCGCCCTGGACCTCTACCCGGTGGGCAAGACGGGGCCGCAACGGCGCCTTCACGGTGCTGAGCGGCTCGGTCATCGCGCCGCTCAAGGCGGACAAGGTGGCCACCACGGTGGCGCTGAAATTCAAGGCGAGCAAAGGCAAGCAGAAACCGGAAGCCTTCGAAGGCGGCGAAATGGACGTGCTGCTGAGCTCACTCAACGGCGGGAAAGCCGAACAGGCCGGGCTGACGCTCGCCGCGACCCAGACTACGAAGAATTGGTCGAGATCAACGCCGTGGCGTAGTACACGCGAGGGGTCACCTGCCGAGCTCGCTGAGGTTCAGGCTCAAGACCAAGGCGGCGAGCTGACGACCGCATTCGAACAACAGCGAGCGCGTCAGCCGTCACCTACGAGACTGCTGAGTTGGACGAGGACCGAGCGTCTCGCCGAGCGCTCCCGCCGCTACTGCTTCGCCATGGCGAAGCAGTAGTCTCGCGACGCGGAGCGCGGACGACTGCTCGTCGTCGAGGCTGTTTCATAGACCCCCGGTTCGTCCGCCGTCGTTAAGACACTTCTGGGATGCCCCAGAACTTCATCGAGTGTGATCGTGAGTAGTTGCTGTTGATGTCGCCCTCGCTGCGCGA
>JBEKXJ010000073.1:0-8990 GCA_049512215.1 Solirubrobacteraceae bacterium
AGGCGGAGGCTCCTCCTCGGGGGGTAGGAGCGCCGCGGCCAGACAGGCCAACCTCGACGCCTCGGGCCTTCTGACCCCCGTCACGAGCGCGCCACCGCTGGCGCTTAGCAACTACCTCGGCCAGCCTGTCAACATCGACTCCTACCGGGGCAAGGCCGTGCTGGTGACGTTCCTCTATACGAACTGCCCCGACATCTGCCCCCTGATCACCTCGAATCTGCGCGTGGCCCTGAACCTGATGGGCCCAGCGACTGCCTCCAAAGTGCAGGTCATCGCCGTCTCGGTGGATCCGCGGGGAGACACGCCCACGGCGGTTGCGGCCTTCCTCGCGCGCCATGAGATGACCGGGCGGATGCAGTATCTGATCGGCTCCGCGAGCGAACTCGCGCAGGTGTGGAAAGCATGGGGAGTTGGATCCGAACGCGATGCCCAGCAGCCGCAGTTCGTCAACCATTCGGGTCTCGTCTACGGAATCACGGCCTCGGGCAAGCGGCTCGCCATCTACGCGGCCAGCTTCAGGCCGAGCGAAATAGCTCACGACGTGCCCCTCCTGGCCGCCCGCTGATCGCCGCGGCGATGTCTGGAAGGCTGCGGATGCTCGGTGGGACGCTCGCGATTCTCGCGGCGCTTGCGGCATTCGCTGTCTTCGGGCTCGCCTCCGAACACTCGAGCACCGGACGTGCGGCGCCCGCGCTTCCGCACGAACATCTAGCCGGCCCGTCGGTGACACTCAAGAGCCTCCTGGCCGGTGCCGGCGGCCGCTCGACGCTTGTCGTCTTCTGGGCCAGCTGGTGCGGGCCCTGCGCACGGGAGGCGCCGGCGCTCGAGCGCTTTTCCGAGAGTGCCGCCGGCAGGGGCCGGATGGTGGGTGTCGACTGGAGCGACGCTCTCTCGGGAGCGCGCTCGTTCATCCAACGCTATTCCTGGACGTTCCCGAACCTGCGCGACTCCGAAGGGGCCGTCGGCAGCGAATACCACCTGACGAGCCTGCCCACGACGTTCGTTCTGGACGCTCGCGGTCACATCCGCGCGGTTTTGCGCGGGCCCCAGGACGAAACCACCCTCACGCAGGCCCTCGCCGGCGCCGGTCAAAGCTGAGAGGGGACAGCGGCCGCCCTGCTCGTGCATCGGGCATGTGATTCCGGCCTGTGGCTCAGAGCGCGGTCAGGGGGCGCCAGGCGCATCAGCGCCTAGGTCCAACCGCGATGGGGGAGCGGCCTGCGGGTCGTCCGGGCCGCCCTCGGCGAGGCTCTCGGCGACCTCCAGGAGGGCCCGGATCAGCGGGTTGACATGGTCCTCGCGCCCGGCGAGCGCCATGACCGAAGGATCGGCGTCGAGGAGAGGGATGGCCACCACGCCGGTCAGGACGTTCAGGATTACCGCCGCGTGACAGGCCGGCACCGTCGTGATAGCGCTGCCCGCGGCAATCGAGGCGAACAGCTCCTGCGGGTTGAACACCCTGTCGGCAGTTACGTTTGGGGGTGGCCCACCGCGATGGTCATCGAGACTCCAGAAGCCGGCCCACGCCGGCTCTATCGACGGATGCCAGCCGACGAAGTTTTCATCGAGCACTTCCGCACAGCCAAGTCACTGCGCTCTGCCAGCGGGTGACGCTTCGGTGCCAACACGACTCGAGGCTCGGCGCGCGTACGTGGACCCAAACGTCCGGATCGGCCGGCGGTAGGTGAGAGAGCGCCACGTCCACCTCCCCGAGCCACGACGCCGTCGCGGCGGACGGGAACTGGAGCTCCTGAAAGCGGAACCCAACATCGGGGCGGGTCCCTTCAAACGCCTCAAACAGCTCCGGGCTGGTTGAGCACCGGCGGGGATCCCATGAACCCGAACCCGATCGTGCGCTTGACGGCCCGCGCCAGCGACTCAGCCATCAGGAAGGCATCAGCGGCGGCGGCGAGAGCCACACGCGCCTTCTCGAGGAACTTCTCACCGGCGGGCGTGAGCGTGACCCCGCGGGCGTGGCGCTCCAGCAGGCTGAAGCCGAGTTCGGACTCAAGCTGCGCGATCGCCTGCGAGAGTGCCGGCTGCGCGATATGCAGCTTCGTAGCGGCGCGAGTCATTTGTCCCTCTTCTGCGACCGTGACGAAGTAGCGCAGCTGCCCCCGCTTAAACGGCATCGCGGTCTCCCGGGGCGGGCCCGTGTTTGCGCCGGCGCCTCAGCGAACCGTGCACGTTCGCGCGCTCGATCCCACGAGGGCTGGCAGCCTGGATCTTTGACGCCGATGGGGGATGGGCGGAAGGCGAGGGTCCGGGTGAGGGCGGATGAAGTTCGCGGCCGCTATCGATGTCTATATCGCGGACATGCGTACACAGGGCCGACTGAATTCGTCCTCGTCAGAGCGTGGGTACCGCTCCACACTGCTCGCGCATGCCGAAGATGTGAGTAACCGCGATCCGGCGTACGTGGCCCGGGACGATGTGAAGCGGACGCTCCGGCGATGGGCGAACGCGAACACGCAGGGGACGAATCGCGCGAAGCTCGTCAGCTTCTACGACTGGACCATGGAAGAGGGGCTGCGCAGGGACAACCCGGCGCGCCAGACGCGTAGACCGCGGCGGAGACCTGCCCTGAAGTACCGGCTAACCGAGGCTGAGGCACTGGGCGTCCTTAACGCCGCGCTAGGAACGCGCGAGCGCCGCGCGATCTTTCTCGGGCTGTGCGCGGGTCTGCGAAACGCCGAGCTACGCGGATTGCAGGGACGTCACTTCGATAGACCGGGGCTCGTCTGGGTTTCGACGGATATCGGCAAGGGTAAACGCGAGCGATGGGTGCCAGTGATCCCGGACCTGGCGGCGGTCGTCGACGAGATTCGCCAGGACGTGGGGGAGGAAGAGTACGTGCTGCCGGCACAGCGATTCCGTGACCCCCCGTTCAACACACGGCGGCAGGATCTGCGGCTACGGCCGTCGGCGAGCCAGGCGCTGCGTGAGCTTGTGATGCGAGTGGTCAAGCGAGCCGGGATCGCCGAGCACGTCAGGCCGCACGACCTGCGTCACGCATACGCCGAACACATCGCTCGGGCCACGGATACGCGCATCGCACAGCACCTGCTCGGGCACGCGAACCTGGGTACGACGGACACCTACCTGGGTCGCCCGAGGATTGATGACTTGGTCGCGGCGGTGCAGAAGGCGACGTATGGCGTACGAACGAACGTTCTAGGGGTAGCGCAGATGGCTCTAGTACCGCATAAGGCGACGACCGGAATCGAACCGGTGTAGACGGCTTTGCAGGCCGCTGCGTAGCCACTCCGCCACGTCGCCGGGACCGGTCCCAGCCTACCGTGCCCGGGGCGAACCTTCCCTTCCCGGGGCACTCTGGGGCGTCGAGCCATTGATACGCTTGACCAGGTTCCCAGGGCGATTAGCTCAGCTGGGAGAGCGCCGCCTCGACAAGGCGGAGGTCACTGGTTCGAGCCCAGTATCGCCCATCGGCAAAGGCCCAGCAAACCGCGTGGTTTTGCATTAGGGGCAGCTCCGTAGCCGTGCGTCAAAGAGCCGTTTTTCCCACATTCTTCCCACACGGGGGTCTCGGATTCGTCATCGAGCGGCGCGAGCTAGGCTCAGGTCTCTCGTGCGAGTCCGGCTCGGCGCTCGTCACGTGATGGACGCCCTCGCGAGATCCACGTCGCCGTTAAGGGAGGCGCTGGACGGGCCCCCACGTGTAGGGGCGCGACTCACTGGCGTGACGTGTCGCTCGGCGCGAACATCGGCTTGATGCCGAGGGCGCGGGCCTGATCGACGCTGACGATCTCGCGTCCCATCGGGAATAGCGAGACCGGGATGAGCTTGAAATTCGCCAGGCCGAGCGGGATCCCGATGATAGTCAGGCACAGCAGCACTCCCGATAGAAGATGCGCGAGCGCCAGCCACCAGCCGCAGAGCACGAACCAGATGATGTTGCCGATGCCCGACGCCAGGCCGGCGTCCGTCCGCTTGACAACCGTGTTGCCGAACGGCCAGAGGGCGAAGATGGCTATGCGCAGCGATGCGATGCCGAACGGGATAGTGATGATGAGGATGAAGCAGATCAGTGCGGCCAGGGTGTACCCGATGGCCATCCACAGTCCAGCCAGCACGAACCAAATGATGTTGAGCAGCAGTCGCACGCTTTGGGACTCCCCGGGTGGCTGGACGCAGCGTCGTGCCGATCATAGGGGCCACCTCGGTAGCTAGCGGGGATCCGGCACCTCTCACCGCATCTGAGAGCACCACAACCGGCAGCCCTGGGGTTGTGGTCGAGGCGGTCGGGGATTCGAGTCCCCTCGCTTACCCTTGAGGAATAGCCTGCAGCTAAGCCATTTCCTCACGCTTCGGTGCTCGGCTCTAGGTCTCACTCCGAGAAGAGGGCCTCGGCAGGGTCGATGCCCTGACGCAGAGCCTCGAGGGCCTGCTCGTGGCGGACCTGGCGCTCGCTGAAGTGCTCGCGCACGTCGCGCCCGGTCATGTACGCGTACAGGGCCTGGTTCAGTGCGTCGCTTGCGATCTGCTCGTAGAAGCGCGCGACGCTTTTGAGCGTCCCGTCGGTGATCGGGCCGCCGTGGGCGACGGCGTTGCGCATCCGCCGGGCGCGCTCGAGCAGGGTGAGGAACTCTGCGTGCAGGTTGCAGAGTGTTCGCTCGGCCGCCCCCGGGCTGCCGTGAAGGGTGCCAAAACCCTGATCCGACCTGAGCACCAGCCCTGAGCGGGCTCTGGGAGCATCGCGGGATGCTCTTTTCCTTTGTCTACCTCGTCTTCGTCTCCCTGTTGAAGCTGCTGGTTGGCAGCGGCCGGCCCGCGCAGGTCAAGGACGTCGAGCTGATCGTGCTGCGCCACCAGCTCGATGTCCTGCACCGCCAGGTTGAGCGCCCGAGGTTGCGAGCGAGTGACCGTGCGTTTCTAGCCGCGGCAAGCCGTCTGCTGCCGCCGGGACGGCGCCTTGGTCTGCTTGTGACGCCGCAGACTTTGCTGCGCTGGCACCGCGAGCTCGTGCGACGTCGTTGGACATACGCGCGCCGCGGCCCGGGCCGCCCGTCGGTCGACGCGGAGATGTGCGAGCTGGTGCTTCGTCTCGCGCGTGAGAACCTGCGCTGGGGCTATCAGCGGATTGCTGGCGAGCTTGCGAAGGTCGGCCTCTCGGTCTCGCCGAGCACAGTTCGTCGCCTGCTCGCGCGTGCTGGGCTTGGACCGGCGCCGAGGCGCTCGGGGCCGAGCTGGCGCGATTTCCTGCGGGCGCAGGCGGCAGGCATCGTGGCGTGCGACTTCTTCGCGGTCGATACGGCGTTTCTGCGCCGGTACTACGTTCTGTTCTTCATCGAGATCCAGACCCGGCGCGTCCACCTCGCCGGCGTGAGCGCCAACCCAAACGGACGTTGGGTCGCCCAGCAAGCGCGCAACCTCAGCTTTACCGGCGCGCTCGGGCAGCAACGATTCGTCATTCACGACCGGGACGCGAAGTTCACCGCGGAATTCGATGAGGTCTTCCGAACCGACGGGGCCAGCGTGATCCTCACGCCGTTTCAGGCGCCTCGCGCAAATGCTTACGCAGAGCGGTTCGTGCGAACCGTCCGCTCGGAGTGCCTGGACTGGCTGCTGATCCTGGGGCCGCGCCACCTCGAGCGCGTCCTGTGCAGCTTCGTTGAGCACTACAACCATCAGCGCCCGCACCGCGCACTGGGCCTCTGTCCACCGGTGCCTCTCGAACCTCAACCACCACCTGCCAGCGGAACCGTCAAACGACGAGATCGTCTCGGCGGTCTGATCCACGAGTACTACCGGGTCGCCGCATGAGCAGAACCGGGTTTTGGCACCCTTCACGCACGCCTACTTCGCGCACCATCCGCTTCGAGTCCTTTGGCTCGTAGCGGTGGTCCTCATTGCCGCCTACGGCATCGCATATGTCGCTGCGCGCATCTTGCGCGTCATGCCCGGGATTCGTTTCTTCGCCGCCGAGGGCAGACGAGAACCCGGCCCGCCGCCCGTGGTGTGGCTTTCTACGGTTGACGGCGGACGCAAGGCGGCTCTAGGTTCGCCCCCGTCCCAGTTTGCGGCTACAGAGGGGGAGGCAGAATGCCCGGTCCAGCTAGTGCTCTGCAAACGAATCGAGTTGTACTGTGGCTTGTGGGCAGCGTGTGCGCATGTGCGTGCCTGCTGTGCTGGACGAGTGGCGCCGGCGCCTATACGGCCTCGCTCACGCGCACGACGGGCGGCGTCGCGAACATCGAAGCCAGCACTTTGGGTGGTGCGGGGTTCGGCGTCGGCTACGGGCAGGCGCAGGACGGCATCTGCACGTTGGCCGATGTCTATCTGACCCTGAGCGGGGAACGCTCGCGGTTCTATGGACCCACTGCGACCGTCAAAGACGAAGACACCGGGGTCACCGACACCGACCTCAACTCGGATCTCTACTGGACCTCGCTGATCGACAACCACACTGTCGAAAATCTCATGGCCGAGCCTTTCCCCCAAGGGCCGTCCGAACCGGTGAAGGAAGTCGTGGCCGGTTTCGCTGCCGGATATGACAAGTATCTCGCGGACGTCGGCGGCCCCAGCGGTATCACCGATCCACGTTGCAGCGGCGCGGCATGGGTGCGGCCGATCACGGCCATGGACGTGTGGAGGCGCCTGTACCAGCTCGATACGCTCTCTGGCGGGGCCGCCAGGGCCTCCCTCATTGCCCTTGCAGCTCCTCCGGCCGGCCAGCCGATGGCGCAGAAAGCGTCATCGTCCAAGGCCCCCGCCGCCGACCCTTCGCTCACCGCCAATCTGGGAAACGCCCTCGCCAGCGCGACCGACTCGGTCGTGGGCTCCAACGGCCTGGGCATCGGCAGCGAAGACGCGACCAACGGCGGCGGCCTCGTCTTGGCTAATCCGCATTTTCCGTGGGTCGGGGACGAGCGCTTCTGGGAGTTTCATGTCGACGTCCCCGGGACCTACGAAATGATCGGCGCCAGCCTCTGGGGCGTACCGCTAGTCAATATCGGGCACAACCAGCACGTGGCCTGGACCCACACGGTGTCCACGAACATCACGACGACCAGTTGGAAACTCCAGCTCGTGCCCGGGCACGACACCCAGTACCTCGTCAACGGCGGAGCCGTTCCCATGACCTATCAGGACGTGACTGTTCAGGCACTCGAAGGCGGGGTTCTCGTTCCCCACACGCATAGGTTCTACTACAGTCGCTACGGGCCGATCGTCGCGAGCCCCGCGTGGACCACGACGAGCGCCACCGCATTCGATGACGCCAATGGCAACAACTTGCGCGGAGCTGACCAGTGGCTCGCGATGGGCAAAGCGACAAGCGCCGAAGGTTTGATCAACGCCGAGAAGACGATCGAGGGCATCCCCTGGGTCAACACGATCGGCTCCGATGATAAAGGCAACGCCTTCTACACAGAGATCGTGGTCACACCGAATCTGCCGAGGTCCTATCTCAACGGGTCGTGCAACCTCAGTGCCACGCACTCAGATGCCGGGCCGTTCGACGGCTCGAAGAGCGAATGCGAACTCCCGACTGACCCCGGCTCCGTCGTGCCGCACATCTTCGGGGCAGAAAACGAGCCTCAGCTCGTGCGACACGACTACACGGAGAACTCCAACAACTCCTTCTGGCTCGCCAATGCCAACGAACCATTGACCGGATTCTCGCCCGCCCTCGGCGGCGAAGCAACGAATCCCGGCATGCGATCGCAGACAGGTATCGACATGGTCAACCAGCGCATGGGCACCCTCAACCATGGCGTGCCCACCGACGGCCTCTCCGCGACGCCGGGGTTCACGGTCGAAACGCTTCAGAACTCGTGGACGGCCTTCCGCTCCATGCCGGCCGAACGGGCGCTGCCGGGCTTGAGGGAAATCTGCGAAAACGCCGTGAAAAACAGCGGAGGCGTCATCAACACAGTCAACGTGAGCGCGGCATGCCCGATCCTAAACGCATATGACGGGACGGCCAAGCTCAACAGTCCCGGCGGATGGCTCTTCAACCGCTGGTGGGCGAATGCTCCGACGACCAACGCTTCCTTCTGGGCGAACCCCTGGATCCTGAGCAATCCGGTCTACACCCCCAACACGCTCAACGTGAGCCTCGCGGCGAGCCAGAACGCGCTGGCGGCCGCCGTCAGCGACCTCGAAACCCGTGGCATCCCGCTGAACGCAAGCTTTGGCCAGGTCCAGTACACGCAACGTGCCACGAAGATCCCGATCCCGGGCTGCAGCGACGGCAGCAACTGCTTCGCGGTCATCAACTCAACCTACGACAGCGCCACCGCCAAAACAGCCCATGTCAGCGGCAGCAGTTCGAGCATCGTGATGTTCACCGAACTCAATCCCGCGACCGGGCCGGTCACGAAAGGCTTGCTGACCTACTCGCAGTCGGAGGACATCACCTCGCCTTTCTACGAAGACCAGACTCGGGACTTCTCCAACAACACCTGGATCACGTTGCCCTGGACTGCAAGCCAGGTCAGCGAAGACGAGCTCGCTCCACCGAAGATGCTGACCACCGAACCGGGTGCGCCGACGTTGACCGCCGGGGTGACCCCGAACGCAAGCGGGCTGTTCACGCTCACCTGGACCGGCCCAGACCCGGCTCACTTCGGCATCACCTACACGCTGCAGCACCGCAACGCCGCCCCCGGCGCCGAATGGTCGGACGTGGCTACGGGGATCGAAGCGCTGAGCTACGAGTTCACCGGTGCAGGCGAGGAAGAAGGCACCTGGGTCTATCGGGTTCAGGGCTCTGACCCCTCGCTAAGCCTGACGACCGAATGGTCGGGTGCGTCCGCTCCGGTCGTGGTTGATAAGACCCCGCCGTACGCCCCGACGGCGTCCGCGCCCGCGCCCTACTACGCGGGTGGCGGCGGCTGGTACAAGAACAGCGCGACCGTGTCGTTCACCAGCAACGGCGACCCGGCGCTGTCTGACGGCAGCCCGGGGAGCGGCGTGAACCCGGCGTCGATCCCGTCGCCGCAGACGTTCAGCACGAGCGGCTCGCA
>JBEKXJ010000074.1:0-9987 GCA_049512215.1 Solirubrobacteraceae bacterium
ATGTGGGCTTGAGGGCTGCTGTTCGGGTCCCACGGCATTAGGGTGGGCCAACCGGGACAGGGGCTTTCAGGGAGAAGGCAGTCGGGCAGGCCGTTTTGGACGATGGGCTTCGAGCCCGAGCATGCTCAGTGGCTGCCCCTGCGACTTGCCCGGGTGAGCCGTGAGCTCGTATCGGTCGTTGTCGTTAGCCCGCTGCTTCTCCGCGAGTTCAACAACCAAGAGGAGGATGAGGTGAGATCGGTCGGTAGGTCCATCGGGTTGGACGTGCACCGCGATTTCTGTGAGGTCGCGGTCGCACAGGATGGTGAGGTTCGCTCCTCAGGTCGGGTCGATACGACGCCCGAGCGACTGGAGCTGTTCGGCTCAAGCCTTCACCCGCGGGATCGGGTGGCGCTCGAGGTGAGCGCCACCGCCTGGGAGGTCGCGCGGATCCTGGAGCGCCACGTCGCACGGGTCGTGGTCGTGAGCCCTTCAGATACGGGAATCCGCTAGGCGCGCGCGAAGACCGATCGCTTGGACGCGCGCACGCTAGCGAGGCTGCTGGCGGCCGGGGAGCTTGACGCCGTTTTCTCACCGGATGAGCGCTGCCGGGTGATGCGCCGCCGACTGTCGCGACGTGAGCAGCTGGTGCGCGCTCGCTCGCGCGCGAAGAACGAGATCCACGCGGTGCTCGTGCGCCGGCTCGTGGGCCGCCCGCCCGCCTCTGACCTGTTCGGCGTCAAGGGGCGACAGTGGCTGGCCGGGCTCTGTCTGCCGCTCGAGGAGTCAGAGACGATCGATGCCTGTCTGCGCCACGTCGAGTTCCTCGACTCAGAGATCGCCACAGTCGAGCGCCAGATCGCTGCAGAGGCCCTTGCCTCGGCTGAGATCAAGCGGCTGATGAGCGTGCCCGGGGTGAACGTGATCTGCGCGGCGAGCTTCATGGCCGCGGTCGGGGAGATCCACCGTTTCCCAAACCCCCGGATGCTCACCGGCTACCTGGGTCTTGACCCGCGGGTCTACCAGTCGGGCTCAGCGCCGGCGACGGGCGGGCACATCTCAAAGCAGGGCTCTGCTTCGGCGCGTTGGGCGCTGGTCGAGGCGGCCTGGTCGGTCGTTCGCCAGCCCGGCCCGTTGCACGCCTTCTATTCGCGCATCCGCGCCCGCCGCGGACACGGGATCGCCGTCGTTGCCAGCGCGCGCAAGCTCGCGTGCCTGTTCTGTTTTTGCTCACACGCGGTGAGGACTACGCCCACCAGCAGCCCTCGCTTACCGCCAGAAAGCTCCGCCTACTCGAGATCCGCGCCGGCGCCCCGACGCTGAAGGGCACTCCGACCGGCGTGTGGGCCACCAGGCAGGCGATGCGCGAGGCCGAGCGCAGGCTCGCCCTGCAGGCCGAGGCCTCCCATGAGCAGATGGTCCGCGACTGGCAGGCGGGCACGCCGAAGAAGGTGGGCGCGAGCGTGACACCGGGGCGCGCATCACAAAAGCCCTCAAGGGGCAAAGTCACGCGGCAGACCACGAGCCCCTGACGTCTGCTCTTTGACTCGTCCTCTACTCGCGCCCACCAGAAGCCTAACGCCCTGAGGGTCCCCCGACAACACGCCGGCCGGCTCCGGCGGCGACCGCGCCTACCCCAAGAGCGGCCGAACTCACGCCCGCCGCCAGCCCTTGATTCTCATCGGTCGTCCGATCCAGGCGTGAGCGCGGCCCTCGCTCGGACGCTCGCTCGGCCCGGAAAGCACTAGCGCGGCGAGTGGTGGCCACCGCGATGCAGGACGAGGCGGACATCGCTTGGGAGCTGTTCCTCAGCCTTCATGCCCTCCGCGAGCGGTTCGCTCGCTTGGAGGCCAAGCTCGGCGTGCGTACGGCCGCGGAGGCCATCGACCGAGCGCTCCGCGAGAGCGCGTAGACATCGGCGGGTATGTGGGGCGGGAAGCTTGCAGAACTGGCCGCGCCACGGGTTGGCGGCTACGCCGAACGTGGCGGACCGATCACCCAACGGGCGCCGCGACTGTGGTGGGTCGATCTGACGGGTTGCCATCCGCTCGCCGGGTGTTCAGGCGTCGTTGGGCATCGATTACTGGCGTGAGCCGATCACGACTGGGTTCGCCTCGCCTGTGCGCCGGCCGGTCCTGCTTCCTAGGGCATCATCGGCTTCAAGCCTGCCCGTCCCGCTGTTCGGCCCGCGCGGAAGGAAGAGGGCTAGAACCCCTAAGCGTTTGAGCAGGTTGGGACGAGGCCACCGGGCCGGTCGGATGACGCCGCTAGAAGGACGGCACCGGCCCCCACAGTCCAAAATCAGTAACACACGCCTCCCGCCTCGTGGCTCAGGTCGCGCCGTCGGCGGCATCCGGGCCTGGGCTGAGCGGGAGTATCGGCTGACACGTGCGCGCTCTTGTGAGTGCTTGAACGCGGGAGCACAAGTTCCCTCGAGCACTCGTGTCAGTCTGCCGGCGGCAGCTTGAGCGTCTTGGGCTCCGGCACCACCTCTGCGATCTTCTTCGCGCGCTCGATCTCCGCGTTGACCTCGGCGCCAAACAGCAGGGCGACGTTGGTGAGCCATAACCAGACGAGCAGGATGATCGCCGCCGCGAATGAGCCATAGGTCACGTTGAAGCTCTTGAAGTTGGCAAGATACTCCGAAAACGAGGCCGACGCCGCCAGCCACACCGCCACTCCGGCAAGCGCTCCCGGCAGGGTCCAACGGAACGCGCTTTGACGCACGTCGGGCGTGACGTAGTAGATAAACGAGAACACGACCAGCGCGCTCGCGAACGCCCCGGGCCAACGCACGATGCGCCACACCGAGGCTGCCTCGGGTCCGAGCACGCCACGCGCGATGCCCCCACCCGCGAACATCAGCACAAGCGTGGTAAGCAGCAACGCCATCAGCACGAACATGGAAGCGACGTCAATCAGCTTACGGTGCACGAAGCTGCGCCCGTGGGGTGCCTCGAACACGACATCGAGGGAGCGCCGCGCGGCCTCGAGGTAGCCAGTAGCCCCATACAGAGCCGTCACGACCGCTAGGACGAGTGCTGCCGCGGCGGTGCCCCTGCTCTTCAGCGCTGCCCGCACAGCGGCGGTGAGCGGCGCCAGCGTGATCGCGGGCACGACTTCGCGCAGGTGGCGGACGATCGCGTTGTAGGTAGCCGGAAACTCGCCTAACACGCCGAGGAGCGACACTGCCAAGAGCAGCGTCGGAAACAGCGACATCAGCGCGTAGTAGGTGAGCGCGGCGGCGTGGTGCGTGCCCTGGTCGTCATAGAACGAGACCACCGAGCGTTTCGTGACCCGCCATGAGCTCCTCACGACGCGAACCGTATCGGTCAGCGGAAACTGACATGCCCGGGTACACCGGCTGCTGGTTGCCCTCGCGTCTGCGCTTGGTGCGCAACCTCACAATCGCCAACCCCTGCCTCTCTAACGGCGCAAACAGCGAGCGCAGTACAGATCGAGACGCCGTGCGCCCTTCGAGCGCTCGGCATTTGGCGATTGCCGGGAGGCCAGTCCTGGTCGCTGGCATCACTCCCGAACTCCCGGAGCTTCCGGCTCCCACCACACGCGCGCCGACGTCAGCTCTCGTGCGGCTCCGAGCCCGGCTTCGGCTCTCGCGCATGAGCGTGCAACATGTGTCAGGGCCTCCTCTGGCTCGTTCTTGATGACAAGCGGAGCTTGCCACCGAGGAGGCCCTTCATCGCATTCCGAAGCGAGCGTATGCCGGGCGCCATTCGAGACGCCGGCTCGTCGATCCATGCGGGCATCTTCGCGGGCCTCGTCGAACGCTCGCTGGATCATCTAAGCTCGTACCGACGCTCGGAGACTGATGAGCAAGCACCAGATGAACAGCGCGGACGCGGCCTGGCTGCACATGGACCGCCCGACGAACCTGATGGTCGTCAACTCCGTGCTCTGGTTCGACGAGCCGGTGGACATAGAGCGCGGCAAGGACATCGTCCGCGAGCGCCTCGTCGAGCGCTTCCCGCGCTTCCGCCAGCGGATCGTGGAGCCACGCCTCGGCGGAGGCGTCCCGTCCTGGGAGGACGACCCGAAGTTCGACTTCGACAGGCACATTCACCACATCGCCCTCCCGGCACCGGGCGACAGAGTCGCCCTGCAGGAGCTCGTCGGAGACCTGATCTCCACTCCGCTCGACCGCTCCAAGCCGCTGTGGGACCTCTACGTAATCGACGGCTACGGCGCTGGGATGGCGCTGGTCTGGCGCATGCACCACTGCATCGCCGACGGGATCGCGCTTGTACGCGTACTGCTCTCGATGACCGACGAGCAACCGGACGCGGGCATCCAGCCGGAGGGTGACGGCAAACCCGGTAGTGGCCGCCTCGATGTGCTAGCGCGACCGCTGACGGTGGGCGCGCACCTGGCTGGGGCTACCATGCACGAGGGCTTTACGCTCCTGACCCACCCGCGGCCCGAGCTGCGCGGCCTCGCGTCGCGCACCGCGGCTGATGCCCGCGCCCTAGGCAAGCTGCTGTTCACGCCGCCGGACCGGAAGACCGTGCTCCGCGGTGAGCTCGGGGTGGCCCAGAAGGTGACCTGGACCGAGCGCATCGCGCTCGAGGACGTCAAGGCGATCGGCCAAGCGACCGGCACGACGGTCAACGACGTGCTCGTCGCGGCGATGACTGGCGCGCTGCATCACTACCTGGTCCGCCGCCACAGCCTCGTCGACGAGCTCCGCGCCATGATCCCGTTTAACCTGCGCCTACCGGACGAGCCGCTCCCGCGCGAGCTCGGTAACCGCTTCGGTCTCGTCTACCTGGAGCTGCCCGTCGGAATGCGGGGCCCGCGCCAACGACTCGAGGAGGTACACCGCCGGATGGACTCGATCAAGCACTCGCCTGAGGGCGCTGTGGCCTACGGGATCCTCGGCTTGATCGGACTCACCCCGCCGCAGGTCGAGCAGCGGCTCATCGACATGTTCTCGTCCAAGAGCACTGCCGTGATGACCAACGTGCCGGGGCCACGCGAGCCCGTCTACTTCGCGGGCACCCGCGTCGCGGGCGTCGTCGGCTGGGTGCCGGCCGCCGGCGCCATGGGCCTGGGCATCAGCATCTTCAGCTACAGCGGCGCGGTCACGGTCGGGCTGCGAGTCGACGCCGGCGTGGTCCCCGATCCGGAGACGATCATCGACGCCTTCGAGCATGAGCTCGAGGTCCTGGCGCGGCTGCGCCCGCGGCCGACGTCCAAGCCAACGACCTAGCGTCGAAGGCGGCTCAGCGCGTCGAAGACGGAATGATCTGGCGCTCGTGCTCGAGGAGGGCCCGGTGTGCCTACTGCCCAACCCTCGTGGCGAGTCAAGGACTCGGCTTGAATCCGCCTTGAGACGCAAGCGACACACACCCGACCCCGTGGACCTAGCCGAGGCCTCGCGCGCCGCGGGGGTTCGAGACGAGCGCGTGCTGAGCGTGATCGCCGAAGACATCGAAAGCCGCAGGCCCCGCCGGAGGGCTCAGCCCCGTCGAGTGCAACGGATCTGGTCGCGGGGTCTGAAGCCCCATCGGGCGAAGACGTTCAAGCTCTCAAGCGACAAGCGTTTGAACCCGCCGGAGAAGGCGATCGTCCTCTCGATGGACGAAAAGAGCTCGCTCCTGCGCGGAGCACTAACGCGATGACTTCTTGGCCATGACGGCCTCCTTCTCCATCGGGCCCGCCCACTGCGGGCCGGTGTCGCCGTCCACGCACCTAACGGGTGCGAAAATCAGGCGGCAGGACCGCGCGGGTCAGGTTGGCGGAGGCCGGTCAGAGCAACTGGCATTCGCAGTAGCGCCGACAATCCGTGCGCTGTCGCTTGGCCCGCGAAAGGGGGAGCGAGGTGAGTGGACCTGCCCCGGTTTGGATGACACCGGGTTGTGTAGTCGATTGTCGTGGTTCGAGCGGTTGTTCTCAACTGCCGAGCGTCGAGTGTCGGAGTTGTTCGTAGTTGGTTGGCGAGAGCATCCCGAGGGTGGAGTGCCGGCGAGAACTTCTCCGACCCGGCCAGCCCGGGAGGGTGCTCAGGTCACGCGCCAGCGGCGGCCGTAGGCGTCACGCGGGCGTGATCTCCAGGTAGACGGTCGCGGTTCCAAGCGCTCCGCCGGCTCCCTCATAGATCTTGCGCCCCAGCCCGTAGTTGGCCTGCAGCGCCCCCTCCGCCTCCTCCCCGTCGCTCGGTTGGTCGAGCACTCGCGCCCGACCCTCAGCGGGGGGCCCGAGCGGCTTGCCGCGCACGGTGCACGGGGCGACGCGCACCCGCGGGTCGTTGCGGATGCGCTTTACCTTCGCGACGTCTGCCTCGCTGCGCACGTAAAGCTTCCCGTCGCTGAGCCCGAACCACACGGGGGTCGGCACCGCCTCCCCGCTGCGCTTGTAGGTCACGAGTAGGCAGTACTTGTGACCCCGCAAGTGCTCAAATCCCGGCACCGTTCGCTCCTGGCCTGCGAGCGAGCGAGCGGACGGGTGTCGGATCCAGTGGTAGAAGCGGTTCGGTACTGAGGTCACCCGGGAGAGGCTACAGTCGTCACTCCCGCTCCGCGCGATAGGCCGTAGTCAACAGCCCGCGTCAAGCAACATTCTCGAGTACTCGCCCAGACGACCCTGGTCTCTCTAGGGCCGTCGTCCGCGCTTGAGCGACCTGTTGGCGAGCATGATGTAGATGACGACCGTAGCGGCGCTACCCGTGGACGTCTAGGTAGGACCGGACGCTCTCGACACGGACGGTCGTCGATAGGCGCCCGTTCGGTTGCATCCGGAACCGCCCGTCCGGTCGGCGCACGATGGGCGCGCCGAGGCGAGTGTTCACCATGCTATGACCCTCGGGGAGCTTCTCCATACGACGGATCTGCCGCTGCGTCAGCTGGTGGGTACTGGGCATGCCAGCCCCCCTCTCGCCTCCCTCCTGATGCAGGACCCGCGAATGGTAGGAAGGAGACGGATGGAATCCGTCCGCGAGGCCCGTGTTTCCCGTCGTACCCGCTGTTGCGGCGGCTCAGCGCAAACGCGCGTCTCTTCGAAGGTAGACCCTTGTGCGCACAGTCTCACACTTTGTGCGGGAAGCCTCGCACTTTGCGCGGGAAACCTGGCGGAGGGTTCCCATTTGCGCGCAATAGGGGCGATGTGTTCGCTGACAAGCGGCCCGTCATGAGCCCTGCGTCTCGCGCTCTGCCTCCTACACGCGCGGAATCCGCAGCGCCGGAAATTGATCAAAACTGTCGGATACGCCCCGGGCTGGCAGGGGCTTCCAAAGCGCGCGGTCGCAACCCGCTGCCGTGCTCCTTCTCACGCGATGCGATAGCGACGCCGGTGGCCTCGGCCAGTACTGCCCCTCGTCTCTATGAAGGAGGCGGGTTTGTCAAGGGGGTTTCTGGCGTGAGTTGCGGGGTGATTGCTGTCTTATCGGGCGAAGCTGGTCTGGTCAGGCCCTCCGCGGGCAGCGGGGGGCGTGCGCCGCAGGTGGCGGCGCCTGACGCGGCGGGCTGAATCTGGCCTCCGGTCAGGGCGCGCTGCACGCCGACCTAGCGATCCTCGCCAAGCTTTCCTGTGCGCTCGCGAGAGCCCCTTACCGGGGACTCGGGTGGTTCGACCTTTGGGCAAATGGTCGAGTCAGCCGGACGGCACGCCGGGCGGCGAGGAGGAGGTTCCGCTGCCCGTGGGCGCCGGCGAGGGGAACGTCACGAAGGCCTGGCGTGCGAGCGTGGCGAGGCTCGAGGCCATCACCCCCTCGCTCGAGACAGTGAACAGCTGCTGGCCGATCACGAGCGAGCGATCGATCTGCGGAGTTGCGCCGTTGACCGGGTCGTGGGTGATCCGCCCGACTTCTGTGATGCCGGAGCGATCGACGCGAAAGCCGATCGCTCCGACGAACCCGCTGGTGGGTTCGCCCGTCGACGTCTGGCCGCCGCTGGAGCCGGCCGTGGGCAGCGGCTGCGGCGTGGGCGGCACGGAGACGGGGGTCGTTGAGTAGATCGAGACGGGCAGCACGGCGAGCGCGGTGGGGGGCCAGAACAGGAACGCGTGATGGTCGTACTGCACCTGCGATGAGGAGCCGATGCCGAGCGTCGCGCGCGCCTGCAGCCGCGGCGCGGCGGGGTTCGAGACATCGAAAAGCTCGAGCTGCGCGCCGGACGGCTCGTTTTCCGGCCCCACTTCCTGCCCGATTCCGAGCAGGAGTCCTTCAGCGACAGGATGCAGGTAGGCCGAGTACCCCTCGAGCTCCAGCTGCCCGGCGACGCGTGGCGATGTGGGTGAGCTCAGGTCGATCGTGTAGAGCGGATCGACGCGCCTGAACGTGACCACGTAGCCGGCGTCGCCGATGAAGCGCACGGAGTAGATCTGCTGGCCGGCGCCCAGGCCCGAAACCTGGCCGACCGCTGCCAGCACGCCGCCGTGATCGGCGAGCACCGTCACGTAGCTCTGGCTGGGCGGCGGCTGTGTTGCGTTCCACCAAATCGGGCGGCTCGTGCTCGCCACCCGCAGGTAGCCGTGGTATTCGGACAATGAGAACTGGTTGAGCAGGTAGCCGGGGACCTCCCCGGAGGCGATCAGCGTGGTGTGTTCGGGGTTGGTGGCGTCGAACTGATCGATCACGGTTTCCGGGGAGCTCGGCACGTTGGTCGCCGGCGTCAGCGGGTTGATCCACCTCTGTGTTGCCACGTACAGGCTGCTGCTGGACCCGTAGACGACCTGTGCGTCGGCCATCAGCGCGGTGCTGGCGGTCGCGTACAGCCCGCGGTCGAGGTTGATCGTAAGAATCGACAGCATGCCCACGCCCGAGAACTGCGCGGGCCAGCGCACGGCAGAGCAGGCTACGACCGGGCGCGTGTAGCGGTGGCCCGTGATGAAACTGTGGAAGCGCCGAGCGGGGACCCACCCCGACGCGTGTGCGCGCAGCGCGGGGGTGGCGATCGCGCGGGGCGCCGAGGAGATCACCAGCCGCGCGGTCGCGCCGTTCTGGCGGGCGTCCACGAACGTGCCTTCCACGCTCATCGTGCGCGTCACCTTCATGGCGGCAGGATCATGGACGTCGACTTCGGTGATCGTGGTGGTGGCGGCGTAGTAGTAGGGGGAGGGCGCGATCGACGGGACGGACGCGACGGGCGACGTTGACGCAGCGAGCGCGGCGGGGGCGACGCCGGAGAGCGCAGACGTTTGGCCGCCGACAGCGGCCGGGAGCGCGGGTACCGCTATGCCGACGCCGATCGGCAGCGCCTGGCTGCCGGAGATCACCAGCAGGCGGCTGCCGCGCAGCAGCAGCTGCGCCCCGTAGCCGGTGCTGCCGAGCGGAAGCGAGCCGGCCAGGTAGGGAGCCGGTCCGCCGGCGACGACCGCGTACAGCGTCCCCTGCTCGACGGCGAAGATCGTGGACCCGTCGGTCTTGACGACGTCCGGCTCTTCGATGCCCGGCTCCTGGTTGTTGGTCGTGGAGAAGGAGGTTCCGCTGACGGTGGTGCCCGCGTTTTCGACGGGCGCCGCCGCCGTCTGGGGGCTCGCGGTGCCCGATGGAGACGGCGCCGCGATCGACGGTTCGGACAGCGGTCGCGGCGAGGTCTCGGGCACGCCGTGGGTGACGGCGAAGTGGGTCCGCTCGTAGCCGACAAGACGCGCGCACGAAGCAAAGGCCCGCGGACGCACGTGCGCGGCACGCCGGAGCGCGAGCGCAGGCGCCGGAACGGCGCCGAGCACCAGGGTGACGGCGAGAATTGACGTCCGTCTCCGCTGCATTTCACCCACAACACTATCCCGCGCGCGCGTTGAGTCGTCTCGGGCGTGTCAGCCGCCAGCGATCAAGGTCCAAGCACAGCATCCGGAGCACCGCAGTCATCGACGCGACGACCTGGCGCAACAGACCCCCCCACTGCCGGTTTCGCGGGAGGCTGTTTCATAAACCCCCGGTCCGTCCGCCGTCGTTAAGACACTTCTGGGATGCCCCAGAACTTCATCGAGTGTGATCGTGAGTAGTTGCTGTTGATGTCGCCCTCGCTGCGCGAGTGGCTGCCGGAGAACCAC
>JBEKXJ010000075.1:0-7824 GCA_049512215.1 Solirubrobacteraceae bacterium
CTCGCGCAGCGAGGGCGACATCAACAGCAACTACTCACGATCACACTCGATGAAGTTCTGGGGCATCCCAGAAGTGTCTTAACGACGGCGGACGAACCGGGAGTCTATGAAACAGCCTCCGTTGGATGCGAGAGCGAGCTGAGCGTCGGTCGGCGCGCTCGCATCCGTGCGAATGGGGGCGCGCTCGCCCGAGTCGGGTCGCGCGCCTCGTGCTCGTCCATTGCAGGAACGCGGCGCATCGGAGTGGCACGCTCGCATCCGGCGCAAAGGAGGCATCTCCGCCGAGAACTGGGGCATACTCGCTCTCGATGTCGCAGCGCGACATGGACATCTTCGGTCGAGGTGTCGCGGCCATCACCAACGGACGCGGCAACCACCGGAACATGCTCAAGACCTACTGCCCGGAGGGATACGCCGATGACACCGCAAGACCCTACATCCGGCACCGCGACTGCCGGACCTTTCGCAACGAAGCCGCCAAACCCCGAAAAGACAGGGCACCATTTCGCTAAGGCGGTTCGCTTCAATCCCGCCGAGGTCCGCAAGGCGATGAGCGAGGTCGAAGGCGTGAACGCCAAGATCGCCGTGCTGGTCACGAAGGCCGTCGGCACGATGTGGATGGCTTACATCTTCAGCCTCATCGCGCTACTCAGCCTCCCGGCCATCCTTATACAGGCCGGCGTTCTGACCGACAGCAGCGTACCCAAGTTCCTCACAAAGCCGGGACTCATCCTGATCGTCGCATGGATCGCGCAGACGTTCATCCAGCTCGTCCTCTTGTCGATCATCATGGTCGGCCAGGACGTGCAGTCGATAGCCGCCGACGCTCGCTCGGAAAACACGTTCAAGGACACCCAGGCGCTCCTCGATGCGATGAATACGGAAACCGAGGGCGGCCTGAGGACGATCCTCGAAGCGATCGAAGCGCAGGCTAAGCCCCTTCAGCAAACAGGCTCCGGGAGCGTCGTTGGATGAGATGGGTCGCGAGCGAGCGCTGCCCGACCTGGCCACTCGCTCCGGAGGATGGGTCGCTCGGCTCATAGGGTCGCGAAGCTGGTACCCATAGAGCGCGCCGTGGTACCAGTTGTGGCACCAAGCTGAGCGAATCTCAGGTGATCTCAGCGAACTGAGAGGCTCGGGCTTGCCGAAGCAAGCAGCACTACGCAAGCGCTCATCGACCGAAAGGTCACGATCGACGCGCCGGCAAGGGCGGCGCCAACAGCTTCCGCTTCACCCGCCGCCTGGCGGGGCACAACCTGAAGCCAGGCAAATACCAACTCGTTCTGACCCAAGCGCCGGCGGGAAACCCAGGCACGCGGCGAGCGCTTTGCTCCAGATCATCAAGTGGCGCCCTCTCCTACCTTCCACGCCACCCTGTGCCTCTTTCATGCCGGTAGGAACGCGGAAGCGCCGCAGCAGCTGCTGCTCTGTGCCGACAAGCGAGCATCTCAGCTGACGTTCAGCAGACGCTCGCCTGGGACGACAACGAGCTGCGAACCGCCGCCGGTGGGACACGATCGCTTCCGTAGCCGATTGCGACAGCGCGGACGCCGGCTTTGTCGACGGCCGCAGATCGTCCGAGGCGAGCGAGGGCTCGGGGGTGGTGGAGACGCTCGCGTCTCGCGCGAATCAGCAGCGACGGTGGCGCCCGCCGGCACGCTCAATCTCCTTGCGCAGACCCAGTGGACGAACTGATTGATGTAGGCTCGCGCCTCACACGCGAGATCAAGGAGGGGTGATGTCAGCCGAGAATGTTCAGGTCGCCCGCGACGCCTATGAAGCTTTCAGGAGAGGCGATTTGGAGGGGGTGGGGACGTATTTCGCCGATGACGTTGTATGGGAAACACCAGACACGCTGCCGACCGGCGGAGTCATCCGTGGCCGCGACGCGGTCCTCGCGAACTTCGCGGAACTCTCGAAGTACTGGAGCAAGTTCAGCGTGGACCCAGACGAGTACATCGACGCCGGCGACCACGTAGTGGTCCGCGGCGTTCAGAGTGTCACCGGCCCAGGCGGATCAACCGAGTCACGTTATCTGCATCTCATGAGTTTGAGTAACGGCAAGGTTGTTCGCGGTGAGTTCATCGCCGACACCGTAAAGGGCATGGCAGCACTCGGCAGCTGAGTCTGTCCGGAAGCTGGACGGGCGTCAGCACGGGCGGCGGCACGGCGCCGCCACCCGTGCTGTTCTCGCTCGCTGAGGATCGCGATTCGCAAGGCTTTCGTTCAAGACGGCCGCCCTGCGCGTCGGGCTCAGCGGGGTACATGCGCCGCTCGGATCGCCTGGCCGTCTCCTTCGCGCGCAGGATGCCGCTGACGATGCGCTTCGCCGGGCAGCCCGCGAGCCGTGGCGCCCACCCGGCGTAGACGGCCCGCTAGGCCCATGGGCGTGCCGCTGATCGCCGCGCCGCCCTGGCCGACGTCAGCCGGTAGCCGGTAGCCGGCACAATGACTCCGCACTGCCGGTTTTGCGGGCGAGCGAGCGTCCGAGGGAGGTCCGAGAATATGGGGGTTGCAGGCCCAGCATCCGGGACTCCGCGGGTCGAATCCGGGCGGCTGGGGCTTCCATGAAGCTTCCATTCAGTTCGTGCCACAGCCCGGCTGGCCGGGAAAACCACCTGCCCGCGCAGACGGTCCGAGTCAGGCTTCGGAATGGGCGGGCCTATGGGGTGATGGCGACCTTCTGGTCACCCTTCGCTCCGGGCTATGTCCCTTCTGGAACGAGCGCTGGTTCGGTCTGCGAGGATCGGGGGCTCGCTATGGCTCTTG
Organism: Solirubrobacteraceae bacterium; assembly: GCA_049512215.1. Lineage (GTDB taxonomy): Bacteria > Actinomycetota > Thermoleophilia > Solirubrobacterales > Solirubrobacteraceae > Palsa-744. Next base: position 2,770 of record JBEKXJ010000075.1, read on the forward strand.
CTCGATGAGATCCGAGTCCGCCCCGCTCGTGCCCGCGGTCGGGCAGACTCTCGCGCTGTTCGAGCCGGCTCGTCGGCCGGCGGTGCCGCACATCGAGGACGGCTACCTTGATCTGCTCGGCGAAGAGGATCCCACTGGAGCGCATCCCGGCCAAAGGCTGATGCTCAGCAGCGCGCTGGCGTTGATCTACGAGCGCCTGTGGCGCCCGCTGGGTGGACGCCTGTTGATGGGAGCGACGGGTCCCGGGATGCGCGACGAGCGCCGCATCGCCCTGAGGATGCTGGGCCTGTCGCCGAACAGTCGGGTGCTTGACGTCGCCTGCGGGCCCGGCAACTTTACGCGCGAGTTCGCTCGCGTTGCGGACGAGGGCCTGGTCGTCGGACTCGATGCCTCCGGCACGATGCTCGCGGTCGCTGTGCGGGAGACCGAGAGCGCCAATGTTGCCTACGTGCGCGGCGATGCCTGCATGCTGCCCTTGCGCGACGGCAGTTTCGATGCGATCTGCTGCTTTGCTGCGCTGTACCTGATCGAGCAGCCGATGCGGGCGCTCGATGAGATTGCGCGCGTCCTTGCTCCCGGCGGTCGGGTAGCTCTGCTGTCGAGCTGCCACCGCGGCCCTCTGCCCCCCGGGGCGACCAGCGCGGTCGTGCGTGCAGTGAGCGGGGTGCGGATCTTCGCCCGCGACGAACTGACGCAAGCGCTCCGTGATAGGGGCCTGAACGCCATCGAGCAGGACGTAGTCGGTCTCGCGCAGTTCGTGTCCGCCAGAAAGCCGCGGTGAGCCTGTGCGCTGGTGTTGCGCACGATGGCGGACGGTCGAGATTTGCGCACGAGTAGGCGCCTGAAGGTTGCCGGCGGGATTTCTGAATGGGCAGCAGGAGCCCCTCGTCTTCCATCACCGCCGGGTGCGCGGAGAGGGAAGCTATGGCCAGCTCAGATTCCTCGCCCGCTGGCCCTCAGGAGAGGCGATGAAAAGAGCCCGCGACCGGATCCGTGAGATCACGGCCCCGCGCAGACTCTTACTCGGGGTTGCAGTGATCGTGCAGGACTCCCAACCGGTTCCTGCGCGGCTGGGTGAACTGTTTCCGCTACGGCAATAGCCGCCTGCACTTCACCCGCATCACCGGCGACTCGCTCTGTTCGTGGCCAAACGCCACAAACGGAAATCGGGCTACAGCATGACCGTCGTGGCCTTCGTGTCACCAAACCGCATGGGACTGGTCAACCTCGACCGACTTGTCGTCACACCCAGCCCCTCCCGGGACTGGCGGGCCAAGCCGAATGCCGGCGGTGAAGGACGTCGATGGGCCGTGTGCGGGAGAACCGCATGCACCGATCGATGTGGCGGCGGAAGGAAACCGGAACCAGTCGGGCCAGCACGTGCCGCGCGGAACCAGGCGCCTCCCGCCGACCCGACAGCCCGCTGCGCCCCGCGCTGCGCTGTCGAACCCGCGCGAAACGCAGCGTTGAGCTTGATGCAGGCGATGCATCGGATCGGTCGCGCTCAAGCGGCACGCCCGCGGGGTCGATTAGGGTCGCATGCGGAGCTATCCCCGGAGAGTCGGGATCACGGGCGGTAGGCATCTTGCTCTTGGCGGGGGTGGGCGTGGCGCGTAATCCGCCGCGCCTGGCGCGGCTGGCGGCGGACAGCCGAATCCGGCGCGCGGCTGCGACTGTGCCGTGGTCACGGCCTGGCGACGAGGTGGTGCTGACGCGTGTGATCGCCTACCTTCAGCTTGCGGGTGCCGGTCTGGCCGCCGTGTTGCTCACCATACATTCGGTCGGCGAGATGGATAGGCGGGGGATGATCGTCTGCGCCCTCGTCGCGGTTGTCTTCGCGGCTTGGCTGTTGCGTGGACCGGCTCGCATCCGGTCACAGTGGTTGACGGCGATCGCGTTGATCAGCACCACGTTGCTCGGTGGCTTCATGTTCTTTGGCGGGGACACGGCGACCGCGTTTGGTCCGCTGTTCCTGGGTGCCGCGGCCGCCGCGGTCTGGTTCTTCGCCGGCTCGGGGACGAGCGTGCAGGTCGGGTGGATAGCGGGTATCTATGCGCTGGCGCTCTGGTTTGCTCGTTCCCCCGGCGAGCCCGCCTGGCCGCAAATGTCAGGTCGGGTTGGCGGTGACCTGCTGGTCGGGGCGGTTGCGCTCTGTGCGGTGGTGCTGCTCACCAAGATGTTCACGCGCCGCATGGTTGAGGGCGACCGGCAATTGGCGGCGATCGTCAAGTCCTCGCAGGATGCCATTAGCGGCGTGAATCGCGACAGGGTGATCACCGTCTGGAATCCTGGGGCTGAGCGGCTGTACGGATATACACAGGCTGAAGCGATCGGCCAGCCGGTCAGTCTGTTGATCCCGCCTGAGCGTTGCGGTAAGGAGCAGACGGTCCTGGGCCGTGCGCTGGCGGGCGTGAACGTTGAGAACCATGAGACTGAGCGGCTGTGCAAGGACGGGTCGGTTGTGACCGTCTCCCTGTCGGTCTCACCGATTTGTGACCCGGGCGGCCGAGTGATCGGGGTGTCGAGCATCGCGCGCGACATGACGCCCGCGGTACGCGCGCGGGAACGGCTCGCGCTGCAGGGGGAGTTGCTCGACGAGGTCGACGCTGCCGTGGTATTCCTCGACAGCGCGGGCGTGGTTCGCTACTGGAGCCGCGGGGCGCAGCGACTCTACGGCTACGCTGCCGAGGAAGCCATCGGTCACGAACTCGTGGATTTGATCATGCCTGAGGAGAGCCGCGTCGAGATGCTAAGGCTTCGCTCCAGTGTGCAAGCCGGCCAGCCGGTCGAGGGGGAGTTCGATGTGCACGACAAGCAGGGGCAGGTCGTTCCGATCTACTTCCGCGCTCGCGCCGCTCCGCTCCGCGATGAGGCTGGACCCGGCGGCGGCGGCGACATCAGCGTCGCGGTCGACATCAGCGCGCGTCGTCAGGCCGAGGCAGCCATCCGTCGCCATGCCGAGGGGCAGCAGGAGATCGTCAACCTCGGCCGCCTCGCCCTCAGGGGAGGCTCCTTGGAGGAGCTCTTTGACCACGCGGTCGGCGCTGCGTCGCGGGTTCTGTCGGCCGACTGCGCCGAACTGGTTGAGTGTTGCCCGGACGCTCCGGGCCTCATCGTCAGGGCGGCGGTTGGATGGCCCGATGAGCGCAGGGGTGCGCACATCGCGGGCGAGGCGCGTTCAGGGCCGGGCTACGCGGTGCGCTCACGCGAGCCGGTTGTCATTGAGGACTGGGAGCAGGAGCGGCGCTTTCTGCGTTCAAGCGAACTGCTGGCCCGTGGTGTGTGCAGCAGCGTCGGTGTGCTCGTCGGTGACGCGGACTCTTCGTTCGGAGTTCTCGGGGTCCACTACACGCGACCTGGGGCGGTTCCACCGGATTGTCTGCCGTTCTTGGATGCGCTCGCGAATGTCCTGGCCGACGCCATCCGCAGCCGAAATGCGCAGGAGACGATCCGCCACCAGGCGCTTCACGACGGGCTGACCGGGCTACCCAACCGGACCCTGTTCCTCGACCGCGTCGCCCATGCGCTGGCTCGGAACGATCGGCGCCATCAACTGCTGGCTGTCCTCTTCGTCGACCTCGACCATTTCAAGCTGGTCAACGACAGCCTCGGCCACGAGGCGGGCGATGAGCTGTTGCGCATGGTAGCCCCGCGGCTTGCGAGCGCGGTCCGCCCGAGCGATACGCTCGCGCGCCTCGGCGGCGACGAGTTCGCGGTGCTATGCGAGCAGCTTCCCTCCGAGGTGACCGCCACTCGCATTGCCAACCAGCTGATCAGCGCACTGGAGAAACCGTTTGTGCATAACGGTGATGACCGCGTGGTCAGCGCGAGCATCGGCATCGCCCTCAGCACCCCCGAGTCCAGCGCCTCCGTCCTCCTCCGCGACGCGGACGCAGCGATGTACAACGCCAAGGCGGCCGGCCGTGGTCGATTCGAGTTGTTCGACAACGAGATGCACGCCCGCGTCCTCGACCGCGTTCGAACCGAGTCCGCTCTCCGCGCCGCGCTCGCCAACGACGAGGGGATCTACGTTCACTATCAGCCCTTGGTGTCCCTGCGCAGCGGTCAGATCGTCGGCGCCGAGGCTCTCGCCCGCTGGCGGCACCCTGACTGGGGGCCACTGTCACCCATGGAGTTCATACCGGTAGCCGAGGACAGCGGCCTGATCCACGAACTCGGGGCGCAGGTCATGCGCCGAGCAGCGCGCGAGTGCGCCGCCTGGCAAGACGATGCGGACTTCGCCGGTATCACCGTCAACGTCTCAATACGGCAACTCGTCCAGCCCGACGAGGTGGCGAGCCTCGTACGCGACGTGATCGCCGCGGAGGGCATCACACCGGGCTTCCTCACACTCGAGATCACCGAGAGCGTGCTGATCGAACAGCTTGACGCGGCGCGGAACACCCTGGAGTCGCTCAACGGTCTCGGCGTCCGCCTGTCGCTCGACGATTTCGGAACTGGCTACAGCTCTCTGAGCTACCTCGCTGTTCTACCGTTCGACAGCGTCAAGATCGATCGATCGCTGATCAAGAAGATCGTCGCCTCGCCGCAGGCCGCCGCCCTCGCCGCCGCGATCATCCACATGGGCCACACGCTCGACAAGCAAGTGATCGCCGAGGGTGTCGAGACGCTGGACCAGGCCACTCGACTCCAGGCACTCGGCTGCGATATCGCCCAGGGCTACTACTTCGCGCGGCCGCAGGCGCCTGAGATGCTCACCGCGCTGCTCCAGGACCGACCAAACTGGCTGCTCGCATCCAGTCGCTCCCCGCTTTCCGCCATGATCAGAGCCTAGTCACGTGCTTTCGCTTTCGCGTGACAGCGAACGTCCGAGCAAGGGCCGCGCTCACGCTCGCTTCGGAATGTGATGAAGGAGGCCCCCTTCGGTGGCACGCTCTGGTTGTCACCAAAGACCGGCCTGGAAGGAGCCCTCTGAACCGCTCCGAGAAAGCTGGAGGCCTGATCGCTTGAGAGGATTGGGCGATGTCAACGAGCAAGAGGTATCCAGCGGAGGTTCGTGAGCGTGCGGTGCGGATGGTGATGGAGCACCGGCGG
>JBEKXJ010000076.1:0-7235 GCA_049512215.1 Solirubrobacteraceae bacterium
CCACGAGGGCGCGGCTGTCATGGACTGGATGGAACAGGAGCAGGAGCGCGGCATCACGATCACCTCCGCGGCCACTACCGCCCAGTGGAAGGACCACCGGATCAACATCATCGACACGCCCGGCCACGTCGACTTCACCGTCGAGGTCGAGCGCTCGCTGCGCGTGCTCGACGGTGCGATCGCCCTTTTTGACTCCGTCGCCGGTGTCGAGCCGCAGTCTGAGACGGTCTGGCGCCAGGCCGACAAGTATCACGTCCCGCGCATCGCCTACATCAACAAGATGGACCGCATCGGAGCGGACTTCGATCAGGGTGTCAAGACGATGATCGACCGCCTCGGCGCTCACCCCGTCCCGATCCAGCTTCCGATCGGCGCGGAGGGCGACTTTGAGGGAATCGTCGACCTCGTCAAGATGAAAGCGGTCGTCTACAAGGATGAGCTCGGCACCGAACAGGACATCATCGAGATCCCCGAGCAGCTCGCAGAAGCTGCCGCCGCCGCGCGCGAGCACCTGCTCGAGGAGGTCTCCCACTACGACGACGGCCTGCTCGAGCTGATCCTCGAAGAAGCCGAGGTCCCCGAGGCTCGCCTCAAGCAGGCGATCCGCGCCGCGACCCTCTCGACCAAGCTGACCCCCGTGCTGTGCGGTTCCTCGTTCAAGAACAAGGGCGTCCAGCCGCTTCTGGACGCGGTCATCGACTATCTGCCCTCGCCGCTGGACGTGCCGCCCGTAGTCGGCACCGAGCTGATCAAGGGCGAGGAGCATGAGCGCGAGGTCATCCGCAGGGCCGATGACTCCGAACCGTTTGCGGCGCTCGCGTTCAAGATCGCCGCCGACCCCTATGTCGGCAAGCTGACCTACTTCCGCGTCTACTCCGGGCATCTTGAGGCGGGCGCCCGCGTCCTGAACGTGGGCAGCGGACGCACCGAGCGGATCGGGCGCATCCTGATGATGCACGCCAACGAGCGCGAGGAGGTTTCCGAGGTCTACGCGGGAGACATCGCCGCCGCGGTCGGCATCAAGCAGGTGATCACAGGCGACACGCTCTGCGCGCCCGATGCGCCTGTGCACCTCGAGAACATCGTCTTCCCCGAGCCCGTCATCAAGGTCGCGGTCGAGCCCAAGACGAAGGTCGACCAGGAGAAGATGTCGGTCGCGCTGGGACGCCTGGCCGAGGAGGACCCGACCTTCCAGGTGCGCACCAACGAAGAGACCGGCCAGACAGAGATCTCGGGGATGGGCGAGCTGCACCTCGAGGTGCTCGTGGACCGCATGAAGCGCGAGTTCGGCGTCGCTGCCAACGTGGGCCGCCCGCAGGTGTCCTACCGCGAGACCGTGCGCGGGACGGTCCAGAAGATCGAGGGCAAGTTCGTGCGCCAGACCGGCGGCTCGGGGCAGTTCGGCGTGGTCTACATCAACCTCGAGCCTGCGCCCGGCGACGGCTTTGACTTCATCAACAAGATCAAGGGCGGGGCGATCCCCTCGGAGTACATCCCCGCCGTGAAGAAGGGCATCGAAGAGGCCCTGGAGAACGGCGTCAAGGCTGGCTATCCGATGGTCGACATGCGCGTGACGCTCGTCGACGGCAAGTACCATGACGTCGACTCATCAGAGATCGCCTTCAAGGTCGCCGGCTCGATCGCATTCAAAGAGGCCGCGAGGCGCGCCAAGCCGGTGCTGCTCGAGCCGATCTTTGCGGTCGAGGTCGTCACGCCCGAGGACTTCCTAGGCGAGGTGATCGGCGATCTGAGCCGTCGGCGAGGCCGCGTGGAGGGCCAGGAGCGTCGAGGCAACGCGCTCGCCGTGAGCGCGAGGGTGCCGCTGAGCGAAATGTTCGGCTACGCGACCGACCTGCGTTCGAACACGCAAGGACGAGCCACCCACACGATGCAGTTCGAGGCCTATGAGGAGGTACCCCCGAACATCGCCGAGAAGATCGTCGAGCAGCGCACGGGGGAACCGGTCCCGGCCTAGGCGGCCTCAGACCACGGCCGAACGCCAGATCAGCAGTGACCCACGGCAGGCAGCAGTCACGGATGGCGTCGTTTCAGATAGATTTCCCCGGTTCGCCCGCATAGCGGCGAACGAACAAGTCGATACAGGAGCGAGCAAAAAGTGGCGAAGCAGAAGTTCGAGCGCGACAAGCCCCACGTCAACGTCGGGACCATCGGTCACATCGACCATGGCAAGACGACGCTGACCGCTGCCATCACGACGGTGCTCGCCGAGAAGGGAGGCGCTGAAGCCCGCAGCTTCGCGGAAATCGACAACGCCCCCGAGGAGAAGGAACGCGGGATTACGATCGCCACCTCCCACGTGGAGTACCAGACCGAGAACCGTCATTACGCTCACGTCGACTGTCCCGGTCACGCGGACTACGTCAAGAACATGATTACCGGGGCCGCGCAGATGGACGGCGCGATCCTCGTGGTTTCCGCCGCCGACGGGCCGATGCCCCAGACGCGCGAGCACATCCTGCTCGCCCGCCAGGTCGGCGTTCCCTACATCGTCGTGTTCCTGAACAAGGCGGACATGGTCGACGACGAGGAGCTGCTCGAGCTTGTCGAGGTCGAGGTTCGCGAGTTGCTCAGCGAATATGACTTCCCCGGCGACGACATCCCGTTCATCGTCGGCTCGGCGCTGAAGGCCCTCGAAGGAGACGAGCAGTACAAGGCCAAGATCCTCGAGCTCGCCGACGCGCTCGATACCTACATCCCAGAGCCCGTGCGCGAGCTGGACAAGCCCTTCCTGATGCCGGTCGAGGACGTGTTCTCGATCACAGGGCGTGGCACGGTCGCCACCGGCCGTGTCGAGCAGGGCATCGTCAACACGGGCGACACCGTCGAGATCGTCGGCGTGCACGACACCACCTCCACGGTCGTCACCGGCGTCGAGATGTTCCGCAAGATCCTCGACCAGGGTCAGGCGGGCGACAACGTCGGCTGTCTGCTCCGTGGCACAAAGCGCGAGGAGATCGAGCGCGGCCAGGTGCTGTGCAAGCCGGGCTCGATCACCCCACACACCAAGTACAAGGCCGAGGTCTACGTGCTGAAGAAGGAGGAGGGCGGACGCCACACCCCGTTCTTCACCGGCTATCGGCCGCAGTTCTACTTCCGTACCACCGACGTCACCGGCGTGGCGAAGCTGCCCGAGGGCGTCGAGATGGTCATGCCCGGAGACAACGTCCAGATGGAGATCGAGCTGATCCAGCCGATCGCCATGGATCAGGGCCTGCGGTTCGCCATCAGGGAGGGTGGTCGCACGGTCGGCTCGGGCGTGGTCACCGAGATCATCCAGTAGCACCTGCGCGCCCATCCGGCTGCTCGGAGGCGCGCGCACATTGGCAGTCCGATACGACTAATGCAGCCCCACCGAAGAGGTGTGGCGGCGACGGGGCGGGTCCCGCAAGGACCGCTCCGCCCTTCTCGCCGTCTGGGAGGGGCCCGGCGGGAGCTGACCCGTCGGTGAGCTAAGGCAGCGAGCAGGAAGCCAACAAGCACGAGCATCGAAGAAGAAGCACCAAGACGCCAAGACAAGACAACGAGCCCCCGAGAAGAGACTTCCATGGCAGCCGCCAACCAGAACAAGATCCGCATCCGCCTGAAGGCCTATGACACCTCCGCGATCGAGTCGGCCGCGAAGGAGATCGTGGAGACGGCCACTCGCACCGGCGCGAGCGTCTCGGGTCCCGTGCCGCTGCCGACCGAGAAGAACGTCTACTGCGTGATCCGCTCGCCCTTCAAGGACAAGGACTCGCGTGAGCATTTCGAGATCCGCACGCACAAGCGTCTGATCGACATCCACCAGCCGACGCCGAAGACCGTCGACTCGCTCCAGCGCCTGGATCATCTGCCGGCCGGGGTGGACATCGAGATCCGCCTGGCCACCTGAGCATCGACCTTCAAGCACCCGACGAAACCAGATCCAGAGAGCCCTGAAAGCTATGCCCGCCATCCTCGCCCAGAAGCTCGGCATGACCCAGGTCTTCCAGGAGAACGGCAGCGTGGCGCGCGTGACCGTGCTGCAGGCGGGGCCCTGTCCGGTGACCTCGATCCGCACGGCCGAGCGCGACGGCTATGCGGCCATCCAGCTCGCCTTCGGTCAGACCAAGGAGAAGCACCTCTCAAAGCCCGAGCTCGGCCACCTGAAGAAGGTCGACGCGCCGCCGATGCGCCACCTCGTCGAGTTCCGGGACGGCTCGAGCGACTGGCTCGCCGCCCAGCAGCTCGGCGAGGCGGTGACGGTGGAGTCCTTCGAGGTGGGCGCGCGCGTGAAGGTGTCCGGGACCTCGAAGGGGAAGGGCTTCCAGGGGACGATCAAGCGCCACAACTTCGCCAGCGGGCCGAAGGCGCACGGCTCGCACAACGTCCGCGCCCCCGGATCGATCGGCGCCTCAGCGACGCCTTCGCGCGTGTTCAAGGGCATCCGCGGCCCCGGTCAGATGGGCAACAAGCGCGTCACCCAGAAGGGCCTGGAGATCGTCGGCGTGGACAGCAAAGAGAACCTGCTGCTCCTGCGCGGCTCGGTCCCCGGCCCGACCGGAGGGATCGTGGAGGTGCGCAGCGATGCCTGACGCCCCCATCCTGCGCCCCGCCGGCGCGACCGGCCAGAGCAAGAAGGTCAAGCTCGACGAGAAAGCCTTCGGCGCCCGCTTCCAGGGTCCCCTGGTGCATCAGAGCGTGCGCGCCGAGCAGGCCGCGCGGCGGCGCGGCACGGCCGCGACAAAGACGCGGGCTATGGTCTCCGGCGGCGGCGCCAAGCCCTGGCGCCAGAAGGGCACAGGTCGCGCCCGCGCGGGCTCCAGCCGCTCTCCGATCTGGACCGGCGGCGGCACGGCGTTCGGTCCCCAGCCGCGCTCCTACACGTTCAAGGTCAACCGCAAGGAGCAGCGCGCCGCGCTGCGCAGCGGGCTCTCTCTGCACGCCGAGCGAGGCTCGATCGCGATCCTCGACGCGGACGCGTTCGGAGAGCCGAGCACGCGCCGGGCGTTCGACCTGCTCGAGGACTGGGGCAAGGAGCGCCCGACGCTCGTGGTGCTCGCTGCCGAGGAGTCCGCGGCCGCGCTCTCCTTCCGCAACCTCGCCCGCGTCGCTGTCCTCAGCGCCGAGAACGTCGGTGTCTCAGATCTTCTGGGCGCGGCTACGCTGCTTGCCTCCGAGCGGGCGCTGAAGGCGCTGACCGCACGCGCGGGCCGAGCGTCCGGCGCCGGGGAGGGCACCTCCTGATGGAGCACACCCACGTCATCATCCGGCCAGTCGTATCAGAGAAGAGCTACGTGCTCTCGGCCGCGAGCCGCTACACCTTCCGCGTGCATCCCGACGCGCACAAGACCCACATCCGCCAGGCGGTCGAGGCGCTCTTCGATGTCAACGTCGTCGACGTGCGGACCTTGAGCGTGAAGTCAAAGCCCAAGCGCCGCGGCACGACGCGCGGGCGCACGCGCCAATGGAAGAAGGCCATCGTGCAGATCCGCGAGGGCGAGAGCATCCCGATCTTCCAGGGCCTCGCGGCCCTCGAGGGATAGGGGAGAGAGCGCGATGGCAATCCGCAAGCCCAAGCCCACGAGTCCCGGACGGCGCTTCGTCTCCTTCCCGGACTTCGCCGAGATCACGAAGTCCACTCCCGAGAAGACGCTCGTGGAAGGGCTCAAGAAGAGCGGCGGGCGAAACTCGCACGGGCGCAAGACCTCGCGCCACCGCGGCGGTGGGGCCAAGCGTGCCTATCGGCGGGTCGACTTCAAGCGCCGCAAGGACGGCGTGGACGCGAGGGTGGCCGCGATCGAGTACGACCCCAACCGCTCCGCCTACATAGCCCTGCTGCACTACCTCGACGGCGAGAAGCGCTACATCCTCGCCCCCCAGCGGCTCACGGTCGGAATGACCGTCGCCTCGGGCGAGCAGGCCGACATCGCCGTCGGCAACTGTATGGAGCTCGCACGCATGCCGGTGGGAACGGTCGTGCACAACGTCGAGCTTCAGCCCGGCCGCGGTGGTCAGCTGGCGCGCTCGGCGGGCGCCTCGGTGCAGCTGATGGCAAAGGACGGCGAGCTCGCGACCCTGCGCCTGCCCTCCGGGGAGATGCGGCTCGTGCGCGCCGAGTGCCGGGCCACGGTCGGGACGATCGGCAATGCCGAGCACCAGAACGTGAAGGTCGGCAAGGCCGGGCGCAAGCGCCACATGGGCGTGCGCCCACAGACGCGTGGCGTGGCGATGAACCCGGTAGACCACCCCCATGGTGGCGGCGAGGGCTCGACGACCGCCGGCCGGCACCCGGTAACCCCGTGGGGTGTGCCGACGCTCGGCTATCGCACGCGCAAGCAGAACAAGGGTTCAGATCGCTACATCGTGCGCGGCCGCCGCCGCGGGAAGGGTAAGCAGCGATGAGTCGCTCGAGCAAGAAGGGCCCCTGGGTGGAAGAGCGTCTGATGGCTCGCATCGAAGCCCTGAACGCGGCCAACAACAAGAAAATGCTCAAGACCTGGTCGCGCGCATCGACGATCTTCCCGGAGATGGTCGGTCATACGATCGCCGTCCACGACGGCAAGAAGCACGTGCCCGTGTTCGTGAGCGAGTCGATGGTCGGGCACAAGCTCGGCGAGTTCGCCCCCACGCGCATGTTCCGCGGACACGCCGGCTCAGGGAGGGTGCGATGAGCGCCGAGACCCCTCCCGATCGCAAGGACGACGCTCCCGAGCCCACAACCGGGGCTTCAGAGGGCGCAGCAGCCGAGGCCAAAGAGGCGCCGAAGGCGCCCGCCCGCGCGCCGAAAGCCGCCAAAGCCAAGGACGGCGCGGAGAAACCCACGGCAGCGAAAGCCGCCAAAGCCAAGGACGCCGCGGAGAAACCCACGGCAGCGAAAGCCGCCAAAGCCAAGGACGCCGCGGAGAAACCCGCCGCGGGGGAGGCCACGGGCGAGAAGGCCACGGGCGAGAAGGAGCCGACCGGCCGGAAAGCAGGCGCCAAGAAAGCCGACTCGAGCAAACAGCCGTCTGGCGAGAGCGCAGCGGAGAAGCCCTCGGTGCCCGCTGCAGCCCCTCGGCGCGCGGCCAAAGGCGCCCCGCAGGCGGCGCGCCGGCGGGTCGTCCGGGCCCACGCGCGTTATGTGCGCACCTCCGCGCGCAAGGCGCGCATGGTCTGCGGCCACTTGAGGGGCAAGTCCGTTCAGGAGGCACGCGCTATCCTCGCATTCACCCCTCGTGGGGTGGCGCGCGACTGGAGCAAGCTGCTCGAGTCGG
>JBEKXJ010000077.1:0-7218 GCA_049512215.1 Solirubrobacteraceae bacterium
GGTCTCCTTTAGGCCCTGCACCGGGCAAGCAGTCCCGGCCCTCTCCCGGTGGCGGTCGAGGCAACACGAGGATGACCTATGAGCAGTCTCCGGAGCCGGCGCTCGGACGAGTGCCTGTCGTCCGAACCGGGCGTCAGCGCGACCCTCGCTCGGACGAGTGCTCGTCGTCCAAACCGATAGCCACCGGCTCCGTCGCGCACACTTTCGCAATCGTTTCAGAGCGGCGGTGCGTGGGCCCGCGCGTAGGCTCCAGACACCCGGGTCGGGGTTAGGTAGTTCGAGGCCGCTACGTAGCACGTGTGCCTCCAGCCGGCGGCAAAGGTTCCCGCCGGGAGGGCTACAGCAGCCCAACCTGGCGGAGGATCGACACCGAGTCCGAGTAAACGTCCTTGCGCTTGACCTTGCCCTCCTGGAACGGGATCACGTCCATGCCCTCCCACTCGATGCGCTTGCCCGACGGCTCGGCCACGATCTCACCCCGGCTCAGCGGCTTGACATGGGTCGCCCTGGCGGTCCACTCCTGCACGACCAGGTCCTCGCGCACGTAGAGCCTGCGTGTCTGGAACTCGATGTCGGGCCAGGACTCGAAGATGCGGGCGATGTGTCTCAGCGCCTCCTCGCCCTCGGCTCGCTCGCCGGCCGTGTGGTTCTCGAACACCATGTCCGGGGCGTGCATCGATCCGATCCGCTCCACGTCGTGGGTGTTCCAGGCGTCGTTGTAGGCCACGATCGTCTCGTGTAGCTGCTCGGTCGTGCTGCTCATGCCCAGTCCATGGGTTGGAACCCGCTCGATTGGGGGGCGGAGATGATGAGCACGCTCGCGGGCTCCTGGCCACCGTTGCTGAGGGCGCGCGAGTGATCAGGGTCGAGCCGCGCGAACGTCCCAGCGGGCATCGGATGGTCCCTGCCGTCGATGACCAGCGTTGGGCTGCCGCTGAGGACGTAGAACACCTCCTCCTGGTCGCGGTCGGTCTCGTCGTGCTCGGGAATCTGCTCGCCTGAAGGAATCTCGACGACGTTGATGCCGAATGCCCGTAGCTCGAGGGTGCGGCGAACGAGCTGCCAGTTGCCAGCGGTCTGGCAGTCGTCCAAGTGGACAAGCTTGAAGCTCATGACGGCGCATCCGCCGTGACGATCCACGTCGACGCCGGGGCGGTGACACCGTCGGGTCCGTCCCATTCGGCCAAGCCTTCGCGGAGCGCATCGGCAACGGGCTCGCGCAGGTGAGCCGCCCGCTCACCGGCCAAGCGGAGGATCTCGCCAGCCGGTCCGAGGCTCATGACGAACTGCACCGCCTCCTCGAGATCAGAACCGATCGTGATCGGTATGTCACAGCGCCGCAGTGCAACGTTCTCAAAGCCGGCGCTCAACAGGATCCCGCTTGTGGTGTCGGCGTTGGCCATCGAGAACGGCCCGGGGCCGCAAGTCGGCTCGTCGTACTCGTCGGGCTTCTTGACAAACCGCTCGGTGATTGTCTGGGCGCGATAAACCCAGTCGTTATCGACCTTCGAGCGCCACACCACCATGACGAGCCTGCCCCCCGCGACGAGCGCCGTGCGTACGTTGCGCAGGGCGGCAACCGGATTAGCGAAGAACATCGTCCCCATCCGCGAGAATGCTAAGTCGAAGCGCTCGGCGAAGGCTGTCGTCTCGACGTCGGCGACAGCGAATCGCACATTGCTCGCCCCCGCCTGCGCCGCATCCCGGCTCGCAGCCTCGACGAACCGCGAGGCGGCGTCGACGCCGAGGGCCTCGCCGGTAGGCCCCACGAGTCCGGCGATCCGCTCGGTGGTGTCACCGAAGCCACAGCCGATGTCCAGCACCCGCTCGCCGGGACGTGGAGGAACGAGGCGCAGCGCTTCCTCACCATGCGCGCCGAGCCCCGTTGTCAAGAGATGACGAAAACGGACGAACTGGTCATACAGCGGCCCGTCCCACGCCCGGATCGCCTCCTCGTTGACAGTCGCGAGCTGCTCCACGCGTGACATGGTAGGAGGGTCGCTCACGCCCTCACCGACGGCTCGATGTTCTGGTTCACGCGAAATACGTTCGCCGGGTCGTAGGTCCGCTTGGCGGCGGCGAGGCGGTCGTAGTTGTCGCGGTAGGTTGCGCGGACGCGCGCGTGCCCCTCGTCCATCATGAAGTTCACGTACGCCCCACCAGCCGAGTGGGGGTGCGTCGCGTCCCAGTAATCGACGGTCCAGTCGCGGATTACGCCGGCGTTTGCGGGATCGGGGTCGACGCCGACGATCACCTCGGCCCAGTTCACGTCGCGGTAGCTGAACGGGGTCTCGCCATCGCCGACGTCGTGCACGGCCCCGTCGATGGGGTAGAGATGCATGGCCGAGTGGAGCGTCGGGAGCCGCTCGCCGAACCTGGCGTGCTCCTCGATCGCCGCGTCGGGGAGCTCACGGACAAAGTCCGCGCGCCAGTACCACTGAAGTCCCGGGGCGTAGAAGCCGTCGAAGAGGCTCTGGAGCGCCGGGAATGGCATCGGCCCGACTCCGTGCAGTAGCGGCGTCCCGATCTCTTGTACGGGCGCGAAGAGCTCGGCGGCCGCGTCCTCCGGACCCGCGTAGCACCACATCACTCCGCACACCTTGCGGAAGTGCAGCTCGGCGGGGAGGAAGTCCGCGGGCGGCACCGTCATGAGCGTGAAGAACCCGTTCAGCTCGCGCGGCGCGGCGGGGAGGAACTCGCGGTAGAAGCGCATCACCTCGGGCGTCTGCTCGAGTGGCCAGAACGTGGGCCCGGCGAGCACGGTGGAGACGGGGTGCGCTCGGAAGCGGAACGAGGTCACGACGCCGAAGTTGCCGCCGCCGCCCCGCACCGCCCAGAAGAGCTCGGGGTTCTCGTCAGCGCTTGCGCGGGCCTGCGTGCCGTCGGCGAGGACGACCTCCGCCTCGATCAGATTGTCGATCGTGAGCCCGTGCTTGCGCGATAGATGACCGAGCCCGCCCCCCAGGGTAAGGCCGCCGACTCCGGTCGTGGAGATGATCCCCGACGGCGTCGCGAGGCCTGCGTTGTGGGTTGCGGCGTCGACCTGGCCCCAGGTGCAGCCGCCGTCCGCACGAACGGTGCGTGCGGCCGGATCGACCTCGACGGTCTGCAGGAGCGAGAGGTCGAGGACGACCCCGTCGTCGCAGATCCCCAGTCCGCCGCCATTGTGGCCGCCACCGCGAACGGCGAGCAGGAGGTCATGCCGGCGTGCGAATGCGATCGTCTCCGCCACGTCCGCGGTACTGGCGCAGCGGGCAATCAGCGCGGGCCGGCGGTCGATCATCGCGTTGAAGACCGCGCGCGCCGGCTCGTAGCCTGGGTTGGCGGGACCGACCAGCTCACCCGCGAACCTCACCCCGAGCTCCTGTCGCGCTGCATCCGCCGTATCTGTGGTGCTCATGTCTGCCTCCTCTTCGTTGGACTTCGCCGGCGCCCGGGAATCGCCCTCGATCGCAGGGTCGACGGTAACCGGGTGCATCGCAGCTGTCATGACTTGGATTGACACAGTTCGCTAACCCACCGCGGCGCATTGCATCGGGAGCGATAATCAGATCTGACTACTCGCCTCTCCATCGCCCGTGCACCCGCTTCCCGGTCCTCTCAGTCTCCCCCCGACCTCTCCGTTCGTCGGCCGGTCGGCGGAGCTCGCGGCGCTGCGGGCGCTCGTTCCACGCGAGTCAGGGGAGCGTGGTCGGCTCGCCCTGGTGGGCGGTGAGGCCGGATCGGGGAAGAGCCGCCTCGTCGGGGAGTTGGCGCACGAGGTCGCCTCTGAAGGAGTGCTCGTGCTTTACGGCGCTTGCGACGCCGTGGTGCAGACCGCCTACCGTCCCTTTGCCGAGGCGCTCGATCAGCTCGCTCGGAGCACCGACCCCGACGTGCTCCGTGCGGACCTAGGTAGCGCAGGCGGCGAGCTGACCCGGCTCGTTCCCGACCTGCCCGCTCGCGTCGCCGGGCTGGAGGCGCCCATCGTCGCCGATCCCGACACCGAGCGTCATCGCCTGCACACTTCGGTCACCGACCTTCTCGCCGGCGCAGGCCGCCGACAGCCGCTCCTTCTGGTGATCGAGGACGGGCATTGGGCGGACACGCCCACGCTCGTGCTCTTGCGGCACCTCGCCCGTGCGACGACTGAGGCCCGCGTCCTCGTGCTCGCGACGTTTCGAGACACCGAGGCCGATGTCCCAGCTGAGCTTGCCGATGCGCTTGCCGACCTGCGCCGCTTAGACGACGTCGTCCGCCTGCACCTGGGCGGCCTGACCGAGGACGACGTCGGGGAGTTCGTGCGCCGCGCCGGCGGCGAGATCGATCCCGCCGAGCCCGAGCTCTCCCGCGCGATCCGTGACCTCACCGAGGGCAACGCCTTCCTGCTTTGTGAGCTGTGGCGGGCGCTCGTCGAGACGGACGCGTTCGCGATCGAACAGGGCACGCTCCGGCTGACTCGACCCTTGCAGGAGATTGCAACCCCGCAGAGCGTCCGTGAGGTCGTCAGCCAGCGCCTGATGAGACTCGATCCAACGACGAGAGACCTGCTCGAGCTGGCCGCCGTCGCCGGGCCCGAGTTCGAGCTCGACGTCCTGCGCCGAGCCGCGCCCGTCGAGCTGGAGCGAATCGACGCTCTCGAACCGGCGATGCGCGCCGGAGTGATCGAGGAGCTGCCCTACCCCGCGCTGGCGTACCGCTTTACGCACGAGCTCGTGCGGCGCGCGCTGTACGACCGCCTGAGCGTTCTGCGCCGCGCCGAGCTGCACCTCCGTATCGCCGAGGCGCTGGAGTCGGTCGATCGGCCGCGGCGCGGGCGCGTGCTCGCCGACCTGGCCCATCATTTCGCGGCGGCCGCCCCGATCGGCGGGGCGGCACAAGCGGTGGAGTACAACCTCCTCGCCGCGAAGGCGGCGTCAGCCGCGTTGGCCTATGACGAGACCACGGCCCGACTTCGCACGGCTCTGGAGATGGGCATCGACGACGAGCGGTGGCGCGCCGAGATCCTGCTCGATCTGGGTACAGCGCTGTTCCGCGCTGGAAGGTCGCTCGAGTCGCTCCAGGCGTTCCGCCAGGCGGCGGAGATCGCGCGAGACCTCGGCGAGGGAGAGCTGCTCGCCGGGGCCGCGATTGGGTTCGAGACAGCCTGCTGGCGGCCGGGACTCACCGATCAGGGTGCCCGCGAGCTCCTCGAGGAGGCGTCGGCGGCGCTTGGGCGGGAGGACTCAAGGCTCCGGGTCGGTCTGTTCGCGAGCCTCGCTCGCGCACTCGAGTTCGAGGGCAACTCCGACCGGGCCGCGGTCGCGCGCGAGGAAGCGATCGCGATGGCGCGCCGAATCGACGATCGGCCCGGGCTGGCAACGGTGCTCATGGGGGTCTACTGGGCGCGCGCAACTACGAGCCTCGCGGAAGCCCTGAAGATGCTCGGCGAGGCACGCGATCTGGCCGAAGAGATGGGCGACGTCGAGGGCCAGGCGGAGGCGACCCAGTGGCGGGTCTCCGCCTGGATGGCACTCGGCGAGATCGTGCCCGCACGTAAGGAGCTCGCGATCGCCCTCGAGATGGCGCAGAGCACGCGCCAGCCGTTCATGCTCCACGTGACCGAGCACTACCGATCCGCGCTGGCGCTGCTCGAGGGTCACCTCGCAGAGGCCGAGGCGGCTGCGGAGCGCTCGCGCGAATGGGGTCAACTGCTCGCCGGCCGCGACGCCTCCGGCGTCTACGGCATACAGATGTTCGGAGTCCGGCGCGAGCAGGGCCGCCTTGCCGAGCTTGCCCCCGTGATCCGCGTCCTCGCAGCCGCTGATCGGGAAGGCGGAGCATGGCGCCCCGGCCTCGCCGCGATGCTCGCCGAGCTTGCGATGGAAGAGCAAGTCCGCGGCGAGCTCGACCGCGTGCGGGCCGAGGGCCTTGAGCCGCTGCGCGAGGGGCTCTGGCTCGCGTCGCTCACCTACCTCGCCGATGCCGCCAGCGCGATCGCCCACGAGGAGGTTGCCTCGCTCGTCTATCCGATGCTCGCGCCGCTGGCTGGCACGAACGTCATGATCGGCCACGGCGTCGCCTGCTACGGCGCCGCCGACCGCTACCTGGGAATGCTCGCCGCGACGCTCGGTGACACCGACAGCGCGGCCAGCCACTTCGAGGCGGCCCTCCGCCTCAACCGGCAGATGGGCGCGACCACCTGGCTCGCGCACACCGCCTACGAGTATGGACGCATGCTGTTCGGTCAGGGAGACAGGGGCCTCGGCGAGCAGCTGCTCGCCGAGGCCGCACTCCTAGCCGAGACCGTGGGGATGCCCACCCTTCTCGCGCGTGCCCGCGCCCTTGCGCCGGCGTCGAGCTCGCCGCTACCGGACGGCCTCTCCATCCGCGAGCTCGACGTGCTTCAGCTGGTGGCACGCGGTCTCTCGAATCGTGAGATCGGGGCCACACTGTTTATCAGCGAGCACACCGCCGCGAACCACGTGCGCAGCATTCTCCGCAAGACCGCCTGCGCGAACCGCACTGAGGCGACGGCGTACGCCTATCGGCGCGGCCTGGCTCAGAGCTGAGCGATGGCGTAGCATCCTAGCCATGCCGATGTACGTGATCGAGCGCGTATTCGCTGAGCAGCTCGAACTGACAAGCGACGACGTGAAGCTGATCGAGGAGGTCAACTCGGACGAGGGCGTGCGCTGGCTGTTCTCGTTCCTCAGCGCCGACCGGCGTCGCTCCTATTGCCTCTACGAGGCGCCGTCGCCCGACATGATCATGGCCGCCGCCAAGCGTGTCGGCATCCCCGCCGACGCCGTGGTCGAGGTCAACCGCATCTCCGCGGACATGTACGCGTAGCACGCATCCTGGCCGCGCGATTGGCGCGGTCGCGCACGTCTTCATCACCCCGTCGTTCAGGAGCCATTGCGGCTTCCTCTCGGTCGAGGGCTCGGTGGTCATCTGGTTGCCTGGCACGTTCTTCGCATGGCTTCTCGCAGTCAGTCTCGTCTTGGTGTGGCTCCGGTCCGAGACGGACCAACGCACTGCGTCCGAAAGCGCGCTGCCTCTACGGGGAAGCCCGCTCCGCGACGCTCCACTGAGGCACACAGCGCCGGAGGAAGCGCGTCACCACAGCCGCATTGCGGGGAGGCTGTTTCGCAAAGGTTGCGGTGAACGCCTGCGCGGGCGTTCGTGGTGTGTTTCGCGCTGTCGACTGCCGGGCTGGTCTCGGCGGCGGTGCTGGGGGTGACCCGAGCGGGCGTTCCC
>JBEKXJ010000078.1:0-7063 GCA_049512215.1 Solirubrobacteraceae bacterium
CAGTCCCGCAGATCAGGAGGCATCAAAAAGGCTTGATCACGCCGACACTCGATGAAGTTCTGGGGCATACCGGAAGTCTCTAAAGCCTCCCGGACGGCACCCCTTTGTGCGACACCCTCCCCGGCGAAAGCGGCACTCTGAGCTTCGCTGGCCCGCGTGCTCCCGCCTCGTCCTTTCCGACAGTGATCTGACCCGCCGGGTCGCGTCCCCCAACCACACGAAAGGGGAAGTGGCGGGGGTTCTCACGCGTGGCGAGTGACGTAATTTACCCAGGTCAACGGGACCGCCACCGCATTGCGCGAGACTTAGCCGCGAAGGCGTGGGGCGCACGCGGGCTGCGTCTTCTGGCTCGCGGTGCTAGTGAGCATGTGCGGCGCGCACATGCCTGATGGGCCCTGCGAGCTTGTGCGGCTTGGCCGCGAAGATGCGCTGTGCGAGCTCGAGGGCCTCGCGTTGGATCTGGCGGCGGCGGCGGGCGATCAGAGCGTGCAGGAGAGCCGCATCGCGCGCGTCGGCGAGACACTCGGGTCGGTGATCGACCTCCTGGGAGAGGACGGCGAGGTCGTGGTCGTCGCCGACCAAGTCCGAGAGCCGGTGCGCTCGGTCGGCGAGCGCCTTCATCATCTTCGGTGCGGCGGGTCTGAGGATCTGGGCGGCATGCCAGAGGTCCTTGGAGCGCTTGCGTAGCTCGTGCAAGCTCTCGTCGGTGGGATCCTTGCGCGCGGCGAGGAAGGCGCGGCGGCCGCGCCGGTAGATGCGCTCGAAGCCCGGTGCGAGCGCGGACACGGCGTCGTGCCGGAAGCGCCAGGCGGCGACCCCCGCGCGCGCGGCGCGTAGCTCGGCGATGACGGGAGCTCTGCCGGTAGCGTTCTCGCGCAGATGTTGCTGGGCCGCCCGATGGTCGTCAGCCAGTGCCGCGCGCAGACGGACAAAAGCCCCGGAGGGGACCTCGAGGGCGTAGCGCGCGCATAGCGCCTCCAGGGTTTCGACCAGCACCTGGCTGTCGCGTACGTCCGACAGGACTCGACCGAATTCGCGGAAGGCCGCGTTCTCCCGCCGGTACGCGTCGGTGCCGAGCTCGTCGCGAACCAGTCGCGCGGTGGCGCGCACTCGCTTGAAGCGCTTGCGGCACGCGTGGACCGCCTCGCCAGGGTCTTCCAGGGCCCCTGTCCCCAGGTCATCGATGGCCGCGTCGATCTGCCCGCAGACGATTCGGCGAATTCCGTCGGTTGTCGCCTCTCGCCGATGCAGCCATAAGGGCTCCGGTGCCCTGCGGGGCGGTGGAGGCGCGCCGTCGCAGGCCAGCCGCGCGTTGCTATAGCGCGGATCGTCGGTGACCTCGCGGCCGAACCATGGGGGTGGCTCAAAAGCATCTGCGCGAGCCTCGGAGTCGAACTCCACCTCGGCCGTGGCGAGCCCGTCGAGCTCCTCCACGTAGCTGTCGAGCTCGATCGTGAGCCCGTCGTCGGTTGGGATCAGATGGCGCACCTTCTCCACACGACGACCCTCGGTCAGTGCCCACAGACCCTGGAACTGTTCGGCCCCGAGCGCGACCTCGAGGCGTGTGCGCCCGAGCCCCTTCTTGACCGTCAACGTGGTGTTCTCGCCGCGGCGTCGCAGGCGCACCTCGAGCCCGCCCTCGCCGATCACGACGTAGCCCTGCAAGATGCGGTCGGAAGGAAGGCGCTCGAGTTCAGGCGGCAGCTTCGTGACGATGAACTTACGCTCGACCTCGACGCCCGAGTGCGAGTCGATCGCGTGGCGGGAGACGCCTGCGGCGCTGCGCACCTGGTTGCGCGGCAACGGGACCGCCGTACGGTCCGCACCCGGACTGGTGCTATCTGACGACTCGGTCAATACCGACATCCCGCGTATCGGCGGCGGGTCGCTGACCAACCGCCGCAGTTCTTCCAGGTCGCTGCGCAGCGAACCGGTCAGCTCGGTCAGCTGCTGCCGTACTGCGGCCATCATCTGTTCGATTTCGGTTACGGGGTTGAGCGCGTCACCGTCCGTGTCGCGCATAAGCTCAGGGAGCCGTAGCTCCTTCTCGCCCACTGCCTTGATGATGCGCTGCTCGGACATCGCTCTCCACGCGGTCGGAGCCTGAACACGGCTAATACTAGCCCCGCTGGCTCCCCCTGACGACCGTCAACGCCCGCCGGTGGGATGTGCTCGCTTGTCGGCCCTAGCGGGCGTATGGGCCCTGTCTACATGGTGGCCAAAGGCGCCCGGCGTTCTGGCGCAAGCGAGCCTTGGGAGCAACGGCGGCACGGCCGCGCGCGGTCAGCGTGAACGCCGTCCGTCGGCGGTGGGAGTGGACGAGCCGGCTGGAGCAAGCCCGGACCGCAGCCGGCGACATGGACGTGCGATCGCCGGCGGTGCAAGCGCCGTGCAGCAATACCTCGGGGCCGGGATGCTCGACGAGCTCTACGTCCACATCGTTCCGATCATCCTCCGGGCAGGAGAGCGACTGCTCGAGGACGTCGGCGCTCCCGCCCTGGAACCAGTGAAGGTGAACGCCTCGCCAGCAGTCGCGCACGTCAAGTACCGCGTTGTCCGCTAGGCAAGGCCTTCGTTAGCCGCAAGCGGTCCAAGAGCGGTACTGCCGCCTTGGGCTGCACGCAGGGCTTCATCCGAGCGGGTGGAGTCGCTGGCTCCGGCGGGCTCCACCGCGCTGAGCGCGGCGACGAGAGCCTCCCAAAGCTCGCGCTCGGTTGTTTCGTTCCTTCCCGGCCGATCCTGCGCGACGGCGGCCTGGCGCGGCCCGGTGGTGTCGCGTCGGGGTCGCCGTGAGCCCCTCTTCACCGCAAGCCCCGCTTCACCGATTAGCGCCCGTCCGCTGGGCAGGCAGTTCGCCTGACTCGCCAACTGCCGCGAGCCGCCCGCGGGCATCCCCTAGCCCCGGCAGCCGCGCAAGCACCTCGTCGGCGAGCGCCAGGTAGTCCGCGCCGAGGTCGGGGCGGTGGTCGAGGATCGACGTCGCCCGCTCGGCCGACTCGGCGTAGGCGATCGAGGCGCGCACGACCGTGTCGAAGACCTGCTCACCGAAGCGCTCCTTCAGCGAGGTCTGCGCCTCACGTGAATGGACGGTGCGCATATCTGCCAGGTTGAGCAGTACGCCCAGCAGCGACAGCTCCGGGTTGAGGCTGTCCCGCGCGAGTTCGACCACTTCCATCGCCTGCTCGACTCCCCGCAGCGCGAAGTACTGGGCCTCGGCGGTGATGAGTGCCTGGTCGGCTGCGACGAGCGCGTTGACGGTGAGCAGGCCGAGCGAGGGAGGGCAGTCGATCAGGATCACCTCGTAGTCCTCACGTGCCTCGGCGAGCGCCCGCCTGAGTGCTAGCTCCCGGCCCATCTTGCCGCCCAGCATGAGCTCGGCCTCGGCGAGGCTCAAGTTGGCGGGGATCAGGTCGGCGTGGATCGCCTCAGCGGCGGGCGTGCGTTCCGACAGCACGTCGGCGATCGTGGGCGCGTCGTCGGTGGAAAGGTTGAAGTAGTCGGACAGGTTCCCCTGCGGGTCGAGGTCGATCGCCAGTGTGCGCACGCCGCTGCGGCGAAAGGCATCGGCGAGGGTGCGCACGGCGGTCGTCTTGCCGGTGCCTCCCTTCTGTGAGAGCACAGCGATGGTCTGAGCCATGGAATCAAGACGGGACGGTCTACGCCTACCCCAAGACCCTCGTATACGGGGTCGTCGCGAGAACGCCGCCGAGGCGGCGCTTGGCCGAGATCGTGGCTGCGATCAGGCGCACGTTCTGCTGTATGCGCAGGATCTGGCCGGTGGGCTTGCGCACCAGGGATGCGCTGCCGTCGACCCCGACCACCCGGTAGTCCTCTGGCAGCTCAGCGATGCGGAGGCTCTGCTGGTCGGTCAGCCTCAGCGTCTCCATCTCTTCTCCTCGCTCTCTCTTCTCCTCGCTCTCGTTGAGAGTTCACCTTGGCCCCATTTGGGTGCAGGGGAGCAGGCGAAGCCGCAAAATGCGAGGAGTTCTAATGCAGCTCGCGGGCGACGTCCCGCACAGGACAAGGACCGCAAGTCCCCGCAGTGTTGAGATCGCCTCCACGCCACCGAAAGCGGTCGCGTCACGCTGCGCAGCGCCGACCGCGTCGACCTACCGTCGCGGTGCGTGATAGCCCTCTGGCCGACGGCAAGACACGCACCTCATGATCCGGCGGTGGCGCCCCTATGACGAGTAGCCAGAGCCGCACGACACACCCAGGCGGGATCATCACGCTACTTGCGCAGCAATTGGTCGGTTAGTCAGATTAGATGCCCTGAAAAAGGAGTAGGGTCATCGGCAGGGTCGTTTTCGGCCGTTGCTCGAATCTCTCGCGCAGGCCGGCGGGAAAGACCTGCCTCCCGCTGGCCTCACGGGCCGTTTCGTCCAAAGCGACAGAAACGCCGTCTACAAACAGGGCCCGCCCTGATTCGGGGGTCCTTGAAGGAGGTCCGGCATGACCTTTCACCACTCTTGGAGCGGGTCAGGCATGACCATCGACACGGCCGCGCCAAGCGGGCCAAGCCTAGTCCGCTTCGCGACACCCCACCTGGAGGTCGAAACGCAGCCGACCTCCTCGCTGGAGCGCACGATCCGGCGGGAGCTGGCGCAGGTCAACCCGGCCGCGCCAAACGAGCCAAGCCTAGTCCGCTTCGCGACACCCTACCTGGAGGTCGAAACGCAGCCGACCTCCTCGCTGGAGCGCACGATCCGGCGGGAGCTGGCGCAGGTCAACCACGCCGCGAGGAGGCAGCGCAACGGCGGCGATCAACCTAGCCATCGCGTGGCGTGAGGCTAGGGCACGAGAGAGAGAGAGAGAGAGGAGCACAGAATGCAGACCATTAAGCTGACCGACCAGCAGAGCCTCCGCATCGACGAGCTGCCCGAGGGCTACCGGGTGGTCGGGGTCGACCACAGGGCGCCCTTTGTGCGCAAGCCCACCGGGCAGGTTCTGCGCATCCAGCAGAACGGCCGCCTGACCGCGGCCACGACCGAGGCTAAGTGCAGACTCGCCGACCGCCGCGCCGAGCAGGCGAGGCGCCTCGGCGGCGGCTTGGCCGTTCGCCTCCAGCGGGCTCGAAGGGAGGGACTGCCATGATCATCTTCTCGACCGACCGAGATGAACGACCGGCCGAGGCCACGACGGCCGAGGTCGACGAGCTGGCGCGCACCTGGGCAACGGTCTGGATCGCCCGCGGCCAACCGAGCCACGAGTGCGCGTCGGAGCGCGTCGTCCTCGCCTCAGACGTGGGCGAAGTCTGCGGTGTCTGCGGAACACGAGTGCGATGACCGACCGACGCCGTAGCTCACGGCGGGAGACGCCCGAGCGCGTCTTGGCCCCGCAGCGATTCGTCATGGCTTGAGTCGCGCTCATGGCTTGAAGCGTAGCGGCGGGCTGCGAATGCGAAAAACACGGGCGCACGGTCACACAACCGGTATTGCGCGAATCCCGCGACGATCAAGGCTCGGCACGGCTGCTGGCTCAAGCGAGGAGCCCGGACGATCTGCCGGTCGTATAGCGCATCATTGTGCGTGCTGGTCGAGCGGTGGTTCTCGAAGCTTCACGACGTGTTCGGTCAGGCGGTCAACAGAGAGGGAGACGATGCCATCCTGTGCGACGGCGGTCACAAATCGCGCAAATTCGGGCCACTCGATGAAGAACAAGCCCTCCCGGCGGGTGCGGTCCGAATTGAAGAGCAGCCCTTCAAGTCGGTGCTGGGGTTCGTCGGTAACAGGCACGAACTGAAATGAGTGAATGAGCTGGTCGCAGAGACGTTGAGGCGACAACATCTGCTTGGTTGATGCGGACAGGTTATAGAAGCGCTCTAGATGATGCGAGGACAAAAAGTCCTCACGGCTTGCGGACGCAATGCGCGGATAAGCAGAACCGCAAGCTGCTGTGCCTCGAACTCGTCGGAGAGCTTCTGGCTCTCAATGAGCTTCCGAATGGCGAAGCCCGCCCAAAACACGAACTGCTCGATCGCGAGGAGAGCGTCCTCGAGCGAAGGTTCGCTCTCCCATGACCCATCGTGGTGGCCATCGCGGTCGCTTGTCTCGACGGTCCAATTCAGAAGCTGATTCTCTATGCCCACGAGCGCGTGGGCCAAGTCTCGCTTGATATAGAACGATTCGGAGATCACGAGCTATATCAATAACCAATCCGACGATCGGATGCAACTGGCCGCGGATCTGGATGAACCGTCCCGGGATTCTTGGAGGCCTTGATCTGACCCTGGTTTCGTGGAGTCGGCGGTCTGAAATCAGGATGTCGAATCCGAAGGGTGCGCACCAGTGTTCGCGCTAGTCGACGGACCCATCCAACGGCCGACCAGGGAAGCCCATCAGATCACCGGCAGGCAGGCAAGACCCACGCAGCCCCCCAGGTCGGGGGTCGTGGACTTCAACGATCCGACGAGGAGAAACCCGACGCCAAGGTCAGCCGCTAGAGAGCAGAGAGGGAAGCCTGCTTATTAGTTTGCCGACGACCCGAAAAGGCGCCGAGATAACCCTTAGGACCGACCACTGGTGCTCCTTACTGGCCAGGGCGTTGCAGCGGTCGCACCGGGCCGATCACCAAGGCCAGGGACGCGATGCTCTTGCTTGATCGCTTTGCCGTGGTCTCACAGGAAGTTGTCGTGATACACATTCCGGTGCGTGGGCGGGTACTCGAGGCTGTCCGTGTGAAACGGCGATTCGTGCGGCATTGTGTGGCTCCTCTCTGGCTCCCCCTAAGCCGCTCGCGGTCACGAGCGCCAAAGCTCGACTAGGTCGGGGGTCGTGGACTCCTCTCTCTATCAAGACATCACGCAGGAAGTATCCCGCAGCTCGGCCCCAACTCTGAGCTCGCATGGACCGCGAGCCCCGCGCCGAAGGTACGCGTCCGGAGTCCCTGACCGCTGCTTTCGTGGCCGAGCGAGCGAGCGGGGAACGTGGTCCGACGCTGCCGCTCTGGACGACGGATGAAAAACAAGGGGTTGGGGTTTTGTTTCGGTCGCACTTTGCGACGATCTCGTCCATCGGATCGGTCGCGGATTCTCCTCGCAGGGCGGCAGATCGGCTCCTGCGGC
>JBEKXJ010000079.1:0-6892 GCA_049512215.1 Solirubrobacteraceae bacterium
ATCTCGACCGACCAGCCCTGCTGCTCGAGGATGTCGTGGACGATCCTTGCGCCGGTCATCGACTCGATCACCGCGCAGACCGGCTCACAATGGACTTCCTCGATGCGACGCGCGAGCCTCCTCAGCGAGTCAACGTCGGGCGCTACGGCGAGCTGGTCCAGATGCTCTCCCCGATCGGAGAGCAGGCAAACGTCAAGCTTCTTTCGACTTAGATCGAGTCCAGCGTGCAACATATGAAGTGGGCCTCCTCGGTACTCGTTTTTCGGGACACGACAAGCGTGTCACCGCAGGGGGCCTTCTTCATGGCAGTCCGAAGCGCTAGTCTCGTGCACGGCGTGGAGCGCGCTCGCAAGGCCGTGGTAGCAGGAGCCTCGCCTAGCAGGGATTTGGGGCGGAACGGAACAGGATTTAGGATTCGTCCGATCGCGGTCAGCGAGCCGCCAAATCAAAGGAGAGACGATGCCAGCAAAGGGGAGCGCGGAATGGAAGGGCGATCTGAAGGCCGGCAGCGGGACCTTCACCGCGGGTGAGCGCATCAATGGCGACTATTCGTTCAAGTCGCGGTTCGAGGATGGCCCAGGAGCCAACCCCGAGCAGCTGATCGCGGCGGCACACGCGGCGTGCTTCTCGATGGCGCTCTCGGCTGGGCTAGCCGACGCCGGCACCCCGGTCGAGTCCGTCAAGACCGACGCGACGGTGACGCTGCGTTTCGTCGACGGCGCGCCGACGATCACGGCGATCGCGCTTCACACAGTCGGGAGCGTCCCTGGAATCGACGAGGCCACCTTCAAGGCTGCCGCGCAGGGCGCGAAGGAAGGCTGCGTGGTGAGTCGCGCGCTCGCCGGTGTCGGGGAGATCACGCTGGAGGCGTCGCTCGTCTGAGCGGCGCGCGGACCTCGCTGCGCCGGCAGGCCGCGATGGCGGGCGGCCTGCTGCTCAGCGGCCGAGCGCCATCTTGCGCAGGTCGAGCGCCTCGTCCAGGATCTCGGGGTAGCGATCATTCACCGCGTCATGACCGACCGACCGCATCACCGGAACTCAGCGCCACCCGTACTCCCAGTGCCCACCGATGTTTGACGCCCCACTCTGGCGCGACTACTTCGTGATGGTCGGCGGCGGGGGAGCCGCCCTGACCGGCCTCGTGTTCGTCGCGATGTCGCAGCACCTCTCAGTCATCGCCTCCGATCCGACGCACCGCCACCGCGCCCGCACGATCCTCACCGCGCTCACTGCCGTATTCGTCCGCTGTGGCCTCGTCCTGATGGGTGGCCAAACCGCGCGCGCCGTGGGCGTCGAGATCTTCGTTGTGCTCGTCGGCGTCGAGGTCGTCGTGTTCCGAAGTCTCAACGAAGCGCTCCGCGGCAGCGGCGCGGCACAGCCCGGCGTTCTATTCCGAAGTCTCAACGAAGCGCTCCGCGGCAGCGGCGCGGCACAGCGCGGCGTTCTATTCCGAACGCTCGGTTACGCGGCTTGCCTGATCATCGAGCAGACCGGCGCTGCGATCCTGTTCTTCGGACACACATGGGGCCTGTACGCGGTCGGGGTGGGAATGATGGCGTCGTTCCTGTTCATAGTGTCCGGGGCATGGCTTCTGCTCGTCGGCGTCGAGTCGCCGGCCCGGCGCCCGACCCCGTAGACGGCTCTAGCGCGCGAGTCGCGTGCCGCGCACGCCGCGCCGACCGAGCCAGAATCGCCCGCCTCGACCCTCCAGCCCCAGTGGAGGGCACCACCGTTGAGCCCGCGACGCCGTTTACGATCGCCGGCTGATGGCCCGAGGGTGTCCCGGCTTCTGTGTAGGCGCTTGACCGACGCTCGCTCCCAACTCGTTCCGGGAGTGTGCCCCGACAGCACTCACGTGCCCCCTCTGGACGACTCGCGAGCGTCTCGCCCAGTGCTGGCAGGACTCCTCCTTCGCCATGGCGAAGCGAGCATCTCGTGCGCCGGCCCGGTGTTATTGGCTGCTCGTTCGAAACCTCAGCCCGGTGGATCGCCCGCGCTGCCCTTCGGGGAGAGGCCGAGCCCGAGCCGGCAACGGCTACCTCGCCATGAGCCGCTTGGAGACCGCAAGCACCAGCCCGCGAGGTGCGTAGCGGTTCGCGTAGAACGCCGCGCTTACGATGGGGCCGCCTGGCACGACGACGCGTGCCCCACGCTGGGCGCCTTGCAGCGCGTCCTGGGCCACGCGCTCGGCAGAGACCCACACCGCCTTCGGCAACTTCTCCGCGAAGGCAGCATCGTTCGCCGCCTGAAACTCGGTAGGTACGGGGCCGGGACAGGCCGCGGTCACCGTCACCCCGAACCCGCCCACCTCCGCGTGGAGCGCCTCGGAGAGAAACAGCATGTACGACTTCGCGGCCGCGTAACCGGCGTTGTAGGGCGCCGCCTGGAACCCGGAGACGGACGACACGTTGATGATCGCACCGCGGCGGCGCTCGACCATCCCCGGCAGCCAGCGGTGCGCGAGGTCCATCGGCGCTTCGGCGAGCACCCGCACCTGCTCGAGCTCGCGCTCGCGACTGCTCCGGTAGAACGGCTCGTAGACGCCGAGGCCGGCGGAGTTGACGAGCACCTCGACGGCCCGTTCGCCGCCGTCCACCGCCGCGGCGAGAGCGTCGCGGGCCGCGGCGTCGGCGAGGTTGGTCGGGATGACGGCGGCGTTACCCAGCTCTGCGGCCAGACGCTCGAGTCGCTCGACCCGGCGGGCCACGAGCGTGACGTGGTGACCACGCGCGGAAAGCGCACGGGCGAGTTGCTCACCGATGCCGGACGAGGCGCCGGTGACGAGCGCCGTGGACATGCTGGCGGGCTCGGGCAGGGCCACGCCGGCGAGTCTAACGACCGGACGCGCACGGGCGTTGATCCGCCTCGCGCGCCGGCCCTGATGCCACGCAGCCTGGTGGGTCATCCGCGTCGCCCTCCGGGGAGAGGCCGACGTTGGAGCGCCGGCTTACCTGCTGAACACTCCCGCATCGCCCAGGAAGAAGAAGAGCGTGAGTGCTTATCCACGCTCACGAGGATGCGGTAGCTGTCCTGAGACGCAATCGGCGACTTGAGGTCTTGATTGCGAGTGAAGGCTTCCTCGGCGCCCGGTAGTCCGCGCTGAGCACAAGCCCTTGACCCCGAGGGAGTTGGACGGCCTAGACTGATCTCGGTGACAGTGTTTGGTGGGATCGGTCAATCGCGCCGGGGCGGGTCTGACCTGGGCGCCTTGGTGGTCCCGGCGCATGAGCAGGCGCGGCGGCAAGCGCACTCGTGCCGGCTGGGCGCGGGGACGCTGGCCTGCGGTCGCTGCGATGCGCCGATCGCGATTGGCGCCGAACCGCTGTCCCTAACCGATCAGCTCACCTGCCCGTTCTGTCATTCCCGCGGCCCAGTGCGCGATTTTCTCTCCCTCGCATCACCAACCCGGCCGGCCCGCGTCGTCGTGCTTGTGGGCCTACCCGCACGCGCCAGCTAAGTCGGCCCGCGCTAGGCGAGCTCGCCGCAAGCGGATGACTTATTTGGTGCCGCTGACGGCGCGACGCGGGTTCACCGACTGCCGCTTCCTTCCAGTAAGCGAGCGCATCGGGGCGCGCACCGCACACGCCCGCTCCGGACGACTTTCGACACTACGGCTACGGGGGGAGCACGCTTCCTTTGTCGCAAGATCAGCTGGCCGGGAGGTGGCTAGCCGACAAGCAGCTTGAAGCCGTGGTCAAACGAGCTCCGCGCGCCGCCGATCTTGACCCACGCGATGCAGATCGCCTCGAGCTCGCGCGAGCCCTCGATCCCGCCGATGTCGACCGGAGCAGGCCAGCCGAAGTCAGCCAGCACATCGCCGACCGTGCGCTTGGCCTCCTCGTCGTCTCCGGCGATCAGCATCGTCGGAGACCCCTCGCTGAAGCTCGGGTCCACGAAGTACTGGTTGCCGATCGTATTGAACGCCTTGACTACCTTGGCGTCAGCTAGCGCGCGCTGGACCCGCTCGCCGAGCGAGTCCTCGCCGGTGATCGAGAGCTTTGGCGGGAAGCCGCCGGAGAAGTCCAGCGGGTTCATGGCATCGATGACGACCTTGCCGCTGAAGTTGTCCGGGCCCGCGTCGGCGATTGCCTCCTCTGCGGCATCGCCCAGCACGGCCAGGACGAGCAGCTCGCCGTACTCGGCGGCCTCGGCGAACGTGCCGGTCTGGACGCCGGCTCCATCGCCGGACAGCCACTCACGTAGCTCGGGCTTGTCCGCGTCGCGCGTGCCGATCATCACGTTGTGGCCGCGACTGGCGAACCCCGCCGCCAGGCGCCGCCTAACCTCGCCGCTTCCCAGCACGCCAACCCGGCTCTGCGCTAATCGGCCGTTCGTCATGTCTGCCTCCTCGTGTTCGGGGACGCCGCAATCTAACGCAGCCGGTGCGGCTCTGAAGAATGCGGGTCCGGTTCGCACCGATGTTCCAAGCTGGGCCCTGGCGAAGCAGGCGTTCAGCGCGTGCGACCCGAGACGCTCCCGCCTCGTCCGGAGCGGCAGCCAAATCAGCGAGCGCCGTGGCTAGCGGTCGCGCAGGGGAAGCAGGCGCGCCTGCTACTGGCGAGGAGCAGGGCGCGCCTGTCTTCGGCTGGTGACACCTGCTTCGCCGTGATCGCGGCACTCAGCTCGGAGTACCGGCGGGATGGCCTTCGTTTGAAGCCGACGGGCTTCAGGCCCGGGCTGCAAGTTGCGCCGTGCTGCGAGAATCTGTGGGGCATGTCTGCGCCCGACCGCGGTGATCGCTCCTCGGCCTTCACATCGGACTCCGTTCCGGACGAGTATGAGCGGCACCTTGTCCCGGCGGTGTTCGAACCGTGGGCTGAGGTTCTGCTCGACGCGGTCGTGATCGCACCCGGCAGCCGAGTGCTCGA
The DNA here is from genome assembly GCA_049512215.1 of Solirubrobacteraceae bacterium. Classification (GTDB taxonomy): domain Bacteria; phylum Actinomycetota; class Thermoleophilia; order Solirubrobacterales; family Solirubrobacteraceae; genus Palsa-744. Next base: position 4,869 of record JBEKXJ010000079.1, read on the forward strand.
TATCGCCAGCGGGACGGGTGTGGTGGCGCGCGCAGCAGCCCGCCGCGCCAGTCGCGAGGGACATTTGGTGGCTAGCGACGTGAGCAGCGCGATGCTGGCGCGCTCGGCCGCTGCCGGAGCGCCGAGCGGCGCGGCGCCGATTGAGTACCGGGAGGCGTCGGCCGACGCGCTGCCGTTCGACGACCGTTCCTTCGACGTGGTGCTCTGCCAGCAGGGCCTGCAGTTCTTCCCGGCACAGGCAACCGCGGTCGGAGAGATGCGCCGCGTTCTGCGCCCTGGTGGGGTGGCCGGGATCGCCGTGTGGGCAGAAGGGCACCCGCTCGAGCCGTTCGGCGTGTACGGCGATGAGCTGGCCGCCACGGGGGCAGAGGCACCCTTCCCGAGAGCCTTTGAGAGCGAGACGTTCACGATGGGGCTCGAAACCGTCTGCTCGCTGCTTGAAGAGGCCGGCTTCTCGCCGGTCGACGCCAGCGTGGTCGAACTCCAGGTGAGCTGGCCGGACGCCGTCTCCGCGGCGGCGGGCGTCCTCGGAACCCCCTTCGGGCCGCTGGTCCACGCGCTCTCCTCGGATCAGCGGAGCCGGTTTGAGGCTGAGCTACGGAGACGGTTCGCGCCAACAGAACAGGGCGCGCCCGTTTGCCGGCAGACCGCCGCGGTCATCGCCCGCGCCACCGCGACCTGAGCCAGCGTTGCCCGGATCAGCAGGGGCCGCGGGAAGATCGCGAGGCCCCGTCACAACTCACGGTCCTCCAGTCGCGCCAGTCCGGGAGTGACGCCAAGACTGCTGGGCACGAGGACCAGGAGCGCGCAAGGACGGCGCCTCGCGCGGCTGCCGCTTTCATAACGCGGCGTGCATCTCGCCCGCGCCCGCCCGCGTCGTGCAACGCGCGGATGCGAGGACGCTCGCGGTCGCGCCAGCGGCGCGTCCCGACAGCGCTCTGGTCAACGTCGTCCAGTCGAACGTGCACTCGCGCTCACGGTTCTGGACACGCCCCGGAAGACCCGGCACGCATACCTGCCGGCGCAGCGCCCCGAGCACGGCGGCGCGGACGAGCGGCTATCGCCTGGCCTGCCAGCTCACCACACGCCAGGCAGGAGCCGTGCTCGACCGGCCGCGAAGCGTCGGTACGGCTCGCCGAGCCCGTCCAGGAGCGCGCGCTCCTCGACACGGATGCGGTTGACGAGCGCGGCAGTCGGTAGGACGACCGCGATTGCTAGGGCTGCCCAGTTGCCGAGTGCGAGACCCAAGCCGATGAGGATCAGGATCAGCCCGCTGTACGAGGGGTGGCGCACCCACCTGTAGGGGCCGGTGTCGACGACGGTTTGCCCGGGATGCACCCGGACATCGTTCGTGAAGAACCGACCGAGCAACACGACCGCCCAAGCGCGGATCACCACGCCGGATGCCATCAGCGCGACTCCGAGCACGAAGATCGGCCAGCGCGCAAACGCGATCGCCGCGCCACGCACGTTTGCGGCGATCACGAGGGGGCCCACGATGCCCGTTGCGACCGTCACATACAGCAGGGCGAAGCTGGCGCGATCTTCCCGCGAGCCCTCGCGGTTGACCAGCGTCCGCAGCCGAACGGCCAACTCCAGCGCCGCGAACGGGACGAGGACGACGTAGAAGGCGATCTCTGCACCGAAATCGGTGAAGGGCAGCGGCTTCACGCAGCAGATCTACCACGGAGAGGGGCGGATGCCCGTGGGCCTTCTCATGCTTCGGCGCGGATGAAGCGGTCACGTTCGCCCTCGCCCCGAGCACGCAATGAACGAAAAGAGAGACTTATCCCGAGCTCGCCCGACGCGCCGCACGCGCCCGCCAAGCAGAACCCCCACCCGTCCTGCACTGCTCGCCGCACGCACATCCCACCCGCGTTCGCGCCTTACCTGCATTGCGCGGAAAGATGGCATGAGCAGGGACCTCCTCAGCTCAAGCGCGGATAGTCCGCGTAGGTGTTTCAAACCGTGGAGCTTGAGGAGGCCCCAGATGACAATCGTAATGGGACTTGACCAGCACAGAG
>JBEKXJ010000080.1:0-6732 GCA_049512215.1 Solirubrobacteraceae bacterium
CTCGCTGCCACCCAGCGGATGGCCGGCGACGCCGTCACCAAAATGGCGGCCCGCAGGGCCGAGCGCGAAGCGCTTGACGGCAAGCCGACATCCGCTATCGCGCTCGGGGGTTGACACAGGACGTCTCCTTTGCCATGGGCAAAGCAGTCGTCTCCGGCGCGCCCTTCGAGACGCCTGGAATTCGTCCAGAGCAGGCACGTCGAAATCGACCATGGAGACGCCCGCTCTCGGTGGAAGGGAGCACTCTCGCTCGGCGGCCGTTGTCAAACCGGGGGCGAACGCGGCGCCTCGCGCGGGCGCTCTTGGTCGGGGAGTGCATCGTGGTCCCTGAGCGGCGTGTTGCTCGGCTATGACGGGCGTTCGGCATGGCCTCGGAGTAGTTGAACCCGCAGCGCATGTGGGCGAATACCGATCACCACTGCCGTGCCGTAGACCATCCTGCTGCATAGGTTCCTTGTCACGGGCATCTCGTTTGGATCGTTCGTGTCTCCCACAACAACATGGAGGTGGGCGTGATGAAGACGTTCAAGGCGTTGCGGGGCGTAGTTGGGCGATTCGTGGTGCCCAGCAAACAGGGGAGAGACGGTGTGCGACGCCAGCCAGTCTCGGGGCGTTCGCAGATGGAGGGAGCCTGTACGAGACTGCTGGATGGTTCCTTGCGAGGAAGTGTTGTCCGGTTGACGGGGGTGCTAGGCGCTGTCGCGGCAGCGTGCTGCGTGGCAGCGTCCCCCGCCGCCGCCACGGAAGTCATCCGCACGATCACAGTCGGCAGCGAACCCGTCGGTGTGTCCTCCGACGGCACCCACGCCTGGGTCGCGAACGCCGGCTCGGGCACCGTCAGCGAGATCGACGCGGCCACCGGCGCAGTCGAAAAAACGATCACAGTCGGCAGCAACCCCATCGGTGTGTCCTCCGACGGCACCCACGCCTGGGTCGCGAACGCCGGCTCGGGCACCGTCAGCGAGATCGCGATCACCGCCGCCACAGAAGCCATCAACACCATCACAGTCGGCAGCTACCCCTACGGTGTGTCCTCCGACGGCACCCACGCCTGGGTCACGAACTACGTCTCGAGCACCGTCAGCGAGATCAACGCGGCCACCGGCACAGTCGAAAAAACGATCACAGTCGGCAGCGACCCCAACGGTGTGTCCTCCGACGGCACCCACGCCTGGGTCACGAACTACGGCTCGGGCACCGTCAGCGAGATCAACGCGGCCACCGGCACAGTCGAAAGAACGATCACAGTCGGCAGCAACCCCATCGGTGTGTCCTCCGACGGCACCCACGCCTGGGTCACGAACTACGTCTCGAGCACCGTCAGCGAGATCAACGCGGCCACCGGCGCAGTCGAAAAAACGATCACAGTGGGCAGCCTCCCCGTCGGTGTGTCCTCCGACGGCACCCACGCCTGGGTCGCGAACTCCGTCTCGGGCACCGTCAGCGAGATCAACGCGGCCACCGGCGCAGTCGAAAAAACGATCACAGTCGGCAGCGAACCCCGCGGTGTGTCCTCCGACGGCACCCACGCCTGGGTCGCGAACTCCGTCTCGGGCACCGTCAGCGAGATCCCGATCACGTCCGCGCCGAAAGCCTCGATCAGCTCCCCGGCGGGTGGCGGCGTCTACACACAGGGCCAGGTCGTAACGACCGGCTTCTCCTGCACGGAGGCTGCCTATGGGCCTGGGATCGAATCGTGCACGGATTCCAACGGCGGGTCTGGCACCTCGGGGACGCTTGAAACCGCGACGCTGGGGCCGCACACCTACACGGTGACCGCGAAAAGCGAGGACGGGCTGATCGGCACGGCGTCGATCAGCTACACGGTCGCGACTCCGCCGAAAGCGACGATCGAATCCCCGGCGGGCGGCGGGACGTACGCGCAGGGCGCGGCCGTCACGACGAAATTCTCGTGCACGGAACTGCTAAGCGAAGAAGGGCCGGGGATCGAATCGTGCACGGATTCCAACGGCGGGTCTGGCACCTCGGGGACGCTTGAAACCTCGACCCTGGGGCCGCACACCTACACAGTGACCGCGAAAAGCAAGGACGGGCTGACCGGCACGGCGTCGATCAGCTACACGGTCGCGGCTCCGCCGAAAGCATCGATCGAATCCCCGGCGAGCGGCGGCACCTATTTGCAGGGCGCGGCCGTCACGACGAAATTCTCGTGCACGGAGGGCGAAGACGGTCCGGGGATCGGATCGTGCACGGATTCCACCGGCGGGTCTGGCACCTCGGGGACGCTTGAAACCTCGACCCTGGGGCCGCACACCTACACAGTGACCGCGAAAAGCAAAGACGGGGGGACCGGCACGGCATCGATCAGCTACACGGTCGCGAAGGCGACGTGCGCTGGCAACACCGGGACGGTTACGCTCAAACCAGGCTTGACGGGCACGGCGGTTGTCCAGACGATGACCGTCAAAGGGACGCTGACGGGCTGTTCGGGCGAGGCGTTCACAGGCGCGAAATACACCGCGACGTTGAAAACAGCCGGTCCGGTGTCGTGCTCGGTGCTGAAAACAGCGGGCGAACCAGCAACCGGGGCCGCGAAATACACGTGGACGCCGAAAGCGAAAGCCTCGACAGGAACGCTGAGTATGCCCCTGACGGAAACGCCGGACATCACATTCTCGGGCAAAGTGACGACCGGCTCCTATTCGCCGCTGACGCTCACAGGGGCCGCCACGGAGAGCTATACCGGCGGAGCGACATGCGGCCAAAAAGTAGGCAAAAAAACGGTGAAGGTCACGAAAGGCACCTTCACCGGATCAGCGGTCAGCTTCGAATAGGCCGCCACTAAACAGCCAGTATGGTGGCCTGTGCCTACGGGCTCGGGCCACCATCTCATTGCGCTAGCGCTTTCGTGGCCGAGCGAGCGTCCGAACGAGGGCCTCGCTCACGCCCGCGTTGGACGACGAAGGGCAGTCTCGGGCAGCTCACCCGAGACGCCTCCTTTCCCATGGCGAAACAGCAGTCTGGGTGCGGTCGGCCCGGGCTATCGAGATTCGTCCAACTCGACAGCCTGGGATCAGGCGAGCTACGCGCTCGCTTCCTGCGCGAAACCAGCAGTGCCGCTACAACGGACGCAGCCGAACCGGGAGCGTCTTGAGCTGTGCCCAGCGTTAGCCCGCACGCTCGCATCCAAGGCGAAAACGCAGGGCCGGCGCACTGTGAGAAACTCGACGCACCTCCACCAAACCCCGGGGCGCTTCAGCAGTTGTTGCGGATCTAGGACGGGGTTGACTACGGACGGATCCGCCGCGGCGGACTGCGAGGTTGACGTGGACCGGCGCGCGATGCATGGATGTCCAGCGCGCTTGGGCGCTCTGCTCGGTGTGGATCGGCTCTGGCGGCGGATCCGCTTTTAGCGGCCGATCTGCCGCGTCGATCGAAAGGATCAACTTCATGTCATCTCGCTCTACTCGTGGCCCGCTCAGAGGCATGCTAATCGCGGCCCTTCTCGCAGGCGTCGGCTTGGCATCAGGAGCGTCAGCGCAGGCGTCGTCCCTTCCCACGCTCACGCTCACGATCACCAAGTCGTCGATAACGGTCGGAGGCACCACGCAGGCAGGTGGCGTCAACGTCGTAGCGACCGGTGTCAAGGAAGAACGTGCGGTCCTGTTTCTTCTGAAGCCCGGGGTTACCTTCGGAGAAGTTGAAACGGCCGTTAAGCGCGCGGGCGGACACGATTTCGACGCCACGGACAAGTACGGCTCCATCGTCTTCGACACCGAAGTTTATGGGCGCTCCGGTAAGAGCATCGAACGACAGGTGTACCTGCAGCCCGGTCAGTACGTTGCCTTGGTCGAACGCAATAGAGCGAACAGGCACACAATGTTCACGGTGACCGCCGCCGCATCCCCGGTCGCTCTGCCGGCGCCGCAGGCGACGATCCGTCTGATCGACTTCGGGTTCCGTGGGCCTACCACGCTACGCGACGGCGAGATCGTCCGCTTCGAAAACGAAGGTCACCTGGTGCACATGGACGCGGCGCTCCCGGTCAAGAGTGAAAAGGCTGCAACGCAAGTCGTAAAGGACCTGCTGGCAGGTAAGGAAAAGGCCTGGGAAAAGCTCGTCTCCGGAGAAGCGGTGAGCTTCGCTGGGCCGCTGTCGCATGAATCTTTCATGCAGGAGACCATCACAGCGAAGCCAGGCTGGTATGTGCAGGCTTGCGTGATGGAAACCGAGGACGGGCGTGACCACACGCGTCTCGGTATGGAGCGCATGATCAAGATCGTCAAGTAGCAGAGTCTCTACTGGCCCCGTCCCGCCGACGCGGCGGAGCGGGGCCAGTCCGGAGAGACGTCTTGCCGTCGTGGCAGTGGCACATAGTCCGGATCCGAAGGAAAAGACACCGAGCTTTCCGTCGATCCGTCCGGAGAGCGCCATTTGTGGCCGGGTAGAAGGTCATCGGGACGCTGCATGAGATGAAAGCTAGACGATCCGCTCCGAATGCCTCGCAGGCAGTGGCGTCGACTTTCGCTTCCGCGGTGTAAGGAGGCGTCTGAGCTCAACCTGGCGAAACGGCTGGATCGGACGACAAACAGCACTCTCCGGAGCGGCTCCCGAGACGAGCGCTTTGCGGCGATGCAGCACTGGCCGACTTTCGCTAGGGCCAGATGTCGCGGCTGTCACGGCCTGCTGCGCGCGACTTGAACCAAGCGAACGGCGTGCGCGCAAGCCCCTCCGGTTATGCATGGAGGACGGCAGCGACTTGAGCCCATGAGGCATTCAGCCGATAGGGCTCCTCGTGAGAATGGGAACGGCGCGCTCGGCGCTGCCACGCGGCTGGTTCGACCGCGGTGGCGTGCGCACTACGGTCGGCACGATCGCGCTCTGTCTGGTCGTCTGCGCCTCTTTGCTGCTATCGGCACTCGCGAACGCCGCGACGGCGTCGAGCTGGTCACAGTCGGTCGAGCTGGGCAGCGTCGGGTACTTTGCATCGCCCCCAGAGCTCGCAATGAATGAGCATGGCGACGCGGTCGCCGAGTGGGAATCCGGGCCCCCGTCCAGCGGCCCCAGCGAACTCGAGGCGGCCTACCGCAATGCGCAGCTCGGCCGCTGGGAACCGGCTGCGACCATTGCGCAGGGGCCGATCAACCTCGGATCACAGGTCGCGATCGACTCGCGTGGCGACGCGATCGTGGTATGGCGTGCGGGTGCCCCAGGGGACGACGCGAGCGTCTGGGCGGCGGTCCGGCTCGCGGGCGTCGAAAGCTGGTCGGCACCGGTGGAGCTCGGGACCGACTACAGCTTTTTGGAAGATCGACCGAGCGTGGTCTTCGACGGTCGGAGTGACGCCTACGTGGCGTGGCCGGGCCCGCGAGGGATAAGTGTCGCGGTTTACCGAGCGTCTGTCGGAACCTGGGAAAAGCCATACCGGCGACTGCCCAGAGGCAAGCAGGTTCGTGTGGTCGTAGATCCGCGTGGCGACCTCATCCTGCTCTGGGAAGGATTCTCAAGGATCGAAGGGGCGGTCATGCTCCGTGGGAAGCGCCGTTGGCAAGGACCGCTCACGATCTTGGGGGAAGAGCTTGGGCCGGGCGCGGACCCGCGCGGCGGTGGTCCCGCGCTGGCGGTCGATGGACAGGGCGAAGTGCTCGCGCTCTGGAGCAGTAGGCCGTGGGGAAGCGATGCGGCCGGGCTGCTCAGCGTGCACGCGGCGCAATGGTCACGCCAGCGAGGATGGAGGAAGCCCGTGGTGATTTCGCCGCCGGGATGGGACACGGGGCCTCCGTACGCGGCATCCGATACCAAGGGCGACACCGTCGCCGTATGGGATGCCTCTAACGGCGGTTCCCGCCCGGTCACTCAGGCGGCAGTCAAGCCCTCCGGACGCTCATGGCGACCGGCGATCAAGATCAGCGCGGGGCAGCCGGGAGGAGTGGAACCCGTCGGGCAGCCATATCCGGAACCCCGGGTGGGGCTCACGCCGAGCGGCGGTGCGGTCGCCGCATGGGAACTGATAGAGCCCAACTTCGCGAAGACGATCCAGGCCGACGTCACGACATCTCTCGCCACCGGCTTCGGTGAAGCCGTCGACCTTGCCGGCTCCAGTGGCGGCGTCCATGAATCTGAACGTGTGGGCGAACCCGATGTCGGGGTGGACGCGAGCGGCGAAGCAATCGCGGTCTGGGAGCGCGAACTAACCGGTGGGAGGGTCTTCATCGAGATGAGCGAATACGGGCCGGCTGGCGCCCCTATCCGGGTTGAAGCGGGGCCGAGGTAGATGATCTCCAAGGCACGCTGCCCTCCACAGCGACTCAAGAAGGGCCGGTGGACGGTACGGGCCAGCGGGTGAACGGTCACCAGTCCCGCCAGCCCATACGCCCTGGCCACGGTGCCAGCAGGTTGACGAGGACCGCCCCGACGATGCCCGCGATAGCGATCCACGCGCCGTCCCTTGCGAGCGTCACGTCCCGCAGGAACGCGTCGGCCGTGCGAACTCGGAGAGAGGAACAGGACGCCGTTGTGCGCCAGCATTCTGTGCCTTGGAATCCGGCGCACTTGCGCTTTGCGCAAAAAGGCGAGCGTCTCGGCCGGCAACGGGCGTGCTCCTGCCTCGGACAACGAGCACTCGTCCGTACTCCGACGCGCCAGACGCTCGCTTACCCCTGGGGAGGGTGTCGCACAAAGGGGTGCCGTCCGGGAGGCTTTAGAGACTTCCGGTATGCCCCAGAACTTCATCGAGTGTCGGCGTGATCAAGCCTTTTTGATGCCTCCTGA
>JBEKXJ010000081.1:0-6729 GCA_049512215.1 Solirubrobacteraceae bacterium
GCTGCGCGCGCAGCTCGACGCCCTGTTCGGGGTGCGCCGTGCCTGATGGCGTCCTCTACGTAGTGGTCGTCACGGACGACCTCATCCCCGCCCTCGTCGGCCACGCCGGCGCTCACTACGTGAGCCCGCCGCAGGAGGAGGCCCGAGCGCGAACGCTCATTCGGGTGTTGATCTGCTCGCCGCGGCCTCCCACCGGAGCGGGTCCGTGGGCGCTTCCCGTGGCAGGCGGCCGTCGCTACGTCACCCTGCGCCCGACGGCAGGCGACGAGCTCACCCCCATCTGAAAGGCGAAAGTCTCGGGCAGTCCGGCGGCCGAAGCGCCGCGGGCGGAGGTGGGCAACAGCGACGTCCTCGGCGCGGCCCGACCCCACCCAATGCTGGCACGCCTGTCGGCGTGCGCTTGGGATGGGGATCGGTCCCGCACCGGGCGGGCCCACCGCAACTCGGAGGTCTTCTCTCATGAGCACCATCGCCGTAGAGTCCCAGCGCGTCCGACTCGATCTCATCGATGTCGGCGAGAACGTGCGCGAGCTCGACCAGGCACACGTCGATGCGCTAGCCAGCTCGATCGCCCTACGCGGTCTGATCGTGCCGCTGCCTGTGCGTCCAAACGGTGAGCGGTTCAGCCTCGTCGCCGGCAACCACCGTTACGCCGCGTGTCGCAGTCTCGGTCTGACGGAGGTCGATGTAACGCTGCGCGAGCAGGAGGGCTCAAGTGCCGACAGCGCGGCGGAGAACGTCGTGCGCAAGCAGCTCTCGCCGCTTGAGGAGGCGCGCGCGGTCGCGCACATGCTCAACGAGGGCTACACGCTCGACGGCGCCGCGAGCGTTCTTGGGTGGACGCGCGCGCTGGTCAGCGCTCGGGCCAAGATCCTCGAGCTGCCCGAGACCGCGCAGCGGCTGCTGGGCAGCGGCGAGCTCCCCGTCAGCGCTGTGGCCACGCTGGAGAGGATCGCGGAGGTATCTGGCGATCTCTGCGAGGCGGCGCTTGCTCCGGTCGCCGAGGGACAGATCAGCGGCGCCCAGCTCGCCAACGACCCGGGCTGGGCGATCGGCTACGCCCTGCGCGGTGGCGCGAACAAGGTCTTCGCCGCCTACATGAACACGCTGAGTCACCACGAGATCTCAGAGCTGCGGCTGGGCAAGCGGGCCGAGGCCGCCTATGCCGAGGCCGAGGAGCTGCATAAGCAGCTCGACCGCTACGCCTACGGCCCGCCGAGCATCCGCTTCGCCGACGCGGAGGTCGACCAGGCGCGTGCCGCGGGCGTGCTCGTCGAGTTCGAGCGCGGCACGGCGATCATCACCGATCGCGCTCTCTACAGGGAGCTCGCCAAGCAGGCCATCACGCGGACGGTCGAGGAGCTGCGCGCGGCCAAGCAGGCGGACATCACTGAGCGCGCCAGCCGGCGCGCGCAGGGCCAACAGGAGCGCACTCCGCAGGAGAAGCTCGAAGCCGAGCATCGCGCTGCGCTGAGCGATCTGAGCGCCCGCGCGCACGCCACCAACCTCGATCTCGGCGCCGCGCTTCTGCAGAAGCTCGCCGTCGTCGACCCGGCCGATCTCGATGTTGCGCGGTTCTTCGCCTACGGGCTGCTCGGGCCCGACAGGCGCGGCTACCTCGGCAACGCAGAGCAAGCCGTAGGGACGATCGTCGCCAACGGCATCCGGCTGGTGATCGCGGAGCATCGCACCACAACGACGCCGACCCTCAAGAGCGGGCAGCCGGGCAAGACGAAGGTCGTCTACGGCGAGGTCGAGGATGCGACGAAGTGGCTGTGGAAGTTCATCGACGGTGCGAAGAGCGCCGGCGAGCTCTACGGCCGAGCGCTGGTCGTCTTCGCCGCGCAGCACTACGCGGAGGACCTCGTGCTCCCGGGCAGCCAGCGTCGGCCCTCCGCACTGCCGGGCTCACGCAAGGACGCCGCGCGCAAGGCGTTTGTGCGCCTGACCAAGAGCGTGCTGCCGGCGTCGCACGTCCAGCTGCAGCGTGCGCTGGAGCGCGAGGCACGCGCGCACAGCGAGCGCCGGGACGCACTCGAGGCTCTCGCGGCGCACCGAGGCGCTCCGGCCCCCTCGTTGCCGACCGATCCGCCGCGCGTTGAAGAGACGGAAGAGGAGGCGCTCGAAGGCTAGAGCGCTGCGGCACAGCCGGCGGCGCCTGGTCGCTGGGACCCGCCGGTTGCGCGCCAGTGGCCCTCGCGCGGGGACACCCCTCCCGATGGTCGCACGCTGCGCGTGCGGTGGGTCGGGGGTAGGCCCCGCAGCGGGCGGGGCCAAGACCCAAGGAGGCCCCAATGTCCAAGTCCAGGAAGCCCCTCTCCGAGGAGGAGCGCGCCGAGCGGCGCCGCGCAGACCGCGAGTTCGCCCGCCAGGCCGTCGAGCAGCTGCGCAGCTCCGAGGGCTGGCAGAGATGGCTCGCCACCCGCGGGCGCTTTCACCGCTACAGCCTGACCAACCAATTGCTCATCGCCATGCAGCGTCCGGCCGCCACCCGTGTCGCCGGTTTTCGTGCCTGGCTGAACCTCGGCTACTGCGTTCAGCGCGGCGAGCGGGCGATCCGCATCTGGGTGCCGATCCCGCCGTCGCGAAAGCAGCTTGAGAGGTGGGCGCGGGCCGGCTCCGATCCAGCCGAGCGGCCGAACACCCACTTCAAGCTCGGCCCGGTTTTCGACCGTGAGCAGGTGGGGCGGCTGCCCCCACCGGCGACCCCGGCGCCGCTTGACCCGCCGGTACGCGAGGTCACCGGCGAGGATCTCGCACCCGTCCTACCCCATCTGATCGCGCTGGGAGGCGAGATCGGCTCGATCGTGGAGTTCGAGGCGATCCCCGGCCAACGTCGCGGCTACTACGAGGTGGAGAGTCGACGTATCGCTATCGGAGAGGACATGCCGGCGAACGCACAGGTCAAGACGCTCATCCACGAGCTCGCCCATGCCCTGCTGCGAGCCGAGCCCTGCGACGATGATCCCGCGCTTGAGCCGGCCGCAGAGGAGCTCGTGGTGGAGTCCGTCGCCTACACCGTGTGTGGAGCGCTCGGCTTGGACAGCGCCGGCTACTCAATCCCCTACCTCGCCTCCTGGGCAGGCGAGGGCGACATCGACATCCTTGAGCGCACGGCGGCGCTGATCGACCGCCTGGCGCGTCGTATCGAGCACGCGGCCGTCAATCGCGGCGGAGAGGAGAAGCCGTGAGGGCTCGGGCCTGACGTGCCTAGTGTTCGAAGCCGAACTCGCGGCTGGCGCTTGCTGAAGTCGCGTTCGGTGTCGCGGTACCTTCGGCTGGCGCGGGTGATGTGGACGCGCTTGTCGGTGATTGACTGGCCGCTGAGCGGTACTGGACGGTTGCTGAAACACCGCCGCCCGAACCAGAAGGGACGAGCTTGGGCGCTTTGCTCGTGGTCTTGGCCTTTGGCTCTCCCGCTGTTCGGCGGCGAGAACCTGGGTGGGTGGCCGTGGAGCGGTGGCGTGGCGATGTCGGCTGCGCGGCGAGTCCAGAGGAGCCTTGTATTTGTTTACTGGCCTGCAAGCCGGAGCTGGCTCGCTGCGGCGTGGGCCTGGATTGACCGTGCAGCACACCGAGAACCGAGGCCAGAGCCACGGCCGCGATGGCTGTCCCCGCCGCCGCGGCTACAGGCGCGATGAGCCGCCGCGAACGGCGTAGCCCGCGGGTGGGAGGGCCACCTGCCTGTGCGCCAGCCGACCGGGCTGCATCCGGTGCTGGACGGCGAGGCAGCGGTGCCGGCATCGGATCCCAGATCGACCACTCGCCCGGCGCCGATGGAGGCTCCGGTCGCTCGAACCCGTGGCCCGGTTCGTCCGCGAGGATGTGGAGCGTGACCGGCTTGCGCTCTCGCCAGCGCAGCTCAGCTGGTAGCTGCTCCCATATCGACCACTCGCCAACGGGCGGCGGGTCCTCCGGTGGGTCGGACGCGCCGCCCAATTCGTCCGCGACGTTCTGCGCCGGCTCGCCGCGCCGGCGGCGCAGCGGGATGACCTTCGCCAGGAGCTCGTCATCGTTGTCGGGGGGAGTCCCTTCGCCATCGCGTGGTGGCACTATCGTTCCTCCATGCCTTCCAGTCGCCCCGTGGCTATCATAGGTCATCCAATCCAATGATGTTTTTGCTTATTTTGCCATGACCGACCAGCAACTCCTCACGGTCGAACAGGTCGCCCAGGAGTTCCAGCTGACCTCCCAGACGATTCGCAACTGGATCAAGAGCGGCGCGCTCTCGGCGGTGAAGATCGGCCACGTCTACCGCGTAAGGCGCGAGGACGTCGACGCCATGATCCGTCGCCATGAGGGCGAAACCGCCCCGCTCGGAACCCACCGTGACATCTGGGCACCGGAGACCCTGGGAATGCCTTACCGCCGCCACGAGGGCGGCCGGCAGCCGTCGATCTGGGACGGCCCGAGCAGCTCGATCGAGCCGTCCAAGCGAAGCTGATCGCGCTTCGCGTGTGCACTCGTTGAAGGCGGCGGTCCCGCCGCGGTCCGTGCGGGCGTGGATGTCCGGCTGAGGTGACGTGGAGAGACTCCCTTCTGCTCCGAACTATCCGGCTCAACGCCCTCCTGGCTACCGCCCGACGGGCGCCCGATCGTCGAAGGATATCGCCGCTTCAGCGCTCCGAATCACTGGAGGCTTCGAGAGCTTCGGCCAACCAGCCTGCGATGCTCCAGCAGGCTCCTCGCGCACGAGGTACGAACCCCAGTTCCGCGAGGGCTGTCAAGGCCGGGTATCGCCCCACGACGGTTAGACGCGACGCACTCCTACGGTGCCTCCTGCTGAAGGCCCGACTGCTGCACTACGGATGAAACCAGGAGCCTTGCGGAAGGCCTCCCTTACTGTTCCAAGTCGTCTCTATGAAGAAGGGCTGGTTGTCAATAGGCATTGGCGTTGTGGGGTCAGGGTCCTCTCGTGGGTTGATGTGTGCGAGCGGCGCTCATCTCTCTATCGCCTCCTCGGTGGGAGGACCAGGCGACATTGGAGGCCGGCCTCGGGGGCGCAATTCCAAAAGGGCCGTCAGGCGACCAGACGACGAGTGGCGCCTCCCGAGGCAGGAGTGGGTGCGAAGGGCTGGTTGTTCATGAGCATGTGCCAGATTGCCTCGGTGAGCTTTCTGGCGATGTCGACCTGGGCAACTCTCGCCCCGCGCTGGCGCCCGAGGCGTTTCTTGTTGCGCTGATAGCGCTCTGCGTAGGCGGGGTGCCTGAGGGCGTGCATCGTTGACTCGAGCATCGCCCAGCGCAGGTACTTGGGGCCCTGCTTGCTCAGCGGACCGCGGCGGTCTGACTCACCGGACTGGTGCACCCGCGGGCACAGGCCGGTGTAGCCGCACAGCTTCTTGGCTGAGGGGAAGCGGGTGATATCGCCGATCTCTGAAGCGATCGTGAACGCCAGCACCCAACCGATCCCGGGCACGGTCAACAGCAGTGGCACGTATGGATGCTCGGCGCCCGAGGCCTTCAGGTCACGGTTGATCTGATCGATCTGTAGTTCGAGGTAGTCGATCAGATCGATGCTCGCGTCGACGCTTTGGCGCCATGGGTCGGGGATCTGAAGACGGTTCAGCAGCTCGCGGCCCTCGACGCCGAACAGGTCGGTCACCGGACACGGACGCCCGAAGGACAGCATCGTTGAGTGGATGCGGTGCTTGAGCATCGACTTGTGCTTGACCAGGTGAAGGCGGAAGCGGGCCTGCTCGCGCTCTGAACGGATACGCGGATCGGGCAGCCAGATCGCCGGCACCAGATCACGCTCCGAGAGCACGGCCAGGACGCGCGCGTCGATCTTGTCGGTCTTGCACGCCAGCGGCGCCAAGCCCTTGACCTTCTGCGCGTCGGCGATCAGGACCTCCCAGCCCAGATGCTCGAGCATGTCGTGAACGAAGCGGGCGCCGGTCATCGACTCGATCACCCCGCGCACGGGCACGCCGCGCTGGCCGACGTGGCGCACGAGACCGCGCAGACCATCGGCGTCGGGCGGTGCGGAGAACTCCTCGACCAGCTCGCCGTGCTCAGAGAGCAGGCAGACGTCAAGGCGTTTGCGACTTAGATCTAATCCAGCGTGCAACATGTAAACGGGCCTCCTCGAGCTCGCTCTTTGGTGACAAAGGGAGCTTGCCACCGGGGAGGCCCTCCTTCATCGCATTCCAAAGCAGCGACGTGATTCGTGCCGACGTTGGCTACTGCTGTGCGAGGGCAAGCAGGCGCGGCAGCCCTGCGATTGGCGAGGAGCGCGTCTCTCCCGACCGCGCGGGAGAGACCTCCAATCTCAGAAAGCAGGTCCGCGTATCACGCCAGCGCGACGGACCTCGGGCTTGTCGATTGCGAGACAGCCGGCGGGGGCGGCGATCGGTCCTCCTCCGACACCAAAGCAGGTCGTCGCTCCCTTCTCCTACAGCCCCATACCGGTAGCGCGGTCGCCCAGCAAAGCCACTGCTGGGCGCATTCAGCGCCGTCGGGGTCGTCGCGCACGCCGATTCGCCGAGCGGTCTGGGCGGGTACTTGCGCGCACCGCGGGGTCGCCGTAGAGTCGCGCCATGGCGAGCACCACTGTTGAGATCGCGCGGCCGCCCGACGAGGTCTTTGCCTTCGTCACCGATCCCAGCAAGCTGTCCGCCTGGCAGGACGCCGAGGAGGTGCAGCAGCTCACGGAGGGGCCGGTGCGGGCCGGAACGCGCTTCCGCGAGGTCCATAAGGCCATGGGCCGGCGGCGGGTCGAGCTGACCG
>JBEKXJ010000082.1:0-6460 GCA_049512215.1 Solirubrobacteraceae bacterium
TCCCGCGTAGAGAGGTCCCGCCTCTATGAACTTCACACGTCCTTCTGAACTTCACACGTCCTTCGACAGCTGAGACGTACTGGTCGGCTGCTGCTTGCCGAGCATTGCGAGCGCCAGCCAAATCCGGCACAGCACTTGCGCAATGAACGACATGGAGGTGCCGGCGACGACGACGGCATCACGCCTGCATACGCGGCGCAATGCGGCAGTGTCGGGTCGACACGCGTCAGTGCTCGTGTTCGTCCCAAGCAGGCACCTCATCAGCGTGGGGCGATGCGACTCCTATCACGCGAAAGCGAGAGCCTGACGACCACCCGACCCGACGGCCGCTCCCCGCCCCGAGCCAGCGTCCGCGGCCGCTTCGGCGGATGTCGGTCCACGCCTAGGCCGGTGTCTTCGGGGCCCGCGAGCGGTTGGTAAGCAGCTCCGACTTGCCCCGGCCCCGGTTCACCGGACACTTTGGTGAACAAGCTGATCATGCCACTGCCGCCTGGGCAAGCGCGGTGCCAGTAGCCACTCGTGGTTGTAGGTGGCAGCGAAGTTCCTGACGGCGGCGCGGAGCTCCTCGAGGGTGTGGAAGCGCTCGATCCACAGCACTTGCTCCTTGAGTGTCTGGATGAACTTCTCCGCGCAGCCGTTGGTCTCGGGCTCGTAGTGGTAGGCCGGCGAGCGGGCGATGCCGAGGTGATCGATCTCTACCTGGTAGTGGTCTGAGCGAAAGCAAGGCCCGCCGTCGTAGCGCAGCGCAAGCCCGGCCGCGATCGCCTGCTCGACTGACCCGAAGCGCTCGCTGGTGACCTCACGCAGCAGGTCGGCGGGGGCGAAGCGGTCCATTCGCAGTCCGGCATCGGCCCACGCCTCACTGGAGGCGTGGTCGATCATCACGAACACCGCGCAGCGGCCCTCCCGGTCCATCCCTCGGTTGCGTCGGTCGCCCAAAGGGTGTCCGGCACCGCGACGGTGATCGTGCCCGCGCGAACACCTCGACGAAGACCTTGCGCTGCTCGGCGTTGGCCCTGATCGCTCCGAGCGCTTCCTCGGCGGCGATTCGCGAGTGGCGCTGGACGGCCTCGTCAAAGCCCTGTTGAATGTCCGGCGGGACGGTATCCGCCTCTTGGTATGGCAGCAGGCGCAGTCGCCAGTACGCGGTTGCGCCTGCGGCCAGTCTGACGGACTGCAGCAGGACGTCGAGGGGATCGTCGGCAACTTCGGCGCCGAGAGTGCTGACGGCGAAGGAGAGTGCCTCGACGCGGCGGGCGTGCTTGTTGTGGTTTGGGACGTTGCCAAGCTGACGACGACATCGGCCTGTCCCCACGTTGCGACGTCCCGTGAGCTGCGGGTAGACGACACCGGCCGCCCGAGCGCGTCTTGGCCCGCAGCGATTCGTCATGGCTTGAATCGCGCTCATGGCTTTGAAGCGTAGCGGCGGGCTGCCAATGCGAAAAACACGGGGTACCAAGGTTTCCTCGCCGGCAGCGAACCTGCTGCGGAGCGCGCCGTCGCACTTCGTCTCATGATGCTCCCCTCTGGCCTATTCTGACGGGCAGGTGGCACGCTCGAGCGGTGTGCTCATGCGCGACAGCACAGAACGGCATGCCTGACTACGTACTGGATCATCACCAGGAAGGCGAGCGCGAGCGGCTGAGGTTGATGTCGCGGTTGCTCGACCCGATGCACCGCCGCCACATCGAGGAGCTGGGCATCGGCCCTGGGATGCGCACGCTCGAGGTCGGCGCTGGCAACGGCTCCATGTCCGCGTGGCTCGCCGAGCGAATCGCTCCCGGTGGACAGGCCATAGCGCTGGATCTCGATCTGTCGCTCATCGATGCTCGCGCGCCGAGCCTCGAGCTTCGCCAGGGAGACATCCTCGATGGCCCGATCGAGCCATCGGGCTTCGATCTCGTGACCGCGCGCGCCATGCTTCACCATGTCGCGGACGCTCAAGCTGCCGTTGCGAACCTCCTAGCAAGCGTGCGCCCGGGCGGGGCGATCCTGCTGGTGGAGCCGGATTTCCTACCGGTCAGCGTCGCCGAGCCACCGGAGGTTAGGGCGTTCTGGGATGGGTGGCTTTCGTGGTCGCGCGCGCAGGGCATCGACTACACGATCGGTCGCCGGCTTGCGGGGAGCCTTTCAGCGCTGGGTCTGGAGCAAATCGGGGCCACGGCAGAGACCGCGCTCTATAACGGCGGCTCTCCCTGGGCGGAGTATTGGAGGCAGACGGTGGTTGAGCTGCGTGGCCGGCTTGTTGATTCCGGCGAGCTCACCGACGCGTCGATCGACGCCTTCCTCGCGCATTGCGCCGATCCCGCGTGGTGGACGCAGACCATCGCTTTCACCGCCGTCCAAGCCCGCGTGCCCAGCGGCTGAGGGACAAGCTGGCCAGCATCGGTGGCGGCGCGCGGTCTTCCCGCGCCAGCAGGCCTCTGAGGAGTCTCCGTGTCCTCAGACACTTTGGAGCAACGGCACTTGGGCGGGCCATCGAAGTTCGAAGCGCTGATCGCGCGAGCGGCGCATGATCGAGCGCAGGGACGGGCTGCCCGCCGACTTGACGATCCTCGGCAAGCTGTTGTGCGCGCGCGCCAGGGCGCGAGCCGTGCCGCCAAATGGCACGCGCTGTCACCTGTCGTGATCGTCCGGCGCGCCAGGCTCAACCATCGGCCGCCCGAGGAACGCTTCAAGCGCAAGCCATACAGCCTGGTGCGCCAGCGGACCGAGCCGCACGATGCTGCCGTCCGCGTCGGTGCGAACGCTCGCGGTCAGGCCGGTCGCGGCAAGCCGCTGCACCTGGTGCTCTGCGCGAGTCGCCCCGGTCGATCCGTGGTAGTGCGCATCGATTCCGTAGCGCCCACCCTCCACAGGCCAAACCGAGAGTCGATCCGGCGCCCACATCGGCCCGGTCTCGGCTGGGAGCGCGGTGTAGCCGACAAGCTCTTTGCTCGCCACGCGCGGGTTGATGCTGACTCGCGCTGACCATGCGCGATCATCAACGCGGGCTTGGCCGGGAGCACGCGCTTTGCGCCAAAGGGCCATCGCTCTCAGCACTCGGATTCAGTCGGGCTCATGAGCGAATTATCGGCAGAAGGTCGCCACGCGACCATCAGGTGACCTGACCCGGGTTACGTGGAGTCGTGGGTCTGGAATCAGGCGGCGATGCCTTGTCGTTGGTGTTGGTGCTCGTATTCGGTTGGCGTGAGCATGTTAAGTGCGCGGTGTCGTCTTTTGGTGTTGTGGAAGATCTCGATGTAGTCGTGGATGGCTGTCGCGAGCTCGATGCGGTTCTTCCATCGTTTGCGGTTGAGCAGCTCGACCTGCATGCGGGCCCAGAACGCCTCGACCATGGCATTATCGAACGGGACTCCGACGGCTCCCATGGAGGGTGCCAGGCCGGCGTCGCGGACCTTCTGGCTGAACGCCCATGAGGCGAACTGAACACCCTGATCGCTGTGGATGATCGCCTCAGCTTCTGGTGTCCGCCGGCGGACGGCCGTGCCGAGCGCGTTGGGCCCGCGCCCAGGCTGTCGGGGATTCTGCCGGCGGTCTTTTAGCGCGCGGCAACGCGTTACGATCGAACGATCCGAGTCTGCGCGCGGATTTCGCGTTGGAAGGTGTCAATTGGCAGGGGGTTTG
Organism: Solirubrobacteraceae bacterium; assembly: GCA_049512215.1. Lineage (GTDB taxonomy): Bacteria > Actinomycetota > Thermoleophilia > Solirubrobacterales > Solirubrobacteraceae > Palsa-744. Next base: position 3,628 of record JBEKXJ010000082.1, read on the forward strand.
CGAGCCGGTCATCGCTCAGCTGTGGGCGCGGATCCACGCGGATTGTCGTCGATTAGCCGTAGATTCAGGCACTCTGGCGATGAGTGCCTGAACGCTTGCTGGCCTTGTCCTTGCTCGCCTGCCGGGCCTTGGCGGCGGGTACGACGAGCGCGTATGACTGACAGCCCGATCAAGCGTCCGACCCGATCAGGTTTACGCATTCCACAGGCTTTCCCCGCGGAGACCGAGCGACTTGAGGTGGCCGGCAGCTCGTGGCGTAGCTAGCCATGGATCGCCGCGATGATCGCCGCGAAGCCCGCCCGCGGTGACCCCGTCCCCGTGCCGACTTGAGCGCCACAGGGGACTGACATGGTTACGAGATCTCCGGTATTTGCGGGCGGAACGTGCGAAGGCGGAGTGTGTCGGCCCGCGCTCTTGCTAGCTTCGCACCCAGAACGCCGAGTCCCAGACCAGGGTGTCAGGGAACGGGGGATCCAAGTTATTGGGGCGAATCTCACGGTGAGACCGTGGGAAGCGCAGGCTCTTTCAGCGCTAGCCCGTCAGCTAACCCCGTAGGCCAACGAAAGAGGTTGTGTTTGTGCGGGTAGGAACCCTCAGCGACGCGTTCTTGCTGCTGTTTGATGATCCTGGCCATCCCGGCGACGCCTGCCCTGGCCCGCGGGAGCGGGTGCCGCGCAACAGGCTCGTCGTAGCGCTCGCCGTGGCTCTGTTTGCCGTCATGGCTTCTCCTGCTGGGGCCACGGTCCGTCGCCTCACCAAGCGGGACATAACGGCCCGCAACATCACCAGCTCCTGTCCCGGCGCCGACCTGCGGCCCACCGAGCAAGACCTCGGCCGCATCCGCGCCGCCACCCTCTGCCTGGTCAACCGGGAACGGGCCGGTCGGGGCGAGAGGCCTCTGGCGCCAAACGAACGACTCGGGCAGGCCGCCCAGGCTCACACCGAGAGCATGGCCTTTGGGGACTATTTCGAACATGATGGGCCGCGAGGCGAAACCCCCCTCAGCCGCATGCGCGCCATCGGCTACATCTCCAGCTCGCAGATCGGCTACGAAGTCGGTGAGAACATCGGCTGGGGCACGCGCTGGGAAGCCACACCCCGTGCGATCGTCGGCGCCTGGATGGCCTCGCCCGGACACCGCGCCAACATCCTCGACGCCCGCTTCCGCGACACCGCCGTTGGCGTCTCCCCTCATCCCCCCTCCTCGCTCGCTCGCGGTCAGGCCGGGGCGATCTACACGCAGGACTTCGGCGGCTAATGAGGAGGCAGAGCACCGCATAGGCCAGATTACCCGCGGTGCCTCTCTCCGAGGCTCCGCCGACCGCGCCCGATGTACCGCGCCGGTCTCGGCTGCAGAGCCATCGACGACACGACTCCGGTTCTCCGGTTCCACGCGACTGAGCCGCGCGCCCCGACGCCGTCTCTCGTGGGTGCTTGTGAGCACAACTGCGGGTACCCGACTCGGTTAGGGTCTGTGTGGCAGTGAGAGCCGCTATCCGACGCCGCAAGCCGATGCTAATGCTCGCCTTGGCACTCACCGTACTTGCGGTCAGCTTTCCACAGGCACCGACGGCGTCCGCAGACGTCTGCACAGGCGGCGCCCCCTACCAGGGGTCTGGGTCGCCACCGCACTCGCTGCTCGCGGCTGTGCCGTTCTTGAAGAACCCGCGCTGGTCGAAGGAGTCCCTGCCGCAGTGGTCCGACACCGCGCTCTATGAGCGGTGGGGGAACCAGCTCGCCTACGTCTGGTATCAGGACGCCGTCCTCTGGGAGGCGACCAGCACGGCGTCCTGGTGGGTGATCCCCGGACAGTCGTGCGGCTTGGGACCCGACGGTCAGCCTTACGACCCGGAGGTTTGCGTGATGGTCGCCGCGCAGCTCGCGCTGGCGAGCTTCGACTGTCTCGACCCGCAAAAGCTGGCCGGTGCGAGCCGGCCGATAACGGTTGCGCGAGGCGGTCATTTGCTCGTGTCCGGCTTCGCTCCGCCGGGCACGGGGTCGGTCGAAGTCAGCTTCCAGAACGGCAGCGCCACATTCCCAGCGGTCGGTGGCGTCTACGGCGGGAGCGTGAGCGTGAGCCTGGGCACGGTCCGCCACGCCAGGAACCTGCCTGCGGTCGCTAATCGCCCGCTCGCGGCCCTCGTGCTCGTCGACCAGACCGGCCTGTTCTCCTCCAGCCAAGGTCCGCTCGCGAGCACGCCGCGCCTGAAGAGCATCGCGGCCACGTTGCACGCACACCTGCGGTCGGCGAGCGCGACGATCCTCGGCACCGCGGTCAAGGGCCACCGAGCGCACGACGACGTGCTCTATGGCCCCGGCGCGCGCGCATTCGCGGCGCGCGTGGCGGGAGCGCTGCATGTGGCCACACCGACCGCGCTCAACGGCGGGGCACTGCGGATGTTCGGGTCGGTCGCGCGTGTGGTGGTGCTAGTCGGGCGCAGCGACTGAAGGCCCCGCCGTAAATCCCACCAGATCCGGTGGGCTGAACTTGATCGCCGAGGAGGCGCAGACGTTCAGCCTTATCTCCTGCGGGCACCGGCCGCGAGACTGCCGCAAGCGTGTCCAAGCAGCGCGATTGGGATGCTCCGAACTGCGGCTGACACTGCCGGTTTCACGGCCAATGCAGCAACGTCGAACCCGGTCGCCGGCGCTATCGAGACTCGTCCAAACCGGGCACGTGGTCGGTGCGTGGCGGGACGCCCGCTTGGCCAGGAGGCTGTTTCATAGACCCCCGGTCCGTCCGCCGTCGTTAAGACACTTCTGGGATGCCCCAGAACTTCATCGAGTGTGATCGTGAGTAGTTGCTGTTGATGTCGCCCTCGCTGCGCGAGTG
>JBEKXJ010000083.1:0-6144 GCA_049512215.1 Solirubrobacteraceae bacterium
GAGCAGTGACACGCCGTAGATGACCGCGAACTTCAGCGATCCGAGCGCCGGCTCGAGCATCTGGCCGAGGATGTAGAGGACATACATGTTGAAGCCGATGTGGATCAGGTTCTCATGCAGGAATCCACCGGTCACGATCCGCCAGAACTGGCCGTGGGCGACACCCTGGCCGACGAGCCCCGGTTCGGAGCTGCTGCCGAGGAGAGCACCTTTCAGGTAGATGCCTTCGACGTTGACGGCGCCCGCCAAGGTGAGGTTGCCCTCGGCGAGGAACGCGACCACGTTGATCAAGATCAGCGCGTATGTGACACGGGGAAGAGCGGTCATGTCACGCATGCGCATCACCTGGGTGCGCTGTCTGGAGCACTCCGGACAGCGCATGCCAACCGGCGTCGTCGTCATGCAGTCGGGACAGATCGGTCGGCCGCAGTTAGAACAGGAGACCCCCGTTTCGCGCGAAGGGTGGCGGTAGCAGGTGGCCATGCTGCAGAAGAGCCTATCCAGGCTCGTCGTTCGGTCGGGGAGCCCGCCCGCACCAAGGCGCGCTGATCACGCGCGAGCGTCCCGAGCCGGGTTGCTTCTAGCGTTCGCCGAGCAGCTTGCGTGTCTCGCGCGAGAGATCGCGGACCGTGCGCCCCGCGGTCTCCCGCACGCCGCTGAGCCCGGCGGGCGAGGCCTGTGCGCGCCGGCGCGCACGCAGGAGCACGAGCGCCGCGCCCGCGGCACCTCCCACGAGAAGCGCTGCCGCCGGGCGAGCCCAGTTGCGGGGATCACTCATAGCCGAAAGCTCCCATGTCTCCAGCTCATCCGCGGCCATCTCGGTGATGCTGGTGAGCGTTGCCTCCACCCGCTCGACCAGGTCCTCGGGCGGCTCGACAGGCGCGAGCGCTTCGCGCAGAAGACTCTCGAGGTTGGATACGGCTTCACTCACCGTGAACCTCCTCCCCGGCGTCCACTATTCCCTCCAGCTGCTTGATCGCCCGGTGGATCAGCACCTTTGTCGCCCCGTCTGAGCGGCCGAGGGTCCTTGCGATCTCGCGGTTGTCCATCCCGAGCGCGAAGCGCATGATCAAGGCCTCGCGCCGATCGTCGGGAAGCAGGCGCACCCCCTCGAGCACCCGACTGAGCTCGTCGCGCCCCTCGACGAGCTGCTCGGTGGTATGGAGCGCCGTCAGCGTCGTCGTGTCGTCGATCGGCGAGGCCGGCTTGCGGGCGCGGTCGCGGTAGAGGTTGGCCGCCAGATTGTGAGCGATGCGAATCAACCAGGGCCGCAGAGGACGGCCGTTCGATTCGCGCTGAGCACGCTCGAAGTGACGGTAGGCCTGAAGGAAGGTCTGCTCGGTCAGGTCCTCCGCATCGTGATGGTCGCCGATGCGATAATAAGCGTAACTGTAGACGTCGCGCAGATGAGCGCGATATAGCTCTGAGAACTCCGCGTCGAGCCGAGCCTTCGACTTCTGGCTGTCTTCGCCGGTCACTCATCGCACACCCTATCCCCCGCCTCGCAACCGTCCGTGCCGACAGCGCCGCGCGCCGTCGGCGTTCAGGCCGTGCGGGCCTCCTCGCGTGCGGAACCCCGACTTCCCGAGAGCTCCTGCGTGGCGCGCCCAACTCGCTCGGGGGTGCGGCGCGGTCGTGCGGGCCCCTCACGCTCTTCCCCGACCGCGCCCGTTCCGCCGAGCCAACGCCACTGCAGGCTGACGCAGGCCCAGATCCGCTCGGTGACGGCCGCCGCGAGGGCCGGAGAGGTCTCTTCAACGGTGGGGAAGCGAAGGGGACGGGCGACCCGCAGCCGCACCTTTCGTGGTCGTATGCGCCAGCCCCTGCGGACGTCCGCGGTGCCGATGACCGCGATCGGAACGACCGGCGCCCCGGTTTCGAGCGCGAGGCGCCCGACACCCCTCCGTGGCTCGCCGAGAGGCCCCGGCCGCACGCGGGTGCCCTCCGGGAAGACGACCACGCAGTCACCCTGCGCCAGGATCTCGCGAGCGGTGTTCATCGCCTCGCCGTCGCCGACGCCGCGGTCAACCGGGAAGGCGCCGAGTCCGTTCAGCAGCCATGCCTGCCAGCGCTTCTCAAAGAGCTCCCTCTTGGCCATGTAGTAGACCGGCCGGCGTACCAGCGTCCCGATCACGAACGGGTCCAGGAAGCTGCGGTGGTTTGAGGCCAGCAGCAGCGGGCCCCGGCGTGGCAGGTGCTCGCGGCCGATGCGCCGCATGCGGAAATAGACGAGGAAGAAAGGCACGACGAGCGCGCGGAGCGTCCAGTAGAGGAAGGGGTTCACGCCCCGGCTTAGAGTGTGCTCGCGAAAGCCGTTCAACTCCGCAGAGCGCTCGCTCGGCGGCCGTTGGTCTCGCGCGGCCGTGGCCTCGCCGCGCTCGCCGGTGGCCCGCCGAACGGCATGCGCCGGCTCGCGCAGCGGGAACCTGTCATGCACCGGGCACCCGGCGCCGTGGCGCTCGGCGAGCTCTTGGTCGATGTAGCCGTGCTCCATGCCTGCAGTACACCGCCCATGACCGCGCCGTTACAGTTGAGAAGCCGCCTTGCCCGCCGTTCGTGCCGGAGTAGCTCAGCTGGTAGAGCACCTGTCTTGTAAACAGGGGGTCAGCGGTTCGAGTCCGCTCTCCGGCTCTCTTGAAAAGCCCCGCTAACGCGGGGCTTTTCGTAAAGCGTTCAGTCCCCTTGGACATTCACGTGAGCAGTGGCACGGGGTCGCCCCTGCTCCAGCGCGAGTTCGAGCACCCGCATGTGGTCCTCCGCGTTGTTGGCGCCGGCGTTCCCGGGTCGCAGAACACCGGCCAGCACCTCCCGGTCACAGCTCACGAGCAGCGGGTTGAAGCCGAACCCGCCCTTGTAGTGGCCGGCGGCGTGTTCCTTCTCGGAGTGGACGCTGATCGGTGTGGCGTCGAAGTCGAGGATCACGCGATCAGGGGCTGCGCCTGCCTGCCAGGCCCGTCCACGGGCGAGCGCGCGTGCCCAGCGGATCCGGTCGATCTCCGCCTGCCCGATCGAGAGCACCCGCCTGGCCGTGGAAACCGACGCGACGTTCCCGAACAGCGCGGGCTGGCCCGCGAGCGCCGCGAGATCCGAGACGCAACGCCCGCCATCACCGCACGCGAGGACAAGCCGGTGCCGTCCGCCTGCACATCTACCGTTCCAAACGTCGTACTTCCCATCACCTTCAAGGTGAACCTCCTGAGCGGGTGAAATTGCGGCTTTGACGCCGGCAATCCTGCCCGCCCAGGCGGACGTTTCAATTCTCATGCTCCACCAGGACCCGCGCCACTATTGACGAATGCGGGCTGGGAGCACGCCGTAGAGGTCAGGTTCCCGAGGCCGGAGAACAAGGATCTCAGTGGAGCAACGTCCAGCGATCGGCGCAACGCCGACCTTCCGAAACGTAGGGCCGCAGCTTCCCGAACAGGATGTCGCGTTCGTCGAAACGTCGCTGCTTGACCTGCGGTGCGTTCTCGGTCGCCACTCCGTGAGCACAGTTGAGTCTCTGGGCATGAGGTCCAAGCCAATGTACGCCAGTTCGCTCGCACCCTTCACCAATGGATGCAAGGCGGCGCGTACTTTGGCACGGCCACGTCCGCGTTCTCTACGGATGGCACCGCGGGCGGGCTGGCCTATGGTCATGGCCGACAGGCGGAGGTTGTGGAGCCGAGCCCACAAGTGCAACCGGTTCGGCTAACGGCTTTCGCGAAGCTAGCTGACGGGACCAAGGGTCCGAAAGTGGTAGAGCTGATGCCTGAGACGAAGACCCAACGCCGCCCCGCGGCAGAGAAGCAAGGCCCAACTCGCAAGCCTCGCGCGGCCAATGCGACGAGCGCAGTCGAGCGGACGACGGAGCTGTCTGAGGACGTGCTCAAGTTGTTCGAGGACGGTGCGCAGACCGCGCTCGCGACGGTACGTATGTTCGTCGACACAGTCGACAAGGCCATGCCTCTGGACGTCGTGGGTCTGCCGAAGCGGCGGGAGGTAGTTGATGCCGCGGTGGAGATGACAAAGCGACTGCTCCACGTGCAGTACGACCTCATGCGCGACGCTGTGCGGAGCGTCGTGCTCGTGGACGTGGACGTCAACGTCGACGTGGACGTCAACCCCGACGTGGACGTGGGCGTCGACGTGGACGTGGCATCGCAAGAATCGACAACTTAGTCCGCGGCGAGGCGACGACGCGTCGGAGCCGGCGGCGCGCCACATCCCAGGGACCGGCGGTAGGCGCTTGCCGGTCTCAGTCGTTGTGGGTCCAGATGCACAACAGATGCAAAACGAGTCCTGGTCCGGCGGTCTCCAGCGGTGCACAGCGGTACTTCGGCTGATGCGCCCTGGTTCGGACTACGCTGGCGGGAGTCGCTCAGCCAGGTCAGCATGTATCTGGCTTGCCTGCTCGGCCGTAAGGGGCCCCGGGACGGTTCAGTAGTCGAAGTCCTGCTGGCGATGGATCGCCGCATCCAGCAGTTGGAGAACGCTTACTGAAAGGCCGAAAAGCTGCGCGATGAGCGGTGCCAAGACGCCGGGTTTCGCCTCGCGGGTAACAGCTGTTGGTAACACTTAGCGCCGCTCTGGGCTGAATTCGGAGTCGTCCTCGAGCAGCACGGCCTCGATTCTCGATCGGCCTTAGATCCGCCTGCGGCCCACCTTCTTTGACGGGACGATGTCCCTCCGCGCCCAGTCCTCCACGGTCGATCGTGTTGCTCAGGGCGTTGACTCATGGTGATTCTCCAGGTGGTCGGGATCTCTCCGGCGGGTTTAAGACCCTAAGCATGTGCGAGACGCCCGCTTCGGACGGAGGGTGTCCACAGTCCTTCCCGGCTGCCGGCTCGTTCTCGCATCCGACATAAAGCAGGCACCGAACGACGCGATGCAACGGGCTCAAGTAGACGGCATCGCGCCTAGAACCGGGGTCCGCGGATTTGGGAGGGGGGCCTGCGCCTGCGTTTGATCGACATGCATACAGATCGGTGGTCGCCGCGGGCCGCGATCCTGCCTCATCGTCGGGGCGGTGCGCCCACAGCCGGGATTGGGAAAGGGATCCCTCCATGCCAGTCGTGTCGGACCGCTACGCCCATCGCGAAAGGCCCACCGCCTCGCATGAGGGCGCGCGCAGCGCGGCGCCGTCAGGCTCGCTTCGGCGGCACTATGGAGCTGCTCGTACCGTCCCAGATCGACGGTTGCCGGCGGTCCTCATAACGACGGTACGGCATCCCCAAGGTCTCTGGAGCCCAGAGGTCGCGGTGGGTTCCAAGAGGGGCGGTTTCGCCCTGGTGTCGGCGCATCATGGCGTCGACATCCTCGCGCCTTACGCGATAGACGTGGCCGATCCTCACCGCGGACAGCGCGCCGCTTCTGATCCAGTTGCGGATCGTCTGGGAGGTCAGCTGGAACTCCTGGGCGATCTGTTCAACCGTGAGAAGCTGCTGGTCAGTCATAGCAAAATAAACAAAGACATCTTTGGATAGGACTGCGCATGATAACGCGGCGACGTTTGGAACGCGAGGAGGAACGATAGTGCCACCGTGCGATGAAGGGGGCTCGTGGTCCCGATACGGAAGGCGAGGCCATACAGGCCCCGCCTTCCAGCACTTCAACTACCGGGTCGCTCGCGACCGTGCTGTGCGTCGCGTGCGCCATATCTTGCGGGTGCCGCATGAGCGCTGGTACCTGACGCTGTGCGGACCCTGGAGGTCATCGCGATGGTGCCTATGCGCTCCCCTTCGAATTCGGAGCCCTGCCGCAGCGCCCGGAGGCACAGCACGACCACGGCAACGCCACCGACCGCGAAGAAGAGGGGGCTGAACCGACCACAAACCACGATTAGTGGTGCGCCCGGCTCCCATCTTCTAGACCTCAGTCGACCTAGTTGCTGTCAATGGAGCCTCCTATCTGCCCGCGTGCTGGTCGCGCGGACCTGTCCATTCTACCGCTTGCTCGGCGCTCCCGTCAGCAACGTGACTCGCCTGCTATAGGCGGAAGTCAAGTCAACGGCGCGCAATCCGCGCGGAATGGGCGCTCGCATCGCCGGCCTCGTCGAGCTCGTAGAGAACGGGGTCGGGCGACATCGGCGCATCCTAACCGCATCCCGGCCGTGTGGGAAGTGAGCAGCTCTACTGTTTACTTTCCGGGGTGGCTGCGTTAGCG
>JBEKXJ010000084.1:0-6141 GCA_049512215.1 Solirubrobacteraceae bacterium
CTCAGTCTCGGTGCCTACCACCTCAACTTCCGGCTGACGTCCGGCGGCCGGCGCTCAGTCGTGCGCTTGAGCCGCACCAGCCAGTGGGGCCTCTCGTCTCACGAGCAGCTGGCGAGGGAGTTCGCGACCCTTCGCGACGTGGAAAGCTCGGGTGTTACTCCATGTGCCCTCGATCTTGTCCCCGGCGATCCACCGATGCTGATCGAGACCTACATTGATGGCCAGCCGTTCCTCTACGGGCTGCGGCTACGTGATGCCGCTCGGGCTATCGCGGCGGTGCACCGGTCCCTGCCGCGACACGCCCTGCCCCACCTCCCGATGGCGCCTCCCCAACGGTTTCTTGTAGAAGATGGCCTGAGGTGGGTGGCGCGGGCCGAGGCTCAGGGGTTCACGCCGGTGACCGTCCGGCTACTGCTCCGGGCCGCGGAGTCGCTGTGCGAGGCGACTGCCATGTCGGCGGACCCGCTGGTCATTGTCCACACTGATCTGATCGGCACCAACCTGCTCGTCACGGACACGGGCTGCGCCATCCTCGACTGGGAGGGCGCACGTCTCGGACCGGCTGCGTGGGATTTGGCGTACTTCCTCTCTCCCGTCACACTGCGATGGGCATCCGCCGGTGCCGGGCAGCTCTCGGTAGGCGAGAAGCAGGCGTTCCTCACGGCGTATGCACGCGCTGCTGACGTCGATCCCGACGCGCTGCGCGCGTCCGTCGTCGCGCTTCTGCCATGGGTCGTGTTCCGAGCGCTCGCGTGGTGTGCCGGGTTCCAGGCGACCGCGGACCTGACCGTTGCGGTCCGCGAACGGCTGTCGACCTTCACCGACCCGGATGTCGTGCAGCGGCTCCTTGCTGTGGCCGATCTGTCGCTCGACTGACGCGCGGTCAGGTTCCGGCGAGTACCGGCACCTGCGCCCAACCGCGCCTGCCGACGGGCTCGATCAGGTGCGCGGACTGTGCGACCGCCTCCGGGTGGCGGCCGGGCCCGGCCACCGCGACGGCGCTCGAGCGGAGAAGCGGCACGTCGTCGAGGCTGTCGCCCACCGCCATCACCGCCGACGGGCTGATGCCATGCGCCAAGCAGTAGGCGCGGGTCGCGGACCACTTGTCGACGCCGCGCGGACCGACTCGGAGCGTCCACCCAGCGTAGACGGGATCCGGGGTCAACATGACCCGGCACGTACCGGCTGCGCCGAGCGCGCCTCCAACGCCTGCCAGGAGCGCTCGCTTGCGGCCGGCGATGGACATGGCGTAGACCGGCTGTGCCTCTGCCACCCCCCGGAGATCCTCTATTCGCGCTCGTCGCCCGAGGTAGCGGAGGTGCTCGCTGCAGGTGGACGGCGCGGCCGAAACGATCTGCTCGGAGAGCGGATCGAACACCGCTAGGCACGGTTGGAGAGCGTGCTGCTCAAAGGTGTTCAAGACGGTTTCGGCGTCCTCGCGCGAGAACGGACTATCAACGAATCGCGAGCCGTCCGGCTCAAGGCCGAGCGCACCGTTAAGGCAAGCCACTGGGACATCGTCCATGCCGTTGCCCGCAATGGCGTCGACGGCGCTGCGCGGGCCGCGGGCGGTCGCCGCGAGCAGCGGGACGCCGGCCACCGTCAACCGGTGGATAGCGGAGCGGTGCTCAGCGGGTAGCCGCGCGTCGCGGTCCCACAGCGTGCCGTCCAAGTCCGTCGCGACGATCAAGACCCCGCTCGGCACGCTGGCTATCGTTGCACACCTCCGTGCATGCTCAACGCCCCGATGGAGGCCACACGGCACAGGTCCCGCCTAGCTGACGCGACCGTCAGGCAACGACATCGAGACAACGCCAGCGAAGCGTCTCTACCTCGATCCGCTGCTCTACCGTTGCCTCAATGAGTAGCTACACTATCTTGTCTCTCATCGAAGAAGTCCCGAACCTTCTCGGCAACACTACGCAGCATCGCCTGTCGTGTCCTGAGCGTTGCGCTTCCTATGTGAGGCAGCAGTACGGTTCGCGGAGCGCTGAGCAGGCGAGGGGAGATCTTGGGCTCGTTCTCGTAGACGTCGAGTCCTGCCGCGAAGAGCTCGCCGGCTTCCAGCGCGTCGGCGAGAGCCTCTTCGTCGACCACTGCTCCACGCGCGGTATTGACCAGCACTGCGCTCGGCTTGAGCAGGGCCATCCGGCGTCTGTCAATCAGGTGGCGCGTCTCGCTGCTCAACGGCACGTGAACACTGACGATGTCGCTCTGCCCGAGAAGCTCATCGAGATCCTCGACCCATCCGACCTGACCTGTGTCGTGCCGGGTGTGGTGCAGGACCGTCATTCGGAATCCGCTCGCGCGTCTGGCAACCGCTTGCGCAATCGAACCGAAGCCGACCAGCCCGAGCATCGCACCGTTAACCTCCTGACCAAAATCCTCCACGAAGCGCCAGCCTTGCCATCTTCCTGCACGCAGCGCGACTTCGGCGTCGTGCATCAGCCGTGAGGCGGCGATGATCAGCCCGAATGCGATGTCGGCGGTCGTCTCTGCCAAGACGTGCCCGGCGGTCACCACGGTGATGCCCCGCGCTTTGGCCGCGTGATGGTCGATGGCGTCTGCGCCGGTTCCCGCTACTGCGATCAGGCGCAAGGAGGGCATCAGCTCCTGGGTTGCGAGGTCGACGGTCTGTGTCGGGTCGCAGATCAGCGCCTCAGCGTCCGCGTCCGATCCTGGGCTCCCTTTCACGAGCTCGTGGCCGTTCAGCGAGTCGAAGCAGCCGCTCAAGATGGGCGTGGCGACCAAGACCCTGGCCATTTCCCTCTCCGGCAGGTTGACATTCTCGTCAGGTTACTTGCCGTCGGCTGTGCGACGTGGCAGGCGCGACTCAACTGCTCATGAATAGAGCGTAAGGATGTCGGTGGGGTAGGAGATCACGGCGGCTCCCGTGCTGGTGCCGAGACCCACAGAGGCGCCCACCACGCTCAGAGACAGGGCGTAGCCGTCGAGATCGATGTCGACGGTCTCCTCGCGGGCATGGATGTCGACCAGGCGCAGGTGGCGGTCAAGGCCAGCGCATGCCGCGAATACCCGACCGCCGAGGATCAGCGTGCCCAGTCCACGGATCTCGCTCTCAGATGCCTCGATGTAGCTGATGTCATCTCTGTACAGGCCAAGCTCTGGAACCACCGCGATCCTGCCATCGGCCAATCCGGCCAAGAGCCCGCTGGTCGAGCCGGCCATTGGACAGAGACACAGCACGCTCGCCTCGAGCGGGGGGACGACGCCACGCTGCTCGAGCTCGGCCCCGTGATAGATGCTGAGTCTCCCGTCCTGGCCTCCGACGACGATAACGCCCTCGCCATGGTCTTCGATGTGGCAGAGCGCTTCTACGCCTCCGTAGCGACAGGCCTGCACTGTCTTCCTGGGGGTTCGTGTTGTGAGATCCCAGGAGGTGATCGTGCCGTCTCGGCCGCCGGAGATCAGATCGTGCCGTCCGCCGAGGGCCCCGATCGACAGGGCCGTGACTCCCTCGTGCGCGATCCCGAGGACGGTCGATTCTCGCCGGCGACGTGCATCGATTGGGGTGATGCGCAACGTGCCGTCGACCGAGCCGGATATGACGTGCGAGCGAAGCTCGTCGACCGTGACCGAGAGCAGCGCCGAGATCTCCCTGTCATGCCGGGTCAGCAACTCGCCGCCCTCGGTAAGACTCGGTCCAGCCACCCGCACGTCCCCGTCGCTGCCGCCCGTCATCACGAGAATCTTCTCGGCGGGGTCGGCTGCCAGTTCGATCGCTGTCACTGGTCCGCGGCGCGCCAGCGGCTGGGCATAGGTGATTCGCTCGCCCAGAACGGCCTCGGTCAGCCACAAACGGCATGCGCCCTCGGCTCCTGCAGTGACCACATAGCGGCGATCACCTTCGACCATACAGTCGACCGACCAGATGGGGCCCACATGTCCAAGGCCCGATTGTTGGGTTCCCTCGCGGTTGTTCCATTGCCAGGACCCATCGCTGGCGCCGCTCAACACGGCAAAGTCGTCTTCGTCCCGCACGATGCACAGGCTGTTGACGGCGGACCGATGCCTGGCGAGCGTCTCCCACTCCTCGAGACGTGGCTCGGACGGACCGGACGTGGCGCGAGCAGCGTCAGAGGCTTCGACTGCGACCCGCACCTGGCGTAGACTGCCCTCACTTGTCCCCGTGACGAGTCTCAGCCACCTTCCGTCCACCGTTGCCGCGACCGAATTGAGCACCTCCTCGGCCATGTGCCAGTGTGCGACCGGCGAGCCATCGGCAAAGCGAACGACTCCGACGACTCCGTCGACCGCGCAGAAGATGACCAGGTCGGTCGCATCGACGCGCACGACCTGAAGGTCGCGTATCTCGCTCCCGTGTTCATAGAGGACCTGCCCTCGTCCCTCCCCTTCGAGCAGAGGATGCGCGTAGATCAGCCCACCGACACCGGCCGTCAGGAGCGTGTCCTGATCTCCGGCATGGATGGTGGCTGCGCTCACGGGATCCTGGTGGGTGTGAGCGTCCAGCCATTTGAGATCGCCCCGCGTTCCGTCCAGCACGCCGACAGCGTGGGTGCTGGTGCCGATCGCGACGAGTTGGGAGTCGTTCGTTGTGCATGCCGCAATCGCACGAATCTCGCCATCTAGCGGCTTAGAGCCCGCTAGGCAGACGGGACGATTGTAGGGCGAGATTCGCCAGACCTCGCCGTCTGCGCAGCCCACGAACGCCAAGCCTCCGGGATTCTCGATGGCTGCGACCGCGAGCAGTGGAGCTCGATGGTTGAGAGCTACCCGATGGGTGTGGGCAAGTTCCGCCTGCGCCCAAAGTGGCCGCCACCTTCGGGCTGGCAGCTCCGCGGCAAGCGTGTCTGCGAACCGGTGAAGACCCATTCGGCGTGCGGAGAGTTCCAGCTGGCTGGCTCGACCGGGCCCGTCCAAGAGCCGGTGTGCCGCAAGCGCGATGACCTTGCCTGCCGGCGTGCGCAGCTGCTTGGGTTGTGCCTCAAGCTCGCGTAGCAGGGCGAAGGGGTCGCTGCACAGGACGCCGAGCGGATCTGACGTGAGTTCCGGCAACGCAGCGGCGGCGCTTGCTTGACGCGGGAGTTGTCGGGAGACGAAGCAATCGGAACCGTCCCTGCGAGCGAGGAGCGTCAGCGCTCGCTCCCGCAGGGCCCGGTAGATTGCAAAATGCTCGGAAGTAGACGGAGGTACACCGCCGAGCAGCAAGACCGAAGCGAGCCGCGATGCAGGCTTGACGAGCGTGTGCCGCCGCCCATGACTGACCTCGAACAGCCCGGGGAAAGCGTGCACAGCCAGGCTGATGTCTGAGACTGCATACACACGGCCCGATAGCGCTCCAGCGAGTAGCGCCCACACGTCGCCCAACTCAATCTCGGGCGGTTTCACTAGGGATAGAGCTCGCCCGAGGTCGAGCAGCGCGCGTCCGTGGCGCCCGCTCATCTGCTGGCGCAGCTTGGTGACCAACGGTAGTGTCCAGCATGCGCCAAGCAGCTCGCTGACGGTAGCGTCGCCCCAGTCGTCTCGAATCTGCCTCAGCTCCGAGATCACCGCTGTGGGGCAGCCGAGGTGGGCGGCGAGCGCCACGGCGCTCTCGCGAGAGATTGAGCACCTGTGGCACAGCAGCTCGCAAAACAGGCGCTCGTCTGCTCCAGTGCTGCCGAAACTCGCAAGTCGGAGCGCTCCATGGTCGCTGTCTCGAACCAGCACTATGCACCAGCCCTCCCCTGCGTGCTCATGCGTGCATGGGAGTGAAGAACGGACACCTGAGCATGCGACCTGGTCGATGATGGTGGCATCGGCGACGCGATGACGTGTGCCTGCTGGGTCGCCGTCGCTGGTGTTCAGAGCCTTTCGGTCAACGACGGACGCGACACCCGCTACGTCCAGGAGTGCACTCACGAGTGCTTCTCCACCTCCACCGAGTCCGCATGCCACGCGCAAGGGCAACGGTGCCTGTTGACGCGCGCGCGCGATGATCTCCCCAAGGAGCGCGTCACCAGCAGATGCACGGCTGCCGCCGGCGGTGGTCATGTCGGCGCCTCAAGTGAATTGTGTTCGAGCGCGAGTCTGATGAGTCCAGCGGCGAATCTGTCCCTTGTCGACGTTCCCTGGCCGACGCCGACATCGATGCCCAGCAGTGAGAGCTCAAACCGGTCC
>JBEKXJ010000085.1:0-6096 GCA_049512215.1 Solirubrobacteraceae bacterium
CGAGGACTTGCAGCTTTTTCGAGCCCGCCCTTAGAAAGGCTCCAGTGAGCCCGCCGGGGGTTTGTGCAACAGCCACCTCGGCGAGCATGCTTGCCGCCTTCGGTCGTTTGCGGCGCCCGGGTGTACCGAAGGGCGGTGTAGGTAATCCCAAGCAGCACAGGCGGCCAACGCTGCGCGATTCGGTCGACGTCCTCCGGTCGACGAGGGGCATTGCGTGACGTCAACGGGGGCGCGGCCGTGGACCGGCGTGACAGGATCAGTTCGACATCGTGTTCGAGCGGGCAAGCCGGTGCGACACGGGGCGCCCTTCTGGCATTCTTCAGGTCGTCCGCGTCTGCGTGGCTCGCGGGAGTTGGGTTCTCGGTGAGACTGCAAGCATGTCGCCGGGGTTAGGGCGTCCAGTTCTCGGCGAGCGGGGTGAGCTGGAGCTCGTGTGTCGCGGCGCGCGCGTCCTGGTTCGCAAGGAAGAGGACGGCATCGGCGATTCTGCGCGGGTCGGCCAGTGTCTCGGACGCTATGCCGGCACGCGTGGTCTGGTGAAGCGGCTGGATACCCGCGTCGACGATCAGCAACGTGACCTGGATGCCGTGGGGGCGCAGCTCGAGCGCGGCCGCGTTGGTGATGGCCCGCACGCCGAACGCTCCCGCCGACCACAGGCCGCGGCCCGGCATCGCGCGGCGTGCGGAGCCGCCGGTGACCTGCACAAGGGTCGCTGGCCCACTCTGCTCCAGGGCGAACCGCCCGCTGGCGGACAGGAATGAGAAGGCCGAGCGGGCCGGAGCCGCGGCCCACGAGTCGAAGCCGTCGGGGTCGGCCTCGGCGATCGGGCCACCGCCGAAGGGCCCGCTGCGCTCCCCGCCGTAGGCGGAGGCCGCGTTCAGCGCAAGCTGCACTCCACCGTGCGCGGCGGCCGCCTGCTCGAGCACCCCATGCACGCTCGCGGGGTCCGTCACGTCGGCCTTCAGCGCGAGCGCTCCGGCCGCGCTTACGCCGTCAAGAGTGCTCTGCGACCGCGCTACGCCCGCCACTGCCCAGCCCTCGCTCACCAGCGCCTCAATGACCGCGCGGCCCAGGTTGCGCGCGCCGAACACGACCGCACTTCGCTGCTCACCTCGTGTCTTGCGCATCGAATCGCTCCATTTCTTTCGGTTGTTTGGCTCGAAGCACAGCATCCGGGCCTATGCGTCTGGCCGGAGCGCTTCATCGACCGGCAAAGATTCCAAGCTCACACTGATGTGAGGCACGCCACCTGCGCGGCGCCCAGCTTTCTCGGGTGTCGTTTTGTCCCGTCAGGCCGTTGTGACAGCCAGCTCCAGGTAGATCCGCTCGCCCCGCCCCTGCGACCGCCGCAGCAGCCCGAGGATCCGCTCCACAGCCACGATCGCCCGCAGTTCCAGCCTGTACTTGGCGGTGAACAGGCGCCAGATCTCCGGACGCTCGCCGACCGGGACGATCACGGCCTGTGCCTGAACGGCGGGTCCGGTCACGGCGCCGCGCCTGTTGCACGGGGCGAGCATCACGGCCGGGTTGTTCCGGATCCGCTTGACCTTGCCGGTCTGCGAGCCGGTCCAGACGTAGAGGCGGCCGGCGGCGCCCACAACCCACACGGGGGTGGCGACCGGCGTGCCATCCCGGCGCAAAGTCGTGATGCTCACAAAGCGCTCGCTCCCAACATCTGCCATGGGGGAACCTTAGCCAGCAGCCTTAGCAGGGCCTCCCGGCGGCGCTCTGGCTGGGCTGCTTAGCGCCCTATCCGGTGAGTGCGGAATCCTTCGCCGCTGCTGTCGCGGACGAGCGAGCGTCCGCGCGAGGGACAAGCTCAGGCTCGCGTCCGACGATGGTCGGGCGTCTCGCGCCTGCGAGGCCGCACTACCGCTTCGCCCTGGCGTAAGCGAGTGTGCGCCCGCCCTCCGCCGGCGCGATTGAGAATCGTCCCAAGCGCAAGTGTGGCGTCGGGGCTGGCTGGCGTTCGCGTTGCACGCGAAAGCGACACTTTGGGACGTCGTCCGCGATCTGGGTGCGGGGCCGCAGGGCTTCACGACCCGCGGACACCTGACGCCGGTAGTAAGGCGGGTGCCTGCGTCTGGGAGGGATCGGGCGCCGTCCACCGTCAGGGCCGAGGTCGGCGAGGGCGAGGTACCGGGCGGGTCTGGGCCACGACGGTCGCTGAGCGCCCAAGGTCGGGTCACTGGATCACCAGCGCCCAGGGGCGGACGCGGAGCAAGCTCACACGCAGAACCGCCGAGAAAGGAGTAGCGTGCCCTGCTAGGCCGTTATCGGCCTGCTCCTGCTGAGACATCTCGCGCGGGCCCTCGCTGGGCACAGTTGCCTCTCGCTGACCTCATGGATCGTTTCGTCCGGAGCGACCGAGACGCGACCTAACACGGTTTGCGCGGGGATAGGGCCTCGCGCTAAGACACGAGGGACAAGGTGTCGGGGTCGAATGCCCTGGCGCGTCTACCGGCTAGGAGGCAGCGTATTATGCGCGAGCACGCAGTTCCCACCCTTCTCCGTCCGTCCGCGTTGCGGCGGGCGGTCATCCTCTTCGCCGTCGCCTGGGCGGCGATCGGCACCGCTACCGCCCATGCCCGCGGCCCAGTAACGGTGATGACGCAGAACATCTACCAGGGCACGGAGTTCGCCAAAATCCGGGCGCTTGCGGAAAGCAAAAAACCGGTTAGCTTCGGCGAAGCGATCGAAGCGACCACCACGGACTACGCGACCTACCAGGCCACCAACTTCAAAGAGCGCGCCAAGCTGATCGCCTCCGAGATCGCGCAGAACAAGCCCGTGTTCGTCGGCTTGCAGGAGGTCGCCACCTGGCACAAGGGAGAATTCAACCCGCTGAACCCGTTTGGTTTGCCCGGCCCGGTAAGCGAAGACTTCACCAAAGTGCTGATCGAAGCGATCGAAGCAGACGGGTTGCACTACCAGGCCGTCTCTGAGACGGCCCGCCCGGAAGGGAACTTCACGCTGGCCTTCCCGGTCGCGCCGGGCCCCGCTCCCTATGGCCTCACCGCGGTCGGTATGGTCGAACGCGGCGTGATCCTCGCCCGCAGTGACCTCCCGGCCGGGGAGCTTCAGCTGTCCAACCCGAAGTCGGGCACCTACAGCTGTGAATTCTGCAAAGTCACGATCGAGAACCCGCTCACCAAAGAAGTGATTCCGTTCACCGACAGCTGGGAGTCGATCGACGCCAACTTCGAGGGCAGGGCGTTCCGGTTCATCACCACACACCTCGACGCGCTCGAGCCAACCGGGATCGTGCGCTATCTGCAGGCAAAAGAACTGATCGAAGGACCGGCCAACACCCCGCTTCCCGTGGTCGTCGTGGGCGACTTCAACAACGGACCGAATACCCTCCCGCCGCCATACGGGCCCGCAGGCTACGACGCGTTCATCCAGGCGGGCTTCACGGACACCTGGACGGCAGCGGGACTGGGCGCCCCGCCGCTGACATGCTGCCACAAAGGGTTCGAAGACCGCCTCAACAATCCGAACGCGGAATACACCGAAGCACTCGATCACGTGCTCACCCGCGGGAACTTCCCGATCCTCGGTGAGCATCTGGTCGGTAACACGGTGGCGAGTCTGAGTCCGCCACCGGAACCGTTCATCTGGCCCTCCGATCACGCTGGCGTCGTGGCGACCTTCGGACCCAAAGTCATCTCGGGACAGATCACCGGCCCGCTCGTCGTGAAGAACGGCGAATGGATCGAACTCACCTCGACCGGGAGGATCACCGGGCCGGTGACCGTTGAAGGTGGCGGCGCCCTCGACGTCGAGGGTGGAACGATCACCGGGCCGGTCAAGGCCAACGGAGCGGCGCAGGTGCGCCTCTGCGGAGCAACGATCACGGGGCCCGTCGGAGCGATCAACGGGATCGGCTCGGTGGTGATCGGGGAAGGCACCTCCGGGTGCGCCGGTGGAATCATCACCGGACCGGTCACCCTCACGGGCAACACGGCGGGCGTCCTCGTCGAGAACATGTCTGTCACCGGGCCGCTGACGGTGACCGGCAACACCGGGGGGACAACCGTGACCAATAACCACGTGGTCGGACCGCTCACCGTCACGGGCAACGGCGCGCCCGTGGTGGACAAACCCAACGTGGTGACGGGGCCCTCGAAACTCCAATAGGAGTTTCAGAGATCGCTTGGGGCAGCTAGTCGAGCGCGAGAATCGAACCACGGACGACGGGGGCCTCAGGGCCCCCGTCGTTCTGGTGGCTTGGAGCGCCATCCCGACCGCGCCGAGGCCCTCAGGTGAGGCTGGAGAAGTAGACGCTCCCGGCGAAGGCGGAACGTAATCTCCTCGATCTGAGTGCTGCTCATCTGTGCAGGGACCCCGTGTCAAGCGGACGATCCGGGTTGTAGTTGGTCGGCGTCGCGGTCGCGAGACGGGCTACGCCTGGTTGCTGGCTTAGCGCCAGCGGTGGTGCTCTGTCATCCGCAGGGCGGCCCCTAGGGCCGAGCGCGTAGCGCTTGACAGGCGCCGTGCTGGCGCTATGGGTGGTGTGCGCGCGGGCGCCCGGGCTTATCTCGGTCCGCGACCCTGCGTTGCGGGTCGGCGACATGATGGTTGATGGGGTGACCCCGCTGGGGTAAGCGTTGCGGCCGCTCGGTCTTTCAGGGCCGTCCACCAAGGGGTGGCGGCAGCAGCATGTCGGGAGCCGGCCGCGGCGCATCGGTGATGGTGAGGGCTTGGCGCGCACGGGGAAGCTCATGCGGGTTGAAGGCCCTCTTCACCGAGTTCGCGCAGCGTGTGGTAGCTGCGCTTCAGAAGCTTGCGCATGACCGCCAGGCAGGCGCGGTTGCCCCCGAGCCGTTCGGCCGCTTGGTCGTAGTAGTCGTGATCGGGTGAGCCTTTGCGCCGCGCGGTCTGGGCGGCCTCATACAACGCCCAGCGCAGCGCCGGCGGACCCTGGCGCGAGAGGTGACCGGGGGCGCGGCGCTGGTCTGACTGGTGGACGGTTATGTCCATGCCGGCGTAGCGGACCGCCTCGCGCGAGGAGGAGAAGCGCCTGGCGTCGCCGAGCTCGGCCAGCACCGCCACGGCGGTCAGTTCGCCGATCCCGTAGTGGGCCTGCAGCGCCCGGCAGCCGGCCTGGCGGCGCGCATAGGCGCGCAGCTCGGCGGTGAGCGGTGCCAGCTGGACCTCGACCGCGTCGATCAGCGCCAAGGCGACCGTGATCTGCTCGCGCGCGGCGTCCGGCAGCGGCAGTTCCTCTACCCAGGCGCGGTTCTCGCGCGTCAGCAGCTCGCGGCGCTGGGGCAACCCGTGGTGGTAGAGGACCGCCTGCATGCGCTGCTGCCAGCGACCGCGCTGATTGACCAGCGCGTGGCGCAGTCTGACCCACGCGCGCAGATCTAGAAGATGATCGGGTGGGATCCAGCACTCCGGCAACCGCCCGACCATCAACAGCTCGCGCAGCAGCCTGGCGTCGGCACGGTCAGTCTTCGCGCGCTTCTTGCGCCCGCGCCGCTCGGCAGTCTCGGCCGGCTCGGCCAGGTGCACCTGCGCGCCGATCGCCCGCAGCTCCTCGACCACGAAGCGCCAGCCCGTCGTCGCCTCGAGCGCCACCTCGAGCTCCTGGCCAGCGAAACGGCTCAAGAACTGCCGCACGCTCTCGCGATGCGCTGGCGCGACCCGCGCGCGAGAGACCTCGCCGGTCGCTGTGTCAAGCCACTCGGCGGTGACCTGCGCTCCGTGCTGGTCCAATCCCATTACGATTGTCATACGGGGCCTCCTCAAGCTCCACGGTTTGATAGATGCGCGGATCATCCGCGCTTGAGCTGAGGAGGTCCCTGCTCATACCATCTTTCGCGGGACTCCGTCACTCTCGACCGCATGTCGGGTCACTAGACCCTATGGATCGCCGGTCGTTCGGCGGTTTAGGCAGAGTCGGTCGGCACCCCGCGCATAGATGTGCGGGGACTGGGCGCCGGGACGGTCCTGGCGCCGACACCCCAGTTATGGGAGGTGCCGACCATGTCGGAGAGTATGGCTCTCGTCGGGCTCGATGTACATCAGGCGCAGTCGGTCGCGGCGGTGTTGGATCCGTCTAGCGGCGAGCTGCGCGTGGAGCGGTTGCGC
>JBEKXJ010000086.1:0-7370 GCA_049512215.1 Solirubrobacteraceae bacterium
CCTCCCTACTAGACGCACTCCCCAGAGAAAAGCGACCTCCGCTCACTCCGTCGGCCACTCCGTGGGTGGCTAGGAAAGCGTGGCGCAGGTTGAAGCAAGTCCGCGGCTGACTCCATAGGCAGCGCGCTTCTCGTAGCTCGCTTCGCATCGGCGCGTCCTGCTCCCTAACGGGCGTCGGATGACGGCACGCGAGCTAGTTGAAGATTGGCGGCTCGACCGGCTCTGACGCGCTGAACACATGAGCAGCGTCCCATCGTGAGATGCCCTTCGGTGACGCTGGACGACTGCGGTATTCCGCCACCATGCTGCGGACCAACTCGGATGCCGACACGCGGTTCGCAGCTTAGCGTGCTGCCTAAAGATCCCGACACACGAAAGCATGGAGGCATGGCGATGAATGGGTTCAAGGCCCTGCGGGGCGCGGGTCCCGGTGTGTATAGGAGCGGGCTTGTTGTTGCTGATGGCGAGCGGGGCAGCGGCGGCGTCGCCCGTCGTCTTGTGCGTGCCGAAGGTACCGAACGCTCTGGTCCTGTCGGTTGGACGATGGGGGTCCTGCATATCACGAGACTATTACACGCAGGTGACGGTGCCCGCAGAAGGTAAAGAAGGGAAAGAAGGCAAGCAAGGACCTGAAGGCAAAGAAGGGCACTTCGCAGGACTGTCGGAAGAAGAACAGAAGAAGCTGCTCGCAATCCTTCCCTATCTCAAATATGTCGCCTCCGGCGTAGGCGGCGAACCGACGATCCAAGTCTCCGGGGCCAACCTGCAGATCCTCAACGGGGAAGGTAATACCGATTCTCTCAACGGAGCGGGGAACCTGATCATCGGCTATGACGAATCGCCGGGCAGCCAGACCGGCTCAGAAAACCTGGTACTCGGCCGCAAACAGACCTACACGAGCTACGGTTCGATCATCGGTGGAAGCAACAACACCGCCTCCGGTCCGTTTAGCGATGTGTTCGGCCAGGAAAATACCGCCAGCGGCGATAGTGCCTCGGTGAGCGCAGGCAACTACAGCACTGCCAGCGGCAATAGTGCCTCGGTGAGCGCAGGCGCATTCAACACAGCCAGCGGCGCTTGTGCCTCGGTGAGCGCAGGCGCACACAACACTGCCAGCGGCAATAGTGCCTCGGTGAGCGGAGGCACCTACAACACAGCCAGCGGAGAGGCTTCCTCGATCCTCGGGCGCTCCTTCAACACCGTCAGCGAACCATGGGGCCTGTACCCAGCTCCCTAGACGAGGCTGTGGAGAGGTGGTGGTCTGTGCGTCACAGCGCGGGCCACCACCCTGCGCGTCGCCGGCTCGTCTAGCGGTTGCCCTTCTCGTCATGGGGAATAGTAGCCACCGTTAACACTTGCGACGACAAGGAGAGCAACCGAAGCGGTAGGACATCACCTACGCAGCTCTACGAGCTACGGGCCAACCGCATGCCGGTGCTCGGGTCCATTGCCCGGTGGCCCTCTTCTCAGCCGTCACAGTCATCGCCTCGGGATGAGTTTTGGCTCCACCAGGTGGGCCGCTGACACGCGCCACACTTGTCGGTCGTCTGCGGCTGCCATGCAAGCCCGCAGCGCCCGTCCGGACAACGCCAGGCGTGCACGTCTATCCCCTCGGCCACGCGAATGTTCTTGAAACCCGCCTTCGCCATGACCGACCTCCCTCCGTACCTGCTGACTTTGGAATCCACATCCTCGCCCTGCTGCGGAGGCTGCGCATCCGTACGAACCTCGACCTAGGCTGCGGCAAACCCGTAGCCCCGGAAGGTGTTCGGTGGTCACCCCTGGTCCCGTGTTTGGGCGAGCCTTCCTATGGCTTGGCGGGGTCCTCGCACAGCACACAGACACGATCGGCTACCCCGCGAAAGCCAATCAGCACGCTGTGTAGTCCATGCGAAGAATCCGCGCCGTGATGCGTAGGCAAGCTTCGCCCCGGCGGGTGCAGGACGCGTTGGGTGAGCTGGCTGGTGCGGCGAAGGATGGGGTGCTCGCGTTGAGCGTCGGTGTTGGGCTGGGCGTGCTGAGCGAGATGATGCAGGCCGAGCTCAAGGAGGTCGTCCGGCCAACGCGCAAGCACCTGGACGCGCTGATGAGCCGCAGTCTGCAGGACGTGCGCCTGGCGGCGTTGATGCTCGACGGGATCGAGCTGAAGGGCCGCTGCTGCGTAGTCGCGCTGGGCGTAGCGACCGAGGGGGTCAAGGTCCCGCTGCGCCTGTGGGACGGCTCGACGGAGACAAGACCGTTACCGCGCCTGCTCGCCGACCGTCACCACGAACATCTACGACGGGCGGGACAACCTCCAACGTAAGGACGTGACCGCCTGCGGGCGCCGCGATGAGTCCTTCTGCCTGCTGAGGATGTGTCAGCGGCGGGCGAGCCGGCGTCCACTCACGGTCTTGGGCGGCGTGTAGTTGAGCTCGTAGTGGTGATAGAGGGCCGACTCGTCTGCCTGGGAGAGCTCCTCGCCGTGCTGCTCGATGTTGGGCGCGTCTTGGACTTGCCCTTTGGAGACCGCCGCTTCGAGGCTATCGGGCCCGACCTTGATTCCACCGAGCGGCACAAAGGTCAAGTGACGACCGATGAAGCCTTCCTTGACGGTCGCGAACTGCGGCTCGTCGGTCTCGACGTCGACGTAGACGTCTTGGAGCTTGCCGATCTTCTCGCCGTTGCGGTCTACCAGCATCTTGCCGTGCCACTCGGCGACGTTCCACTCGGCATCCTCCTGGTGCTCGGAGATGTCCACTTCGGCATCTTGCTGGTTCTGAGCGACGTCCAGCCCGGCATCCTCCTGGTGCTCGGAGATGTCCACTTCGGCATCTCGCTGGTTCTGAGCGACGTCCGGCTCGGCATCTTGCTGGTTCTCGGTCATCGTCTTACGCCTCCTGGTCTCCGGTCATGGCCTAGCAAGTCGTCGATCCTTGATTCGCTGCACAAGTTCGCGGGGCTCGCTGGCTACCTGCCTCGGGGCCTCCAAACGCGTATGTAGTAGAGAGATATCACCAATCCCACACGCCAACGATCATCAGATCAACCTGCCGGTCGCAAGCGAGACGCCTGAGACGGTGGCGCTCACCGCATAGCGCAGGATAGCGCCGACCGCGATCAAGAACAGCGATGTTCCAGCGGTCATAAGAGCTGACTATCCCTAACCTTTTCGCGCTCCCTCACGGAGCAGCTGGGCCTGTGTCGAATGGCCGGCCGGCCGGCCATTGCCAACCAGACTACACCCGGTACCGCTCCGGCGAGAGGAGCGGCAGCCACCGCAGCAGGCCCAAAGAGTCGTCATCTCCGCGCGCGCACGCTCATTCAGCTCCGGTCGAATTCAGCTCCGGTCGACCTTGTCCTTCAGATCCTCAAGCACGTGCTCCGCTTTGCCGATGACTGAGTCGAGCTTGCCCTTGAGCTTGCCCTTGTCCTCCTGGCGCTCCCCTTTGCGCTTGGTCTCCTCGTCGCCGGTGACGGCGCCGACGGCCTGCTTCGCGCGGCCGCTGATCTTGTCGGTCTTCTCGCCCATGGCAGGCCTCCTGTGGTTGTGGTGAGTCCTGGCCAGCCAGATCGCCCTAGCGACGAGGAACCAGGCCAAAGATGTAGATGTTCACGGCGAATGCGGGCGGACAGTGCGGAAACGATCGCCGCGATCCACGATGCCTAGAGCGAGCCATCACCCACGCGGCCCATAGTAGCGGCCTCGACCCAGAAAGGCGAAGAGCACGAGGATGATGACGAGCACCCACAGCAACGGACTCACGGCGATGCCCCGTGGCAAGCTAGTGGGGTCCACTCCAGGGCACCAATTGCGGTTCCCAAGCGGCACCGCACGAGACCCTTTAGTCTTGGCTTCATGCCCCCTGAGGCGAGGCGGTTTCACCGCATCGGCATCACCTACGCGAACGTCACGGCGACTGTGGCGCTCTTCCTCAGTTTGGGTGGAGCCTCCTATGCGGCGTTCTCGCTACCCCCGCACAGCGTTGGCCCTCGCGAGCTTCGGGCGGGCGCTGTCGGCGTCGCGGCCCTGGGCTTTCCTCTCGGTGCGACGAGCGTTAGGAACTCCACGCGGCAATTCCTCACGAAAAACCCGTGCAACTCGCCGCCGCGACCAGGCGAACCACCGCTGGCTTGTCCGCTCATTCGGGTCGGCGGACCCTCGCCGACCCAGCTTCGCGTGGCGATGCGCAGCCGGGGCCACCTACTCGTCTCCGTCATCGCGGGGATGGACAGCACGGGCGCTGCGGACACATACGCTGAAGTGACCTACGCGGTGATCCTCGACGGACGACCGGTGAGTGCGAGCGCAATCAGGCTCCCCGGGGGTCAGCTCCAACAGGCTCCGATACAGGTTCTGGTCAGCGCAGCCGGCGGCTCGCATACGGTCGGCTTGCAGGCGTCCGCCCATTACCTGTCCAATGAGCCCGGCGAAGTGATCGTCGACCCGGTCTCGCTCGTAGCCCTGTCGCTGCCCTAACGGTCTCCGCGGACCCCGGAGCGGACCTGCCCACCAGCTTGCCAGAGCGAACCCGCCTGGGAAGACAAGCGCCGTCTGGGCGAGCTTGGAGGAGTATCCCCGGCCCCGTTGTCAGCAATCGCGCCTCAGAAACGCCCGCGTCGCTTCCCGCGGGTTTCCCGGCTGCTTCCTCGGTAGCCGCCACGGACGACCGTGCCGCGTTTCGGGCGTAGAGTCGTAGGCGTGGACTTGGTCGTTGTTGGACTTAGTCCTGCTTGTGAATTAGCCGTCGCTATGAGAGCCGTTTGGCACGCCGCGAGGTGGGGCTAGAGGCGCTCAAGGAGGTCGTCATGTTTCGTAACCCTGTACTCGTCGCGCTGGCATTCGCTTTCGCCATCGCGCTCCCCGCCTCTGCAGGGCAGGCCGCCTCGCCCACCGCACCCAGCGTAAGCAGCGGAGGCGTCGCAAACGTGACCTTCTCCTCCGCGACCCTCGATGGCTCGGTCGACCCCCGGGGGCAAGAAACCAACTATGTCTTCCAGTACGGACCAACCCATAGCTACGGGTCCCAGACGCCGCTCTCACCGGCTGGGAACGGGACGAAGACGCTCAAAGTGAGCCAGTCCGTGAGCGGACTGCAGCCATTGACCACCTACCACTACCGGATCGTGGCGAGCAGCCCGGCGGGGACGACGAAGGGACAAGACCGCACCTTCACCACGCCGGGGATCCCCCTTTCGGTAGCCATTACCGGCGTCCCCAACCCGGTCGTCTTCGGAAACTCCTTCTTGGTCGAGGGCACACTGTCCGGGACAGGGGCCGGCAACCACGAGATCGTCTTGCAGGCCAATCCCTACCCCTACCTGGGCGGCTTCAAGATCGTCGGCAACCCGGAGGTGACGAATCCCACCGGGGGCTTCTCATTCCCGTTCCTTGGCCTGCTCGAAAACGCGCAGCTGCGTGTGGTGACGGTCGGCAAACCAGAAGTGTCCAGCCCAGTGGTGCTCGAGAACGTGGCGGTTCGGGTCTCCTTCCACGCGCATTCAGTCGGCCGCCCCGGTTTCGTGCGCCTGTACGGCACGGTCGCCCCAGCGGAGGTCGGCGCGCTCGTCGGCTTCCAGCTGCTCGTGCCCGGCCATAGGTCCGTAAACGAGGGCGGCACGGCCGTGAAAGCCGGCACCCCGACCGTCTCGAGCTTCAGCCGCGTCGTACGTGTGCACAGACGCGGTCTCTACCGCGCGCTCATCCAGGTCCCGGCCGGGGCACACGTATCGAACTACAGCACCCCCATCCTCGTCCGCTGAGGAGACGACCCACCACACCCGCCGATACGCGAGGCATCAGCTGCTCCCGACCCGGCGCGCTCACAAACCTGCGATCAGGAGCGCTGCCCTCAGGTTCGTCTCTGTCGGTTGCAGAACGCCTCGATGTACTCAAAGACGGCAGTGGACAACTCGCGCCAGTCGCCGTCAGCCTACGGCGGTTGACCTGGTCGGTGGGTCGCGTCCCACTTCCCGGGTGAATTCGCTCGGGCGTAGCTCCGCGTGAGACGGATGTTATGCGGCGATCACCTCCTCGGTGTCGACTGTCGCGGGTGGCGCCGGGTCCTCGCGCAGCTGACGCAGCTGACGACGCAGCCGCTCGATCTCAGCGACGGTCTTGGGGTTCATCCTCACGCCACGCCAGCCGCGGCTTGAGAGCTCAAGCACCGCCCAGATGAGCGACAGCGCCGAGGTCTCCCCGGGGAAGCGCCCGATCACCTTGGTGCGCCGGCGGACCTCCACGAACGTTCGCTCGAGGAGGTTCGTGGTGCGGATTCGCTTGCGGTGCTCGGATGGAAAGCGCAGGTGAGCGACGAGGGCGTCGAGGTCCCGTTCGATCACGGCCATCGCCGATGGGTAGGCCGCCTTGTAGTCGGCGATGATGGCTCTCAGATCGCGGCTCACCTCAGCAGGGGAGCGGGCCTCATCGAATGCCTTCCACCAGCGGGCCTTCACCTCTGCGTGGTGGCGCTCGGGCAGCTTTGAGGTGACGTTCCGCAAGGCGTGGACCGTGCAGCGCTGCTGAAGGGCCTCGGGCCAGAGCTCTTGAACGGCCTTCCAGATCCCCGGTGCTCCGTCGGCGATCACGAGCGCCGGTGAGCGCATCCCCCGACTGATCATGTCCCGCCCGAAGGACAGCCAGGACTCGTAGCTCTCACGGCTTCCCAGAGCCAGTCCCAGCAGGATCTTTCGGCCCTCGAGGGTCACCCCCCAGCAGACAAGGACGCCCTCGGCGGGCTGATCATCGGGGCGCAGCTTCAAATAGACGGCATCCAGGAAGCAGTAGACGATGTCGTGCTCATCAAGGCGCCGCCGACACCACTGGCGGTATCGCTCGCGGGTGTCCTCACAGATCCGGGAGACCGTCGACTTCGACGCGATCGGCTCCTCGAAGGTCTCTTCCAGGGCAGCCTCCACGTCGCGCGTGGAGAGTCCCCTGAGGAACGAGCTGATCACCAGCGACTCCAGGGCGTGCGTGCGGGCCACGCCCTTGCCGAGGATCCGACTCTGGAAGCCGAGCTTCTTCGCATCGCGGACCCTGGGGCGCTTCAGGTCCATCGACCCGCTCGTCGTCTTGATCGTCTTCGGTTCATGGCCGTTTCGGTGACTGACCGTCTCCTCGGCGCGCTCATAGCGTGAGCGGCCGAGGAACTCTGAGACCTCGTCCTCGAGCGCCTGCTGCAGGATCAGCCGTGCTCCGAGGCGGCCGATCAGCTCCACGGGGTCCTTCTCCTCACCGACTCCGGCCAGCACCTCGTCCAGTTCTGAGCGGAACCTCTCGCTCGGGGCTACCTTCTCCATGCGGGCGTACCTCCATCGCTTGGTCTTGTCAGGACAAAGCGGAGGCTACGCCCGCAACTTCAATTCCCCCGGTTTATGAGACGCGACCC
>JBEKXJ010000087.1:0-10502 GCA_049512215.1 Solirubrobacteraceae bacterium
GAGCGACCCCCCAGCACGTGCGCCTCGACCAGATACCGGGCCTTGTCCACGAGAAGACTCCCTCACGTTGGTGTCTCCTATGCCCTGACACATGTGTCGCCTATCTGTTGAGACCACACACCTTCATCCGCTTCACAGGAATCCGCTTCACAGGAACTGCCTGCAAATAAGCCAGTTTTGCAGTTTTGGATTCGCTAAGCGGATCGTGGAGGGCTGGTAAGAGAGCGTGAGGACCACCCGCGAGTACCACATGAGAGAGGGGGGTGCGGGTGCGTGAACCGCGCGGCTGATCGCGCGAGCCTGATCCGCGTGCTTTGAGCCCAGAGCAGGAGGCTGACAGCCGCGAAGTACACGCCGGTCTGTGGCGCGACTGTGCCCTGGCCACCGAGGGCCACCATTGTCGCGTGCTCAGTTCCGCTCGAGCCCGGCGCTCTTCTCCGACGGCAACACCGCCCTTCCGACCATTTCCGGCCTGAATGAGGGTGACTATGAAGGAACTCAGCATGCCTCGCAACGCGCCGCAGCGCGGAGCCGCGAGCAATGCGCCAGGGGTGGAAAACCGCCACCCGAACCGTAGTTTGCCCGAATGACGCTGTGATCGGCGCTATGTAGCGTGACCATATAATGCGTATTCCGATTAGGTCAGAGCGAGACGCTTTCCGGCTGGCCCTCGCGGGGGCCGCGGTAATCGGTGCTGCAGTGCTGATCGGCTGGCTCACCGAAGCAGTGGTGGGCGTCGCCGTGTTCGTGCTTGCCCTCGTTCTAGCCGCGATTGCGTACCTGCGCGCGCCTAATCCCGACCGGCACACGCCGCTGCGCGAGGCGGCACGTGAGGCACACCCCCACCGCGCTTCCCCCGGCAAGCGCCATGTGCTTGTGATCGCCAACGAGGCGCTCTCGGGCGGGGAGCTGCGCGAGCGAATCGTCGGACGGGAGGACGAGCTCATCGAGGTCGACATCTTGGCCCCGGTGCTCACTTCGCACCGGCACTACGCAGTATCTGACATCGACCGCGAGCTCGAGCACGCTCGAGCACGCTTGGAGCGCTCTCTGGCATGGGCGCGCGAGCAGGGCGTCGTGGCCCGCGGCGAGGTCGGCGACCCCAACCCGACGACTGCGATCGAGGACGAGCTGCGGGACTTCGGCGCCGACGAGGTGATCGTCGTTACGCACCCGAGCGAGCAGGAGACCTGGCAGGAGCGCGGGGAGCTGCAGCGTCTACGGCGTGAGCTGGACGTGCCGGTCACCCACGTCGTTGTCGGCGACCGTGACGCCTCGCCCAAGCTTGCATCCTGAGCAGCGCGCTCGCTCGCCTGCGAACCGACTTCTGCCCTGCGTCGTGCCGGACGCTGCGGTGGTGATGGCCGCTCGCGGTGCCGTTTTCCGCCCATCGATGGCGGGCTAGAGACGACCTTCAGGCGTCTCGCGCCCGCAAAGCCGCGCTGCCGCTTCGCCTGACTGGCGGAAGCGAATGTGAGGCGCCCGCGAGGTGGAGAGGCTGTTGCACGCGAGTAGGATTCGGGCTGTGCAGCGATCGAACGAGCTAGCTGTGCTGTCGCGCGAGCACCACGTGGCGCTTGAGCTGGCACTTCGTTTGCAGCGCGCGACGGATGTCGAGGCAGAGGTCGTCAGGGAGGCGACGCTCGACTTCTGGCGCGAGGAGGGCCGCGGGCACTTCCGGCTTGAGGAGGAGTTGCTGCTGCCTGCCTTTGCGCGTCACGCCGGGGCTGACGATGCGGATGTTGTGCGTGTGCTCGTCGAGCACGTGGACATTCGGCGCCGCATCGGCGACCTCGAGACTGGTGCGCCCGTTGACTCTGCGGCCCTGCACGCTCTCGGCGAGCGTTTGAGGGATCACGTGCGCCATGAGGAGCGGACGCTGTTTGGGCGCATCGAGGCGGCACTCAACCCAGAGGAACTCTGTGCCGTTGGCACAGCCCTGCAGGCGGCGGGCGAGGCCCACCGGCCGCCGCGCGCCTGAGTCGGACGGCCGCTCGCGCTTCGCTCGAGGGTGACGCGAACGCCATCGGTCGCGCCTGCATCTCCGCCAGAGCCGTAGTGAGCCGTGCTACTTGCCCCGATCAACAACCTGCTCAGGTTCTACACCTAGCTCGCGGTCTGCCTTTGCCCATCCTGCAATCCATTCTCCGACGAGATCGTGTCCGATTTTGACGGCGTACCCCTCTGGCGGGGTGCAAGGCTTACCAGCCATGCGGGCGTCGTAGCCTTGCTGGAACACCAGCGCCAACATCCGCTCGTCGCCCTCCTGGGGACGTCTCTGGCGACGAAGCTTCAGGTCACCGACGACAGCTCGGAACATCGCTCGCGGGCGACGATTTCGTGCGTCGCCTTCCTCTTTTCGGCGTCCCATTGGCATCCGTATCTGTGAGCATGAAGCGCATCCGTCGGCGCGGGGCGCTCGGAACCCACCCGGAGGGGCTAGTCATTCTGCGGTCCTCCGCGCAATCGCCTCCAGTCTCAGGACGGCTCCGCCGCTGATGGCTCGCCGGTTCATGCGGACGGTCTTCCCGAGGTCGGATGGGGCGTAGTCTGGCGTGGTGTGTTGTCCGTGCTTGACCCGCGTGATCGTCACCGCGCTGCTCGGGTCCATGGGCTCTCCCACCACAGCAGGAGACGTTGGCCGGTCGTGCTGAAGGTCGCCGTCGCGTGCAGCGATGCACAGGCCGGCGATCACCGAGAGGGTGAGTATCCAGGAGGCACTCAGAAGCAGTAGGACCATGGGATCTCCGGGGTATTGAGGTTGGCGCGCAGCTCTAGGCGCGGACGCGGCGTTGGCTGTGGGAGCGTGCGGCGGAGCTGTGCCTTCGCGGCTGTCGGCTGGGTCGCACGCGATGATCGGCAGGCTCGCTGTCGGCGTTCTCCGCGTCGCTGATCGCCCAGGCGAGCCGCTCAACGAACTGTGCTGCCGCCTGGTCGGTGCTCAGGTGCACCGAATGGACGTGCTCGTCGAGCCACACGGAGACGTCGGTGGAAAAGGGGGATGGATCGGCGGTGACGATGATTCTTGGCATCCGAGGCTTCTTTTCGGGACTTGGCGGCTTACGCGAGAGCGGGGGCCTCTGAGAGGGGCGTCCTGGGAGGGCAGGGAGCGCCCTCCCAGGACGCGAGGAGGACAGACGTTAGGGACGACAGCAACGTTCGATCACGCTGTCCCGCGCCGAGGGGACGCCTGTCACAGCGCACTGCTGGACATTGCTGTCCTCCGAGCGGAAGTAGACGAGGTCCAACATTGTGCACTAACTCTATCGAGATACTTCTCTTTTGTCAAGAGTATTGCTTTGTGGATTCGAACGCGTCGGTGGACGCCGCTCACGCTCCTGGTTAGACGATCACCAAGCGTTCCGTCCGAGAGGCTCCTCACGCTTTCTTCCGCCAGGCGAAGCGGTAGCGCGGCTTCGCAGGCGCGCGACGCTTGGACGTCGTCCCATCGAGGCGTCTGGGGCGAAGGTCCGAATGCGCTCGTCTTGAGCAGAACCGGGGCGACGCAGACGTTCGCTGTTGCCTGGCATGGAATGGGACGGCGTGGGTCCGCTACGTGATGAAGGCGGGGTCGCGGCGGTTCGGGCTGTTTTCTTGGTCGATCGGTCACAGATTCCCGCGGGCGGGGTTAACCATGTATGGACCCCGGCGAAGTCAGCGACGGCGAACTGTTGGCGGCGACCAGTTCGCGACCGGACGCCTTTGCGGCCTTCTACGACCGCTATGAGACTGCGGTAGTCGGCTACTTCACGCGTCGCACCGGAGATCCCGAGGTTGCGGCCGACCTGACTGCTGAGGTGTTCGCAGCGGCACTGAGCGCGGCGCATCGCTACCGGCCCGAGACTCCCACGGCCGCGGGCTGGCTGTTCACGATCGCCCGCAACACGCTGGCCAAGAGCCTGCGCCGCGGGCGCGTGGAGGCCAAAGCCCGACGCCGCATCGGGATCTCCGAGGCGGTCGCCTTCGCCGGCGAGGAGCTGGAGCGAGTCGAGTCGGCGGCGAGTGCTGATGGCTGGGTAATCGAGCTGCTGGAGCAACTGCCCGCCGAGCAGCGCCAGGCCGTTCGTGCGCGAATCCTGGAGGAGCGTTCCTATCCGGACATCGCCGGCGAGCTGGAGACATCCGAGCTGGTGGTCCGCAAGCGCGTGAGCCGTGGCCTGTCGAACCTGAGAGCCGAACTGGAGAAGCCGTCATGACCCTGCTGCCCGAAGTCCGCGGTCAGCTTTACGCCGCCGCCGAGCGGCGGTCGCGCAGTACCCGGGCTCGCCTGCTGAGCAGGCTTCCGGTCCCGCGCCTGTCGGGTCGCTGGCGTCGGGCGCCACTGATCTCGCTCGGCGTCGGCCTGGTGCTCGTGGGCGGCGCGTTCGGGGCGGGTCTGATCCAGCTTGGCGCGCCGGCCAGACTGCCGTTCTCGCTGCTGCGCAACTCGCACGAAGGCTACGGCGCCCTGGTCCCGGGCACCGTGCGCACGCTGCCGATCGCCGCCCCCGATCCAGCCGGGGGCCCCGACTGGGGGATGCGTGTGCTCAGCACCACACGCGGAGAAGGCTGCATCCAGATCGGCCGCCTGCTCGACGGAAAACTCGGGGCGCTGGGACAGGACGACGCCTTTGCCAACGACGGCCGCTTCCACGAACTGCCCGTCAGCGCCGCCTTCGACATCAACGGCTGTGCCCTGCTCGACGGCGAGGGTCGCTTGTTCACAAACGTGACCGCCGACGAGCGCCCGGCAAGCGCCTGGATCGGGACCGGCGAGCGCCTCGGCGGCTGCGTGCCGGCAAGCGCCGGACCCTACGAAAAGGGCTTGCGGCTGACGCGCCGGGAAACGGAAATGGGGCTGAAGCCCGTCACGATCTGCCCGCAGGCCGACCTGCGCAACATCTACTACGGGCTGCTCGGTCCCGAGGCGCAGAGCATCACCTACGTGCTTGCAGGCCAACGCCACACGCTGCCCACCGTGGGCTCCGGCGGCGCGTACCTGTTCGTCACTAGGGCATCGGCCCACCAGCTCCTGAACTTCGCCAACGCCGGCACTGCCGACATCGTGCCAGTCGACGGTCCGATCAAGGAAATCCACTACCGCGGCGGCGCCACCTGCCATCTAACCAGCAAGAGCTGGATCGGCGGCTCATACGCCTGCACGCCATCACTGTCCGAGCCGGTCGGATACGTCCCCGTCGGCAAAGCGCCGACCCACGCTGAAGTCGCCACGCCGATTCACGCGCGGCTCACCCGCGGCCATCAGGGGCGCTACGTGATCGCGATCAGCTTCACCGCCCGCGTCGCCGTCACGGATGCGCGCCGCATGTATGGCATGCGCTGGCGCGAACCGGGCATGGCGCCCGGTGCATACGGCGGCGAGGCCACCAACTCGAACATCGCCGCCGGACAGACCCTCACGAAAACGATCGGCGAATACGGCCCGCGCGTCCGAGCAGGCATCGTCCACGGCACCGTGACGCTGCGCCAGGCGCTAGGGGCGGGCGGCATCGAAGGCCCCGGCAGCGTCAGCGTGCCGGTCGGGAGCTTCGCCGTGCGCGTGCCTTGAGCCCGCCACGCACTCCGTAGGCAAGCTGCTGTCCCGGGAGCGGGAGCAGCGCGGGGCTCCCGCGATTGCCTGGAAGCGAGCGCGCCTAGCCTCAAGGTCTGGGGCCATCAGACCGGCCTCATCTGCGGGCTTCGGGCACCCTATTTGGCCTTGCCATGGCGAAGGTCGAGGGTGTTCGAATCCCTTCATCCGCTTCTTCTGAAAGAGAGCTAAGGGGCTCCCGCGGCACGTATCGGCCCCCGTCGCCCCGCGCGAGCAGCCCCAGCAGCTCGAGTTCGCTCAGGGCCATGAGCACTCCAGAGCTGTCCTCTCCCGCTCTCAGGAGGTAAAGCAGCTCGAGGACGTCGCCGGGCCCTCTCACAAGATGGGCCCCTTCCATCAGCAGCTTGTTCGTTCCGCTCGAGCAGGGCGAGGTCACGCGCCCGGGTACGGCCGCCACGGCTCTTCCGAGCGTCTGTGCGATCCGCGCGCCCGTGAGCTCATCCGTGCTCTCAGCCGCCTCCACCACGACCGTCAGGTCCGCGAGCCCGGCGACGATCCGCTCGCCCGCGAGTTGCCCCCAGCGCCGCGCCCGGCAGCCGCACGGCAGCTCGGCGACTGCGCATCCGCCTTGGCTGATGACTCGCTCGTACAAGGAACGCCTCCCCGCTGGAGCGCCCACATCCAGGCCGCCGCCCATCACGGCGACCGTCCCACCAGCCGCTTCCAGAGTGCCCGCGTGGGCTGCCGCAGCGACCCCGTCGGTCAAAGCGCTCGCACGGTGACCCCGCTCGCGGCCAATCCTCGCGCGAGGCTGCGCGCGATCTCCATGCCGTAATCGCTGGGCTTCTTGCTCCCCACGATCGCCACCGTTGCCCCGTCCGTGAGCTCTCGGAGCCTTCCGGTGCCGCCCACCACGTAGAGCATGTGGGGGGCCCCGCGGTCTGTGAGCTTGCCCGGGTAGCGGCGATCGTGGCGGCACACCGTCGACAGTTCTGCCGGGGCCCGGAGCGCACTCGGGTCAAACCGCTCGTGGCGAGCCATGAGCTCCGCCCTTCGCGTGCCCGCGATCGCCTGTATCAACTCTCGATCCTCGAGCGCGAGCAGCTCGCTCAACCGCTCCCGATCCCGCCGGTGGTAGTCGAGCAGCGCGCTGAGCACGCCCAGCAGCCAGCTCCGGCGCACACAGGCCGCGCACGCCGTCTGCTCCTCTGGCGCTTCCGCGTGTCGGCTCATGCCGCGCGGGCGTGTGTGAGGCTCGCGTCCGGACGCAACGCCAGCGCCGTGCCGAGGTCCCGGGAGCGCACCCGCGGGCTCCCGTTGAGGTCGGCGATCGTCCGCGCGAGGCGCAGCACGCGGTGCTGTCCACGCGCGCTCAGCAGGCCCCTCTGCGAGGCCGCTCGCAGCATCTCCTCGCCCTCCTGGCTGAGCCCCGCGTGCCGCTGCAGCAGGCGAATGTCCATCTGGGCGTTCACCGCCACGCCGTCCTGACTGAACCGCGCCGCTTGACGCTCGCGCGCCTGGGCAACCAGTTCGCGGGCCTTCTCCGAGCTCGTGAGCGGTGAAGCGCGCAGATCGTGGCGGACGTCGCGGTCGAGGTGGACGTGAAGATCGATCCGATCAAGTAGCGGTCCACTCAACCGGCGCCGGTGACGCGCCATGTCCGCTTCACTGCATCTGCATCGCTCCTCGCCGCCGGCGTAGCCACACGGACACGGGTTGGTGGCCGCGACCAGCATGAAGCGCGCCGGATACACCGCCGCATGTCGCGCCCTGACCACGGCCACACGCCCATCCTCGAGCGGTTGGCGCAGCGCCTCGAGGACCGGACGCGTGAACTCCGAGAGCTCGTCCAGGAAGAGCACTCCGTTGTGGGCGAGCACGACCTCGCCGACCCGCCCTCCTCGCGCGCCGCCGAGGAGCCCCGCCGTCGTGATCGAATGGTGCGGCGCTCGGAACGGTCGGCTTCTGGCGAGCTCCCCCCCGAGGTCCCCGGCGATGCTGTGAATCCTGGTGACCTCGATCGCCTCTGGCCTGCTCAGCGCCGGGAGGATCGAGGGCAGTCGCTGGGCGAGCATCGTCTTGCCCGTGCCGGGTGGGCCGCTGAGGAGGCTGTTGTGGCCACCTGCCGCGGCGACCACGAGCGCCTTGACCGCGTGCTGCTGACCCCGCACGTCGGCCAGGTCCGGCCCGCGGACCCTCGCCGACTCTCCGCGGTTCACCGCCGGCGCCGCTGTGGGAAGACGGTCCGCAGGTCCCCCTCTCAACACGCGCACCGCGCTGCTCAGCCGCTCCACGACGGCGACCTCGAGGCCCTCGACCAGTCTCGCCTCACGAGCACGGCCGCCCGCAAGCAGCAGCCGCCGCAGGCCCAGCTGTTGCGCGGCCTGTGCAACCGCGAGCGTGCCGCGGCAGGCGCTCACGTCACCGTTGAGCGCCAGCTCGCCGAACAGCGCCTGTTCCTCGAGCCGCTCGCGTGGAAGCTGTCCGCTGGCTGCGAGCACGGCGCATGCGAGCGCGAGATCCAGACCGGGACCGGCCTTCGGCACGTCTGCCGGAGCGAGGTTCGCCGTGATCCGCCGGGGCGGGAACTCATATCCCGAGTTCAGGATCGCGGCGCGCACTCGCTCTCGCGCCTCGCGCACGGCCGCATCGGCGAGGCCGACGATCGCGAAGGCCGGCAGGCCGGCGCGGACGTCGACCTCGACGGTCACGTGCCGCGTCTGCAGGCCATCGATCGTGAACGTGTGTGCCCGGGCAAGCATCGCCTTCTCTACTGTCGTTGCAGCTCTCCGATGGAGAACGGAAAGCTAGGCCGCGCCTGGGACGCGACGCACGGCCGGGCGACCTGGAACCGGCGTGGGGGCCGAGCCGATCGGGTTCAGAACCCGATCGGCTGCTGACTGTCTTGCTGCCGCGACTAGAGGCCTGCGGGGTGGCGCGCGACGAAGCCTGCGGTCGAGGTCATGCTGTTTGACCACCGCGATCCGGTTTCCGCCAGCGCGACCGTGTCGAAGCGCCTGCCGTCCACGACCATGAACGCATGTTCTGAGTTCGCGTAGATCGTGATGTCCTTGCCGGGCCCCGCTTCGCCGTATGACTCAAGCCCGCTCGAGTCCTCCGGCGAGCTGAGCAGGCCGGCGCCGTGCAGCGCGTAGGAGACCGATCCCGAGCAGTCATATCCGTTGGAGACGAATGATCCGTGCCCGCCGCCCCATACGTAGGGCCTCGTGGCGATTTCATCGCCAGCTGCGATCACCCGCGCCACGACGCCCGACCCGCTGGCTTCGCCGCCGCCGCCCGCGGTGCTCGTCGAGGAGCCTTCGGAGGAGCCTTCGGAGGAGCCGCTGGAGGAGCCTTCGGAGGCACCGCCGGAGGAGGCCCCGCTGGAGGAGATCTGCTGCTGGGGGAGCGCAGAAGGAGGTGGTGTGAGCGTGCCCTCATCGCCAACGCCGATCAGGCGCCAGGTGTCGGGGCCGACCACGCCGTCTGCGGTCAGGTCGTGGCGAGCTTGCAGGCGAAGCACCGCGGCCTCGGTCTCAGGGCCGAATTCCCCGTCGGGGCTGAGGTGGAGCGCCACCTGCAGACGCGCCACAGCATTGCCGCCACCGGTGGCAGGGGCTGAGGGCGTTTCGGTGTCGGACACGCCGCCCGCCAGCGCGGCGATGGCGGTCGCGCTCCCCGCGGGCTTGGCGACGGGTAGCGCCGAGGCCGGTGGGGTCAGCGTTTCCTCGCCGTGCACGCCGATCTCGCTCCAGGTCGTCGGCCCGACGATCCCGTCCACGGTCAATCCGTGCCGGGCCTGCAAACGTCGGACCGCCGCCTCGGTCAGAGGTCCGAATTCGCCGTCGGTGGAGAGGTGCAGGGCTCTCTGCAGCCGTGCGACCGGGTCCGCGGGTGTCCCCTGGGCGGCCGGCGCAGCGGACTCGGCGGCTTCGCTTCTGCCGCTCGTGGCGGCTTCCGCCCCGCCGCCCGCCGTGCCCGCGGGGGCCGTGACCGTCGCGGTGCTAGCGGTGGGGGAGACCTCGACATCGGCCGCGTTCGTGGTGGAGTCTTCGCCTGGGACTTCGCTCTTGAGGCTCGCAAACGACCTCACGGTCGCGTTGCCCCGCAGCGCCGCGCTCGTGAGGGGGCCGACGATGCCGTCGGCCGTCAGGCCGCGGCTCGCCTGGAAAGCCCGCACCGCCTGTTCTGTTTCAGGCCCGAAGATCCCGTCGACTTTGATGCCCCCGACGGCCTGCTGGAGAAGCTGCACCTGCCTGCCTTCGCTACCCGCGCTCAGAAGGATGACGTGTTCAGTCGTGGTCGGCGGTTCGGGGTTCGCGGTGCCGGAGCTGATCGTTGCCTGCCCGCTCGCGAGGCTCGCGGCGGGGCCGACGCTGAGTGCTGCCAGCGCGCCCAACGAGACCCGCTTGGCGCGTGAGCCCGCCGGTACGAAGTGCAGCTCGGCGGCCCGCCTGCGCGCGCGGGAGCGGCCGAGCGACAGCTGCCAGGTCTCCTCATCGGCCAGATCGCGTGGCTGATGCAGCTGGCCTCGCAAGTCGAACAGTGGGCTCAGAGAGGAGATGCCGTTGGCGCGCGGGCGCACCCGGCCACGGCCGCCAGCTCGCGCCCGACGTTCGAGCGATCGCTGAAGCGAATCGTTCCAGGGGTCGACAACTGCAAGATCACGCGGGAATCCCGGCATCGCGAAGGCGTCCTTTCTCCATTTGCTTGGCGCCTACGGGGTTAGCTGTCGGGCTCGCGTAACTTCTACGCTACGCCACTGAATGTGGCGATTCGCCCCCACAGCCTCT
The DNA here is from genome assembly GCA_049512215.1 of Solirubrobacteraceae bacterium. Classification (GTDB taxonomy): domain Bacteria; phylum Actinomycetota; class Thermoleophilia; order Solirubrobacterales; family Solirubrobacteraceae; genus Palsa-744. The sequence goes on from JBEKXJ010000087.1 coordinate 10,324, forward strand.
CGGCTGCACTTGGGTCCCCCGCTCCTGGACCCCGTGGGGTCGAGGACTCGGCACGAACGGGCGGCAAGCTAACAGATCTCTTTGCAAGATGCGTTACAGAAGAAGGTCTGCAAGCTTTCTTGCCGACGGCAGGGGGCGCGCGCGGCGGCTCGCGTTGATAAGTTCGCTCAGTGCAGCGT
>JBEKXJ010000088.1:0-6877 GCA_049512215.1 Solirubrobacteraceae bacterium
ATCGGAGACAGATGTCTCGGGACATAGTAGACACGCTAGGCGCGCGTGAGCGGCTGGTAGTTGCGGCTGGGATCCAGGGTCAGCTCGCGGATCAGCTGGCCCTCGAGGTCGATCACACGGACGCTCTGATCGGCGATCAAGAGCTTGACCTGACGCTCCTTGTGGGCTCTGCCCAGGCCGATTTTGTAGAGCCTGCTCATGTAGCGCAGGCTCACCTTGCCCGTCTGATCGACCCTGTCCTTGCGCACGCGGAAATGAGGAGCCTCCGCTGCGCCGGCGGGCCTTGCCTTCAGGCGGGCGCTGTAGGCCTGTAGGGGCGTTCGTCCGTCAAGGGCCCTGTGCGGCCTCATGTTGTTGTAGTAGTGCACGAAGCGATCGAGCTGGCCCTGGAGCTCTCTGAGCGTCGTGGCAGGTTCCTGCGCATCCAAGTAGCGCTTCAGCGTCTGGTGTAGGCGCTCCACCTTGCCGCAGGTCTGCGGGTGGTAGGGGCGGGAGTTCTTGGAGGCGACCCCGAGCCGCTCGAGCTCTGATTGCAGGAGCACCTTGCCCTTGCGCGGTGTGGCGGTGAACACCGCGCCGTTGTCAGACAAGAGGCAGGCGGGCAGACCGTGCAGCTCCGCTGCGGCGTGGAAGACGTCCACGACATCCCTGGCCTTGACCGTCTGGAACGCCTGAGAGGCCAGGAACAGGCGGGAGTGGTCGTCGATCATGTTGAAGATCTCTGAGTGCTCACCGCCTTGGAGCTCCCAGTGGGTGATGTCGGCCTGCCACATCTCGTTCGGCAGCTCGGCCTGGAAGCGGATCAGGCTGCTGCGAGGCCGCTTCTGCGGCTGTGAAACGACGAGGCCCTCGCGTCTGAGAATCCGCCAGATCGTCGAGAGCGAGGGAACGTCTCCTCTTTGCTGGGCGAGGTGGTAGGCGATCGTCGCCGCCCCGGCATCGTGGCCTTGCGCATGCAGGTCGGTACGCAGCTTGATGATCGCCTGAACGATCCCCTCCAGAGTCCCGTGCCTGCAAGATCGCGGCCGTCTCGACCTCGGCTCTAGCGCCCCATAGCCTCCATCGCGGTAGCGAGCCAACAGCTTGTAGATCCAACTGCGATGCACTCCATGAGCCGCCGCCAGCTCGCTGACCGAGCGACCCCCCAGCACGTGCGCCTCGACCAGATACCGGGCCTTGTCCACGAGAAGACTCCCTCACGTTGGTGTCTCCTATGCCCTGACACATGTGTCGCCTATCTGTTGAGACCACACACCCCCAGCACGTGCGCCTCGACCAGATACCGGGCCTTGTCCACGAGAAGACTCCCTCACGTTGGTGTCTCCTATGCCCTGACACATGTGTCGCCTATCTGTTGAGACCACACACCACCCCCTCCGTACAGCTGCTTCTGAGGTCTGCGCTCAGGACGCCGTCGCTGCTCGCCACGAGCCTGTCGTATGCAGTAGCGATCCCGGCGGTCCGAGGACGTCTCCAAGCTAGGCGCATTGGCCCGCCGAACCCGCGACGGAGCTCTCACTCGGCGTTTGACCCGGCGTCGCGTATGGTTCAGCCGTGCCAGCGCGAGAACACGACCCGGGCGCACGCCGCTGAATCGGTGGACATGCCGAGCGGTCCCGGTGGCGGTCCTGATACGGGCGTGAGCGATCCGCCTGAGGCGGCTGGCCCGGCCCGCGTCTCCACGTCGCTGGAGCGGCTCGAGGCGCGCCGTGAGCAGCGGCGCAAGGCTGCGGCCAGGCGGAGGCGACGACGCCGGCTCCTGTTGATCGGGACCCCCCTGCTCGGCCTGCTCGCCTGGGCGGTCAGCTCCTACGCGATCTGGATGCTGAAGCCGACGAGCATGTCGTTCAGGGCCCGCAGCGTCGAGTGGGTGAGAGCCGACGTGCCCTTCGGGAACACGATCGTCGACGACATCGAGCACATCTACTACACCGCGAACGCGCCGAAGAAGGGCGGATCGGCGCCGAAGCGCCTGCCGGCGGTCGGGCTGAGCCTGCCGCGCAGAAAGCGGACCGCGGCCTGGCCGCCACGGATCAAGCCGGTGTTCGCGCATCCCCTTCCCGGGGAAGGGATCTGGAAACCGACAGGGCCGCCGGTCGACGGCGGCCCACCGGTGCTGGTGACGAGCTTCCGCCCCGAAGCCGAATATCCGGAGCTGCTCGCGTACGTGGCCTGGTTCGACCACACACGCACCGCGATCGGCTACTACCCGGGCCGCTACGAGCCGCCCAACGCGGCCGTACGCGGGCCGATGATGGTGCCCAACGGTCAGCGCTGGCGGCTGCTCGCGACCTTCAACGGCGGCTTCACCTACGAAGACGGCGAAAACGGCTCGACCGTCAACGGCCAGGTCAACGAGCCGCTGAAGGACGGCAAAGCCACGCTCGTCGGCTATCGCGACGGTCGCGTCGAAATCGTCAAGTGGAGTGGCGGCCCGAACGCGGGACCGGACATCGCCTGGGCGCGCCAGAGCCTGGCGCCGATCGTATGGAACGGGCGCCTGAACCCCGCCTTGAACGAAAACCCCAACAGCCCGGAATGGGGGTTCACGCTCGGCGGCGTCACGCGCGTGTGGCGCACCGGTGTCGGCATCGATCGCCGCGGCAACCTAATCGTCGTCGCTGCCGAAGGCCAGACGGTGATCTCGATCGCGAAGCTCCTTCACCACATCGGCGCGGTGCGCGCGATGGAGTTCGACATTAACCCCGACTGGCACACGCTCATCACCTACACCCACGACCACGGGCTCGTCCCGAAGATGGTCGAGCCCCAGCCGAACCAGTCGGCCGATCGCTACCTCGTCTCCGACGACCGTGACTTCTTCGCCGTCTATCGTCGTCTGCCCGGTCCGATCGCGGTTCCCTTGAGGTAGCCGCCTCATCAAGGTGCCGGATCAGGGGCCATTTCGAGGACTTTCCCGCGGGGTCCTGCTCGGCCCATCCGTTGCCATCGACACGCACTCAAAGCCATCGGCTTGCACCGGGAGTAGCCTCGCTGGCTACCCCATTTCCTACCTCACGAGCACCGCGAAGGCCGAAAAGCGCAATAAACATGGGCGATTTCGGGAGGATGCGGAGGGCTCGAAAACCGTTTCGGGGGAGATTCCTCCGACGAGGGTTCGAATCCCTCCCCCTCCGTCCTGGAGCCAGATTTCCCGTGCCTACGGGAGCTTGGCTTGCATGAAGGCGGGTACCTGAAGGGTCGGCTCAGCTGCTGGGCTCGCTCAAAGCCCGTGGCTCCGGCGTGGGCCCTCGTCACGCGGATAGTCGTCAGGCGGTCAGGGCAAGCTCGCATGTCGGCTCGCCGACGCGGGAATCGGCGACGAGCGACCGCGCGTCACGTTCAGCGCTGTGCGATGGGCAATAGATGCCCCGAACCCGCCCGTCCTTGAGGCCGTATGTGAGCCACACCCCACCCTGCCAGGTGAAGTGAAAGAAACGATCCGCGCGCACAGGGTCTCGTTCCAGCTCGGAACGCCAAGCGGCTGTGACGACGTCTCTGGGAATCCTCGAACGGCATGAGCAACCGTGTGACGGGTAACCGGTCCACACGCATCGCAACGCACCTGGCTCGAAAACCAACCATGCCTCCCGTTCGTGTTCTGCCCCAAAGGGACGACATCTACTTGCACCTATCGGGTAGTCCATGTCGTTCTTTTCGGGCGACAAACCGGACAGTGATCAAACTCCTGGAGATATCTGGACGGTTGTTCTGTCGATGCGGGCGCACGCGCTACGCGGCCTGATCGGCCGATCCGCAGGACGCGCTTCCTGGGACTCTGGCTGAGCGCAAAGGTGCCGACTCGAGCGCAGCCAACTGACAGCCCGCGATCAAGCCATTCGATCCTTCTGGCGATACCTACTTGACGACATTCGCCAGCTGATGAAAACCCGTCCGCGGTTCTGCCCGCAGTTTCCTGCTGCACGGCCGTGTCGTGGCATGTGGGCGGTCGTGGCGTGTGCGTTGGGAGCTTCACAAGCCGTGTTCGTGCCGCCCGCCATCGACAAGACCAGGTGCCCGGAGCCCAGAAATGCGTTCTGAGGACCGTTCCGGCATGCCTTCTGGAGCGGATCCCTCCATTGACATCCACGCCAAAGAGCCGAACGCCGCTTCGAAGGGGTCGCAGCTTCCATCGCCAGGCGTAGGGGAGCGCTGGCTGCCGAGTAGCGCCCGAGCGGCGCTAATCGGGGGGCTTATCATTGTGCTGGGCCTCGCCGGGGCGGCTTTCCTCGCCGCTGAATGGCGTTCCAAGGCGCTGGAGGCAAACAGGGAGTCGTTTGAATCCACGGCCACCGGCCTGAGCAGCACCCTCGACTCGAAGCTGCGTGCGAGCGTCGAGCTGACACGCACAATGCGCGCGATCGCGACGATGGAGCCCAACGCCGGCCAGACGCGCTTCCTCCAGTGGTATCAGCAGCTGCAGCGCGGTGCCCCAACCCCGCCCGTCGCTGGCAACCAGCAGGCGGCGGAGGCCTTTCGAGCTGCGGCAGAAGCGCTGAATTCCGTCGTCGCTACCTTGATAGAGCCAGTTCCCGCGTCTGGCCTATCGGCGTTCCGGCGCCAGGCCGAGGCCGACCCCGCGTTTCGCGCGCTGCTCGGCGGCAGCTTTCAGGTCGTCCCGTCCGGAAACCGCCCGGTCTACTGCCTCACTCGAGCCATCGTCGGCGCCAGCGCCTCAACAAGCTCCTATCCCCCGCTGCTGGACTACTGCGCCCCGGTGCTTCCGGGCATCGGCCGATCACCATTTGCGCCCCTGATCCGCACGGCTACGGATACGGGGTCATTCGTCGTCACTCCCTTGCCCGAGGTAAGCGGCTCGCTGGCTGCGATCGCCGTAGCCGTGTACCGGCGCGCCGCGTCACTCGCGACGGTCGGAGCGCGTCGGGCGGCGCTGACTGGTGTCATAGGCACATCGTTTGACAGCGAGGCGCTAATCAGGTCCCTGCTCGTCGGCCATCAATCGCTGACACTGGCGCTGTACCACAAGAACGTTGGTGGTCCGCTACAGCTGATCGGCCGCGCGGGCGCCAACCCGGGAGGTCGGTCGCCTGGCTACTCTGAGCGCAGTGATCTGGGAGAAGGCTGGCTGGCCGAGGTGACTGGGAGGACGGATCGCCCGGTCTCCGACGCGCAAGGCCTCTTCGTCTTGGGCTGCGCCCTGCTAATCACGGTCCTCATATTCCTGCTTCATCTCGCGCTCTCGCGTTCGCGCCAGCGGGCTTGGAGCCTGGTCGGAAAGAAGACCGGCGAGCTGGAATACGTCGCGCTGCATGATCCACTGACAGACCTGCCAAACAGAGCCTTGGTCCTCGACCGGGCCGAACAGATTCTCGCTCGAGCGCGACGCCTGAATGTTCCCGTCACCGCGCTGTTCATGGACATCGACGGTTTCAAGCAGATCAACGACCGATTCGGCCACCAGGCCGGAGACGATGTCCTGCGGCAAATCGGAGCACGACTCAAGACAATCGTACGAGACAGCGATACGGTCGGTCGCCTCGGCGGGGACGAGTTCATGATGCTGGTTGACTCTGCGGGGCTGGACGTCGCCCCTGAGCTCATCGCCGAGCGGATCTTGGCCCTGCTTCGCCAGCCGATGGAGCTGCGCCAACCAGCGCATTCGCTGGTCTCGCTGACGGTGAGCATCGGCATCGCGACCGGGCTACCCGCCTCGGCCGAGGATCTGCTGCAAGACGCAGACGTCGCGCTGCACAAGGCCAAGGCTGCGGGCAAGGACTGCTACGTGCTGTCCGAGTCCGCGATGCAAACCGCCGCGCGAGATCACATACACCTTGAGATGGACCTCACGGACGCACTCGACGCAGACCAGCTCTTCCTCGTCTACCAGCCGATTCTGGAGCTAGAGAACGAGCAGCTCGTGGGCGTGGAGGCCCTGCTGCGCTGGCGCCATCCCACACGCGGCGTGATCGCACCCGACGTGTTCATCCCGATCGCCGAGGAGAGCGGACTGATCATTCCGATCGGCCGCTGGGTGCTCGAGCAGGCCTGCGTCCAAGGCGCCGCCTGGCACCAGAAAGGATATGCCCTGAACATTGCGGTCAACGTCTCCGCTCGACAGCTCGAGCGCACAGAGTTCGTCGAGGAGGTGCGTACAGCGCTACACGACAGTGGCCTTGACCCCGCGGCGCTAACTCTTGAGATCACCGAGACGGTCCTCATGCGTAACCCGGACGCCACCGCGGACTTGCTCACCAAACTGAACGCACTAGGCGTACGGATAGCTGTCGATGACTTCGGAACGGGGTACAGCTCGCTCGCCTATCTTCGCCAGTTCCCAGTGGATTCGCTCAAGATCGATCGCACCTTCATCGCCGACCTGGTGGGCTCGAGCGAGGCGGACGCTTTGGCGCACACGCTCATCCAACTTGGCAAGGCACTCGGCCTGCAGACACTCGCCGAGGGAGTCGAGCATCGCAGCCAGGTCCGATGGCTGCTACGCGAGGGGTGTGACCTCGCCCAAGGATTTCTGTTTGCCCGCCCGCTCACGCTTGACGAGGTCGAACGCTTTCTGCACGGCCAGCGGGGCAGGGCTGAAGCATGCGTGGGACCGCGTACGGCCCCACGCATGACTCCGTTGCTCAAACAGTAGACCTACGCTCTTGAGTCTCTAACAGTAGAAGCTACGTTATGACGCTCTCTGGTTCTTCGAAGACTAGATTATCGTTAGAGTTCAGACACGCTTCCTCCCATGGCCCTTCGCCTATCTTGGCTTCGAGCACATCGAGCGGACCTGTTTCGAATTTTTCAAACTGCTGTTTTCCTGCTACACAATGGTGCTCAAGTTTGGCGCGCAGCACTGGTGTGTTGAGACGTGAAAAAGTCTTGCCCGAGATGACCGAGTCCCCTCCTTCTTTGC
>JBEKXJ010000089.1:0-6237 GCA_049512215.1 Solirubrobacteraceae bacterium
GGGGCATAAGGAACGTCTGCTCACGGTCCACGGCTATGAAGTTCTGGGGCATAGCGGAATGGTCTTAAACTCGCCGGACGACACCCCCTTTACCCGACAGCCACCACAGAAGCAGAAGCCGCTCCTGTGCGGACGAGCAACAGCGTCGACGCGGGCCGACTGGCCACACTGCTCTTGATTGGATTGGCCTCGAGCGCCTCGGTCTTGGCGGGAGGGAGCAGGGCGATGCAGGTTGTTCGTGCGGACGCGCGGTGCGACCCACCAGCCCCAGTCAACGCGAGCCCGGAGCCAGGCAAAGTCGGCCACGGAGTTTAGGCCCATGAGCGAGTCCATGGGCCTAAACTCAGCCGAAATGAACGCAAATTGGCAGTTTCTTAGGGATCGGCCTTGGAAGCCAAATAGTGCCGATTTGCAGGGAAAACCAGACCAATTTGGCAGGGAGCAGTTCTTTTTCACACGCGAGAGGTCGCAGGTTCGAAACCCGCCGCGCCCATCGGCTTTGTGGGCTCCGAGCAGCCGCTTTCGGGGTCTTGTGGAAGCGTTTTGGAAGCGTAAGCAGCGCGGCGCGATTCCTAGGACTCGCAATACACGCCGCCGCTCGCGCACCTGAGTGCCGTGACCGGGTGCCGATCGCATGACTGCCTGAGAGCGTTCTCGCCAACCAATGGCGACGAGTAGTCCGCCGGGCAACGCGCGGCGTCACAACTGCGGCGAGCGTGTCGCGGGTCGCCGCGTCTGCGAGGTCGGTCGGGATCACCGAAGCGTCATGCAACTCACAGCCAAGCGCTCGAGGCGCTCGGCTCGGCGGGCGACGAGCGTGATGCGGTGACCTCGCCCAGCAAGGGCGCGAGCGAGCTGCTCGCCGATGCCGGACGAGGCGCCGGTGACGAGCGCCGTGGACGTCTCGCCCGGCTCGGGAAGGGCCATAGCTGCGAGTCTACGTGAACGTCGTCCGGCGAGTTCAAGCGTCTCCGGCGTGTTGGGGCCGCGCGTGCCGGGAAGCTTGTGAGGCAGGACCCTGACTTGCGCGCGGCCTCCAGCCGCTGTAACTCGAAGCCTACCGGCCTGCGGCTGGGGTGGCCGCTGCGTGGCGCTCAGTCACACGGCGACTCTCGCCCTATGCTGTCCGCCCGGCGTCATGTGGATAGGTTGCGGCGGGTCCGTCCCTCATAGCCGGGCGATTGTCCGGAGCCCTCCCTGTCGCTCCCGCAGCGGGCGAGAGTGCGTCAAGACACCCGCCGCAGCACGCGGACGTGTCGTGCTGCGGCGAGAGCTTGATTGGTCGGTTTATTGCTTCTTGGCCTTGGGGATGACGCCCGACTTCTTTGCATCCTGGGCACTCGTCTCTTTGAGTGAGCCGTTCAGAATCGCTGTGTTCGAGCCGGCCGCTGACGGCAGACCAGCGTCCTCGTCCACCACCGGGTCGAGCAGCGCCGAGAGCGATTCACCACAGCCGGTGACGCCGGGCGCGGCGAACGAGTTGTCGACGAGCGAGGTGCCTTCGATCGTGACGATGCTGAAGGCCTCGTTGAAGCTGGCGGTCCCCGGATTGCCGTGGATCGGCGTGTTCGGTGACGGTGGGCTTGTCGTCCCTGTGGTGAGATGCAGGACTACCGGAGCGGAGTCCGAGCCGATGTAGCATTCGTTGCCGAGCGTCGGGTTGCTCAGCTTGACCTTAATCGGCAGTTCGACCGCCGCGCCATCGCCGTCGGTGAGGACGCTCTCGTTGATCAAGACCGGCCCTGCGAGTTCGGTCGTCGCGGTGACTTCCCCTCCAATGTCTCCGACTCCGACGAGACCACCCGGGATCGTAAGCGGGGTCTTTGACAGAGTTTCGCCGTTTGTCGCAGGCACGAGTTCGCGTGAGCCTTCTATGAGCCCACCCTGGAGTGTGATCGGCTTGTTAATCGTGACCGTCTTGCTGCCGACCTTGAATTCGCCGCTGGTCGTGTTCGCGACCAGGCAGTAAGCCACTCGCTTCTTCTTGGTTACGGCCGGCGCGCTTATGGGGCAGTTGGCAAACGGCGTGAATTCTGGATTTGGCGTCTTCTTCGCCAGTGCCGGGGAGGCCCCGCCCAGCACCCCAAGCGGAGCTGATATGGCCACGAGGATCGGCACGTACCTGCGAATGCTCCTGCTTCCCAGACGATGGCTCTCCATTACGCTTTTCATGACCAGCTCTCCCTTCCTCGACTCGGAATGTCCCACCTCCGCTGGCGCGCGCAGTTCCTGATGCCCCAGCACGACCGAGCGTGCGCACAACATACTACCCGCTCCACGCAACCCTCAAACGCCCGATCGAGGCCCTTCTCAGAAGCAACAGCGAGACCCCCGCCGCCTCGTCCGCCTGCCGGGTCTCAGGTGCCCGTTACGAGCGAGGGTGACTCTGCGGCTGTGCCCCGCGCCGAAAGTCGAACGTCGCCAGTCGTTCCCACCAAGTCTGCTTCTCGCGCGGTCGCGCCTTGCAATCGCGGCGGCTACACGGGAGACCATGTCCGGGGCGATCTTTGGTGATTGCTCCTCCAGCCAACCAGTAAGGCGCGTACCGTGCAGATAGATCACGCCGTCTCCGTTCACCAGCCCTGCCGCGAAGGGATTCCAGAAGACGACCACAGGCTGGACCCACGTCACGCCAGCCTGCTCTATGTCCTCCCTTAGGCGGACGGCACGCCCGCGCATCCCACTCGCCAAGCGACGTAGGTCGTAGGACGCATCTATCTCGGGCTGACGGTCAACGCGCTACACAAGCTCACTGCGGAACGCAGGATCCCGTTCGAGCAGGTGGTCCTTCAATGTCCTCGCTCACGGTGCGGGTGGGGCCGGCAGCTGAGCGAGGCGCGGAGATTGACGATCTCGTCCTAGAACCTCATGACGCACGCCCCGCGCCGCCGTCGGCCGGCATCATCACGCGGCCTCCACGTCCCACCCGTCTTGGCTGCCCGGGTGGCCACGTCAGCTCCCGGATCGGAGAGCGGCGCTCAGCGATCGGAGCGCACGTCTCAATCACCGCTTCGGCAACGACCGCCAAGCGCGAGCAGAGTGCTCCCTTCCACCAAAAGCAGGCGCCTCGATAGCCCGCGCGCTTGACACGGGACCCCTGCACAGATACGGACGACGCTCGATAGCGAAGACCGCCCGAGCTCAGACTGCTGCTTTCGCCGGGGCTAAGCGGGCGTCTGGCGCGTCGGAGCACGGACGAGTGGTCGTCGTCCCCTGCGGGCGTCTCGGACGGGATCACAGAGATACTCGCTTGCGTGTGAAAAGGAGTCGTGTCAACCGAGTTCTCACTCCTCCTCCGCGCTTGGCCTCTTCCTCGTACTTGTGCCCGACGGGCTTACCGTCTCATCGCGCGGGGGCGATGGGTAGGTTTGCGCGATGCTCGAGCGTCCTCCAGGCACACAGCCGACGCGGCGCTGGCGCCTGGACTGGGAGCTGCTGGTCTGCGGCCTGCGTGGCCATGAGCTCGCTGACACAGACGCGGCCGAGCTGCGTCCCCAGGACGCGATCCTCGCCCGCGAGGACGGGACTGGCACGCGCTGGTCCCGCTGCCTGCGCTGTGACAGCTGGCTGGCGCTCCCCCGGCCTGAGCACCCCGCGCGCCCCTACCCCCCGGAACGAACCGAGATCGAGCTGCCGCTGCGGGGCAAGCCGTTGCGCGACAAGGTTCTGTTACGCCTGATCGCCATCGACCGTGCGTTCCACCTCGTCGTGCTCGGTGCGCTCGGCGTTCTCGTGCTGGTGTTCGCGGCTGACCGCAGGACTCTGCACGACACCTTCTACAAGGTAATGGCCGACCTGCAGGGAGGCGTGGCGTCCGACCAATCTCACGCCACCCACGGTCTTTGGCACGAGCTCAACAACGCGTTTACGACAACCTCCTCGCATCTGCACCTGCTCGGAACGGTCCTACTGGCATACGGAGCAGTCGAGGGAATCGAGGCGGTCGGCCTGTGGTACCAGCGCCGATGGGCAGAGTACCTGACCTTCCTCGTCACGACATCGCTGCTGCCGCTGGAGATCTATGAGATCGTCAACCACGCGACTCCGTTCAAGGTCCTGGCCTTCATCATCAACGTGGCGGTAGTGATCTATCTGCTGCTGGCCAAGCGGCTGTTCGGCCTGCGCGGCGGGGCTGCCGCCGGCAAGGCTGAGGGCGAACACGATCAAGGCTGGGAGGCGCTCGAACGCACAGCGCCTCCCATATCCAGCCTCAATTGACCTGACCGGGCGGCCGGAAAGTTGGCGCGGACAACAAAGGTAGAATCACACCCATCGCTCGCGCTTGGGCGATGCATAGCGAGGAGAGTCAAGCCCCGAAGCCGTGCCCGGTCCCGAGACGCCCACAAGGCACGACGAGTAGCCGCACGCGCTGCCGGCCCGGACACGCTCCCTCGCGTAGGCGGCCGCTCGCGCTGGATTTTCCGCATGGAGAACACCTCGACGGCGGTCACGCTCGCCTTGCGGCGAGATGGTCTTCGAGCAGACGGACGATTTTACCCCCTTGCTGACCACGAGGCCCACCTTCGTGCCCTCGGCAGCGACTTGCCTGCTGCCGGACTCTCCGAGTAGGTGGGGCTACAGCCGGGGCAGCCGATGTCTGGGCCGGTGAGCAAACGCGAGACCATGAGGTTTAGCCGGCGTTCAGCAGAACAATAGCCAGCGTTCAGCAAACCGGAGCAATGTGCTCATCAGGGCACATTCCATCCCAACTCTCGACTTTCCGTTGCTACTCGACCTCGTCGCTCACAGCCCATGCTCTTCATCTTGATCCCCCTCATCTGGCTAGGCGCCTTGGTGCTCGCCGTGACGCTTTGTCAGGCGGCTGCCCACGCCGACGAGCGGACAGACACCGAGCTCGGCGCCTGGAGGGTTCCTCCAGTCGAGCGAAGCAGGACTGGCGCCTTACGCCGGCCCACGGGCTCGCCGATCGGCACCGGCCCGGACCGCCACCGCATGCCTCCGCGGCGAGCGCGAATGCCCGAGAGCGCCGGATTCGCCGCCGGTAAGCCGAGGAAGTGGTCCGTTCGATAAGCGCGGCGCCGATGACGTGAGCGTCGACCTGGCGCCCATCGCCAGAGCCGGAGCAAAACGGAGCGCTAGCACAAAGCGCGGGAAGCGCAAGGGCTGTCGCGGAAGTCGGCGAGGCCGACGCGCGCAGGCTGGGGCGTCTTGCCTGGCTGCGGCGCGTCAGCCGGGACGTACGCTCGACGGCGCGCTGGTGAGCGGGCCGCTGCGCGAGCCGCGCGCGAAGGCGATAGTGCTCGCGCTCGCTGACATACTCCGGCCAGTGACCGCGGCCGACTATCTCGCCCTTCGTCGCCGCTCGTAGTCGCTTCCGCGTTGGTGGCCAAAGCAGGCGCGTGCAGGGCGTTCGCAGGCGCTAGACCCTATGGAGCGTCGGCTCTCCGGCGTTTGGTGAAGGATCGGCCGGCACCCCGCGCATAGATGTGCGGGGACTGGGCGTCAGGGTGGTCCTGGCGCCGACACCTCAGCTATGGGAGGGGTCCTGGCGCCGACACCTCAGCTATGGGAGGTGCCGACCATGTCAGAGAGTATGGCCCTTGTCGGGCTTGATGTTCACCAGGCGCAGACGGTTGCCGCGGTGCTCGACCCTTCGACCGGCGAGCTGCGTGTGGAGCGGCTGCGTGGCGAGCCGGCGAGTGTGGTGCCGGTGTTCTTGGAGGAGCTGGATCGCCCGGTCGCGGCTGTGTATGAGGCGGGCCCGACGGGGTTCACGCTGGCTCGCGTGGCCGAGGAGCGCGGCTTGGATATCCGGGTCGTGGCGCCGGGCTCGATCCCGAGGGCGCCGGGTGACCGGGTCAAGGCCGATCGGCGTGATGCCAAGCGGCTGGTGCGGCTGTTTGCGGCCGGCGAGCTTGGCTTTGCGTTCGTGCCGAGCGAGGTGGACGAGCGTTTCCGTGATCTGGTGCGCTGCATCGATGACGCGCGCAAGGATCTGATGCGCGCGCGTCACCGCCTGTCGAAGTTCCTGCTGCGACGAGGGGAGCGCTTCCGTGGATGCGCGTGGACGCAAACGCACGAGCGCTGGTTGCGCAGCCTCAGCTTCGATGACGCGCTCACGCGTGCCACGTTCATCGATTACTGGTGCGCGGTTCAGGCGCTCGTGGCGCGTCGCGCGGCGTTGATCGCGGTGCTCGAGCAGGTCGTGCCCGACAGCAGTCACGCTGCGGTGATCGCGCGGTTGCGCTGCTTCCGCGGGATCGACACGCTGTCGGC
>JBEKXJ010000090.1:0-5479 GCA_049512215.1 Solirubrobacteraceae bacterium
CATCGTCCAACGATCGGCCTACCCACCATGCGTTCTCCCTGAGAGCCCCTGTCCCGGTCACCGGACCCTAACTCGGGCCGGGCCAGAAACAACAGCCCTCGAGAGTCATTTTCATGCCCCGACATCCGAGAGCACCGATTGACGATCGGCACACGCCCGCTTGCACCAGCCAGGCGAAGCGGAAGCGCTCGCGTCACCACGCCTCAGACCCGGTCCTCGTCTTTATGAAGGAGGCGATGGTTGTCAAGGGGGTTTGGGGCGTGAGCCCCGGGCTGATCGCTATGGTCCAGCGATGGAGCTGAGAGTCTTCGCGGAGCCTCAGGAAGGGGCCAGCTATGAGCAGCAGCTGGCTGCCGCCCGGGCCGCGGAGCGGCTCGGCTTTGGAGCGTTCTTCCGCTCGGATCATTTCCTGCGGATCAAGCTGGGGAATCCCCTGCCGGGGCCGACCGATTCGTGGGTGACGTTGGGGGCTCTGGCCCGTGAGACCAGCACCGTTCGCCTGGGGACGCTGGTGACCTCGGCGACGTTTCGGCTGCCGGGTCCGCTGGCTATCGCCGTGGCCCAGGTCGATGCCATGAGTGGAGGGAGGGTGGAGCTCGGGCTGGGGAGCGGCTGGTTTGAGCAGGAGCACTCTGCCTACGGCATTCCCTTTCGGTCGGCCAGCGAGCGCTTCGATCGGCTGGAGGAGCAGTTTGCGATCCTCACCGGCCTGTGGGCCACCCGGCCCGGGGAGCGGTTCTCCTATGAGGGCGCGCACTACCGGCTTCTCGATTGCCCGGCGCTGCCCAGGCCGGCTGGCGCTTCCGGGCCGCCGTTGATCGTGGGGGGCACAGGTGCACGACGCACCCCTGCCCTGGCTGCGCGCTACGCTGCCGAGTTCAACGTTCCCTTCGCGGACGTTGAGCGCACCCGGACCCAGTTTCAGCGAGTGCGCTCCGCCTGTGAGCAGGCCGAGCGAGACCCGGACTCGTTGGTGTATTCCCACGCCGTGACGGTGTGCTGTGCCGCGAGTGAGAACGAGCTGCGCCGGCGTGCCGGGCGCATCGGTACCGACCTGCAGGAGCTGAGGCGCACCGGCGCCGCGGGCAGCCCCACCGAGGTCATCGAGCGGCTGGCTGCCTTTGCCGAGGCTGGCTCCCAGCGCGCCTACCTGCAGGTGATCGACCTTGATGACGTTGACCATCTCGAGCTGATCGCCGCTGAGGTCATGCCGCGTCTGGCCTGAGGGTCAAAGCAACGAGCCCACCTACGTGCCGAGCAGACGCTCCACCACCAGCTGATCGATTCGCTCGTGGCCTGCGCCCCTCGCCGCCAGGGCATCGAGTGCGAACGCCTCCTCGCTGAGGACGTGGGCGGCCTCCGGCGTGTAAGGGCCGATGGTCGCCGCTGCGAGCGCCGGCACCTGAGCGGCAGCGAGAGCCTCGGCTACGCGGGGATCGGAGTCGAACTCGAGGGCCTTCTCGGCGAGGATCAGGTACGTGCGCATACAGCCGCGGGCGAACTCTGCCACCCCATCCTGATCCTCCACGCGCAGCGCGTGCGCGTCGAAGTGGCGCGGACCCGCGTAGCCAGAGGTCTCGAGTAGGCGCACGAGCAGGAACGCCTCCTTGATGTCCTCCTGGCCAAAGCGCAGGTCCTGGTCGAAGCGACTCATCCGCTGGGCGTTGAGGTCGATGTGGAAGAGCTTGCCGGCCCACAGGGCAAGCGCGACCGCATGCACGAAGTTGAGGCCGGCCATCGTCTCGTGGGCCACCTCGGGGTTGACGCCGACCATCTCGCGGTGCTGGAGATGGTTGATGAAGGTGAGCGCGTGGGCGACCGTGGCAAGGAACGAGTCACCGCGCGGCTCGTTCGGCTTGGGCTCGATCGCCAGGCGCAGCTCGTAGCCCTGATCGCCCACGTAGCCGCAGAGGAAGTCGATCGCCTCCAGGTACCGGGTGAACGCGTCGATTGGCGGCTTGGCGACCGTGACCTCGCTGCCCTCGCGGCCGCCCCACAGCACGAAGGTCGTGGCCCCGAGCTCGACGCCGAGGTCGATCGCGCGCATCGTCTTCTGCAGGGCGAAACGACGCACGTCGCGGTCGTTGGACGTGAACGCCCCATCCTTGAAGACGGGGTGAGTGAAGAGGTTGGTGGTGGCCATCGGGACGCACATGCCCGCGTCCGCCACGGCCGCGCTGAAGCGCGCGACGATTCGATCGCGCTCCGCCGGCGAGGCGTCGAACGGCACGAGATCGTTGTCGTGCAGGCTCACGCCCCAGGCCCCCAGCTGGCCGAGGAGCTTGACGGTGTCGATCGGATCCACGGGCGCGCGCGTCGGATCTCCAAAGGGATCGCGCCCGACGTTGCCGAGCGTCCACAGCCCGAAGCTGAAGCGATGCTCGGGTCGCGGCTCGTATGCAGTCACGGTCGGTCTCCGCTCCTTCGTCTGGCGTCGGTTCGGTGCGCGACCTAAGGCGTCGGCCCGCTGTCGATCACAATAGGCGAACGCTGGGCAGGGAACCACAGGAGGGACGTAAAGACGCTCGTGGCTGATGTCGACTGCTCCACGCAGGAGACAGGTTCTGATCCTCGACCCGGGCAGCGGCCGAGTGCCCAACGGAAGGCGTACCAGGTGTCTCGCAGTCGGCGTCCGACTCCTACGTCGTGCTCACCCGTAGGCTCGAGCGATCAGCGCGCGTCGTCCGCATTGCGCGCCGCGGGTCGCCGGCGGGGGCGCGAAGCGGCAGCAGCGCCGTCCTTGGGGACGGCCTCCGCTCGGGCGGCAGACAGCAGCTCCTCGACCGAGGCACCCAGGGCGCTCAGTAACACCTCGAGGTCCGGCACAGTGTCAGGGTCGGCGACCACGCCGAAGAACACGTTGCCGTCATAGCTCAGCGCGGCAACGCCGACGGCGCGCTCCGCGGCGAGCGGCACAAGCGGATGGACCTCGCGCAGCGGCGCCCCGAAGGCGTACAGCGTCTGCTGTGGACCGGGCACGTTTGTGACGGTCACGTTGAACAGCCGTGTGGCGTAGAGCGCCTGCGCAATCACGGCATGGATCACCGGCGGCGCCAGTCCCGCAATCTCGATCACGGCGGTGGAGCCCGCCGCCTGCTGTCCGGCAGACTTCAGCGACTCCGAGCGGGCCACGGTTTCACGATAGCGCCGCACGGGATCGGCCTGCGCCACAGGCAGGTCCACATATAGCAACGAGATCCGATTTCCCAGCGCGAGGTGCTCACTCGCGACGCGGACGTTCATCGGGACCATCGCGCGCAGCCCCCCCGCCGGCAGTGGCTCACCGCGGGACTCAAGCAGCGCCCTCAGCCCGCTTGCGGTGACGGTGAGCACGACGTCGTTGATCGTGCCGCCGAGAGAACTCTTGATCTCCCTGAGGTCCGCCAGCGGAACGCGCACGACATCGAAACGGCGCCTGGTACCGATCGGCCCGTTAAGACTCGTTCGCGGCGCCGCGTGCAGCTCCTCGCTCACGATCAGGTCGAGTGCCGAGCGCGCGCTGGAAAGCGCCTCACGCGGGTGAAGCGCACCATGGGCTCCCATCTGGGCCGCGTGGACGATCGTGTCAACCGGCAGCAGCCCCGCCCACGCGTGCGCCAGAGAAGCCAGCGGGCCGGGAGCGGGCGAGTGGGCGGTGGACGTCGGGCGGTCGGCACCGAGAGAGGAAGGCGCGCGGCCGCCGCTCGCACCGCTCGCGGAGGACGGCGACGATGAAGCGGCCGGCGCCGCGTCCGGTGTGGCGTCGAGTAGCAGATGGCCGACGTCGACCGAGCCGACACCATCGACCATGCAATGGTGCGTCTTGTGCGCGAGCGCCCAACGACCGTCGACGAGCCCCTCGACGAGCGCCATCTCCCACAGCGGCCGATGACGATCCAGGCGCTGGGAGAAGAAGCCCGATGACCACTCCGCCAGCTCCTCGTAGCCTCCCGGTGCGGGGAGTGCCGCGCGGGCGACGTGCCTGCCTATGTCAAACGCCGGATCGTCCTCCCATTCCGGCCACGACAGCCCGCCGATGTGCGGCTCCGACAGGCGCTGTCGATAGCGCGGCAGCTGCCCCAGCCGGTTTGCAAGGTGCTGACACAGCTCCTCGCGTGACGGCGAGCCCCCGCCCGGCAGAGGATCGAAGACCATGATCCCGCCGATGTGCATGTGCACGCTCTCGTCGGCCTGTTCGAGCTCGAGGAACGTCGCGTCTAGTGGTGTGAGGTGCTCGCTCATGGCGAAGGGTCAGAAGGCCGGCTACGGCCGCCCACGGCCAGGAAGCAGTGACCGCACGTGGGTGCATACTGACCGTTCTCGGCGAGAATGCTATCTGCGGGGGCTGCCTCTGTCATCCGGGCTATCCCGCACGTGGGGTCGTCCGCGGGCGGCACAGCACTTTCTTCGCGTCCAAGCGGCTGAAGCCATCTCGTCCGTCAGGGGCGCATCGAGCCCTTGATTCGCTCATCACCGGACGCGACGCGTGGCGCCGGCATGGTCTCGGGAAGCCCGCGTGAGGCCGCGCCTCAGGTGGCCCGTGGAACGCGAATGCTAGAAGGAACAGGAACGTGAGCGGCGGTCGACGCCTACCTCGGTGATCCCGGCGCTTGTGATCTTGATCCGGGTCGGGACATCGCCGCGCTCGAGCAGCTTGCGGAGCACCGACTCGCCCTTGGTTTCAATTCCCGACCGGAGCGGCTCCTCAACGGCCTCGGGTCTCAACGAGGCGGCGATCTGAACATAGACATGCTGTTCGGCGCGGCCATTCTGAACCTTCCAGCGATAGAAGTCCCCGGGCGCGCGAAGAGCCGTGATTGGAGTAGGCCCTCCGATGATCTCAAGATCGCCAGCCATCTAATCAGCATGGCGGCCCCGCCCGGACACAGAAGGGCCTGCTGGCCAGCATCTTCGAGTCGACTTTGGACCTGTGTTTAGCTGCTGCCTCGAGGAGCTACACCGCCGATGCTCGGGGCGCTCTCACAATGCGCGAGAAGGAGCGTGGCAGCAAGCTGCGACGGAGCCGTGGCTCTCTACTGCAGTGGACACCGCCGGCGTGGGCCAAGCAGCGCGCCTAGCAGAGGAAGATGAAAGGCGCCGCGCTTGCCGCCATCGTTGGTGAGATCGTGCACCGGGACACAGCGCACGCGATCGCGTGGGCGTCGCTCGCCCTCGCCACTGCACCGACGTGCTAGCCGGACTGCACACCGTCCCCAGCGCGGTGCGGCTCGGTGCGCGCCGCGATGACATCGACCGGCAAACGGATGCTCGCCAGATCGGTCTTGCGCGAGCACCTGCTGTGCATCACGTCGATCGCGGCCGTGCTGGCGCTCCAACTGCGTCCAGCTGACCGACCGGCTGTTCAGGCGCGCCAAGGGTTAGAGGTTGTAGGAGCGGCCGATCACCTCGAGCATGATCTCGTCGGTGCCTGCGCCGATGCGGTTTAGGCGCATGTCGCGCCAGATTCGCTCGACGCCGTACTCGCGCATGTAGCCGGCGC
>JBEKXJ010000091.1:0-5471 GCA_049512215.1 Solirubrobacteraceae bacterium
CTGACGATCTGCTCCGGCGTGTGTCGTCTGCGCTTCACGTGAACGGTCCTCCTCTCGCCCATTTTCCATGAGCAGAAGGACTCTCACACCAGGCGGACCGAATCCAAGGGGTCGGGCCACACTATCTCGGTGAGGTCTCGTTGCGGTCGTTGGGGCAGAAGGGACCAGAGCGGTTCGCGTGTCGACTCTCCTGAGCGTGTCGACTCTCCTGAAACTGTCGCTAGTTGCGACCGTTTTGCGATGCCGAGGTCTTGATTTCGCTGTCTTGGTCTGATTTGGTCACGACACATCTGTCTTGGTGTGATGGGGTTACAGCACATGAAGGTACGGGGGATGAGGACTCGCTTGAAGGTGGCGGCCACGATCGCGGTCCTGGCTCTTGGGGCGGTGCTGCTCAGCGGGGTCGCGGTTGCTTCGCCGGCGGGCGCTGGCTCGAACTCGAAGCGATCGGCCCGACGCGCACCCAGCGAGACGCTGCCGCCGATCGCAACCAGCGAAGCCTGCGAGTTCATCGCCGATCCGGGCAACACGGTCTGCATGCTGCCCTTCCCGGACGACTATTACACCGTCTCCGACCCGAGCAGCGCCACTGGCCGTCGTGTCAACTTCAAGACCGAAGGGATGCCGACCAACGCTTACGGCTCCCACATCGAAGCGGAACCCTACAACGCCTCCGACGGGTTCAGCCCCGGCTCGACGATCCTGGTCAAGATTCCCGGCATCGAAACCGTCGCCGACGTGCGTGCCACGGGCGCCGTGCCGATCAACCACATCGAACAGTACAAAACGAAGAACACGCCGGTCGTCGTGATCGACGCCCAGACCGGAGAACGTTGGCCGATCTGGACCGAGATCGACTCGACCGCGTCGGATCCGTCGAAGGCGGTGCTGGAGATCCATCCCGCCGTCAACTTCACCTCCGGCCACCGGTACATCGTCGCCCTGCGACACCTCAAGAACGCCGCCGGCGAACACCTCGAAGCGCCGGCCGGCTTCCGCTACTACCGCGACAACGTGCCGTCTGAACAGGAAGCGATCAATGTTCGCCGCCCGCACTTTGAAGAAATCTTCTCGCTGCTGGAAAGCTCGGGCATCAAGCGCAGCGGCCTCTACCTCGCCTGGGACTTTACCGTCGCAAGCGACGCCAACAACACCAGCCGCGAGCTGGCGATGCGCAACGATGCCTTCGCCCAGCTCGGCGACACCAACCTCGCCGACGGGATCCCCCAGGGCGTCTCGCCGAGCTTCGCAGTCACGAGCGTCGAAAACGAACCCAACCCGGGGCAGATAGCGCGCCGGGTCAAAGGCAGCTTCCAGGTGCCCTGCTTCCTGTTCCCCAACTGTGGCCCAGGCGGGATCTTCGACCTCGACACCAACGGTGCGCCGATCCAGAACGGGACCTGGACCGCCAACTTCGACTGCATCATCCCCGATTCGGTGACGAGTGGCCCGGCCGGCGCAGGACGACCGTCGCTGTACGGGCACGGCCTGCTCGGTAGCGCTTCGGAGGTGGCATCGACCCCGCAGCGGAGTCTGTCGCAGGCGCACAAGATCGTCCAGTGCGCCACCGATGAGATCGGGATGTCGGAATCCGACGTGCCCGCCGTGATCCAAGCACTGGAGAACGTGTCCGCGTTCCCGACGATTCCCGACCGACTCCAACAGGGCCTGCTCGACGAGCTGTACCTGGGGCGGGCGATGATTAGCCCCTCCGGGTTCACGACCGACCCGGCCTTCCACCAGGACGGCACGCTCGGCAGCGGCTCGGTGCTTGACACAAGCCACCTCTTCTACAACGGCAACAGCCAGGGCGGGATCATGGGCGGCGCTCTGACCGCGGTCTCCCCCGACTTCACCCGCGCATCGCTCGGCGTGCCGGCGATGAACTACTCGGTGCTGCTGCCGCGCTCGACCGACTGGGACGAATTCGCCGAGATCTTCTACCCCTCCTACCCGAACGAAACGGCGCGGCCGCTCGTCCTGGACGAGATGCAGATGCTCTGGGACCGCGGCGAGCCCGACGGCTACGCCGAGCGCATTACCGACGACCCGCTGCCCGACACACCTGCCCATCAGGTGCTGATGGACGTCGCCTTCGGCGACCACCAGGTGACCGACTACCAGGCCGACGTCGAGGCGCGGACGGTCGGCGCCGCCGCGCACCACCTGGTCCTCTACAAGGGTCGTTGGCCAAACACGAAGGTGCTCTGGAACGTCCCCATCATCCGCCACTACCCGTACAGCGGGTCGGCTGTCTACTACTGGGACATCGGCCCGGTCCGCGAAAACCCGCTCAACCCGGGCACGCAGCTCGGTGTCGAACCGCCTCCCTACGAAAACCTGCCGAACCGCACCGGCGAAGACCCGCACAGCGCGCCGCGGGAAGCGCCCGCCGAGCAGCAGCTCGTCTCCGACTTCTTCGAAGGAGCGATCCAGAAAGCAGACAACTGCGGCCATGGGCCCTGCTACGCGGGGAGCTTCACCGGGCCGTAGGCCCCTGACGGGTCGGAGTACGTCGGGTGGCGCTGCAACCGTCCTGCGACGCCGGGTGAGCTCACAGGTCTACGCAATTCGGCCTGTTCTCGTCGCACTACTGCGCGCTCGTGCCGATCCCCAGCGCGGATTCTCGCGCGCGAGACGCAGCACGAACTCGCGCTTCTGCGCATCGATCGACGGCCGCCCTGGCCTTGCGCGCGCGTAGGTCCACCGGCGTCGCATGAGCTCGCGGTGCCAGCGCGGCGCCATCGGGATCGCTCCGTATTGGACGGGGCTATGCCGGTCCCGTAGAGCTCGGAGACCAACTGTCGCCGCGCGCAAGAACGGGAACTATGGCGAGCCCCAGATCGCATACGAGGCGGTTTGGTGACTGTCATGCTGACCACATGGGCCTGCTCGGGGTGAGTGCGTGATGGTGGACAGCGCTGCGGAGGCGGCCCTCAGCCCGTCTCGGCACAAGTCCGCGCAGGGGCACCACGCCCGGCGTGCGCTGAGCGACGCGAAGCGGCATCTGAAGAGATCGGCTCTGAAGCTGGCGGGCTATCTGGTGGTCGCCTACTTGGTGCTCAAGCTGATTCCGGCCCTGAGGCAGGCGCTGAGCAGCCTGGAGCATGTTCGCTGGCAGTGGGTGCTCGGGGCGTTGGTTCTCGAGACGTTTGCCGAGATGGGCTTTGTCGTCTCCTGGCGCGCGATCGTCGATCCGGAGGACCTGCTCAGCCGCGACGGTCGCGGCGAGCGAATGGGCACCCGCGTCGCCTGGGCGCAGCTGGGAGGCGGCATGCTCGTGCCCGGCGGCGTGCTCGGGGGCGTAGGAGTGGGAGCCTGGATCCTGCATCGCTTCGGAATGCCGACTAAGCTCATCGCCGAGCGCCAGTTCACCCTCACCTTTCTCAACACCGCGGTCGACGCGCTGTCGTTGGTCTTCTTCGGGCTCGGGCTAGCAACGGGCATCTTCCCTGGTGAGCGCAATCTGATGCTCACGCTGCTGCCGGCGGCGCTGACCGCGATCGCGATCGCCGCCGCGCTGCTGATTGCCCGCCGCGCGACGACCTATGCCGGGCGGCTGCAGACCAAGCACCCCAAGATCGCCAGCCCGATCACGACGCTCGCAGAAGCCGTCGACGACACCGACCGACTCGTGTTTCACCGCGGAAACGTAAAGGCGGTGTTCGGAGCGCTTGCCTACCTGGGTTTCGACGTGCTCGTGCTTTGGAGCGCCTTCATCGCTATCCACGCCCACCCGGCGCCGGGTTTCGCGGTCGTTGTCGTTGCGTACATAATCGGCGCGCTCGGCGGATCGATTCCCCTGCCGGCTGGCATCGGCTCGATCGGTGGCATGGTCGGGATGTTCATCCTCTACGGCGTCGGACACAGCGCCGCCCTTGCGGCCGTGCTCGTCTACCAAGCGATCGGACAGCTCGTGCCGCTGATCGGTGGCGGGATCGCCTACATGTTCCTTCGCCGTAGCCTTGGGCCGATGCGCACCAGTGCGGACGACAGGTCGGGGTAGGCTTTGAAGAGGTTTGGCTGGCCGCGGAGGTCACGCTGCCTCGCAAGCGCGTGGCTTGGCCGATCGGGCGTCAGCGGCGGATAGAGTGCAGCCCGTGGAGCCCGCATCACACCGCTGAAGGGCGCCAACCGAGTTGAGGTCCGGCCGGAGGCGAAGATGGGGCTGGACCGAATCTGGATCCGCTTTGCGAACGAAAGGCAGCAGATGAAGAGCAACGCAATGAGCCGCGCCAAGCGTGCGTGCGTGCGCATCGGAGCACTCACCGCGATCGTGGCCCTGGCGAGCATATTCACAGTGGGCGCCGCGGCCGCGGCCGGCCATGCAAAGACCGCCGGTAGCACCCTCTACGTATCGGCCAAGGGCAAGAAGGGCGCACCGTGCACTCAGGCGAAGCCTTGCAAGACGATCGCCGCCGCGGTCGCCAAGGCGCATAAGGGCGCCAAGGTCCTCGTGGCACGTGGAACCTACCGCGAAGAAGTCAAGATCGCCAAGGACATCCAGCTCCTCGGACACGGCAAGCCCGTGATCGATGCCACCGGACTGGGCAACGGCGTGCTCATTACCGGGACGGCCGCGGCCGGATCGTCGGTCAAGGGCTTCGTCGTGCGGAACGCCAACTTCGAGGGCATCCTCGCGATGAGCACGACGAAGGTGACGATCGGCGAAAACACCGTGAGTAACAACGATCGCGGCGGCAGTGCCGTCAAACCTGTAGGCGAGTGCGCGCCCGAAGGGGTGGTTCCCGGCGACTGCGGCGAGGGGCTGCACCTGATGTCCGTCACGCACTCGCAGGTGCTCGACAACACCGTGAGCGACAATGCCGGTGGCATCCTGGTAACCGACGAGCTGGGGCCCACAGCGTTCAACACGATCAAGGGCAATACGGTCCTCGACAACGTGCTCGACTGCGGCATCACGCTCGCCGGACACAACGCTAAGGCGGTCGTCCTCAGCGCGGCCCCCGGGCCGCCTACTATGGCCGGTCTGGCACCGACCGTCGGCGGTGTCCACAGCAACCTCATCACCAAGAACACCGTGACGGGCAACGGCACCCAGGGACAGGGCGGCGGCATCCTGATGGCCGGCGGTGCTCCCGGAACGGCCGTGTACAACAACACGGTCAGTTACAACACCGCCAAGGGCAACGGCCTGGGCGGCGTGACGCTGCACAGCCACGCACCCGGACAGGATCTCAACGGCAACGTCATCTCACACAACATCATCGGCAATGACGGTCTCCATGGCTATCCCAACGGCGCGCCGGGCGACAGCGACGCAGGCATCACCCAGTCGGTCGGCATCATCGTCTGGAGTGCAGCTACGCCCCTGACCGGCACCGCGATCGTCGGAAACCAGATCAGCCACGACTACTTCGGGATCTGGACGAAGAACGTTCCCACGATCGCCCATAACGCCAACACGTTCGCCTCCACGGTGACGGTCCCGCTACTTCAGGGCTAGACGC
>JBEKXJ010000092.1:0-7614 GCA_049512215.1 Solirubrobacteraceae bacterium
GACCCCGGAATCCACCAGGCAAATGATCCCGGGGGTCGGTGGCGCGGG
The DNA here is from genome assembly GCA_049512215.1 of Solirubrobacteraceae bacterium. Taxonomy (GTDB): domain Bacteria; phylum Actinomycetota; class Thermoleophilia; order Solirubrobacterales; family Solirubrobacteraceae; genus Palsa-744. The sequence continues at coordinate 49 of JBEKXJ010000092.1, forward strand.
CGCGTACTGCAGGAACAGCGCGTTCGCGGCTGTCTGCTGCACTGTTCCCGCGGGCACCCCGACCTCGGCTGACGCGCGCGCGGACAGCGCCAGGCAGCCGAGCAGGACAGCACCAGCGAGGGCAGCGGCACCAGGGATCCTGTGCGCAGCGATGCGGGTCATGATCAACAAGATAGGACTCGCCTGATGACGACTACGCGCCATCAGGGCGGGACCGGCAAGATCTTAGGGGGAACGAGCGGCTGCTCAGCGACAACGATATGGGCGACAGCCTAAGTCGCCGTTCCGTGCGGAAGACGAAAGGAGCGCTGAAACATGGTCGAGTTCGCAAAGGTCACGCGCGGGCGCGCGAAGCAATCCGCGCTGTTGGTGGCGCTGCTGGTTGGTGTCTGCCTGATGACGGCATCTATCGCCCGGGCGGGCGAGTGGACGCAGGTCACGTGCACGCAGCCGGACGGGCAGCCCGCCCCGACCGAAGGCTGGCAGGGCTCCGCGATCGGTGGGTATGGGGATGACAGCGGCCCAAGCGAAACCTGCGGTCAGCCCGGCGGCTCACTCACAGCGTTCGACAGCTCCGCCGCGGAAGAAACGGCGTATAGGGGTCCAATGTGGGTGTACACCGCGCCCGCGGGCTCCACGATCGCCGGTGGCGCGCTGACCGTTTCGTTGCGCACGCCGCAGGGCCAGGCGTATGTGGCTACGCCGAAGAACGAATACGCACAGGCGGACGTGCTGGTCAACTGTCAGTACAACGTCGAACCCTGTGGCAGCAGTGGCACTGGGGTCAGGACGGTGCCGATCACCCATCCCGGGGGGACGCAGTTGTTCATGGCGGCGGTGTGCGTTGGACCGTTCGAGGGGGCGACTACTTGTCCGGCGGGATCTGGTGGGGGCGTAAACGCCGAGATCAGCTTGTATGCCGCTGATGTCGAGCTGCAGAACAGCTCAACGCCCACCGCGACGAGCTTCGCCGGTCCGCTGCTTGGGAGCACCGCGAGCGGGACGGCGGATCTGACGTTCAGCGCGCAGGACGCCGAAGGACCCGGCGTCTACCGGGTGATCGTCGATCTCGACGGTACGGCGGTCTATGAAGGCACTCCCGATACCAACGGTGGTAGGTGCGCCAGTATCGGCACCGATTCCAGTGGCCTGAGCGAGTTCCTCTACGCCCAGCCGTGCAAGCGCACGGTAGCCGTCGATGTCCCCGTCAACACGACCAGTTTCGCCAACGGACAGCACCAGCTGAAGGTCACCGTCAAGGACGCCGCCGGGAACACGGCGGTCGTCTACGACGGGACGATCTCCACCAGCAACGCCAACGCGAAGGCCAGCTCGGGAGAAATCAGCAGCGGCGGCTCCCTGGCATTCTCGCGAGGGCCCGTGAACGGCACGAACGCTTCTGAACAGGCCACGCTCACAGCGCACTGGACAAGCACAGCCAAGGCGCACCTCACAACCAGCTACCAGCACCGCCACCCGCTGGTGATCACAGGACGCCTGACCGGCCCGAGCGGCACCCCCATCACAGGCGCCCTGATCGGCCTCACCGCCACTCCGGCCTACGAGGGCGCAAAGCCGATCACGATGCCGAGCCCCCGCACCGGGCCAGACGGACGCTTTCGCGTGAGCCTCCCGGGCGAGATCTCCTCGCGTACGCTGCGCCTGGCCTACCTCAGTCATCTCAACGACAGGCTGCCCGCGGCCACGCGCACGCTGACGATGAACGTGCGCGCCGCGATCACGCTCAGCATCGCTCCTCACGTCGCGAGCGTGCAGGGAAGGATCTTCTTCACCGGCGTGCTGCACGGTAGCCCGATCCCGCCCGCCGGCAAGCAACTCGTGCTCGAGGCACAGTCTCCAAGCAGCGCGTGGCTCGAGTTCGACGTGATTCGCACCGAGTCCGACGGGCGCTTCCACGCGTCCTATCGCTTTAGGTACCCCGGCCCTGCGAGCTACCGCTTTCGTGTGCTCTCCAAGTACGAGGCAGACTTCCCATTTGTCGCCGGCGCCTCGAACGCCGTCGAAGTGGAAGAGCGGTAGCGGGACTGCCGGTGTTGCCGCTCATTGAAGTTGTGTCTGTGAGAGGTAGTTGACCCCCCAGTTGTGCTCGGGAAGCGTATCTGAACCTTCCGACGCCGATCCCCAGCAAACACGGGCGATCGGACCAACGATCACAGATCTGGGGCGGTCGTTCGAGGTCAACGTGTCTCGTAGCGACGGCTGCCTGAGTGGATGCGGCTGCACCGGTTGGTGCCGAATCGCCTGTATCGAGTGGGTGGGACGATAGGTTGCATATACACAACTTCGCTGAGCGGCAACAGGATGGATGTCGTCCAGCCCTGTAGTTGATGGTGGCCTCGGGGCGGCGTGGGTCAGTCGTCCCACGGCCGGGCCCCATCACCTCCTATACTAATCCGGCGTAGTAAATAGCGGGCGGTTGTGGCGAGCAGTCCTCTGAGGCGGTGCGCGCGCGGATCGAGGAGCGCTACCCAGAGATCGAGCGGCGCGCCTACCAGCAGGGCGCAGAGATCCTGTGGGCCGATGAGATGGGTCTTCGCTCTGATCACCAGTCAGGCGCCAGCTGGGCGCCGGTGGGTCGCACCCCCGTCGTCAAGGGCACTGGTCAGCGTTTTCGGACCAACATGATCGCCGCCGTGGGCAACACCGGGACGCTGCGCTTCCGGAACTTTTCCGAGCGCTTCACCGGACCGGTCTTCCTGGACTTCATCAAACGCCTCATCCGCCAAGCTGAGGGCAAGAAGATCGTGCTCATCGTGGACGGGCACCCCGCCCATCGCGCTCGGATCGTGCGCGACTGGGTCGCCGCTCACCCCGACCAGATCGAGATGCACTACCTGCCCGGCTACAGCCCCGAGCTGAACCCCGCCGAGATGCTCAACAACGATGTCAAGGCCAACGCCCTCGGCCGCCAGCGCCCCCGCAACCTCACCCACATGCTCGCCAGCCTACGCGGCTACCTACGCAGCCGCCAACGACAACCCACACTCATCGCCCGCTACTTCCACGAGCGCCACGTCACCTACGCCGCAGGACCCCTATTTACTACCACGGGTTAGTAAGTGCCGCGCACTGCTCCCGGCAGTCGTTGCTTGAGCTTATGCCTCCAGCTTGGAGGGTTCAGCGTGGGGCGGAGGCGCGCGCGGTCGGGTTACCGAACCGGTCGAGGTCGTGCTCGTGCGCCTCGCGAGCGCGCTCGGAGGCCAGGGCGGTCAGAGCCGCGTCAGCGAAGGGTGGAGCGAGGCGTCCGGTGCGCTGGCACTTGTAGACCAGGCGATCATCGGTGAGCCGGTTCAGATCAGGTGGAAGCAGGTCCCCGCGATCGGCCCGCAGCAGGTCGCGCCTGACCTCCCGGTGAGCCTCGAGTTCGCCGCAGGCAGCGGCAAGCTTCAGCCTCCTGGCGACTATGTCTCGTACGGCCTTGTGACGTGCGCTGACGCCGTCTGTCAGGGCAGCCGGGACGTTCGTCTCGTTGTCGGCGAGGTCCATGATGGCCATGCCGTCGCTACGGAACGTACATAGGTCAAGAACAGCCACATCAACGTCGTACCAGGGGGCGAATATGACGGCGAACCCTTCTGGCGGCTCGTGCTCAAATCCAAGCGGCAAGTCGTGATAGCGACGCTGGTTACTAAGTTCGGGCGTGACCTCCTCCGGCGACGCAGCCAGCGGCTTGAGCTGCAGTAGTGTGACGGTCGAGCAGGCCTTGCGGCGACCGTCAGCGCGCAGCACAAGATCGCACGGTTGGCACATCAGGATGTAGTACTTGCTGCTGATCGCGAAGATGTCGCCGTTGGCGAGCGGCAGGCCGAGCTGGTTGATGTAGCCGCTTGACGCCCATCGCTCGGCCGCCATGATCTTGCGGGCGAGGCTTAGGGACGGCTCATAGTCTGGATAAATCGGGTCGATCAGAGCCCTCGTCTTCGCGAGCAGCGCTGGGATGTCCTCGGCACCGGATTCATCGGGGATGCCCTTCCTCATCGCCTGTTCCTGGAAGAGTGTGATCAGCCTGAGCAGCGTGTCGAACTCCCACGCGCCCTCGGTGTGGGAGGAGCGGAAGACGATGTCCTCAAGGACCCTTGGTTGCAACTGCGCAAACTGCTCCTTCGCCGTCGTGTGATGCTCGTCCATTGCGTTCAGGAAGCGCTGCTGGACGCTGATGAGGGTCGGTACGTTGGCGGTAAGACGCATAACGTTCAGGAACTCCAGCGCCCCGGTCGGAGTGAGGTTCGCCTTGCTCGCCAGCAGGGTGCGCTGGCGGATCTCCGGGGCGTTGCGTGTGATGTGCTCGACTTCGCTTAGCTCTTGATTGGGGGTGATGGTGTCGGTTAGCAGCGCGGCTCGCGCCCCGGGCTGTTCGGTCAGGTACATCTCCAGGAGGGACACGCCGCCGTCGGCGTGGCCGGCACCGAGGTTGCGGTCGAAGAGCACCAGTAGATTCTCGGGAGCGCCCTCGGTGGCGGTGAGAGCCGCCTTCTTGGCCTGCCACTCGTCTGGTAGGAGCAGGAGCGTCTCGTCGACGCCGAGCAGCTGTTGGAGGAGGTCCAGGTCTGTGGCGCCGCCATGACGGGCTCCGAGTTCCTTGAGGGCGCGACGGTTGAGCTTGCGCTTCTGCTCGCTATCGAGGCCCTCGAAGTAGCTGCGCGCTTGCTGGCGCCAGGCCTCATCATCGAGCTCATCCCAGGCGATCTCCTTCGGGAAAGGCGCCTTTTTGCGGTTGGAGCCGTAGGCGGCGAGCATGTTCTCGGGCCCAGGCACGGCCTGATCGTCGACGACAACCGTCTTCTTGATCTCGAGCTTTTTCAGGAGACGCCGCGCGGCGGTCCGTGCTTGCTCAAGCTCAGTTGGGGGCTGATTCTCGGCCATCGCAGCGCAGTTAGGCGTCCGCTTGCCGGCTTGAGAGGTCGATTACGAAGTCACTCGTCCGCGCGTCGCGTTGGGGTCGGAGGCTGAGTGTGGAGTCCTCTGCCGCTAGAAGCTGGCGTGAGACGAACAGGCCAAGGCCACGCCCCTGCGCCTTGCCGCTGACGAATGGCTCGAAGATACTCTCGCCGAGTTCGGGGTCGACCCCAGAGCCGTTGTCAGTGATGATGCAACGAGCGCCTTCGATGCGAGCCTCGATAAGCCCGTTGTCGATGGTGCCCTTGGCGAGGTCTCGTCGCACCCAGTACTCGGCGTTGAGGATGAGATTGTCCAGAACCTGCATGATTCGTAGCGCAGCTGCGGGTCGAGGTGACGGATCTGGGTGCGCAGGCCGCGGGCGACGCTTTCGACCTCCTCGATAAACAGGTCGAGCTCTGGGTCGCGTATGGACATCGCGGCGATCACGCCGCGGATGGCTTTGCTGCGGTCGGATAGTCGTCTGACGCTGTGTGTGAGCTCGTGGGCGAGCGCCTCGGCAATGAGGCCAAGGCCGATCAGCTGGTAGGTCTCATCCAGCTCGTTGCGCATCTCGCTGACGTCCGAACTCATCGCTTCGACGAGAGGTGTGAGGCGTGATATCCGTGTGAGGTCCTCCTCAGTCTTGCTAAGGGTGTTCGCGGCCTCCGTCAAGCGGCCGACAAGCTCGGGGTGCTCGCCCGTGAGCCCCTCATCGGCGGTGGCTACTGCGAGGGCGTCGTGCACGTCGCCGATGGAGCGCGTTACGGTCGCGACGCGCTCGAGCGCCGAGCGGGTTTCGCGGGAGAGCTCATCGATGGAGCGGTCGGTGTCCGCGCGTTCGCGGAGAACGCGTTTGACATAGTCGCCGGCGGCGCGTCCGGACTCGTCCATCGCCCGATTGATCTCGTCCCGGATGATGCGCAGGACCGTAGTGAAGGTGCGGGAAGCGGCTGTATCGCGTAGGCCCTCGCGGTCGGTCGTCTCCTCGAGCGCCTTGTTGCCGTGCGCGCTGATCGCCACGTAGCCGATGACGTTCGCGGGCCTAAGGGAGTAGAACGACCCTCCGCTTGTGAATCCCTCGGCGAGCGCGAGGAGATCCTCGCCTGCGGCGACTCGGAAGCCGTCCCGGTAGATGCCTATCCCTGCGCGCTCGCGCATCCACTCGCGGTAGGTTGCCTGGCTGTCGAAGACCGATAGTGACGCCTCCTGCATGACGCGTAGCTGCAGCGTGACGGTGTCGATCTCCATCGTGAAGGGGCCGCAGCTGTCGGTGCTCCACCACTGCTCGGGCATGCCCTCGGGGACCCCGACATCGTCGAGGTTTACGCGACGGTGAAGCTTCACGAGGTAAGGGTCTTTGCCCGGGCTGGGTTTGAATGGTTTGAGCGCTGGGGTCGCGCTGATCGCAGCGGCGAGGCCCGTGCCGCCGTCCTGCAGCAGGAGCCGTTCGAGCTCGCCAAGCTCGCGCTTGTCGCGGGGCCGGAAGTGCTGAGGCCTCAACTGGCCGTCGATGGTCACTCGGCGCCCGTCGAACGTCGCCTTCCAGGTTGTCAGCGCGGCACGCCGGATGCTCCGCCCAACCCGCTCGATGTCGACGGGCATGCCGTCGATCGTGGCAGTGATCGTGAGCTGCTCCACTCCCTTGAAGGGGTTAACGACCTTGCTGAGCTCGCGGCTCAGTCTTCCCGTGGCCTGCCATTCCTCGGTGTCGTGTAGCCCGACGATTTCAATGATGGTCCCCCAGGGTGTTCTGAGCGGCCATGGGTCTGACGAGAGCTCTCCGTCGGCGAGCAGGTCGCGCGTTTCCCAGTCGACGTTGACGGTGTCGAGCATCACCTCGGATCTGAAGTCGCTGAAGCGGAACAGCACACGGTGCTCGACGACCGGCAGGGTGGAAGGGTCCTCGCCGCTCGGGACGACCAGTGGCGGTATTGTCGGACGCGTGCGCAGTCGCACGAGGTCCCCGAGTCGCTGGGCACCAAGCCGGCCTAGGCCCTTGTCACCCAACGGGACGCGCTTTCCGGCGGTCGTTTCACCGCGGCGCTTGACCTCCTGCTTGGGCGAGGCACTGAGAGTCAGCCAGCCTTGCCGGATTGCCTCGGCGTCCATACCGTGCCCCGTGTCGGAGATCCGCACATAGCCGACCAGCGGCTTGCTGTGACTATCGACCTCGCTGCTCGCCTGCCTGTCGTCGATGTGGTTGCTGGGAATCTCGTTCTCGCTTGGCGAGGGCACGATCCCGGCGGATGGCAGCTCGGTGACGAGCGTAGTGTTGATGTCGACGGTGACGGTCCTTGCGTCAGCGTCGTAAGCGTTCTTGATCAGCTCGAGCAGCGCTTGGGTGCTGTCGGTGATGAGCTCCTCGCCGAGACGAGTGAGTACGGATGCGCTGACGCGGAAGCGCACGTCTGGGTCGCTGCTCATGGTGGGCTTCGGCGCATGATCAGGACGGTCTCGGCTGCGATCGTGGTTGCAGCGTAGCTGTTGTTGGGGGCCAAGCGCTTGCCTCTGGCGATCCGTCGCTGGACGCAGCCGAGATGCATTAGTCCGCGCGTCTCAAGCAGCTCACGCACGATCGCGACGGTATCGACGTGGCGGCGCGCGACCGTCCTGTTGCCGAGAGTGATGACGAAGTGTGCATCGGGGAGAGTGTGGTCGATGATGGCG
>JBEKXJ010000093.1:0-5261 GCA_049512215.1 Solirubrobacteraceae bacterium
CGCCGACATCGATGCCCAGCAGTGAGAGCTCAAACCGGTCCATGTCGTCGAGGCCCTCCGGGTAGAAGCTCCCTATGTCAGCGAGGTCGACGCGAGCGGGCCGATCCTGAAACAGCCGCCGTGTGACGGAGACCAGCGGCACATTGTCGCTCAACGTCGCAACCCGCCGCAGGGAAGCCGTTGCTGCGTCAAACCACCCGACCTTCTGACACGCAATGGCGCGACCCCAGTGGGAGCGCGCCGCGGCCGGAGCGAGGCGAATGGCCGACTCGAAGAACCCCAGCGCCGTCCGTGGCTCGCCGCAGGCAAACGCGAGCAGCCCGAAAGACTCAAGCGTGATCGGATCGTGGCAGCCCGTGGCGTAGGACTTGAGCGCTGCGGTCGCCGATCTCTGCTTCTCTGGCTCTAGGACGAACTGGAGCAGTCTGGACAGGGTTCCGTCGGAAGCGAAATCCGACGGTTCGCCGCCATGCTCCCAGAGATCGAGCGTGACGATTAGAGGGGCTGTTTGGGCAACCTTGGCGGGATCAAGGTCTAGGGCGAGGTCGTGAATGGGCTCGCGGCGCCGCTCGATCTCCTGTCCGATCAAGCCTTGCACCACGCTGTGCGGCGGATTCCGGCCCCAGGGCGAGTCCGCCGGCACCACGGAGTCTTGGCTGGCGAGCAGCGCCGGCAGATGCCCAGCGCTGACCGCGAGAGCCTGATGCAGACGATCCAGGTGACTCACGCTCTCGCCGCGGCGCGCGATGCGCGCCAGGAGCGCCAGCGCGGAATCTGGGCGCTCCAGCTCAAGGCAGCATGCTACGCCGACCACAGGGCTCACATAGAGATCCCCCCCCGAGCTCACGAGCGATTCGATCCGCTTCAGTCCGGTGTGAGGCTGGCCGCGCAACAGGTCGACGTACGCTTCAAGCTCAACTAGCAGTCCCCATGTGGCAAACGTCTCTCGTAGGCGGGCGAGCTCACGCGATGCCTGCGGTATGTCGGCATGTGCCATCAAGTGCGCAAGGTTCTGAAGGCGACCCAGGGTGCTTGCGGCGACTTCTCTGCGTCGCTCGATCGAGACTCGACGGACATCGAACTCAGAGAAGATCACCACGGCAAGGCTGGCTGCAAACAGCAGGCCGAGCACGAGCATCTCGTGGTCCGGCGCCTTGACACCGCTCGCGCGCAAGCCGAGCGCATCGGCTAGGACGGCACAGGTGCTTGCGAAGAGCGTCCAGTTCAAGAGACGCGAACCGACTGCCACGTAGTCCGTGGAGCGGTGAACCACACCCAACAGGTCGGCGAGATCGGCTGGCCCCAGCCTACCTCCCTCGCTGATGGCCTGGCGGACCCTCCACGAACGCTCGCTGACAGCCCGAACGGTGGAGTCGAAGCTCGTGTGAATGCGCCCGCTTAGGAAGCCAACCGAGAAGACGACGGCGGCGAGGAGATAGCCGAGGGCGTCGAGGTGCTCGTCCATGGCCCGTCCCCGTCAACGACTAGCTCTAGAACGCCAACACATAGCCGGGCTCGTTGCCAGCGCGCCACTTGATCGAGCACCCGAGACTTGTGGGCTGATCTCCGCTGACGACTTCGCCCATGCGGGTGGCATCGACGGCCTGCAGGACATCCCTGCCAGTCACCTCTACGTGGTTGTCGGGCCGACTCCCGTCGTATTGTCCGTGGTAGACCAAGCGGAGTTCGCGGTCGTACACAAAGAACTCGGGCGTGCAGCTCGCTTCGAATGCCTTCGCCGCCTGCTGATTCTCATCCACGGCATACGGAAAGGCGAAATTCGCACGTCGCACCTGCTCGCCGAGCATCTCCCGGCTGTCGGATGGGTAGGCGCGAGCATCATTGGCGGAGATCCCAAGGACCATCACGTTGTCGTCGAGGAGCCTCCGAGCGGTGGCTCCGAGGTGCGTCTCGATGTGCTTAACATATGGTGAATGCCGACTCAAGAATGCGATGACGGACACCGGCTTGCCATCGGCGTCGGCGGTGGTCCACACACGGCCGTCGAGGTCGGTCACACTGAACCACGGCATTCGGGCCCCCAAGGGCACGGCGAGAGACGGAACTGGCATTAACTAGTTGCCGGACCAAGCGTAGGAATGTGTCACTGGATTCATGTTCTGGAATCGCACGTCGCCTGCTCTAAGCTGTCGGTGGGTTTAGCTCAACAGTGCAACAGAGCCACGGATGGGCGCATCAGAACTCTTGGGCTGAGAAGAACCTCCGGAATCGCTGAGTCGGAGCATACCTTAGATCGAATCGACGCGTGCAGAGTAGGGTGACGTCATGGTTGGACCGATGGATTGTCTTCGACGCCAAGGGCGTCCTCTACCGGCATGGTGAGGATGTCGATGACCTGCTCATTCCCTACGCGCGGGCTCGCAGGTCGGTGGCGCGACCGGGGCGAATCCGCGCGTCGTACATTGAGGCAAGCCTCGGAGCGATCTCGTCGGCTCAGCTTTGGACGAGCATCGGTACTGGAAGAGGTCGCGGGAGGGCTACTGGAGCGTGCATCGCGCGATCCCCGCCAGCAGGAAGCGATCCGCGCCGAACTCGACCGCTACTTCGCAGAGTGTCCATCAGCCGGCGCGACCGTCACCACAGGGCTCGTTCCTGGCCGAATTGCATGAGGCGCTCCCCGGTAGGTACGCCAAGCAGGCCGAGCGCATCTACCGGCGCCACGTCGAGAGCTCATAGCAGCCACCGCCACGGCATCCGCCGTGCTTGTTGGAGGGAGCCTTCCGTCGGCCGCTTCGGCCCGCCTGAGGGCTCAGGCGACTGCTGACCGAAGGCACCGGTAGAACTGCGGAAGTGCCTCGCACACAAGCCGTCTACTACCGCGAACTGGATGGTTCCGAGCCGGTCAACGACTTCGTTGCCGGGCTCGACGAGCGCAAGCAGCCGACGATCGACCTCCAGATCGATCGGCTGAACGATCAGCCAGCCACGGCGCCGCCGCCGCCGTTCCCGCACTCCAGGCAAGTGCGCGGCCAGCTGCGGGAGCTACGTTGCCACTATGGACCCGAGCTCTATCGGGTTCTCTACCGGCGCTCGGGCAACTTGATCGTTCTGCTCCACATGCTGCGCAAGGACACGGCGTCGATTCCTGAGGCGGACATCGCGGTCGCGGAGGAGCGCTGGGAGGACTTCAAGCGGAGGATGGACACGCCTCGACGGCGACCGCCCCGCGCTGCGGGACGCGACGCTCCCTAGCGCGATCTGTTTCGCAATAATGCTAAAGTCCGTGGCCTGCTCGATAACAACCGATGGGGAGGACGTCGTGCCGAAGACCAAGCCAGCCTCCAAGAAGACTGCCGCCCCCAGCGCGAGCGTCTCGCCGGTCGGCTCGACTCACCGGGCCGCGAGCCGGCGCCGCGCGCAGCAAAGCGCCGCGTACCGCAAGGAGCTCACACGGATCGCTCCCTACGAGGGGATCGCCCGGATCGTGATCGCGCGTCGTCAGGCCCTCGGTCTGACGCAGCAAGAGCTTGCTGAGCGCGTCGGCACAAGCCATTCGGTGATCTCGCGAATTGAGAGCGGTCAGCACCCAACGAGCGTAACGACGCTAAGACGACTGGCGGAGGCGTTCGGGACCCATCTGGTCGTCGGATTCGAGGATCAGCCCGAGAACGCCTCCGACTCGCAGCTCGTCGCCGTCTCGTAGCTCGTCCGATCGAACGTTCGCCGTCTCAGCGCCCGCGCTCGCTCCGCCCGCGCGAACTTGCGCGACGGCTACTGCGCGTCCCACCGGGCCGGGCCGCCCTCGGAGCGGGTCGTTCGCCTGCGAATGCCAGATCGACCGCGTCGGCCTCATGGTCAGAGGGCTGGTAATGGGCATAGACCTGGGTCGTCTTGGCGTCCGCGTGGCCCCGTCCAGTGCTGGATGGTCCGCAACGGCACGCCGGCGGCGGCCACGCGCGTGCCGAAGGTGTGGCGCAGCTCGTGGAAGGTGATCTCGCGCACGTGGGCGCGTCCGATCGCTTTCTTGGAACCGCCGCGTGAGCTTGGCGCAGTCGAGCGGGTTTCCCGTCTCGGGATGGCAGAACACAAGATCCTTGTCGGCGGCATAGGGCGAGCGACCGCGCAGCTTCTCGAGCTCCTTCGCGACGAGGCCCAGTGTGGGCCAAGACACCCCGCGGCGCCGTCAGGCGACCGCCGGGGCGAGCCAAACGATCTGAGCAGACCCCGTTGAGCATCACGGGTACATAGCGGGGGACGTCTCTGCGTGGCTCGCCAATAATCCCTATCCATAGCCTCGCGAGGGCGCAGCACCAGCTTTGTCGGCCCGTGACACGCTCAAGTCACGCGTCGGCCTGGTTAATCAACTCGCGCGCGTCACGCTGGCACGGGTCCGGCTTGGATAAGCGTCTCTGCCAAGTGTTTGAGCTCAGCTTCGTAGTGCTGAGTCATCTGTGTTCCGACTTGCTTCAGCTCAGTCAGCTTGCTCACGTCATCCATGCTCCATGGTTCGGGAAGCGTTGCCTGGTAGCGCCAAAATTGCGGGCCGCCGCCGAGGCTCGCCGGTGGCACGTTTGGATCCCACCACGTCGGCCCACGCTCTCCCGCTGTTGTTGATCCAGCGCCGGGAAGGGATGCCGCCGACCATCCGTTGAGCATCATGTGAGCCGCCTCCGTCGCGAAGTCGCCCTGGCTGCCCAGGAGCGCCTCGAGCAGCGCCTCCCCGCCCGTGCGCGGCCTGAGCCAGCCCAGGATGCCGCCCCAACCGTAGTCGAGCGGTTGTTCCCACGCTCCCGTGCCGAGCGAGATCATGAGCAGGTCGCCGAGGTTTAGGGGAGCGGGATCATCGGTTCGGCGCAGTGCCATGCTGATCGCGGCCAGCGCAGGATTGCCCGCGAACACCCCGCCGTCTACTAGCTCGGACGCGTTGAGCCTCTCGGGATCGAAATACGTTGGAGCAGCAGCCGTCGCCAGCGCGACCTGAACCATGGTCTCCGGTGGAGTGGCGGGAGCGGTGCCTGCACCCGAGGCTCCCCACCGTGTAAAGAAGCGTGGGCCCGGACCCTTGGTGTCGTATGAGGTGATCAGGACGTCGGTCCGCGCATTCTTCAGCAGTCCCTCGCCGAGCAACGATGGATCTTGGAGAACTTCCTCTAGCTGGGTCAGCGGGTACCTGGGGAAGAGCACGTTCCAGTGGTCGAGCACGTTTCGCCACAGCGGGCGCCTGAAGATCCGCGCCCCGTGTACCTCATAGATGTTGACGGTGTCGGCAGCGGACAGCTTCGGACGGCCGTCTTCGGCCG
>JBEKXJ010000094.1:0-5243 GCA_049512215.1 Solirubrobacteraceae bacterium
GCGGCCCTTGACGGATGACTCTGGCACTACAACCATCACCGAAGACACTCAGCCCTCGGCCACAAGCCCCCGATCGCCCGACTACTCGAGCGAACCAACCTTCTCGGTACTTACACCTAGACGGCTGGGGCACGAGCCAGGACGTAGCCGCTCGTGATCATGCCGTGGCTTCGGCTGGTGCGCGACCCTGGCAGGCTTCCGCAGGTGCATCTGAGCGCTGCCGCAGAACAAACCTGGCCCCCGTTCGTGCTCGTCAGCGGGTTGCTGCTGATCGGCCTGATCGCCCACCGCGATGGCCTCTTCGAGCAGACCGGGCGTTTCCTGCAGGGCCTCGCAGGACCGCCGGTGGCCCTGCTCGCCGCCTGCCTGCTGCTCGTCGCGGTAGTCACCGCTGTCCTCAACCTCGACACCGCTGTGGTGTTCCTGACGCCTGTCCTGGTTCATGCGGCTCGCGGACGCGGCATTGAGGAGGAGGCGTTTCTGTATGGCACGGTCTACATGGCCAACGCATCCTCGCTCTACCTCCTCGGGTCCAATCTCACAAACCTGCTCGTCCTAGACCATCAGCCGATCTCCGGCGGCACGTTTGCCGCACGTATGCTCGTGATTGCGGTCGCCGCAACACTCGCCACTGCGCTGGGGTTGTTCGTGCTTTTTCGCCGCCGACTGCGAGCAGCCGCGAGCCAACACCCGCAGCGCGCGAGCTGGGACGCGCTCAGCTTGGGGCTACCCGGCGCGCTAGCCGCCGCGGTCCTCACAATCGCGCTTCGCAACCCCGCGATCCCCGTCCTCGTAGTCGGACTGGTCTTGGCCGCGATCGAGGTCGTGCGCGGTCGGCTGCAGTGGCGGGAGATCGTGCGCGCGGTCGGGCCGGTCGTGCTCATCAGCCTGTTCTTGGTCTGCGTTGCGTTGGGAATCCTTGCGCGCTCCTGGAATGGACCGGCGCAACTGCTCGGGGGCGCTGGGGGTTGGGGCACTACGGGAGTCGGCGCGCTGGCGTCGGTCGCGATCAACAACCTTCCTGCTGCCGTCCTTCTCTCGGTACGGCCCGTCGCGCATCCGCGCGCGCTGCTCCTGGGGCTGAACGTCGGTCCCAACATCGCGGCGACGGGGTCCCTCTCGGCTTTCCTGTGGTGGCGTGCCGCGCGACAGGTAAACGCGCAGCCATCACTCGTGGCCTTCTCGCGCCGAGGAGCCCCCCTCGCCGTATTCGCGATCCTTGCCGCGCTCGGCGCCACGGCCATTCTGCCGACTGCTCTGTGACCGCTGATCGAGGCCAGCCAGGGCACTAGCGAAATTCATTCCTAGCGGGTCTCTGGTGTGGGCTTCGCTGTGCTCCGCTTTCGCGCCCTGGCGTCGGGGCCCGTGTCGCCGGCCGCCCTGGCGTCGGGTCAGCGCGCGCTCGGTTGAGTGTGCCCATCGATCGGTCTGATGGTCCTCGGGGCCGTATCCAGGAAGAGGAGGCTCGCTCATGCTTCGACTGCCTCCCCGGCGAACGCTTCTCATTGCGGATTGCTAGCGACCCGGCCAGCCCCCGAGCGTGCTCAGTTCACGCGAAGGGAGTAGCGAGTCGAGGCCGGGGCCTGCGCGCAGAGCGCGAATGGACCTGGCTCAGAAGCCTGCTGCCAGCAGGAACAGATCGAAGATGGCCAGGGCGGTACAGGCCAGGGTTAGCACGATCACGATCAAGGCGTTCGCCCGTTCGGTGCGCTCCCGGATCGCTGATTCCGACGGCGGGGGCGGCAGGTAGCTCAGCGTGTCAGGGCGGATCCACTTGACGTCTGATGGGCCGCTCGCGGGCGCGAACCCTATGCGGCTGGACTGCCCTGCGCTCAGGTCAAAGGGGCTCATGGCCACCAGCCTGATAGCCGGAGCCCGGTCCCGCTCCGGCGTCCGCGCCACCCAGAGCCGCGCGCGTGAGCCTCTGCATCATGCCGGCTTGCACGTATCGGCTGGGCGTGAGCAGCTCGAGCACCATCAGCCCCTGGCGTGCTAGCACCAGCGCGATCAGCCCGAACGCCATCAGCCAGGCCGCGTGGTCGAGGTGATGGCCGAGCCTGATCTCCACGGCGGCAACGGTCAGCGCGAGTAGCACCGGCAACAGCGGGGATATGAGCGACGCCAGCGATGGTCTTGGTTGCTCGGCTCTCGCCACCACGGCGCTGCTGGACTGCGAGCTGAACGCGGCGAGCGCGATCCCGAGATATGCCGCGATCCAGCCAATGTCGATCGGATCGCCGCTCGTGTAGTTCCCCACCTCGGTCAGGTAGGTGTAGGTGCTGTCAGAGAGCGCCATCACCAGTAGGGCAGCCAGCAGGCACCACAGCGACAGCCGGTCTGTACCGGTCATCCCGCGGATGGCCAGCACGATGAAGAAGACGATCACCACGTCGCCGAACGGATACGCCAGCGCCACGACGCCGGTCCATGTAGTGAGATCGGCGCTGCGCCACAGCGGGCCGAGGACCAGCGTCCAGCTGAGGAACAGCAGCGCGGTTGCGACTACCAGGCCGTCGGACACCCAACGCGCCTTGCGAGTGCCGCCGCCGCCCGTCGCCGGGTGCGCCACCAGCGCCGCGACCGTGACTGGGATCGCCGAGAGGTAGCCGACGTCCGCCCACGAGATCGCGGGGACTTCCACGTTCAGAATCAGCGCGTAGTAGCCCCAGATGACCTCAGCCAGCGTCCACAACCCGGTGGCGCCCGCGAGCAGCGACCAGAACACACGCATTCGCCCACTGTGCCGGCCGCGTGCGCGAAAGCACAGCACACACGCGATCAGCGCCGCCAGCGGGGTGAACCCATCATCAACCCAAAGCGTCACCCTGGCACCGCCGATACGCAGTCCGATCCAAGCCCCGACCAGGCCAGTCACGAGCACGACTGCGCCTGCTGCTCCGAGAAAGCGCCGGCCAGTGAGGGCGTGTTCCATCAGTCAGGCATCGGCAGAAAAGCCAAGCTTCTTGACTCTCGGATGTAGACGGCCAGCTGGCGCAATGCGCGATAGGCAGTAGCCACGGGCCACGGCGGTCGCTCTCGCCGGACTGGTTCACGATGTTCAAGTGCTTCAGGACACCGCCGTCGGCGGTCCGATCGAACTGGACGGCAAGCGCCCAAACGTGATCTGGGCGCTGCGCGCGCAGCCGATCCGCCCACGCCGTGGGCTTGGCGGTGAATTTGGAACGAAGCTCGGACGCCGAGGCCTCCTACGCGAGGGTGGTTCGCGGGACATGAACGCCGGCGATGCGATCCGCTTCGTCATCCTGATCTGAGGTCGGCGCCGACGAGCTCGTCCACCAGCTCCGCATAGTCGGCGTCGGCTTCCGGGTCGTAACCGGAGATGAGGTGGCGGCGGATGTGCAGCGCCGCTGCCGCCTCCTCCCCGTCGGCGAGCAGGCACGCCGCCTGCAGCGCGCGCACGAGCAGGTCGAGCTGCCGGCGGAAGTGGAGCGGCCCTCCTGCGAGCGACCGCCGTAGCCGGGGCGCGAGCTTGTCGAGCGCCTCGGCGACCGCGGCCGCGTCGCCGCCGCCGCCGCCCACAGGCAGGCAGCGGTGGACGCGCTCGAGCACGATGTCCAGCGCGTCGAGACGGACGAGGTCCCGCAGGACTTGGTCGCAGAGGACGTTGTGCGTCCCCTCCCAGCTCTCGAATACCATCGCGTCACGGTAGAGGCGCGGCAGCGGCGAGAAGTCCTCGATCGTGCCGTTCCCGCCGAGCGCCTCGATCCCTCGGCGGACGCAGCGGGTCGCGGCCAGCGACGTGACGAACTTGTTCGCGTTCACGAGGATCCGGTGCCAGGCCCGGTCCTCCCTGTCGGCTGTGCCGGCGTCGATCGCGTCGACCAGCGCCGTCAGCTCGAGGGTCGATGCAAGAGCTGCCTGCTCCTCTACCCTCATGACGGCGAGGTTCTCGCGCACGAGCGGGTAGTCGGCGATCCGGCGGCCGAACGCGGTGCGGAAGCGGGAGAAGCTCGCTGCCTCTATGTAGGCGCGGCGCATCAGCCCCGTCGAGCCGAGCGCGTTCAGCCAGCGCGAGGTGTTCAGGACGACACCGGCAGCGATGCGGAAGCCATCCTCCGGCGCGCCGATCGCGTGCGCGAGCGCGCCCGTGAACTCGATCTCGCCGGTGGCGAGCGCCCGCGTACCGAGCTTGTCCTTCAGGCGGCGGATCCGGAACCCGTTCGCCGTCCCGTCGGAGAGGCGGCGTGGAACGAGGAAGCAGCCGATCCCGCGCGTGCCCGGGGGCGCGCCACGCGCCCGCGCGGTGACGAGGAACTGGTCCGCGTCTGCGACCGAGCAGAACCACTTCTCGCCGGAGATCCGCCAGACGTCCCCGTCGGGCACCGCCTCGACGCGGTTGGCTCCGACGTCGGACCCGCCCTGCACCTCCGTCAGGAACTGCGCTCCACGGTGGCAGCGGTCGTAGTCGGGTTCGAGCAGCGGCGGCAGGAAACGTTCCTGCAGCTCTGGAGAGCCGTGCCGCCGCAGGGCCCGGATCAAACCCGCCGTACAGACGACGGGACAGGCGTGGCCGCCCTCGCCGGCGTGCGCGAGGAGGTAGAGCAGTGCCGCCTGCTCAAACGGCGGCGCGGCGGCGATGCCGGAGGCACAGACGGCCCGGCCGGCCCCCGCGTACTCGGGGTCGAACGTGACGCGCTGCGACTCCCGCCCGAGCGGATCCGCTGGCGCCAGCGATGGCGGACGGAGCTCGAGCACCTGGACGGCCGGCTCGACCACCTTCGCAACAGCCTCGCCAAATGCGCGCAGCCCCGGCTCGATCGCGCGCAGGCCGTCGTCGCCGAGCCGAACGCGCAGCGACCGCGCGAGGTTCGGCGTAGCGTCGTAGAAGTTCGTCGCCCGAGCCGCCTGCCAGCGCTCGAGCTCGGTGCGTGGGTCGGCGTCCATCAACGCACTCCGTCTAGATGGAGTGGGGGCCACGATGAGGGTTCCCAGTGTCGGCACGCCGTCGGGCCGTGGGCAGACCACCACTCGGTAACCTCGTGCATGAGCACTACCGGGGTCCTCGACCGCGGGACCCGCGCGCCGGGGCACGGGCCTCATTCGCAGCCCTTCGCGATGGCGGCCTCCTTGGCCGCCTGCGATCGTGATAACGCTCAGCCACTCTTGGGCACCATCTGCACGAAGTCCCCGAAGCGCTCGGGCTCCTCCAATCTGCACGACCACACGAGGCGGTCGTTCCACACCGTCATGTCGGGGCAGCCATCGCACATGTTCTGCCGTCC
>JBEKXJ010000095.1:0-5558 GCA_049512215.1 Solirubrobacteraceae bacterium
CGAGGGACGGGCTAACTGTGTGCCCAAAGTCGACGCGCCGTTGCAGGTCTGCCTCATACGGATCGCGCTGGAGCTCGGCGAGCATCCCACTGATCGAGCGGTCGATCAACGACCGGAAGGCGTCGTCGTCCCGCTCGGCGGAGAGCAGGTGCGTTCCGTGCGACTCGAGCTGGGCGAAGAGCCGCCCGTCGCGGACGATCGCGAGCTTCAGAATCTCCGCCAGGCCACACCGGATCTGACGTGGTCCGAGCGTGGCGAGGAACGCTCCGTCGGTGATGACCAGCTCGGGGGGGAGGAATGCGCCGACGAGGTTCTTGGTCTCGTCCGCGTTGACGCCGCTCTTGATGCCGATCGCCGCGTCGACCTGGGCGACGAGCGTTGTTCCGATCTTGACGTGCGGCACGCCGCGGCGAAAGAGGCTCGCAGCGAGGCCCACCGTGTCGAGCAGGATCCCTCCGCCGATGCCTAGGAACACGCCGCGCCGGCTGAACCGCGCGCTGTTGGCGCGCTCGACGATCGCCTGCACCGTTGCCAAGACCTTGCTCCGCTCTCCTGTGGGTACGACCATCACCGCATGAGCACCGGCGTCGGCCAGCCTCGCTCGGATTCGGGCCCCGTACAGACGATCGACGGTCGGGCTGACGAACGCCATAGCGGGCCGGCCAGCCAGTGCGGCGCGAAGCGGGTTGACGCCGTCGCCGATCAGCGCCTCGCGGCGCACCGTGAAGGTCGACTCCCGGACTGCGGTGAGCCGGCCGATGTCCGTGCCCTTCACAGTGTGTCGGCGTGACGCTGGACGTGGGCAATGGCCTCGACCAGCCGGTCTATGTGCTGCTCGGACGCCAGGAAGGCATGATGAGGAACGGTGAAGCAGCTCAACGACAGTGCCGCCGCCGACGGAAGAGTGAAGGAATTAGGGTCGAGCGCCCGGCGACGCGCCGGCGAGAACCGCCGGTACCGCGACGGCTGGTACAGCGCGTGGGCGTTGAGCGGGACGTCGACCGGCTCGAGGAACAGGCCGACCTCCGCGGCGACGGCGCGGCCGACGCGGCCGATGCTCGCGCCAGCGAACGCCTCGCGCTCGATCCGCAACGGCAGGTGGTAGAAGGTCGGCAGAGTCACTCTTTCGTCGCGCTGGCGCACCACGGACACCCCGGCGACCGCGGCGAGCTGGCGTTCGAAGCGCTCGACGTTGGCAAGCCTGCGCTGGTTCTGCTCGTCAAGGTCCGCCAGCGCCTCGTGGAGAATCGCCGCCTGGAACTCAGTCATACAATGGTTGTGACCCTGCCGCTCGCCGACCTCGTCAAGGTCTGGAAAGCCTGGCTCTGCCACCTGCGCAGCCCAACGCCGGCCGTCGCTGCGCAACTGCTGGGCCGCCTCGTAGAGCGCGGGATTAGAGGTGATGACGATGCCGCCCTCGCCTGCGGTGAGCAGCTTCGAGTTCTGGAAGCTGAACGAGCCCGCTGCCCCGAATGTGCCGACGTGGCGGTCACGCCACATCGCACCATGTGCCTGTGCACAGTCCTCGAGCAGCGCGAGATCGTGCCCGGTGGCAAGCGCGGCGAACGCGTCGAGATCGGCGATTGAGCTGTACAGGTGGACGAGCAAGATCGCCCGCGTGCGTGCCGTGATCGCGGCCTCCGCGGCCGCGGGTGACATGCAAAACGTGTGCTCCTCGACGTCCACTAGAATCGGGATGCCGCCAACGCGCGCGACCGCTGATGCGCAGGCGACCCAGACGAGGCCTGGCACAAGAACCTCGTCACCGTGGCCTACCCCTACAGCCTCCAGTGCCACCGTCAGCGCGGCCGATCCGTTGGAGACCGGGACGCCGTAGGGCACGCCGTGGTAGGCGGCGAAGGCGTCGCCGAACCGCTTCTCCTCCGACGGGGCACCGGCACTCATGCCGCTGATCGCCCACCGACCTGAGCGCAGGACGCGCAGGGCGGCCTCCTCGATCCGCAGGCTCGACTGCGGCCACTCAGGCCAGCGGAGATCGTGCCTCCGAGCTCCCCCGTGGATGGCAAGCGTCACGGCGAGCCGCTTCTCTCGACGAATTGCTCAATGAGGCATTTCAGCGCTAGCTGGTCAGCCTGCGCCTGAGCGCTCGCACGCAAGCGGTACTCGTTCTCGAGCACGAACGATCCACTGAAGCCACCGTCGGTCAAGGCGTCGATGGTCGCGGCGACGTCGCTGAGGCCACAACCGATGACCGCGTCAGCCGTGCGCGACCGACCGTCCTTCACGTGGACGTAAGGCCCGACTAGGTGACCCACAGCGCGCGCCAGCGCCACGGGATCGCGACCGGCGAACACCGGGTTCTGCGTGTCGAACAGCAGGCAGGCGCGCGGGTCACCGATCGCGTCGAACAGCCGGATCGTGGCCTCTGCGGACAGCGAACTCTCGCTCGCCACGATCATCCCGGGGTCGCTGCGCTCCAGCGCGTGGCGCAGCAGTTCGGCCGTGCGGCGCAGGTCGTCCTCCGAACGGATCTCCGCGGCGCCGAAGGACGGGAGGTAGATGAAGTTGACACCGAGCCGACGCGCGACATCAAGGCCACGGTCGATGATCTGCCGAGCAGCGCGCCGATCGCGAATCCCCGCGGTCTGCAGGCTGCTAAGCGCGAAGCCGGCTAGGCGCACGCCACAGTTGGTCGCCGTCGTGCGAAGCGCGCGAACACCCCCCCTGCCACCGCCCGCGACATCGTCAAGGTCGAGGTGAACGAAGCCAAAGCCCTGGTGCTTTGCCCAGCGCAGTGCCTCCTCACCCCGGACGGGCAACGTCCACGTCGTCACCCCGAACGGGGTGACGTTCGTCCTAACGGTAGCCGTGGGGCGACTTGTCCTCCGCTGCATAAGGCCCTAGTGTCTATCCGAAAACCCGTCAGCTTGCGTCCCGAGGCCCTCTGAGGAAGGATCGGGACTTTTAGGATAGTTTCCTGTTATGGACTACCAGAGTGATCGCCAGCAATCGGTCACCCCGAGCGCTCGGAGTTCGCCGAACATGACGCGGCTACGGGTCGCGCTGCTTAGAGGCGACGATC
The DNA here is from genome assembly GCA_049512215.1 of Solirubrobacteraceae bacterium. GTDB lineage: Bacteria > Actinomycetota > Thermoleophilia > Solirubrobacterales > Solirubrobacteraceae > Palsa-744. The sequence continues at coordinate 3,044 of JBEKXJ010000095.1, forward strand.
ATCACAACCTCCACATGGACCGACTCCTGCGCGAGCGCTTCGACATGGTGGCGACCGTCGTCGAGCCGCAGGCGGCGCAGCGTCGGGCGCTGCGCCGGAGGGGGAAGTGGCGCGACGCCGTCGCGGCGGAGTACCACCGCGCACGGCGCACGGCACTCGGGCTCAACCGCTACCGCCGCGCGTACTTCGCCGACGAGTTGCGCGGCTATTCACCGCACGCCGACGCCGAGATCCTGACAGTCGAGTCGATCAACGACGCACGGGTGCCCTCTGCGGTCTCAGCTGCGCGTCCGGACATCTGCGTCATCACCTGCACGACGATCCTATCGCGCGAGACAATCACCGGGATCGGGGCTGACATTGTGAACATCCACGGCGGGCATCTGCCTGACTACCGCGGCTGTCACTGCTTCTTCTTCGCGCTGTACGACGGCCGGTTCGACCGCATTGGATCAACGATCCACTTCGTCGACCCAGGCGTCGACACGGGCGACATCATCGAGGTAGTCCGCCCGGCGATCCACCGTTCCGACAACGCCGAGAAGCTCTACTGCCGGGCTGAGCGGCTGGCAGCATACCGGGCATGCGAGCTACTCGCCTGCCTTGAGAGCGGCGAGCCGCTCCCACGCACCCCGCAACCGTTCCGCGGCCGCCTTTGCCTACGCCGGGATCGCCGCCCGATGCACGATCTGCGGTTCGTCGCGCGCCGTCTGTGCGGACGCCTTCGACTGCCGGAGGTTGGTCAGGGCGAGCGATGGCAGGCCGACACGCCGCCAGAGCCAGCGCTGCCGGCGACCAAGCTGGGTGGCTAAGGGCCTTCACGTTCCGCATCTCATCGCGGCGCTACGACGGCCGTTAGATCCATCTCACGGGTGATGCCCGGGCCCGCGGCGTTGCCAACGCCATCCCGGCCGCGGCAGTCGACGACCTGAGCGCAGCGGTTACATGACTGGTGGTCCCTTCGCGCGCCGTGTGGAGGATAGGCTCGCCGGTTGATCGCGGTCACGCGCTGGCGAAAGGGCCGAAGGCCCGCCTCCGATGAACGTAACGGCGCCGACCCCGGCGCAACCCGTAACTGTGCGCCCGCCGCGCCGCCAACGCCAAGTCCGCCGCCCGCGCGCAAGGAGCATCAAAGGGCTCCGCACCCCTCGGTGCCCAAACCAGGGCGGAGCGCTCGGCGGGCGCTTGAGCTGGGCGCCAGCGGCGCCGTGTGACTGCTCGTGGACGGCGTGTCTCGCTTGCGTTCACAGACGTCTGCGGCGAGCCTGGAAGTGCCCGTCGTGCGGCATGGATCGCGTTTCTTTGAGCCATTCTTGGAGGTCTTCGGGGTTGAAGCGGACGTAGTGGCCGAGGCGGTGGTGGGGTATGCGTCGCTCGCGGGCTTGCGCGAGCAGCCAGGTGTGCGGGACGCCGAGCAACTGGCTCGCGGCCTTCGCGTCGATCAGCGGCGAAAACGGGTGGGTATCTCCGGGGATCGCGCGACCCGTTGGCTCGGGGATCGCAAGCCGCGCCGGGCCGGCCATGCCGGGGTGCGTTCGGCGGGTGCGCTGCAGGAATTGCGAGGCGCCCGGACGGGTGCGGCGCGCGTGGTTCAGAGGGATCGTGGCGAGGGGCGTCATGTTCGGACTCCTGTCTGTCCTGCGGGTTTTAGTTCGGTGTTCTCTGGTGCTGCTCAGATCGGGTTCTCGTGAGACAGCCGGTCTATGCGGTGCTCGACCGGTGGGTGGCTGGTGTTGGTGAGCCAGATGAACGGGACTGGCGGTCGTCGTCGAGCGCGTTCAGCTCGAGGAACCGCGCGAGGGACTTGGCCTGCCCGAGCTTGGCGGCGTACTCGTCGGCGTGGTGCTCGCGCGAGCGCCAGTACGCGCCCCACGGCGCCCGGGTCAGCCAGACGACGAGGCCTCCGGTGGCGATCAGGGTGATGGTACGCAGCCCGCGGCGCACTTCGTCGCGGGGCGGGGTGGTGAGGCGGCGGAGCGCTGCGGTTAGTCGCGCGTCGCTTGAGTTGAGGTGCCCGAGCTCGTGCGCGAGGACGGCTTCGAGGAATGGTGTGCGTCCAGGACCGCCCAGCGCCTGGGTGGCCGCAGCTGCGGGTCGGCGTGCTGGAGTGTCGCGAATCGCGTCATCGAAGATGAGCTGCTCGCGCTCTGAGGGTGAGCGTCCGCCTGCTTGCTGCTCCCAGAACCAGCCTCCCAGTGGCAGGATCAGCGTTGCGAACGACAGGGCGAGCGGTCCGAAGCCGGCGGTGAACGCGAGGTAGTAGACGGGGCCTGTGGGCTGGCCGATGATCTTGAACGCGATCCACAGGACCGGGTAGCTCACGAACCATGCGCGAAACGCGCCGCAGAACAGCTGCATGAAGAGCATGCCCGCATACAGCACCACTCACCCCGGCCTGGCGTCGCTCGGCCGGATCACATAGGCGCCGAGGCCGCGCCCGGTCCCCGGCGTCCTTGCCGGTGGCTCGGGTGTGCTGCTCGACGCGTGCATCGCGTGCCTCCCTAGGCATAGCTGA
>JBEKXJ010000096.1:0-5084 GCA_049512215.1 Solirubrobacteraceae bacterium
AGCTGCAAGTCCTCGCTCGCCCTCGGCGCGCCCAGCCCGGCTCCGGCGCTGCCAGCCCCCTCAGCGACCGTCACAGCGAGCGCGGCCCAGGTTTTCGTAGAGGGCTTTGTGCAACAGCCACATACGCAAGCGAGTGCTCCCGAGGCCCGGTCAGTAGCAGCTATTCGGCTATCCGGTAGCCGCCCGTAGACCCAACCTGGACGGGCCGCCGGACCGCCGAGCTGGCGCTCAGTCATGTCCCCGCTATGGGCCTGTCGCAAGGCCCGCCCGATGAACTGCCCGATGAAGGTGCGACAAACGGGACGCTCACAAGACGCTGCCGACGAGCCAAGCGCTGATCGATCCCACTTCCCAGCGGCGGGAACACGAATCGAACAGGTCTCGGCTGCGATCCTCGTCGGGACCAGCAATTCGCCAGCTCCGTGCAACGGGTGCTAGCCATCTCGTTGCAAGCACCTGGCCCCGCACTAGTTGCGAGATCCGCGCGATCCGGGGCCGTGATCGGCACGGGGCAGATGCTTGTCGCGGTACGAAAGCAGGGCGCGCAGGCCAATCCGGCTGAGAGCGGAAGCGAGACCCGCCCGACTCGGAGCAGGCGAGAGTTCTGCCTATTCGTGAAAGCGGGCGTGTTGCGTCTGTGGTTCGGGGAGGCGCGCGGTGACTACGGCCAGGTGATCGCGACCTCAACGACCGCGGCCCTCACGGGAAGTAGCCGGGGTCAGCGGTCGTTCCAGCCGGCACCGGTCGCCGCGTACTCCTCGACCCGCGCCTGCATCAGCGCCTTCAGAAGCTCGGTCGGCAGCACGCGACTGTAAGGGAGCTTGATGAAGCCCTCACCGGCCTCGTATCCAGCGGCCTCAACCGCGGCCTTCTGGGTGGCGAAGAACGGTGGTGGGAATCGCAGCGAGCAGTGGTTCTTGAAGTTCTGAAGCATCCACAGGCTCGTCTTCTCGCCGCGTACGTACACCGGCAGATTCCACTTCAGCTCCTCTCGCGCCTCCGGGTCGGCATCGCGGCTCAGCTCCCTGAGTGCCTCGAGGTGCGGCCGCTGGACGTCGTTGAGTTGCGCGAAGAAGTCATCGACGCTGGACCGCTTAGGCATCGGCATGGCGTCAGCGTAGCCGCCGACGGCTCGTCGGGGAGGCTGCCGGCGAGGTGGACGACGTCACTGATGTCGTGGCGACCGGCGAGGGCGAGGAAGGCGTCCCGGTCGGTGACGTCGAGCGGTTCCAGCGATGCCCGGGCCGGCGAGGAACGACGGGACCTCGGTCCGCCGGTGCGCGGTGACGACGACCTCGTGTCCCACACGGCCAGCGCGAGGGCGGTGTGGGCGCCGATCATGCCCAGCCCGCCGGTGACGAGGATCATCGGACCACCTCGTAGTGGAGGTGGGTGACGCCCGGTGCCGGTACGGCTTCGATGAGGTTGAGCTGCACGTGCTCGGGCAGCGCCTGCAAGAACGGCCGTCCGCCGCCGAGCAGGATCGGCAGTCCGGACAACCGGGGCCGCGGGCAGCTCGCCGAGCGATGACCGAGGCTGTGCCGCAAGCCGATCCCCTTGCGGGACACGGCTTCGCCTCGCGCCGAAGCCCGCGGCGACGGCAAAGCGGGTGTCGCAGCGCGTTGGCGCGTGGCTCTCGCCAATCGCCACGAACACGTCTTGCCCGGCGGGCTCCCAGATCCAGGAGCGCCCCTACGGAACGAACCGCTCGATCGTCGCCGAAGCGGTCGCGCCAGCGAGGGCAGTGCCATGGCGAAAGCGAACGCGGCTCCAATTGCGACACTACGGCATGGCGATCGCTTGAATGCCTGTGCCTAGGCGAGGTCACGCAAAGCGGTCAGATGCGCTGAACGCGTCGGGCCGTCACCAGGCAGGCGGCGGTGCTGGAGCGGATCGGCCGGCCGAGCCTTTCGTGGAGGGCGTGGTTCTCGGCGCGCAGAGCGTCGCGCTGGCGGGGTGAGAGCCGCGCCCAGAACGACATCGTGCCGAGCAGAGCGGTGAGCGCGTCGGCCGTGTGCTCCAGAAGTGTCGGTAACGCGGCGACCTGCGTGTCCTCAAACAGGTCTGCGGCATACCCCCGCGCGAGCTCGTAGCCTCCCAGCCACGCCCATGCCTCCGACACGTTGCCGCGCCGCTCATCGACGCCCCCGAGCGTGCCGTCCAGGTCGCGGTAGGTCGGCCAGTCGGCGGCAAGCTCAGGGGCCGCCCTCGCCATCGCGGCGCGCACGGCCTGCTGATCGCCGGCGCTACGCGGCTCCTGCAACCCGAAGTAGGAGACCAGCGCAAGGGTTCCGCCGTCCACCAGCGCGTCGGCGATCGTGCGCCAACTGACACCCGGATCAACCCAGTGAATCGCCGATCCCGAAAACGCGGCCGAGTAATGCGCGTGCGGCAGCGACGCCTCCTCAAGACGCCGATTGACGAACTCCACCTCCCCGGCGCCGGTGAGCTGAGCGCGCACCCGCGCGATCAGCCGTTCGCCGGGCTCGATCGCCGTCACCCGCAGGCCGCGGGCGAGCAGGCTGCGTGTCAGCTGGCCAGTACCACAGCCGATCTCGAGCACCGTTGCGCCGGGATCGAGGCCCCCCACCTCGCAGGCCTGGTCGATCAGCGCGTCCGGGTAGGCCGGCCGGTGACGGTCATACTCCTCGGCGACCTCGTTGAAGACCTCACCGTAGCGATCGGCCTCGGCTGCGCGTGGCATGCCCGGAAGGTAGATGACGACCAAGACGAGCCGGCCACCGCGCCAACGACGGACGGCTGGACGCTTTTGGCCGCGAGATCCCCGAGGCCTGACAAGACGATCGGCACCGAGGAGCACTTCGTCACCGACGAGGTCTCGCTCACCTCGCCCGGCCTGCACAACCTTCCGGAGGCGTCTGGCCGTCGTCAGCCGGCTCGCGCTCTTCACGTTGTGGAGCGTTTCCTGGCCGAGGCTTACCAATCGTCGGCAGGTGGGTAGCGGCCGCGGGCGTCCCGGCAGCGTCCGGTGTGGCGCTCGGTCCTCGAGGCCGGGGGTCGGTGTAGCCCGCGGCGAGTAGCGCGATGCCACGATATTCGCAGTAGTACGGACCCAGGCGCGCGTTCGGGGATCCCAGCCGCTTTGAGCGAGCCTCCTCGCCGGCCCGATGCTCCCCGGCGGCGATAGGCTTGCACGCGCCCAGCGAACCGAGGTGCCGTGAACGACTCGCAGCTCCATGACGCAGCAGCCGACGACGCGGCGATGGAACTCCTCGCCGGCGAGATCTCCGAGCTGGCGCGCTCGCTCGCGCCGGAGACCGAGCGCCAGCGCCAGCTCGCGGGCGAGCTGCTATCGCGCCTGCGCGCGTCCGGTCTGATGATGGCCGGCGCTCCGCGCGAGGTCGGCGGCCTCGAGCTCGCGCCCGGCCTGGCGCTGCGCTGCGCTGAGGAGATCGCGCGCGGCGACGCGTCCGCCGGCTGGTGTGTGTCGATCGCCGCCACGAGCAGCCTGCTCGCGGCCTACCTGCCTGCGGAGGGTCGCGACCAGCTGTTCGCCGACCCGCAGGGGATCGCGGCGGGAATCTTCGCCCCGCGTGGGAGGGCGCGAGCGGTCGACGGCGGGGTGATCGTCAGCGGACGGTGGGCCTACTGCAGCGGGATCATGCATGCCGGCGTACTGTTCGCGGGCTGCTTCGTCGAGGGCAACGGTACGTCCAGCGACGCGCCGCCGCGGCCGAGCAGCGTTGGCATGCTCTGCGACGAGCTCGAGATCGTGGACACATGGCACACGCTCGGCCTGCGCGGCACCGGAAGCCGCGATGCCGTTGCCGACGAGCTGTTCGTTCCGGCGGCGCGCGTGCTCTGCCTACTCGACGGCCCGCTCATCCAGCGGCCGCTGTACCGCTTCCCGGTCTTCGGCTACTTCGCGCTGTCGATAGCGGCCGCGGCTCTGGGCAACGCGCGCGGCGCGATCGAGGAGTTCGCCGCGCTGGCGGCGCACAAGGTCGGGCAGGGCTCGACCCGCCCGCTGGCCGAACGCTCGGCGACGCAAGCGGTCGCTGCCGAGGCGGAGGCGTCGCTGCGCGCGGCGCGGGTACTGTTCTACGCGGCGATCGAGGCTGCATGGGCGGCGGCGCAGGAGGATGAACCAGTGCCCGTTCCCCTGCGCAACGACCTGCGCCTGGCGGCCACCCACGCTGCGCGCACCTCGGCGGCGGTGGTCCGCGACCTGTATGACCTCGCGGGCGGACCGGCAATCTATGACGACTCACCGCTTCAGCGGCGCTTTCGCGATGCCTACACAGCCACGGCCCACTTCCAGGTCAACGCCGCCTCGCGCGAGCTGCAGGGGCGCATACTGCTGGGACAGCCGGCCGACACACTGATGATCTGAGGGAACTGGGAACCACTGTCGGTCCTCGTCCGAGGCGATAGCTTCGAGTGCGTCGGCTGGGACGACCGCTTCGCCATCCAAGCACTCGTGTCTGGGGTTCGCCGACTTCGGCCTCGCACCGGACACCAGCACCTGACCCGCCGCCGAGTTGGAAGCTGAGCGCATACTCGCTCACCTATTGCGATGATGCCTCGTTCCAACCGGAGGTGGCGCATCATGCCGAAGTATCTGATCGAGGCGTCCTATAGCACCGAGGGCGTCAGAGGAGTCGCAGACAAGGGCGGAACCGCTCGCCGCGAGGCGGTCGAGCAACTCATCGCTGCCAGTGGCGGGAAGCTGGAGAGCTTCTACTTCGCGTTCGGCGACGCCGACGTTTACGCGATCGCCGAGTACCCGAGCAATGAGGTCGCAGCCGCGGTCGCGCTCAGCATCAACCGATCTGGCGCCGTGAAAGCCAGGACGGTCGTACTGCTCACGCCTGAGGAGGTTGATGCGGCGGCGAAGATGGCACCCGAGTACAGGCCGCCGGGAACCTGAGTCCATCCGGTCTGCGCTCACGCTCGCCCAGGACGATCCGCAAGGCGCATCGGCGCAGGCTTGCGACACGATCGCTTACCCCTGGGGAGGGTGTCGCACAAAGGGGTGCCGTCCGGGAGGCTTTAGAGACTTCCGGTATGCCCCAGAACTTCATCGAGTGTCGGCGTGATCAAGCCTTTTTGATGCCTCCTGA
>JBEKXJ010000097.1:0-5011 GCA_049512215.1 Solirubrobacteraceae bacterium
GCGGAACCTCTCGCTCGGGGCTACCTTCTCCATGCGGGCGTACCTCCATCGCTTGGTCTTGTCAGGACAAAGCGGAGGCTACGCCCGCAACTTCAATTCCCCCGGTTTATGAGACGCGACCCGCTCCGGGAGCGTCCGTAGTAGCCCGTGTTCGTAGAGTGACCGCGCGGTTTGTCGCCGCAACGTGGGCGAACTTCAGGAAACGAAGGCATGAGGGGAGCGGCAACTCGTCTACGGTTGTACCCCCTGAATGAATGGGGGGCGCTCCCGGTCTTGGCCCTCTACAAGAAGCGATCGTCCGGGGGCATCGGTTCAAGGTGATCGACTCCTAGCATCACATGCTCTTCATCCTGATCCCAACGACCTGGTTGGCCATCGCGACCTTCTGCGTGGCGATGTGTCGCATGGCGGCGCGCGGCGATGATGTCCCTGCTACCAGCCGAGCCGAACAGCCCCCCGCGTGGCTACCGACGGACTCACGAGCGTGCTGCGAGGCACAGACCACCACCGTCCAAAGACGACGGCTCGAAGATGCTGCTTGAGAGACGGCTCCGTTCGGGATCGGAGGCGGCCGTGCGATCTCCGAGGCGAAGCCGAGCGCCTTCAGGAGGCAGCCCGCGCGATCTCCACGAGCGAAGTCAGGCAACTTCAGGGAGCTGACCCACTCGCGTAGCCACGAGTCGGCGTCCCCGTCCTTGATGCGAGCCGCGGTGGCCAGCACCTCTCCGGCGTCCGCAGCCCCGCGGAAGCACGAGCCGAGCACGATTTCAAAGCCGAACTGGAAGTCGTCGTTCTAACTGGAAGTCGTCGTTCTTGAACTGGTTGTGCATGATCTTTCTCCTGTTCGCTCTTGGTCGCTGCCCTATGCCTGCTTGGCGGCGAGGCCTGTACTCGGGTCCTGCTCGGATTCCTCCTTGGTCAATGCTCCCGTGCGGCTGACCGCCCACATCACGAGCGCTATCGGGATGACCCAGTTGAAGATCGTGCGGTCTTCCAGAGTTTCGGCCAGGCCAACCAGGCGCTCCTCATCTTCGAGATTGCCCGCAGCGATTGGTTCAAACGGGTGCTCGAGCCAATCGGCACCGTCGAGTACCTCTCCAGCGAGATCGTGCTCCCGCGCGGTGACCCGTCGCTAAGGGCAGCAGTCGCACGCCTGCGCGACGCCGAGAGCGCCTTCGCCAACCACGACGACCCGTCCGTGTTCCTTCACTGCCGAGGCGCCCTCGACGCCCTGCCCGGTGCCAAGCAGGAGATCTTCGCGACCCTCGCGGATAGGTCCGAAGCAAAGGTGCTGGACAGGCTGACGCTCGGGGTCGGCGACTACCTTCACCGAGGACGCCACGTCGCCGAGGAGGGCGAGCAGGACGGCGAGTTCCCGGTTGACCATGACGACGCGCGCTTTGCCCTGAACCTGACAAAGCTGCTCGTCGCGCATATCTCCCGCGTGCTTGGCCGCTGATCGGTGCGCACTGGCCGACCAAGTTCCTAGCGGCGGGAGCACCTGGCGGCAGCGGCGATCCGACACGCACACAGCCACGACACACGCACGGGAGGCTCCCGCCACCTGGGCGTCGCGCTGTCGGCAGATCGTCCCCGGGACCGATGTCGGCGTATCAGGACGCGACGACGACGCCAACGGAGGCAGCGCTGACGGCGACCACCACCACCACCACGACGACGACGACGATCATCATCAGCAGCAGCAGCAGCAGCAGCATCAGCATCACCGGCAGCAGCAGGAGGAGGAGGAAGAAGAAGAAGAAGAGCCTCGTGGAGCGCAGGCGCTGCTGTTGTGAAGGGCCTCCCCACCTGCCGATCTGATTCTCCTGGCCCGAGTAGGCACCCCGCCGATACACCTGGACTCATCCGCCATGGGCCGACCGCGCTAAAGAATCTATGATAACGCCCGATATAAAGCGTCTAAAGGCATATAATGCTCTAGAAATGATGCCTAACACTTCGAAAAAGACCCCGCCTTCTGTCCTCCGAGCTGAGCGCCAGCTTGCTGACAACGTCACGACGTGGCGCAAGCTCCGCGGACTCACCCAGGCCCAGCTCGCTGATCGTGCGAACGTAGCGCGAAGCACGATCCAGCGACTTGAGAGCGGCGACGGCGGGGTCAGCGTGGAGAACCTCCTACGAGTGCTACGCGCGCTTGGGCTCTTGGAGACGGTCCCCCGCGCCCTGGATCCATTTGAAACAGACGTCGGTCGGCTGCGCTCCGATGAGTCCCTACCTCGCCGGGTGCGACCGCGACAGCTCGGCCGGCGACGGGAGGGTTGAACCAGCCATGGCCGACATAGTCGTAGACGTGATCGTGCAGATCGGCGGAGACGACATCCCCGCTGGACGCCTATGGGCCCACACCAGCCGGGGTGTCGAGTCGGCCACGTTCGAATACCTCCCTGACTATCTCTCACGCAGCGACTCCTACGAGCTCGACCCCCTGCTACCGAAGGTCGCGGGTCAACAACAGACCTCCGCCGGGCACGCGCTGTTCGGAGCTTTCTCGGACGCGGCACCTGACGGGTGGGGTCGGCGGTTGATCCGGCGCGAGGAGATCCGCAGCGCCCGCGCGGAACACCGTACGCCACGCGCAACCACCGAGGTCGACTTTCTTCTCGGCGTTCGCGACGACCTTCGTCAGGGCGCGCTCCGCTTCTGGGAGCCTGGAACCGGCACGTTCCTTGCAGCCGCGAGCAGCGGGGTTCCCCACTTGATTCGGCTGCCCCGGCTTCTCAACGCCGCCGAGCAACTTGAACACGAGGACGAGAGCGACGAGGACCTCCGGCTCCTACTCGAAGGCGGCAGCTCACTCGGCGGCGCACGACCGAAGGCGCACGTAGAGGATCAGGACGGGGCACTTGGGATTGCCAAGTTCCCGGCGCCCGCGGGTGATGAGTGGGACGTGACGAGCTGGGAGGCTGTCGCGCTCACGCTTGCCCACGATGCAGGCATAACGATCCCGACCTTCAAACTCGAAATCGTTGCTGGCAAGCCGGTCTTGATCGTCCGGCGGTTTGACCGCAGCAACGACGAAAGGATCGGCTATGTGAGTGCGATGACGATGCTCGAAGCGTCAGACGGTGATCAGGGAAGCTACGTCGAAATCGCCGAAGCAGTCGAGGAGCATTCTCCCTCGGCCGCTGTCGATCTACGCCAACTCTGGAGACGGATCGTCTTCTCTCGCCTGATTTCCAACACGGATGACCATCTGCGTAACCACGGCTTTCTGCGCACGAGCACGGCGGGCTGGTCGCTGTCGCCCGCCTTTGATCTGAACCCAAATCCTCAGCCGGGCGGGAAGCGCTTCAGCACAGCGGTCGATCACGGGCGTGACACGGACGATGACCTGATCGTCGCTCTCGAGGTCGCTGAGCTCTTCAGGCTCCGCCGCGACGACGCACTCAACGTTCTTGCCGAGACTCTCCGAGTAACGTCCCAGTGGCGCGTGGCGGCGAAGGCAGTCGGCCTGCCGATGAGCGAGATCGAGCGAATGTCCGGGGCATTCGAGAGCGCGAGCGCCGACACTGCCCAACGCGTCGTCTCGCACGGAACCGCCGCTGGACGCTAGAGATCGATCGTGCGCCGGTGATTGCCGACTCGCTACCGGCGGCGGTCGCGTACGTGATCGAGAGATCCACTTTGCGGCCTTTCAGGTCGCCCGTCAGGCGCGGAAGAAGTTCGCTCGGTGAGACAGCAGCCTCGTTCGCCATCCGCTCGAGCTCGTCGATGAACTCGCCGTCGAGGTCCAGCGTGTACGCCCGCGTCGCCATACGGCCTATGGTAGCTTCGTGCCGAAGCAATCTCCCGCCTACGAAGCCGCGAGAGAACTGCTTGCCTACATGGTCATACGGGCGACCGACGGAGGCACGGTGCCGACCCGGGCGTTTCGCGAAGCGCGCGAAACGGTGCTCTCGGATTCCGTCGGTGCTGAGCTCGCGCCAGAGTGCGTCCGGACCTGCCGTGAGCCCGACAACGTATGGGCGGACGTCAAGGCGCAGGACCCCGAGCTTCCGACGTACGCTTCGCGCCGCGCGTTCTTCACGAAGGAGTTCGAGCCGCTTCTCAGCGCACTCGAGCGATTCACGTCGGCACCCCTGGACAGCGTCACCACCGACAAGGTTGAGGCCCTCGATTCGGGTGCGGTGACGGCCGCGTGGACCAAGGCGCTCGATCGCCGTACCAACAGATCCCGACGGGGCTATCACGGCTGCTCGGACGCTGCTTGAGTCTGTCTGCAAGACAATCCTCGACGACATCGAAGTCGATTACGACGCCAAGGATGACCTTCCGAAGCTCTACCGCGCGACTGCGAAGGCACTTGGACTCGCGCCCGACGAACAGTCCGACGAGCAGGTCCGGCGCATCCTTGGGGGCGCGACGACGGTCGTGGAGGGTATCGGAGCTCTTCGAAACACCCACGGAGACGCACACGGAGGAGGCCGATCGAGATATCGGCTCTCGGGGCGACACGCAGCTTTGGCCGTGAACCTGGCGGGCACGATGGCGACGTTCCTGATCGAGACGCTCGAGGCCCGGCCGCGCTAACGCGCGGACTCACGCAAGTCCGACCCATCGGGCGCCTCCTTGATCAACGCCCAATAATCGCTCTTATGCGTTCCGGCGAGGCCCGGTACCGAAGATTCAGACGAACGGGTTGTATGGACGACGGCGCGCGCCAATCTCGGCATGCAGGTTCGCCAAGCGCGCCTCGAGCTCGAGCGGGTCCTCGCGTACGAAGTCGGGAAAGTCGTAAGCCCTGAGAACCTCGGGGTCGAGCTCGCGATGAAGGCGGGCGACTGGCTGCCACGCGCCCTCGTCGACACTTCCGCATTGCGTCGCCGCGTAAGCAGGCGCGTTCTGGCCACCGGTCGGCGCTGTCGAGACTCGGGGCATGAAACTGCGGGACTGAAGGCTGCTGTTCGGGTTCCACCGTATTAGGGTGGGCCGACCGGGTCAGGGGCTTTCAGGGAGAACGCAGCAGGGCAGGCCGTTTGTGGACGATGGG
>JBEKXJ010000098.1:0-4850 GCA_049512215.1 Solirubrobacteraceae bacterium
CTGTCTCGGCGACGACGCTCACCGCCTGGCGCTTCTGCTGATCGTCGGTTTCCCACTCGCGCCACTCCAGACGGCCGTCGACGGCGACTCGGCTGCCCTTGCGCATGTAGCGCCCGACGCTCTCGGCCGACGCTCCATAGACGCTCACATCGAAGAAGTTTGGCTTCTCTCGAAAGTCACCCTCCGCGTCGCGCCTGCTCGAATTGCAGGCGATCCGCAGGGCACATACGCTCAGGCCGGAGGGCAATGCACGCAGCTCGGGGTCACGCGTGAGACGTCCCACCAGAACGACACGGTTGATGCTGAAGTAGGCCATTGTATGGTCTCCGTTGCTAGATGTTGACCCCTCTGAAACCAAACCTAGCGATCGCCTGGGATGGTTCTCACGGTCGGCCTACGCACTCGAGCGATCGGGGAGACTCGCAAGCGGGACAGCCACGATCCGCTCGCGGGCCGCAGCCTTTTCGATTGCCCGCTCGAGCGGGCGATCGACCTCGGGCGAGGTGAGGTAGACCACACCTGCGACCAAGCGGCAGCGCGCCCAGGCGCGGCAGATCTCAGCCAGCCGCCGTGGAGCCTTGATCGTCAGCTCGACCTCTACAGCGACCGGGAGCCCGCCAAGGGGTGCGCGCGGCCACAGAACGAGATCGGGACGATGCAACTGCGGTCGACCGTCTGGGCCGACACCGACCGACGCACTCGCCAGCCGGCCCCCAAAACGGCGCTCCTCGCTGCGCAACTCGCGCTCGCCGAGCACCCGGTGGTCGGGATAGCAGCGCTCCAGGGCCGCTGCGACGCGGGCGCAACTGATCAGATGAGCCGCGTCGGAAGCGCTGACGCGACACGGATCGAGCCCATCCAGCAGCGAAGCGCGCACACCTGCTCGCGTTATCGCATACAGGGCCGGCTGACCCGAGAGGGGTCGCCGGCGCGAGAGAAGTCGGTCGCGCTCGGCCGCAAGCAGGCGCGCGCGTGCCGACGCGACGCTACTACCCTCGCGATCCGCCAATGCCTCGGCGGTAACTGCGCCGAGGCGCGCCGTCCACTGCATCATTGCCGCTCGCTCGGGGGCGAGGCTCTGCCTCACTCTGGGCATCGGTCCTCCTTGTCGTTTGTGGTCCAGATGGGTTCGCCGGTCGGCTTCAGCGGCGCGTTGCGAACGCGAAGATGCGTGCGATTCGCACGCTGCCGCCTCGGACCAGCGCGATCACTGCCGCCGAGCCCGGCGCGAGACTCATCACCTCGCTTGGGTCGAGCAGCCGCTCACGGACTCGTGTGCGAGTGCTCCCGCCCTCGCTGCGCCGCGAGGTCCTCCATGCGCCGGCGGTGCCGGCAAGGTTCGCAACCAGCTCCGCGGAGTCCGGCACCACCTGGCGGTGGGCTATCAGGACCGAGAGGTTGCCCATGACCTGCTCGAGCAGCCTCTCACGCCCAGCCAGGCGGAGGTCCGAGAGCTCCTGCGTGCCGAGCAGGAGGCTGAAGCCGGCCGAGCGCGCACGGCCGAACAGCCTTATCACCTGCTCGGCCGCGACGGCCGAGAACTCGTCGATGACCACCAGCGTGGGGACAGGTCGCCCCTGCAACGCCGCCACCGTCGTCTGCACGTCCTGCACGATCGCCGCTCCCAGCATCTGCGCGAGCAGCGGTCGGCTGTCGGCCTCCAGACTGAAGTAGACGACCGCCCCGCCGCGCACGGCCCCGAGCAGATCGAACCGCTCTGCACCGGGCGTCTCGGGGTCGAGCCACGGTCCGACCTCAGACTCGGCGATGATCGCCAGGCGATCGCGCACGCCGGCAAGGTCAGCATGCTGGCGTGCCGTCAGCGAATCCAGGTAGGCGTGCGTCGGCAGCGCCTCGGACTCCGCCAGGCCGCGCACCAGCAGCTCTAGGCGCGCCGGCTCGAGGTGGCGCACCAGGCCTTGGAGGCTGACCTCCTGGCCACTCGCACGCAGAGCCCGCACCGCGTGACCGAGGTAGCGCTGCGCCTGGCGCAGGTAGTGACCGATCAAGTAGTTACGCAGTGGGGCAACGCGGCGCTCCAGAGCTACCTGGGCGCGGGGAATGCGTATGTGCGCGGGCTTGCCGGTCATCAGCTCGCAACGCTGAGCGGTCATCAGGCGCTCAAGTACACGAGCATCGTGCTGCTGCTGCTCGGCGGCATTGCGTTCTTGCTGGCCTTGCTCCGCCTGGTGGACTCCGCCGGGCTGCCGTCGGCGAACGGCTCGTCGATTGCGGGGTTCGGCGTCCTTGCCACCATCTGTGTGCTCTTTCGGATGGGCGAGCCGCCCTCAGCGCCAGGCCAGTTCGCGGAATACTTTTCGCTCTCCCTGCACTATGGGGCGTGGCTGGCCCTGCTCAGCTCGCTCGGGATGGTCCTCGGCGGCGTGTGGCCGCGCATCGTCTCGCGTCATCCCGGATCTGCACGGGAGAGCGATAAGTTCTGGTCCGGGGTCTCCGGTTGGACGCCTGACGCTTGACGTCGGCGTCGGCGTCGGCTCACGCTCCCGGATCGGACTACCCGCGATCGCGCTGACTACGGCTCCGCAGACGATCGCTTTCGCTCCGCAGACGATCGCTTTCGCCGGGGCGAAGCAGGCGTCTCGCCTGCCTCAGTGGTGGCTGCTCAGCATCGTCCGATGCACAAGTCTGACGCGCGGCCTGGCAGACGCTCGCAATGCTGGCGAAAAGCAGAAGTCTGGACCAGTCAAGTACCGATCAGACGTCGGCATGGGCGGTCTGCTCCGAGCTGACGGCTACAGCGCGACGCCGCCCACCGGGGCGCGTCAGGCCTCGAGGTCGAGCTTCAGCTCACACGCATCCACGGAGGCGCGAGTGCCCGGAGTCTCGGAGGCGTCCATCGCGCTGAACGCTTGGGCGCCTGCCCTCATGTCCTCCGCCGTTGCAAAGTGCTGGAGGACCACGGCTGTGCCCTGCGCCTCGT
The DNA here is from genome assembly GCA_049512215.1 of Solirubrobacteraceae bacterium. Classification (GTDB taxonomy): domain Bacteria; phylum Actinomycetota; class Thermoleophilia; order Solirubrobacterales; family Solirubrobacteraceae; genus Palsa-744. Next base: position 2,942 of record JBEKXJ010000098.1, read on the forward strand.
CAAAGAGCATGGTCAAGTGTGTGGCGGGCACGCCGGGAGGTGGCCCGCCTGACTCCTTGATGCGCGCCAGCTGTCGCTCCATCCGCTCGGCGCTGACGTCGGTGAACCTCACGACACGTACATACATGGGGAATCTCCGCGCGTTCGGTAGGCGCTACACCGAAGCAGCCGCCGCCTACTTGATCGCGATGACCATCGAGTCGGGCCCGACGAGATGCTCGGCGCGCGTGCTCGTAAAGCCGGCCGTCCGCATCCATTTCATGCAGTCGGCCGCCGTGTAGTCGAACCCGCCTGGAGTCTCGATGAGCATGTTGAGGCTCATGAGCAGACCAAAGGCGTTCTGCGAGCGGTCGTCGTCGATGATGGAGTCGTAGACGACCAGGGCCCCGCCCGCCGGCCTCGTACATCATGTTGCATGTTGGGTTGGATCTCAGTCGCAAGCGTGTCGATGTCTGCCTGATCTCTGATCAGGGTGAGCTCGTCGGCGAGCTGGCGGCGCCGTTTGATGAGGACGGCTTGTGCCGATTGACCGATCGCGTCGCGGCGAAGCACGCGGGCAGGGTGCGCGCCGTGGTGGAGTCGATGAACGGCGCGCGGTTCGTGCATGACACGCTCGAGGCGCATGGCTGGGACGTGCTGGTCGCTGACGCGCAGCGCGTGAAGGGGCTCGCGCCGTTGGCGTGCAAAGACGGACAAGATCGACGCACGCGTGCTGGCCGAGCTGTCGTTTCGTGACCTGGTGCCGGCGATCTGGCTGCCTGACCCGCAGGTGCGCAGGGAGCGCGAGCTCGCGCGCTTTCGCTTGCACCTGGTGCGGCACCGCTCGAGCCTGAAGAACCGCATCCACTCCACGCTGATCACGTTCGGCAAGCCATGCCCGGCCTCTGATCTGTTCGGTGTCGCTGGGCGCAAGCTGCTCGAGCATCTTCAGGTCCCTGAGCCGTGGCGCGAAAACGTCGAAGCGAGCGTCGAGCTGATCGATCAGCTCGACCGTCAGATCGATGCGATCGCTAGCGAGCTGAAGTACGTCGGCGCCGATCATCCCTATGTTGATGAGCGCGCCCGGCGTTGGCTGGCTGGTTGGGTTCTCGATCGCGTGCGAGATCGGCGACATCAACCGGTTCTCCTCGCCCAGCGAGCTTTGCGGCTACAGCGGCCTGTGCCCGCGGGTGATCGGAGTCCGGGGAAACGGACCGGCGCGGGCCGATCTCAAAGCACGGCCCCAAATACCTGCGCTGGGCGCTGTTCGAGGCCGCGCTGAACGCGTGCGACCACCCTCTCTACAAGGAGCGCTACGAGCGCACCAAGAAACGCCTCGGTCGCCAGCGCGGCCCGAAGGTCGCACAGATCGAGCTCTCCAGAAAGCTCACCGAGGCGGTCTGGCACATGCTCACCCGCAACCAACCCTTCGCTCCGGCAGGCGCCCCGTTTCGTCTAGCCGCATGACGGCTCTCAAGGGAAATGCGCCACCGGAGCGAGCCTCCCATGACACCTGATCCTCACACCCCGATGAGGCGATAGAGAGATGAGCGTTGCTCGCCACCCCCAACCCACCCGCGCCCCCCCCTCTGACCGCATGCCAGACTCGGCCCGCCGCGTCAAGCGCCACCACCCCGGGCGCCGCCGGCCCCTGTTCGATACGGCACTTGACCCGACCCGCCTCGCCCGGCAACACGGCAATCACCTTGGGGTTCAGGCCCCAAACCCCCTTGACAACCACCGCCTCCTTCATAGGGACGAGGCCCGAGCGCGTCGGCTGAGGGCAGCCAGACGCCCGCTTACTCGGCGGAGGGTGTCGCACAAAGCCCGCTACGAAAACCTGGGCGGCGCTCGCTGTGACCGCCGTGGAAGGCGCTGGGAGCGCCGCGGTCGAGCAGAGCGCGCCGTGGCCGAGCGATGACCTTCGGGT
>JBEKXJ010000099.1:0-4653 GCA_049512215.1 Solirubrobacteraceae bacterium
CCGTTCTTCATCGTGACGCACCGCCCAGAAGAGGAGCCAGTGGAATGTTCACGTTCGCCTCAGGCGTCGAGGCGACCATCGAGCGCGCCCTGCGGGCGGCGGGCGGCAAAGACGTCCACGTGACGGGCGCAGCCGAAACCATCCATCAAGCCTCGCGGCCGGGATCGTCGACGAGCTGACGATCATCATCGCGCCGGCCGTCATAAGCGCCGGGGAAGCGGCTCATCGACGGGTTCTCGCAATCGCTCGATCCCCAGCACTTGGGGGTGCGACAGTCAGGCGCAAGCGCCAAGTGCGCCCTGCTGCTGGCGAGGAGGAGGTACGGCGGGCGAACCGGGCTGGGCCCTACTTCAAGGTGCCACGAACCCAGCAGGCTGGACCGCAGAGACTGCACTGCGCGTCTTGTGCCGCTCAGCGGAGCGGCACTAGGTAGCAGGGGTCTGCCGTCGGCCGTTTCGGGCTTGGTCGAGTCGAAGCTTCGGCTATCGCCTCGGGCCGAAAGCCTCAGCCATCCGGGCGTCCAAATAGCTTCTTCACGAGTTTCTTCGACAGCGGCTTGTCGACCGGGAAGTGCAGTGAACCCTTGGTCTTCGTGTATCCCTCGGTCTCCTTGGCGAGCTGTGCGATCACAGAGCCGCTGTGCGGCAGGTAGCTCAGATGGCTCTTGAAAGCCGCGAAACCAGCAATGGTTTCGCCTGGAGGAGCCTTCGCGCTCGGGCGCAAGGCGTCGTTTCGGTTGTCGAGCGCGAAACCCTACGGCGTCGACTTCAGTGGCCACACCTCGACGACACCGTGTGCGACCGCACAAGGGGTCTTGGAGACGAGGCTGACCGCCTCTTCGAGAGTGGGGGCCTCGATGACCGCGAACCCCGCGATCGGAAGGTCCGAGCGCAGGAACGGTCCCTCGCTGGTGTCCACGCCCGCCCCATCGTGATTGCGCACTTGCACGGGCTGGCCGGCGATACCCATCAAAGCTCCTTCCGCGCGTAGGCGCTCGTCGTATTGATGGGCCGCATCGCGGGTTGCGGGGTCAGTCCGGTCGTACCCTGCGCGATCTCCATATCCGATGGTCACGAATCTCGGCACGAACACCTACCTCCTCAGCCGTCGTCTGGCGGGGCAAGCTTAGTACCAGTGCGGCCCGACAGCCAACGACGACTCGCTGGTACGCGCCAATCCACGCCGCCGCTTGGCGCGAAAAGCGCTCGCCGGAGCCCATGGTCGCGAGGCGCTTGGATTGGACGAGGACCGGGCCTGACGAGCGACGGGCTGAGCGCTTCCGCAACGCCCGGTGGTAGCGAGCGTGAGCCGATCGTCAGTCGGTACGCCCCGCCGCGCGGGGGTAGAGCCCCTCGGGTATCGTGGCCAGTATGCCCGGGCGTGGCTACCGCAGCCAGAGCGAGAAGACGCCGGTCGATCGCCTGATGGCGCGATTCGCCCAGAGTCGACTGGGCGGACTGCTGTTCATCACCGTCTTCCCCGCGATCGACAAGCGGGTGATGCCACTCACCGGCGGCCGGGTGAGGATCGGGATGCGACAGCCCGTGCTGCTGCTGCACGCACGCGGTGCGAAGACGGGCCAGCCGCGGGTGACGCCGCTGTTGTATACACCACAGGGAGAGGATTTCGTCCTGGTCGCGTCAAAGGCAGGCGCCGAGCGCCACCCGGCCTGGTACCACAACTTGACGGCGCACCCCGACGTCGAAGTCGAGGTCGACGGCGGGCTTATCCCTGTGAGCGCGCGCGAGGCCGAGGGCGCCGAGCGCGAGGAACTCTGGCGCCTAGTCAACGACAACTATTCCGGCTACGACGTGTACCAGCGGCGCGCAGGTGCCCGCCGGATCCCCGTCATGGTCCTCACCCCGCGCTGAGTCCGACGTCACGCTGAGGCTACGCGGTGCGATGGTCGCGGACGACGCCGCAGCGCTCCATCGACACAAGCCAAAGGAGACCGATGATCAAGCTGGTGTTCACCGTTCGTCGCCGCGACGACATGACGCGCGAGGAGTTCCAGCGCTATTGGCGCGAGCAACACGCACCGCTCGCGAAGCGTCACGCCGACGCCCTTCACATCCGTCGCTACGTTCAGGTGCACGCGCGCGACACCGACCTCGACGAGGCTGTTGCCGGCGCCCGGGGCAGCGAGCCGCGCTTCTACGACGGCGTAGCCGAGCTGTGGTGGGGCAGCCTCGAGGAGCTCGTAGCGGGGTTCTCTAGCGACGCGGGCCAGGCCGCAGCCCAGGAGCTGCTCGAGGACGAGCAGCGCTTCATCGACCTGCCACGGTCCCCGCTCTGGTTGGGAGAGGAGAACGTGGTGATAGACGCCGCATAGTTGGCGTGGCGGCATCCCGGGATGATGCTGTGCTGTGTATGAATCGCGACCGCTCGGGTGGGCTCCGTCGCGAGAACGCGCAAGTCATGTGCATACCGCAGCCTCGCAGACTTCCGCTTTCGCGCTGATTGCGGAGGTCCTCACCCCGTCGCTCGCCAGGCCCGGTCGTAGTCCCTTGCGCAAGTGTCAGGCCACAGCTAGCAGCTCCCACTCCTCGGTCACGCCCTTCAGGCTATGGACTCCTCGACTGGTCGTCGTCGACCGGACACTCCTTGCCGGTTGTAATCTGCGGGACTCGCGCCATCGCCAGAACGTAGCCGCTCGCAGCGGAGCGGCGGCGGTTCGCCCATGTTGCCGTGGCCCAATTCCACTGGCATCTACTGCCAAATGCGGGGGGTCACGGGGTATCTCGGGGCCTTTTGCCGATGAACGGAAAGCCCCGCCCTTACGCGCAATGCCAACAAGTACGGGGGTCGTGGCGTAGGGCCCAAGCCCTCCTCCGGAGCGAGAGGTCGGCCGTTCGAATCGGCCCGGGCGCGCTCTAGGAAAACCGCATTGGAATGCGGGATTGCGGGATCACCTTGGGTCTAGGCAGCCTCGCTCTCAGTGCGCCTCGCAGCCGGGTCTTCCTCTCGTTGGTCACTGTTGGCCAAAACCCGCCCTCAACGAGCGCCCGGAGCTGCGCCTGCTCGTCCTCGCCGCGGCGCATCGATTGTGCGTAGACGCGCAGCGCGAGCGCCGGGTCGGTGTGGCCCATCTCGTCCATGACCACGGGCGGCTCTCCCCGACCTCCGTCGCTCTCTCGGTGACGCCGTTGATGACGCCAGCGCCGAGAGCTTCCTCGACAGCTTCAAGACCGAGCTCATCGCCGCCTGATTCCGGAACCCCGACTCCACGAAAACAGGGTCAGACCACGGTCTCCGCGAAACCCGGGGCGACTCAGCGGGCCAATCTCGTTCGGCTGGCGGAGCCTGCGGCGCTCGCGCGAGCGCCCACGCCCCATCAGCGGCTGTCGCCGCGTGCTCGGACCGGCATGGCCTACCGCGCCTTGGCGAGATAGATGTGACCGACGCTCAGCTCCACTTCGCGGTGACGCACCAGGTCGGTGACCTTGACGCGGTTGCGTACGGCGAGGATCACGGTGCCTTCGCAGAGGTCCTCTGTAAGCCACTCCGAACCCTGCACGGCACCCGTGGCGAAGCTTCCCTTCGTCGAGAAGCTCCCACCCACGTTCGCCCACAGTCTGCGCACGAGGTGCTTACGGGAGGTGCGCCTGGAACTCGTATGCGAGACCGCCCTTCGTTCACGGGCGGTAGGGCAAACCAAGAAGTTGCCCCCGCTCAGTGTCGCGAGCACCAGCCCGTTACGGGCCTGAGTCAGGACGAAGCGGCCGTCGAAGAACTCACCCGTCTGCGTCCCCCCGTGGGGGCCCGCGGTGATCACGTCGACGGCGCCGTTCGTGGCATCGATGATCGTCCCGAACGGGATCTGTCGAAGCGAGGAGACGGCCACGGACTTGCTCGTCCCGGGCAGGCGCATGAGCACCCGTCCGGCAACGAGGACGATATTGGCGCTCACCGCGAGCTTGGGCGCCGGCACGGGCGCCCGCCTGGCAGAGGTGATCGGGATTACGAGGCTCGGGGGGCTGACCGTAGGTGTGCTCGTGACCACCGGCGCTTTTTCGTATGTGAACTGATCCTGTTCGCTCGTAGCCGACGTCCCCTTGGACGTCGTCACCGTCACGTCCAGCGTGCCGCTGCCTTTGGGGCTCGTCGCAGTGATCGAGGTTACCGAGTTGATCGTGACTTTCAACGCCGGTTCGCTACCGAACCTCACGCTCGCCCCTTCGATGAACCCGGTCCCCGTGATCGTCACCGAGGTGCCTCCCGCTTCAGGGCCGGACTTCGGGCTGATGCTGGTGACCGTCGGCGCCGTTGCGTAGGTGAACCGGTCATGTTCGCCCGTCGGGGAGGTCCCTTCGGAGGTCGTCACCGTCACGTCCACCGTGCCTTTGCCTTTGGGGCTCGTCGCAGTGATCGAGGTTTCGGAGTTGACGGTCACTTTCGACGCTGGGACACCGCCGAACTTCACGCTCGCCCCGGCGATGAACCCGGTCCCCGTGACCGTCACCTGCGTGCCGCCCACTTCAGGGCCGGATCCCGGGCTGATGCTCCTGACCGTGACCCCATAGATGAACCGGTCATGTTCGCCCGTCGCGGAGGTCCCCCCGGAGGTCGTCACCGTCACGTCCACCGTGCCTTTGCCTTTGGGGCTCGTCGCAGTGATCGACGTTTCAGAGTTGACCGTCACGTTCGACGCCG
>JBEKXJ010000100.1:0-4376 GCA_049512215.1 Solirubrobacteraceae bacterium
TACGCATGCTACTCCGCTAACACAACGCGCCCCGTGCACCCACCGCCAACAAGAGCCCACACGCCTAACGTCTCACAAAGCCAAAACAGAGCCAACCCCGCACCATCTCCGCCGTGGCCGCGTGTTTGGGTCCTAAACGGCGGCGAGGCCCTGGCATCCGTCACTACTGGGTGAGCATTCCGTGTCTGCGCGCCGAGCCCGCAAGAGCGGACGTGGTCTGCCCACGACGAAGTGGGAGTTTCTCCCGATGGCACGGCCATTGGACTGGCCTAGCGTCGCAGCCGACAGGTAGGTGACGGAACCAACGGCCTGAAAGTGGTGGAGCTGATGCCCGAGATGAAAACCCAACGCTCGCCGGCGGCGAAAAAAGAACCTACTGCTCGCAAACCTCGCGCGACCCAGACGAAGCACGATGCCCGGATCGCGGTCGAGCGGACAACGGACCTGTCAGAGGACCTGTTCCAAGAGCTCGAGGACGGCGCGCAGCGCGCGATTGAGGCGGTGCGCAAGTTCCTCGTCGCCGCCGATGAGGCGCTGCCGCCGCGCGGCGAGGGCCCGTCCAGGAGCGGCCCGTCCAGGAGCGAGGAGATCACCGACTCCGCCCTGGAGATGGCCCAGCGGCTGGCCCACACGCAGTACGACTTCCTGCGCAAGGTCGTGGACAGCGCAGGCAGGACGCTGACCAGATCAGACGACGCGAAGTAGCACGCCGACAGTGCGGTCGGCGCCGGGTCGGCCGCGCAAGGCTCCAACCGCGGTCGACGGTCCGGGTTTTCTCTTTGCCATGAGCGAGCGCCTGACAGCCTTGGATGCGACGTTCCTCGAGCTTGAGGAGGACGGATGGGAGCGCGCATATGCATACGGGCGTGATCATGGTCTTTGATTCTCGCCTGGATGGTGGCTCGCCGTCGCGTGAGGAGGGGCTCGTGTCGGGCCTGGTCGTAACCAATAGTTAGACTTAGAGTTGGACCTATGGTACGGTCCGTCAGTGCGTGCCACCCGAAGCCGGCGGCGTTCCACGCGTCCCGAACGTCGTCGCGCTCGGGAGCGGGCGACCGTCGCCACCACGCGCGCCTTGTCCGACGAGCCGCTCGGCGCGACGCGCCGGTCGACGAGATCGCGCGCGCGGCCCAGATTATTCGCGGGTTCCTGCGGGAGGCGCTCCTGCCGCCAGGTGCCAATGATCGAAGGGTCAGGCGTCTGATGAAGGAAGATGAGCACCTGCGTGGCACTCGACAGCACTGATCCGTATAACCTCAAGCGGGCCTTGGAGCGCGTCAACGAGCTGGGTCACCTGGCTGCGGTGAGCGCCGACATCGGCTTCCTGCTACGCCTACGGCGAGCGACGCTCCCGTTGCCGCTGATCGATCGCCGGCGAGCGGTCGACACTAACGTGTTCGAGCCCCTTACCGACCGCCCCGTGGAGGCTCTGCAGGGCAGGCGCATCGCGATCATCTCTACAGGTGGAAGCGGCGGATGCGTGGCGCTCGTCGGCGTGGCTCGGGCGTTCGAGGAGGCCGGCATTCGCCCCGCGCTGATCTCCTGCTGCTCGGGGTCGGTGATCTGGGGGGCGATGTGGGCCGCTGGCCTGAGCGCCCAAGAGATGGCCGATTTCTCTCTCTCGTGGCGGCCCGAGGACTACCTGGACATGCAGTGGAGCCGGCTGCCGCGCTTCCTGCTCTCAGGGCTTCGCAACTTCACTGGGCTGGCCAAGGGTGAGGCCGTGGAGCGGCTGTTCGATAGCCAGGCATGGTCCTGCCCAGCCGGCGAGCTTCAGATCCCCCTGTCGACGATCGTCTACAACATGGATCTGGGTGAGGTCGAGTACTTCGGCAGCGCTCGCACGCCCGACGTCACCCTGGGTCAGCTGGTACGGATCGGCATCGCCTTGCCGCTGTTCATCGAATCCGTGGACGTCAACGGCCACCTCTACGTTGACGGAGGCGTCGTCGACCTGTTCCCGGCCGAGCCGGTGATCGCCGACCCAACCATCGACCATGCCTTCGGCGTCAACGTCATGCTGCCCAGGCAGTTTCAGCCCGAGGATGTAACGGGTTGGCAGACCCATCCACTGGGCATGCTCCGCGGCAGCCGCCAGCTGCAGCAGGGCAATCAACTGGAGCTCGCGCGTCGCAGCCAGCGCCAACTCGGTGACCGGCTCACCCTGATCGACGCCACCGACTACACACTCCTGCGAGGAGTCTCCTTCTATGACCTGTTCATCGATCGGCAACGCTGGCCTGAGCTGATCCAGCTCGGCTACCGCAGCGCGCGGTCAGCGCTCGACATCATCCGCGACACGGAGCGATCGCCGCACAGCATCGACCGTCCCCCGCGCCGCCGCACTCGTCGGGCATCACGCTGACCTACAGCCTCCCGCTGCTTACGCGCGGGAGCAGTAGCGCGACTCAGACGCGCGCAGTAATACGCTCGCGCTCGCGACGCACCTGCGGATCGGGCAGCCAGATCCGCAGGCACCAGATCACGGTGGGAGAGCACAGCAAGGACACGCGCGTCGATCTTGTCGGTCTTGCACGCCAGCGGCGCCAAGCCGAGGAGGCTCTCCTTCATCGCATTCCGGAGCGAGCGTGAACGCGGCCCTTGCTCGGATGCTCGCTCGTCCGCGAAACCGGCAGTGAGACCCCACGCCCGCCTAGATCACCGCGCGCCTGCGAGCCACCGTCCGCAAGCTGGGCGACGGCGACGATGAAAGCCTCTACGGCGCCGGCCTGGTGTACGCGGCCGCCGCGACCGCGCCGGCGGGCGTGCCGCTAGCATGAGCAGGACCCTATGCGGTGAGTGGCCAGGGCTTCTCGGGCTCGCGTACGTCGGATGTAGTAGGCGCGGATATCGCGTCCGGCCGACGACAAAGGCGCAAGCACGCACGATCATTTCCCTGCCGGCGCTCGCCGGCCGATACCAATGACCCACGGACTCTTCCCCAGCGTTTGAGCACTGTCGCGACCCCGCCGCCGCTGCCTCCGTCCGGTGGAGCTCCCCCGGGGTCGATTCCGCCTGAGCCACCGCGTCGCGTCTGGTGGATGGCGACTCGCGTCCTGCTTGCGGCGGTCGGGATCGTTCTGATCGCGGGCGGGGCGAGCTATGCCATAGCCCGCAATGAGGTCAGCAGGGTGGTCGAAGCGCTCGGCCAGAACAAGCCGGTGAAGGTCGCGTCGAAGGTGCTAGCTCCCACGAGCAAAGGCGCGCCCGAGACGCTGCTGCTGATCGGCAACGACGAACGTCCGCCTCCGAAGGACAATCCCCCTGGGGGCGGTCCTGCCGCACTCCAACGAGATGCTGCTCGTGCGGATCGACCCCAGCAAGCCGACGATCTCGATGCTCTCGATCCCCCGCGAGCTGCAGGTCACGTTCACCGCGCCCAACGGGGAAGTGATCACGAACCGCATCAACTCCGCCTACACGTACGGCTTTGAGCACGGCGGTGGCACCTCCGGCGGGGTCAAGCTGATGGTGGAAACGATCGAGCGCGTGCTCGGCATTCCCGTCATCAACCACGTGTTCGTCACGAACTTCAAAAGGTTCGAACACGCGGTCAATGAAATGAGCTGCGTCTATATGACCGTGGACAAGCGCTACTACCACAACAACAGCGAACCTGGCGCCGAACAGTACTTCGAAATCAACCTCCAGCCGGGTTATCAGCGTCTGTGCGGCAGGGAGGCGCTCGAATTCGTTGCCAACCGCCACGAAAGCACCTCGCTGATCCGTGACGCTCGCGACCAGCGGTTCCTGCTTGAAGTCAAGGCGGAGTACGGGGCGACGCTGCTTGAAAACCGTGAAAGGTTCGAGCGGATCCTCGGTAAGGCCATGGAAACCGACCTGCATGGCGAACAACAAGTGCTGCAGCTGCTTGAGCTCTTGGTCGAATCGGCCGGCAAGCCGGTCCGCCAGGTGCCCTTCCATGTCACCCTTCTGCCCACAGTAGACACGGCCACGCCCGAACAGATCAACGAAGCGGTGCAGTCGTTCCTGAACGGCACCGCTGCGATCTCCAAACGGAAGCTGAACGAGGCGGTGCAGGCCGCTCGTCCGCGCGCTCACGCTCACGGTCACGGCAGCGCTCCAGGGCTCTCCCTGACGCCCACCTCCAGCGAAGCGCTCGCGCAGGCGCGCTCAGCCGCACCGCAGCTGCCGTTCCCGCTTGAGTATCCCCGCGTACGCAACGCATACGCAGGTGCCGAACCCGACACGCTGCGCCTCTATGGCGTCCGCGACGAGCAGGGTCACCTTCACCCTAGCTACTAGCCCCGGATAAACGACTAGAACCAAAACGGCCGCATCGGTACTCGACGCGGCCGTTCCGGGCAAATGGTTTTCTGCTCTGATCGAGCGGTGGTGATGCTCTCAGCTGGTCC
>JBEKXJ010000101.1:0-4251 GCA_049512215.1 Solirubrobacteraceae bacterium
AGTCCCGCAGATCAGGAGGCATCAAAAAGGCTTGATCACGCCGACACTCGATGAAGTTCTGGGGCATACCGGAAGTCTCTAAAGCCTCCCGGACGGCACCCCTTTGTGCGACACCCTCGCCGGGGCTAAGCGAGCGTCTCGCGCGTACCGGAGCGGACGCCTGGGTTTCGTCCGATCCAGCAGCGTGAGCGGCGTCCGCCCACACGCTCGCATCCGGGGGAAGCCGGCAGTGAAGTCTGTTGCGCCGGCTACTCGCTGGTCGCCACGCTGGCCGCGCTGCTAGCGGGTGGGTCTATCGCAGGATGCCTGTATGGCCGATCGAGTAGCGCCCTGGCTGAGGCCAGACGCATAGTCCGTGTGGCCCCTCGCCGACGTTTATGCGGTGCAGCAGGCGCCCGGTAACGGTGGAGATAGCGTAGACCTCGGCGTTGTAGCGTCCACTGAGCCAAAGCACCTTACCGTCGGCCGATAGGCCTCCCATGTCGGGGGAACCACCGCCCGGCAGCCGCCACTTGGCGATCGGGCGGCGGGTGGTGAACGACAGCACAGTAATCGAGCCTTCCATTCGGTTTGAGACGTAAAGCACCGTTGCGTCTCGGCTCGGGTACAGGCCGTGGGCGCCAAGGCCCGTGTGGACGAACCCGACCTTGCGCATCATGTGAGCGTCGATCAGCCACACCCCATTCTCAGCCATGTCGGCTACATAGAACGTGCGGCCGTCGGGAGAGAGCTTGACGTCCTGAGGCATCGCACCCGGAGCGAGTTCAATTGTCTTTACGATCGCCTCCTTCTGCAGGTCGACTACGATCACGCGTCCGGCGAACTCACAGGAGACCAGTGCGTAGCGTCCATCGGCGGTGAAGTCCATGTGATCTACCCCCGCGCACTGGGGCGTGGCGAGCGCGTGGTGAAGAGCCATCGAATGTGCATCTCGGAAGTCGAGCTCACGGTGGGCCTCGGCGACGATAATCGCCCAGCGCCCGTCGGCGGTGAAGTACATGTTGTAAGGATCAAGTACCGGTATCGGCTTGCCCGGACGGGCGGTGCGAGGATCGATCGGCGTGAGGCTGTTACCCGCATCGTTTGTCACATAGAGCGTGCGTAGATCCCAGGAGGGAGTGACGTGTTGAGGAAGCGCTCCGACTGGGAACTGCTCGGTGATCTTGAACGTTCTCTGCGAGATGACGTCGACCGTGTTTGACTTGCTGTTGGGAACGTAGACGAGCGCCGGATCGCCACGCACCACGGGGCTGAGCAGCCCCGGACGATCGGCGGCGTAGACATTGCTCGGGTCGAGAGGCGCGGGAATCGTTCCCGCGACGGGCACGCTCAGCCCAATACCGACGTGAGCGCCGCTTGAGCTTGGCGTGGCGTGGTGGCCACCTGTGCTTCGGCCCGCGCTCCCGCACCCGCCGAGCCCCAGAGCGATTGCCAAGACGATCGCCAAGCGTGTCATTGCGCGCAGGCTCATTCGGCGGGCACGAGGGTTAGGGCCTGATCGTGGACGGTCCCGCTCGAGTCGCGGCCGCCGACGAGGAGAATGCGCCCGGCTAGCGAGGCGACGCCGAGGTCGGACAGCGCTTGGGGCAGACGTCCGGCGGAGCGTACGGCTCCGCTCAGCGGGTCGACCGCGAGGATTGCTGCTCTTTGTCCGGTGAGGCTCTCGCCCCGGCCGCCGAGCACGTAGAAACGCCCGTTTAGCGACGCGCCAGCCGCATGGGTTAGGGGATGGGGCAGGAGCCCGAGCAGGTGGACGCTGCCCGTGGCGGGATCATAGGAGAGGATCGCTCGCTGAGCCGCGATGCCCGAGGTACCGCCCGCGATCAGTAGGCGCCCGCCGACCGCGGCGACCGCCGCGTAGCGCAGCGGGCGAGGCAGCATCCCAGCGATGCGCGCCCCACGACCCGGGGTGAACGCCACGATCGTGCGGAGTGGGATCGTCTCGGTGTAGCCCCCGACGACATAGGCGGTGTGACCAATTGCGGCCGCCTGGACGTCCGAGGCACCGACGGGTAGCCGTCCAGCAACGCGGGTCGTGCTACCCGTTACGCGCAGGATCGCTGCGCTCGCGCCGCTCGCGCTACCGCCCCCGAAGAAGTACACCTGTCCGTCGACGTTAGCCGCTGCCGCATCGTGCAACGCCAGAGGAAGTTGCCCGACTTCTCGCGCGCCGGTGTCGTCGACGAGGACCATGCTCGCGACCGAGGCATCGGCTGTGTCCAGGCCGCCAAGGGCAAGCGCGCCGCCGTCCTCGGCAGCGACGGCCGGTAGCTGCACGCCGGCGGGAAGGCTCGTAACCTTGGCGAGGCGCAACGCAACGGGCGCGTGGCTTGCCACGTGGTTCAAGGTCCCCCGCGAATCGGCGGCCGGGGAGGTACGTGCCGGGGCGTGCGTGCCACCACAGCCAGAGGCGGCCAGCAGAGCCACGGCCATCGGTAGGACGAAAGGGCGCGGGATGCACAAGACGAAGCGACATCCTCTCCAGATGGCCTTAAGGGTTCCTGAACGTCGGCATCGCGTATACGAAGATCAGAAGCGATCGCATCGCAAAAGCCGTCGAGTCGGGCTGGATCAAAGCGCAGAAGTAGGTGAGCCCCGGTTCCAAGCCAAATCGCCCCAGTGGGCGAGCGTGTTCGTAGACACAGAGCGCTCCACGCCCCCAAGCGCCGACCTCTGCTGCGCTCGGGTCCTACGTCGTCGGCCACGCCTACGTCAACGAAAACACTGCGGTGTCGACGTGGCTGGCTTTGACCGGCACGCCGACGGCTCGCTCACTCCGATCCCCGGCTCCCCGTTGCCCAATCAGAGCCCGCGGCAGGCCGTCAGAGCCGCGACATCTGGACAGGGCTGACGTTCCGAGAGCTGGCCCAGCGAAGGTTCGGCTAGTGCTGCATCTCGCGCAAAGCACAAGTCTCGGGAGCCGCTGCAGACAGTGCTGGTTGTCGTCCGCAGCGAGAGCGTCAGCCTGACTCTCGAGATGCCTGCTCTCGGCGTACTGCAGCGGCCCGCCCTCTGAATGTGGGCGGGCCGCATCGGCTACCCCTCGGCTAGCCCTACTTGACGATCTTGATGATCCGCTCCATGCCCAGGCGCGTGTGGTCGCGCCCATCCTGGGTTTCCATGAAGCAAGCCTGGACATACCAGCCCGGCTTCGCCGTGATGGTCTCCTGCATGAGGGATTCGTGTGACATTGGCCCGGCGAAGGTCACGGGTGCTCCGGCGACGAGCTTTTCCGAGGCCTTTTCCTTGCCTGCTAGCAAGTCCTTGACGAGTTGTTTCGCGATCTTCTCGCTCTTGACCGGAAGCGCTATGTCCATGTGCACGAGGTAACCTTCGTTTTCGAAGCGGACAAGCTCGCCGTCGTGGAGGGTCGTCGGTCCACGAAAGCCAAACTCGATCGAGCGGACCGTGGCCTGCGGCGTCGGCAACGTCGCCGGGGACGCGGCGGAGGTCACCGTAAATTCCGCGTGCACCTTCGACCCTTTGCCTTCTCCGGGAACCGCCGCAACGTACCGTCCGGGCTGCAGGACCGTCTGCCCTTCGCTGCTCTTACCGGGGGCCACTTCCGTGTCGAACACGATGGTTCCGTACTTGCTCAAGAAGTTGGGGTCGTGTCCGGCCGCACCGGCGTTCCTTTTGGCCGTTTCGACCTCTTCGAAGGTGGCGCCGGGCTTGAGCAGAAACAGGATCGCGCCCGCTTCCTTGACACCCGTGGCGCTCGTCACGACGTTGACCGCGCCGGATTCCTCGGCGCCCGCGACCGTGATCGAGGTCTTGGTGATCGAGACCGTGAGGGTCGGCAGCGTCGCGGCCTGCGCGGACGCCGCCGATAGCAGACCGACGACAGCCAGAAGGGCCGCACCGAAGACGCCCCTCATCGAGACGCGATCGGAGCGACATGACTTGGATTTGATCATGAGCTGAGGTTGTTCCTTTCCCGACGGTTGAGCCTTTGATTGACAAATCCGATCCGGTGGCGAGCATATCGATGTGCACTCTTCCGCGACCGGCGGCTGGGCGCTTGAGGGCGTTTGGGCCTGTAGGTCAGGGCCCGACGTCCGTTACGTTCGCTGTAGCTTGCGCTCATTCATGGATGCGAGCGTGTCGACCGAAGACGACCGAGACTGCTGAGTTGGACGAGTGCGCCGGGACTGCTCTGGCGCCATGAGGAGAAGGAGGACCACATGACGTAGGAGCGACAAGTTCAGGGCGGCCTGCCGGTGTGAGTCCGGTCCGGGGAGACGCCTGGGT
>JBEKXJ010000102.1:0-6540 GCA_049512215.1 Solirubrobacteraceae bacterium
ATCCAGACGTTTGCGACTGAGATCCAATCCAGCGTGCAACATGTAAACGGGCCTCCTCGAGCTCGCTCTTCGGTGACAAACGGAGCTTGCCACCGAGGAGGCCCTCCTTCATCGCATTCCAATGCGAGCGTGAGCGCGGCCCTCGCTCGGACGCTCGCTCGTCTGCGAGCCCGACAGCGCGGAGTCAGTTGTGTCGACTACGCGCTGATCGCTCCGAGGGCAGTGCGGTACTCCGCCACTTCGCAGGTCACAAGATCCCCGCCTAGGCGCTCGGCGGTCTTCTCGGCCTGCTCAAGCATGTGCTGCGCGCGCTCGAGGTCCTCGGACAGGCCGCGTGCGATGAGCGCGCCAGCCCAGCCGGCGCGGGTGCGAGCGAGGAGCAAGGGCGCACCGAACCGCTCGTCGATGTCAGCTGCCGCGGCGAAGTGGGCCTCGGCCTGCTCGTAACGCTCGAGGGTGGTGGCGAGCCTCCCGAGTGCCCAGTCGATCGAGCCAAACGGGAGGCCACCCCCGGCGAGGCGACCAGGGAACGGCTCCAACAGCTCGTAGAGCTCACCTGCCCGTTCTGAGAGACCTAGACGCGAACAGACGTCGGCCCACGCGAATATCAACGACCACAGGAAGTCCCTCGGCAGGCTCTGGAAGTCCTCGGCGCGCGCCAGCGCATACGCCTCATCTGCCCGGCCGCTCTCGATCAGGGCGATTGCCGCGAAAGCGCGCCATACGTCGAAGCTTTCCGGTTCGCTGCAGAATTGCAAAACCTGCTCGACGAGCTCCCCGGTCCGACCCTGGTCGTAGCGGACCCTGAACAGCTGCGCGCCAAATATGCTCAAAGCATCGGGTTGACCGGATGACGTGCCTGCCTCGCATGCCTGGATCGCCCACTGTTCGGCTGCCTGAAGGTCACCTTGTATGTTGGCCCACACTGACTCGTAGATCAGCCGCTGCCAGATGAACGTCGGCTCCGGCACGGCGGCGGCCAGCGCTCTCATCCTTGTGAGGGCAGACTCGACCTGCGAGCGGTCACCTGCCTCTAGACCGACGTCCCACGGTCGCTGCGCCTCCAAGAAGCCCAACCCGGGGTCATCCAAGCGACGTGCCAGCTCGACGAGTTCCTCGGCCAGCCGTTGGCGCTCCTGAAGCGTTTCGGGCACCTGGATGGCGTAGATGGCGTTGTGGAGCGTGAAGGCGAGCGCTGTCGAATCGCCGGCAGATCGGCCAATCTCGATGGCCTCGACGGCCAGCGTACGGCAGCGCGCCGGGTCGCCCGCGTAGTGGAGCTCACTGGCCAGTAGCGCGAGTACTCGCGCGCGCCGCGGATCGTCGGCCTTTAGCGCCTCTGCCGCGGCCTCGAGCGCTCGCACACGCTCGGGGTCCACCCCGCCGATTTTGCTCGTGTATCCGCGGCTGTTGGCGAGCACCGCGCGGCCGAGCCGGTCTGCGTCGCCGAGGTCCGCCGCGAGGCTGGCGGCGTCGAGCAGCGTCTGACGATGATCAGGGCTGCCGACTTTGCGCTGGGCCTCGCCCAGGCCGATCAACAGGTCGCAGCGCACCGCGGGATCGCCGCCCGCCGCCTGCGCGAAGAGCTCGAGCGCCTGGCTGTACCAGCGTGCAGCCTCATCCGGAGCGAGCTGCTGAAGCGAGCGCTCTGCCGCCCGCTGGGCGTAGTTGATCGCCTTGGCGCTATCGGCGCTCACGACCGCTTCGGCCCAGTGGTAGGCGAGCTCAGCCAGCCGCTCGCCTGGCTCATCCTGGCACTGCTCCTCGAGCGCTTGGGCTATCCGCTTGTGGAGGCGGGCGCGGCGGGTGTGTCCGAGATCTTCGTACAGCGTGTACTCGACGAGCGCATGGACGAACGTGAAGCGCCCGACCCGGTTCCGGTTCTCCTGAAGCAGCGATGCCGAAACCGCCTCATCGAGCAGGTCGAGCAACCGTGCCTCAGGCAGATCGACCGCGGCCAAAAGCAGATCGATGTCAAAGTCCCGGCCGATGACAGCGGCCGCGCTCAAGGCCGTGCGCGCGTCGGCGCCGAGGCGCTCCACACGCCGTCCGATCACCTCACGCACGCTCTGGGGCATGCCCAGATCGGCGATGTCTCCGACCAGGCCCCAGCGCCCGTCCTGTCGTTGCACGATCGTTCCCGACTCGGTGAGATGGCGCAACACCTCGCCGGCGAAGAACGGGTTGCCCGCCGTCTCGCGCGTTATCTCCGCAGCGAGCATGCGCCCGTCGTCGTCAAGCTCATGCCCCGCTGCCGCCTCCATCAGCGCCGCCAAATCCTCAGCGCCGAGGCCGGTGAGCTTGAGACGCTCCACGCCCTGCTCTCGATGAAGGTCGGCCAGCAGCGCTGTCAGCGGATGATCGTGCGGGAGCTCGGAGTCGCGGTAGGTGCCCACGACCATCACTGACATCGAGGAGCTCGCCGACACGACGTGGCGGAGCAACGACAGCGTCGGTGAATCCGCCCAATGAAGGTCGTCGAGGATCAGCAATAGCGGCTGTTGCTCGCCTGCCGCTTCGAGAAGGCCAGCGACGGCGGCGTACATCAGGTATCGCTCGGTCTCCGAGTCGCTGTCACGCATAGAGGGCAGATCGGGCACGCGATCACGCAGAGCGGGTACGAGGCGAGCCACGTCGCCTCCGAAACGCTCCACGTGGGCATCGAGAACCCGCTGCGGGGCCTCTCTCACCAGGTGCCCGAGCGCCTGGGTCCATGGCTGGTAGGGGACGCCGAGGTCCTCGTCACAGCGCCCATAGAGAACGGTCGCGCCCTCCCGATGCACCTGAAGCGCCAAGTGCGTGGAGAGCCGCGTCTTACCGACACCCGCCTCCCCGGCGATAAGTGCCACGCGCAGCGACCCCGCACATGTGATCCCCCATAGCTCGGTAAGGTGCTCACGCTCGGCCACCCGCCCGACATAGCCGATCGCCGGCATCTCACGCAGCCGCTGCGGTAGTGCGAGCCCCTCTACAGGGGCGGACCGCCACTGTACCTCGACCGCGCTGATCGGCTCCGGCAGGCCCTTCAGCTCAAGCGCACCGACAGGAGTGAACGCATGCGCGCGCCCCGCCGCAAGATGCGCAACGAGCTCCTTTGCGAGGATCTGCCCACCCGAGCAGTGGTCACACAACCGCGCAGCCTCGATCACCGGCATACCAAACACGTCGCCATCCGCGGTACTCGCATCCCCAGCACTTACGCCCACCTTGATCAACAAGGGCTCTTCCGCAGAGCGGTTGCGCCGGCCAAAGCGCTGCTGAATCAAGATCGCGCACGAGACCGCCGCGGCAGCACTCTCAAACGCCACCATCAGCCCATCCCCGGTGTTCTTCACCTCACGGCCCCCAGCGTCGCCAACGACGTCTCGCAGCAGCCTAAAATGCTCCCCGCGCAGCTCCTCCGCGGCGACCGGCCCAACCCGTGACTCGAGCTGGGTGTACCCCACCAGATCGGTGAACAAGACCGTGACGGTCTCAACGCGCGCGTCCCCCATCAGCCCATCATCCGCCTTTCTGCAGACTCGCGCTGAGACCTCAGGGTGTGCCGCTCGAAGATCACCAACGCCAATCTTCGCCACACTCGGGTGAACCCGACCCACTCTCCTGCTCACGGGGGAGGGTGTCGCACAAAGCCCGCTACGAAAACCTGGGCGGCGCTCGCTGTGACCGCCGTGGAAGGCGCTGGGAGCGCCGCGGTCGAGCAGAGCGCGCCGTGGCCGAGCGATGACCTTCGGGTCCGTGGCCGAGCGATGACCTTCGGGTTTTTGGAGGCCACCCTTAGAAACGATCCAGTGAGGCCTCCGAGGCTTTGTGCGACACCCTCGGGGCGATGCGAGCGTCTCACCATCTCGAGACAGCGCTTGCGCTCAGGACGAAGACCAGCGGTCCGAGGACGAGCCTGTCGTGCTCCTGCTTCTGCGTGCGAACGGCGTGAAGCAGAAGTGTCGACACGCCGATTCGAGCCGCACTAGCGTTGCTGGCGATCGCGGGCGCGGTCATGGCGAGCGGCTCGTCGCCGCCGCTGAAGGTGTGCGTGGCAGCAAAGGAAGGCGCAGCGATCAGGACTCCAAAGGGCGGCGTCTGCAAAGCCGGTTGGACGCTGACCGAAGTCAACAAGGAAGGTCCCGGGACGGTCGCGTACTTCGCGAAAAGCAGCGGCAGCGCTGAACTGTCAGGCGAAACCATGCTCGTGAGCAAGGTCGTCCCTGCGGGCAGCTACGTCGTTTCGGCAAGAACGTGGATCGTGGCGCTCGCGACGTCGCAGGCGCGGGTGGGGGCGCTGTGCTCTCTGTGGGACAGCGCTGTCGGCCACCCCGGCGAAGGAGCGATTCTCGACATCGGATCATGGGCAGCGTTGCCGGGAGAAACAACGCCCGGGCACGCCGAAGGTGCGTCCACGGTGGATCTGCAGGCCAAGACGACCACGGAAGCGACCAGCGAACTGAACCTGACCTGCAGAAACACCTCCAACGCAGGCGCCGGAGCGAAATTGCAGGCGGAAGGGTCGTCCATAACAGCGGTCCAAGCGACGGAAATCCGTTAGTGCTAGACCTGCTCGGGCACCTAAGCCGGATCGGCCACCTTTGGCTGTGAGGGCGGAACCGAGCTCGTCCCTCGCGCGACGGCGCTAGCCGCTGAACCAAGACCGGCTGAACCATTGGAGCGCCGAACACCGCCGTGAGCCGCTGCGTTGCGCCGCGCTTGGGCGCGACGTGCATGTGATCGGCGTGCCATGTGCCAACGGGCACGGGCCACCACCTGGCCGCGCTTGTGCTGTGCAGGCTGAGCGGGCGTCCGAGCATCGGCCGCGCTGACGCTCGCTCGGGACGACGCGCGACAGCGCAGACCGCCCGCGCTCAGACGGCTGCTTTCGCCGGGGCTAAGCGAGCGTCTAGCGCGTCGGAGCGCGGACGCGCGGTCGTCGTCCCACGCGAGCGTGAGCGCGGTCCTTGCTCGGACGCTTGCTGTCACGCGAAGGGGGCATTCTGGGAACGCGGAGCTAAGGTTGGGGATGGAAGATCACCATCCGCTCTGCCAAAGGAGACCCTATGTCCCGCTTCGCCACCGTGAACCTGCTCGAAGTCGAGGACTCCGTGGGCGATCGGGCTCCTGGGATTGAGGGCCGGTTCGCCCGCAAGTACCTGGACTCGCGTGACCTTGGGATCAGCCACTTCCGTTATGCGGCGAACCTGCGCAGTCCGATGGCCCACAGTCACCGCGAGCAGGAGGAGGCCTACATCGTCGTCGCCGGGTCTGGTCGGGTGCTTCTCGATGACGAGGTCCACGATCTGCGCCAGTGGGATGTCGTGCGCGTAGCGCCTGAGGTCGTGCGTGCCTTTGAGGCAGGCCCCGACGGACTGGAAATCATCGCCGTGGGAGGTCCCAAGCCGGAAGGTAGCGACGGCGTCATGGGCACCGCTGCCTGGCCCGCCGCGCAGTAACACATGCCCGACGAGATGTCTCGCCCACGGCCGATCTCCTAGAACGCAACGGCCGCCACCGTCCCGAATGACGGTGTAGGAGCCGGCCGTTCGACCGGGGCGCCCGCCCCGGTCGAACGCTCCGGTCAGGCCGCGTAACCCTTGACCCGGATTTCCCCCTTCGCGAGGTCGACCGTCCCGGAGGCCCAGATCTGGATCGGGTTGACCCAGGCGTGCTCGGGGTGTGAGGTCGTCAGCTTCACGTTCTCCCGCAACTGCAGAACCGGTGCCTCGCCCAAGGCGACGCCGTCGGCTGCGAGCGCGATCTTCTTGCCGTCGTCGGTGGTGATCTCGGCGCGGATGTTGAGCTCAAAGCGGCCGTCGGCGCGTAGGTTCAGATAGTCGACCCCCTTGACCGAGCCGTTGAGCTTCGCGCCGGTTACGGGTCCCTCGAAGTAGACGTCGACGCGCGCCCCCTCGGCGGGCGGCGGTGCCTGCCGGGAGGCGATAGGCCCCATCGAGGCGCCGTACTCCACCACCTGCGTGATCATCGGCGTGTACTCGTACAGCAACTCGCCCATCGATGGGTGCGTCTCGTCGCTCATGACGACTCCTCTTTTCTGGGTGCTTGGTCGGGCGGCGATCATCGCATACGGCTGGTCGTTGCCACCCTCGCTTGGAACTCGGGGGCAGCGTCTAGTCGTCGGCCGCCTCGACCTGCCGCAATCCGAAGCTAGACCGGCCCGGGTTTCCTGCGGGAGGTCTCGTTTGAGTCCCCGCTGACAGACTGCTGCTTCGAGCACGATTGCAGGAGCCGGGAACCAAGCGCCCCTCGCTCCTGCGTTGGACGAGGCTGGACAGCACGGGCCGAAGACCGGCACACGCTCGCTTACGCCACGGCGAAGCTACAGCAGCTTAGGGACGCGACCACGTTGACGATCGGCACACGCCCGCTTGCGCCGGGCGAAGCGGGAGCGCGTGCTTCCCGACGTTCACGATCGGACTGCCATGAAGAAGGCCCCCTGCGGTGACACGCTTGTCGTGTCCCGAAAAACGAGTACCGAGGAGGCCCGCTTCATATGTTGCACGCTGGACTCGATCTAAGTCGAAAGAAGCTTGA
>JBEKXJ010000103.1:0-3725 GCA_049512215.1 Solirubrobacteraceae bacterium
GGGTCACCCCCAGCACCGCTGCCGAGACCAGCCCGGCAGTCGACAGCGCGAAACACACCACGAACGCCCGCGCAGGCGTTCACCGCAACCTTTGCGAAACAGCCTCCGTCCCAAGCGAGCGTCCGGGCGAGAGCCGCGCGGGCGCTCGCAAAGGACGACGAGCACTCGTCCGAGCGCCAGCTCGGCAGACTGCTGCTTAGCCATGGCGAAGCAGAAGTCTCGGCGCGGGCGGTCCGAGCTATCGAGATTCGTCCAGACCGGGCGTCCGAAGCGAAGCTCAGCGGACGCTCGCAATTCGCGCGAAGCGAAAGTCCGACTGGAATGGTGCGAGCGCAAACCAGTCAGGCGCAGCAGTCGTCGTGACAAGCATCGAGCGGCTCGCCGAGGAGCGGCGAGGTGGCGCAACATCCATCACCGCGCCAGATTTGGCGACCCTCGTTGAGCGCGAGCACGCCGATGCCGAGCGCGACGGCGGGATCGGCCCACCATAGGCCGAAGGCGGCGTTGAGCACTAGGCCGGTCAGGACCCCCGCGGCGAGGTAGGCGCAGAGCATGTTCTGCGTGCCCTCGCCGGCGGTCGCGCCTGAGCCAAGGCGCTGGCCGATCCCTTGCTTGACTTTGCCCAGGAACGGCATGACGATGATGCTGGAGATCGACAGGCCGATCCCGAGCCAGCTGAGGCGGGGATGCTCGCCATTGATGAGTGTGCGGATGGCGTCCTGCGTGATGTACGGGGCGAGCAGAAAGAATGTGATCGCGACGAGCCGCTGGGCGCGTTGCTCGGCGTGCTCGGAGAGCCGGCGGGTGCCGGTGAAGCGCCAGATGACGATGATCGAGGCGAGGCCCTCGATCGCGGAGTCAAGGCCGAAGCCGAGCAGCGCGACTGAGCTGGCGAGGATCGCCGCGGTGATCGCGATTGCGCCCTCGGCGGTCATGTAGGCGAGGCTGAGCCAGGACAGCGCCTTCGCTGTGCGGATGAGGCGGTCGCGCTCGGCCAGCTCGAGCCGGCTCTCACGCTGCCGGGCGTGTGCCGGCCCGGCGACGGTAGGCAGCTCGAGCGACGGCGTGCTCATGACGTGGCTCCGGCGAGGTCGAGGTGCGCGTCCAGTAGCCGGCGCCCGGCGTCGGTGAGCGCGTAGAAGACGATCTTGTGCTCGCGCCGCGAGTGCGCGAGACCGGCGGTCCGCAGCATGCGCAGGTGGTGGCCCACGAGGTTCTCCGCTCGCGCGGTGATCCACGCTAGGTCACAGACGCACAGCTCCCCGCCATCGCGCAGGGCGAGGGCGATCAACAACCGCGTGGGGTCGGCGAGCGCCTTCGCACGAGCGGCCGCCCCCGCCGCGAGATCGAGATCCAGACGCTGGCGGATCGCCTCCGCACGCGGTAGGTCCAGACACAGCAGATCGCAGCGATCGTCGGCCACAAGCTCAGACTAACGCACGTTGCGGTGAGGTTCGGGCTAGCGGGATCTGCCGTCGCACACTCTCCGGGGGCCTTGACAGCTGCCCCAACCGGGTAGAAGATCGTCCTACCGGAAGAAAGGAGGGCGTATGGCTCGGAAGTACATCGATTGCCGCGAGGCTCCAAGTGAGATGAACTGCACTGTCGGGATCGCAGCGGACTCGGAAGACGAGCTCGTCGAAGCTGCCGTGCAGCACGCGGTGGCCGTGCACTCCCACGAGGACACGCCTGAGCTTAGGTCGATGATTCGACAGGGGCTCAAAGAGACGGAAGCGGCCGCGGTGTAGCACGATCTGGGGCGCCACCCGAGGTGGCGCCCCAGGTGGGCACACGCCCGCTTACGCGGGAGGCTGTTGCACAAAGCCGTCTGCGAAAACCTGGGCGGCGCTCGCTGTGATCGCCGTGGAAGGCGCTGGGAGGGTCGAGGTCGGACAAAGCGCGCCGCGGCCGAGCGATGACCTTCGCGGTTTTCGAGCCCACCCTCAGAACGGACCCAGTGAGGGCTCCTGGGGTTTGTGCAACAGCCACCCGGACGAGCGAGCGTCCGAGTGGGGGCGGCTCTCACGCTCGCCCTGGACGACGAGCACTCGTCCGTGCTCCGGCGCCCGAGACGCTCGCTTCGTCATGGCGAAGGAGGCATCTGCCGAGCCCCAGGCCGGGCTATCGGGGTTTGTCCAAGGCGGGAGCGTCGGGCTCGACCGGTCGCGCGCCCGCTTGGTGTTGGAAGCGGGACTCTGGTCGGGCTACGGGAGAGTCGGGATGGCTCAAGCTTCGAGCTCTCGGTTCGGTGATGTGGCGCGCTGCGCTGGCGGCTCAGGCTGCCACAGGCTCGCGGCCCATCCCACCGGCGGGCGGAACCGACGCCCCGCCGGGACCTGCGGACGCGCCGCAGAGCATTACGACGTAGACGTGAGCGTCACGCCGATGATCGCTCGGAGCCTGCGGAGAAGCGCGAGGCCGCCCGCCAAGGGCGGTTGGGGCCGCCCATGGATGCTCAGATTCATCGGCTGGCAGGGCGGACCTGCTGTCGCGTCGACAGCCTGGCTCGCACTGGCGAGCACCAGCCCAGCCGCCGTCGCACGGAACCTCAAAGTGATCACCGGCGGATTCACGGGGATGTCCGGGCAGGCGACTGCACCGGTTGGCGGCACGGTCGCCAACCCGTCGATCATGGAAACGACCTCGCGCACCCTCTCGGGGTTGGTGACGGCGATCAACAGCGACGGGGCCTGTCCACGGCGGGCCCGCGTGATGTCGATCTCGCGCACGCCGGCAGGGATACGCTCGCTCGCTGGCCTGGGGGTGACCCACACGACCTGGGCGTCCGCCCGCAAGGCGGTGCCCGCGCCGCCCGTGGCCGCGGTGTCGAGCACCAGCTCCTCTGAGGAGAACCGGCCCGCGACGGCCGGGAAGGCAAACGTCACATAGGAGCTCAGCGTCCTCCCGCCCCTCCCGCCGACGCCGGCCTGCGCGAGGGAGACGGTCTCGTTGAGCCGAGCTCCGGCGGGAGCGTGCGCTTGCATCCAGCGGATCACTCCAGCGGGATCACCGGGGAGCACCCAGAAGCGGTGAACGTCGATGAGGTCGGGCGTTGCCGGTCTCGTGGCCGGTCTCGCCAACAGAGCGCCCCGGCTCGGGTCCGAGAGCACCTGCCTCCTGCCGGCGGGCAGCGCCAGATCGTCCAGCAGGCCTGTGGCGGCCGATCGCGCTGCCTGGGCGTTGGAACGGGCACTCGGCGCGTCGGAAAGCGCGACGCTCTGGCTGCTGCTCGCCTGGCTCCCGCACCCCACGCAAGCGGCAACACAGACCACCGCGAGTCCGCCGAGCACCGCCGCTCGGCGCCCGCCGATGAATCCGGGTGCCAACCGTTTCGCGAAGAGCTCGCCACGCATGGACCCACTGTCGCACAGCGCCGGGGGCCCGGGCCGCGGGTGGCCGAGCCCGATAGCCCAAGGTTGGTCACATTTTGTGGGGCAGCCTGAACTAGTGGGTGAGGATGTCACGAGCGCCAGACCGAGCGATGAGGAACTGCTGGCCGCCGCCGTGGACGAGGCTCGACAGCGCAGACCGCCCGCGCTCAGACGATCGCTTCCGCCGGGGCGAAGCGAGCGTGTGGCGCGTCGGAGCACGGACAAGTGGACCGTAGGGTCGGCGGGAGGCTTCCGCGGCCGCACGGCGCGTGCGGGCCCGACTGGCGTTGGTTGCCTCCCGCCGCCGCATCGAACCGTGCATGCGGTTCTCCCGCACACGGCTCTCCGACATCG
>JBEKXJ010000104.1:0-3609 GCA_049512215.1 Solirubrobacteraceae bacterium
ACCAGCCCTCGCATATGAGCCTGACCAAGATCGGTCGAACAAGCCGGACTTCAGCTCGTGCCGCCCCGGGAACCGCCCACGCCACCATGACCTGCAACACCCCAACCCAGCCGGCCGGCATCACGCTGCGCCTTGACAAGTGCTCATCCATATGAGCGCTTTGGCCTGGATGCGAGCGCATCATCGGACACCGTTCACACTCCCGGATCGGACGATGAGGAGCTGCTGGCGCCCACGACCGGATCACGCTCGCTTCCGTAGGCAGTTGCGGAAGCGTGACCGCTGGCGCCGTCGGCGACTGGAGCTCGTCCGGAGCGCTCGCGCGCGGCCGCGCTCTGTTGGCTGTCGCTCGCTTCTGCGAGCGTGCGTCGGGCGGGGTATGGCGAAGAGTTATTGTGATCGCGGTCATGGTTTCCCGGGAGCGAGTTAGGCAGCTGGCGCTCGCGTTGCCGGCGGCGGTGGAGGTGGGTCATCACGGGCGTCCGTCTTTCCGTGTCGCCGGCAGGATCTTCGCGACGCTCTGGGACGAGGGCCATATGAACGTGATGCTCGACGAGCCCGGCATCCAGACTGCGGTTCAGGGCAACCCTGATGCGTGCGAGGAGTTCTGGTGGGGCAAGCGGCTCAGGGCAGTGCACGTGAGCCTGGATCGCGCGGACGAGGCGCTGGCTGGCGAGCTCCTGGCCGACGCCTGGGAGCAGAAGGCGCCGAAGAGGCTGCTGAAGGACTGGGCCCGGTTGCCTGCACCATTCTCGCCGTGAGCTCGCGTACATCGATCGCCAGGGCTTTGCGCGACTTCAGTTTGGGCGAGGAGGATCTGGCGGCGTGGCAGGAGAGCGGGCTTCCCGCTGAGGCTCTCGGTGGCTGGCTGACGGACCGCGTGGCCGGCCGGCCGGCTGGTCGCCGTGCACGCGAAATCTACGGTGCCGATGAGGTACACGACTTTGCTAGACGCGCGATTCTCGATGCGCTCGCGCTCCGACCGCAGGATCGACTGCTCGAGATCGGATGCGGTGGCGGCCTCTTGCTTCGCGATGCCCTCGCCCTTGGCGTATCGGCTGCTGGGATTGACCACAGCGAGGAGATGGTGAGCCTCGCGCGAGAGCGTGCGCCTGATGCCGAGATTGTGCACGGCGACGCCGAGCAACTGCCGTTCTCGGACGCATCATTCACCGCGGTCGCGATGTCGGTCGTGTTCTTTTTCCTGCCAGACCCGGTGGCGGTCTTGCGCGAATGCCGTCGTGTTCTTGAAGCCGGAGGTCGCATCGCCGTCTACACCACCGCGCCGGCATTGCGCGGCACGCCGGCGGCGCCCGAGCCGGTTGCAACCCATGGGCACTTCTACGAGGACGAGGAGCTCGCCCTGCTGGCTCACCGTGCGGACCTTGCCAACGTTGTCGTCTCTAACGACCACGGTGGACAGCTGCTGACGGCCAGCGCGTGATGCAGCCGAGCGCCGCTATGCGCACTCGATCCGGCCTCGCCGCCGGACGATGCGACAGCGATGCCCCGTCCTCCGCTCGCCACCCCCGAACCCAGAGAGACCCTAACCCGGCAACCCAACCGCTCTTGACAACCCGACCCTCCTTCATAGAGATGAGTTCCAATCGTCAAGGGCGGCGGGAGGCAAGCGCTTCCGCTTCGCCCAACGTAAACCGGCGTGTGCCGATCGTCCATCGGTGCTCTCGGATGTCGTCCTGCGCGGCGGCGGTTCTGGTTAGATGCGGCCGGTGTCGCGTCTGTAGGCGAGGCCGGCGAGGCCAGCGAGCACGATCGTCCACGCGATGACCACGGCCCAGCCCTTGGTGCCCCACCCGTGTCCCTCGAGTGTGACGCGGCCGGCTTGGACGAGCCAGTAGGAGGGCAGCCACTGCCCGACGGTGCGAAGGAAGCCGGTGGCAGGGAACCATGTGCCGCTGACGATCGCCATTAGCGAGACGGTGCCGCCTGCGATCGGACCGATCGATTCGACGGTCATCAGGTGTCCGAGCAGGATCGCGAGCGCGCCAAACGGGAGCAGGGCGATGATGATCAGGGCGCTCATCTGGAGCCAGTCGTGCGCCGAGAGGCTGACGCCGAACGAAATGCCGGCGAGGTAGAGCAGCGCGAGGCTCGTGATCGCCGTTGCGTAGGACGTGACCATCTTGGCTCCGAAGTACGCGCGGACCGGCAGCGGTGTGACCCGCAGCTGACGAGTCCATCCGGCTTGGCGCTCGGCGGCGATCCTGCCGCCGCCTGAAATCATCGCGAACATCGTCCCAAAGGAGGCGAGGCTGACCATGTAGTAGAGCGGCGCGGAGATTCCTGTACCGCTGAAGTCCGCAACATTTCGCTGGGGGCCCGCGATCACATAGAACATCACGAGGGGGAAGCCGAGTGAGAAGATGAAGAAACGCCGGTTGCGAAAGGCGCGCAGGAGCTCATAGCGAGTGTAGATACGCCCGCTCACCGCGTCGACCCCAACCTCTCGGCCTGTTGTGCGCCCTCGTCGTTGACCTGATCGCTGGTGAGCTCGAGGAAGGCCTCCTCGAGTCCGGCCCCAGTGATCTCGATGTCGCGAGCTGCCGGGT
Source organism: Solirubrobacteraceae bacterium (assembly GCA_049512215.1). Lineage (GTDB taxonomy): Bacteria > Actinomycetota > Thermoleophilia > Solirubrobacterales > Solirubrobacteraceae > Palsa-744. The sequence goes on from JBEKXJ010000104.1 coordinate 2,571, forward strand.
GGCGTGCGAGCAGCGCAACGATCGCACGGTCGGAGTCCGAGCAGCGCAGGATCACCGCGTCGCCATGACGCTCGGCCGTCGCGACTCCGGGCAGCTCGGCCAGGGCGGCGATGTCGGCTTGCGGGAGGGTTGCGCGAATCGTCTTGGTTCCGACCTGCGCCTTGATCTCGGTCGTCGACCCATCGGCGACGATCCGCCCGTGGGCCATCAGGACCGCCCTGTCGGCGCTTGCGTCCGCCTCCTCCATGTAGTGCGTGGCGAAGATGACCGTCTTGCCGCGGGCTGCGAACTCACGCATCGCGGTCCAGAACTCACGCCGCCCCTCGACATCCATTGCGACCGTCGGCTCGTCCAACACGAGCAGATCTGGATCACCGACCAACGCCACCGCGAACCTGACGCGCTGGCTCTCACCGCCGGAGAGCTTCTGTGTCCGCTGCCCGGCCACTTCTGCCAGTCCAGCCAGCGAGATCACGCCCTCGACGTCCATCGGCTTCGGGTACAGAGACGCCACCATCCCGATGAGCTCGCGGACTGAAAGGTCGCGGATCAGGGCACCGGCCTGCATCATCGCGCCCACCATGCCGGCAGCAACTGCATCGCGCGGCGAACGTCCAAAGAGCGTGACCGACCCGCTGTCGGGGCGAGTGAGGCCGAGCATCATGTCGATCGTCGTCGACTTGCCGGCGCCGTTGGGCCCGAGCAGCGCAACCGTGTCACCGGCCGGGATCGACACGTCGATCCCGCGTACAGCCTGAACTGAGCCCTGCGCGCTCTGAAAGGACTTGACCAGGCTTTCAAGCTGGACGTCTACGTTGGCCATTGCTGCCTCAAGTCTTATCGGTTCGTCATTGAGACCGGCGAAGCTGGCCCGATTCATCGCTATAGGCCCCAAGCAGTGTCGGCTTCACCCGCCAAAGTGCTGTAGATAGCTTCGGGTGCTGTCGAGGTGACGGCGTAGGTTCTCTCATGTCCTGCAAGACGATTGAAGGAGGCCTACGCCGTGAGACGTACCGTACCGGCCGTCGGCGGAGATCGA
>JBEKXJ010000105.1:0-3504 GCA_049512215.1 Solirubrobacteraceae bacterium
AGGGTGTCCTCCGCGTGGCGCAGCTCGTTCTCGATCCAGCGCGGCACATCGACACCGAGCCACTGAACGAACTCCAGTGTCTTCACCGACCCGCAGACCGAGAACGTAAAGACGATCGGCGCCGGCTTGAGGCCACGACCGGCGCACTCGTAGTGATAGTCGGAGACCAGGTCCTTCGCGGCGTTGACGTCATAGACGATCTGGGTGACAAAGAACGAGCAACCTGCAGCCTGCTTCGCAAGCAGACGGAGGTGCTCCGTGCCTCCGCGCGCGTGGCGCTCTGGGATCGCCACACCTCCGAGCAGGAGATCCGGGCGCACCTCACTCCGTAGTTCGTAGGCCCGCGGCAGAGCGGTCGCGACCGGCTTTTCACGGGACGACGCACCGACGAACACCGACAGCGCCTGGGTTGGGGCCTGTTCGCTGAGCCACGACTGAAGCTGTTGCTCCGGGTACTTGCTGACAGCGCGGTACACGACTGCGGGTACTTCCAAGCCGACGAGATCGCGAGCGAGGTAGTCGGCGGGATCCATCGTGGGCAGGAACGGAAAGGGGCGTTCCTCGGGATTGCGGTCACTCTCGTCATCAATGTCGTAGAGCACGAGGCCGTCGATGCCCACGGGGCGCAGGCGCTCAAGCGTTTTCGCGGCGATCTGACGGGCGTGCTCCGGCTCGGTCGTCAGGCGTGGTGGCGTCAGCGCGAAGAGCAAGAACTCACCCGTCCCCTCCGCAATGCGCCGCTGCAGCTCCACGCGCCGAAGCGTAGCCAAGCGCCTGTGCACTACGACTTGGCGCCAGCGGTTGTGGCCTCCGCTAGCAGCCACGCAACGCGGCGTCTCGCCTGCACAAGCGTCGCGTCGAATGCTGCTTGGACGCGCCATCCGGCGTGAGTCGCCGCGACTCCCGCGAATCAGGACGACCGTGCCGTAGCCGATCGCGCCCGGTCCAACACGCAGCACTGCCCGGGAGTGGGCTTCACGGCGAGTTCTCGCCGCTCTCGATCCCCGTCTGTCGCTGACCCCGAAGGCCCGCGCTCGGACCGGACGGAGCCGCCTCGCTCCGTGGGCAGGGCACCGTGCGGCAGATTCGGTCGCGCCGCTGCTTTGGGCGAGGAGGAGCAGCGCTAGGCGGCGCTCGGTTGGGCTCCCGCTTCGTGCCCGGTGGCGGGCGGGTCGGCGTCAGCGTCGGCACCGCCCCGCGGGCGCTCAAGGACCCCACCTGGACGCGAGGCGGCTGCCCCGCTTTCTGCTGCGAAGCGCCTTCGCGCGCATCCGCTTCGGGACGCGGATGGCGCGGAAAGGAGGCGCGCCCCGCGTAGCCAGCAAGACATCCGAGTTGGACGAGGCCCAAGCGGGTCGGCCGCGGGCGGCGAGACTACTGCTTAGGCCCGGCGGAAGCGAGCGTGTCGCGAGCCCGCGCCGGGACGCCTCGACCTCGTCCTTTGCGAGAGCGGGCTCGGTGCTAGCGCTGACGCTTCCCTCCGGTGGAAAAGCGATCGCGACGGGGCCCACACCCACACAATGCGGTCGTCGGCCCCAAACTCGAGTGACCAACGCGCGGGCACTTTATGCATCACAAGCGATCGCGCGCGAGAGCAGTAGCTCGCGCTCGCGATCGTTGTCGCACAGGTCGGCCGCGCGCTCGAATTCCTCGCGAGCCTCAGCGACCCGCCCCAGGCGCAGGAGGACGTCGCCACGCACGCTGGGCAGCAGATGGTAGCCACGCAACGCGGGCTCATCGGCGAGCGAATCGACTAGCTCGAGCCCGGCCTCGGGACCGAAGGCCATCGTCACGGCCACAGCGCGGTTGAGCTCCACGACCGGGGAGCCGGTGAGCGCCGCCAGCCCGTCGTAGAGCGCGACGATCCTCGGCCAGTCGGTCCCCTTGACGCTCCGGGCCCGCGCGTGGCAGGCGGCGATCGCGGCCTGCAGCGTGTACGGGCCCAGTGCGCCGCTGAGCTGCTCGGCACGCCGCAGCGCGGCGAGGCCGCGTTGCACGAGCAGATGGTCCCAGCGCGCCCGGTCCTGATCGGCGAGCAGCACCGGCTCCCCCTCCGGCCCGACGCGCGCCCGCAACCGCGAGGCCTGCAGCTCCATCAGGGCCAGCAGGCCTTGGGCCTCGGCCTCGCGGGGCATCAGCGCTGCAAGAATCCGTCCGAGGCGCAGGGCGTCCTCGCAGAGGGCCGGGCGGATCCAGTGCTCGCCGGCGGTCGCCGCGTAGCCCTCGTTGAACACCAGGTAGATCACCTCGAGCACGGCCGACAGACGCTCGGCCAGCTCGTCGCGGCCGGGGACCTCGAATGGCACGTGTGCCTCTGCGAGTGTGCGCTTGGCGCGAACGATTCGCTGCGCGGCCGTGCCCTCGGAGAGGAGAAACGCGCGCGCGATCTCTGGCGTCGACAGGCCGCCGAGCAGACGCAGCGTCAGCGCGACGCGCGCCTCCCGCGACAAGACCGGATGACACGTCATGAAGATCAGGCGCAGGACGTCGTCCTGAACGTCGGCGACCGGTGCGGCCAGGTCGGGGCGGTCGAGTTGCTGCAGGGTTTCCAGCTCGCGCCCGATCAGCTCGTGCTTGCGCTCGAGTGTGACGCGCCGGCGCAGTGCATCGATGCCACGGCGCTTGGCGGTGGCCATGAGCCATGCGCCCGGCTTGTCCGGGATCCCCGACTCAGGCCATTGCTCAAGCGCGGCGACGAGCGCGTCCTGGGCCAGGTCCTCGGCCACCGCCACGTCGCGGACGATGCGAGTCAGCCCGGCTATCAACCGGGCCGACTCGATGCGCCAGACGGCGTCGATCGCACGGTGGGTGGCCGACAGCGTCACGCGCCTAACTCTGGGCGGCCCGCTCGCGCAGCCGCTCGTTGGCCTCGCGGAGCTCCGGCGTTAGCTGCTCGCCGAAGTCGTCGGCCTCGAAGATCTGGCGCAGCTCGATCTCGACACCGCCGTCGAACGGCGCTCGCTTGAGCCACTCGATCGCCTCCTCGCGCGACGCGCACTGCCAGATCCAATAGCCCGCGACGAGCTCCTTGGCCTCGGTGAAAGGACCATCGATGACGGTGCGCTCGCTGCCCTTGAAGCGGACCTTTGCCCCCTTGGAGGTCGGGTGCAGGCCCTCGCCGGCCAGAATCACGCCTGACTTGACCAGCTCTTCGTTGTACTTCGTCATCGCCCCCAGAGCCTCGGTGCTGGGCATCTCGCCCGCCTCGGACTCGGGGCTCCCGGGAACCAGAACCATGAAACGCATTTGTGTCTCCTTGTGGTGGATGAGGTGGTTTCTACCCGCACGTCGAACGAGATCGGCCGAAATCGACACGCCCGGCATTTTCTTCTTGTTCGACGTCCGCCGCTGGGCTGGGCTGGGTGCGGGCGTGAGCTGGCGCGGCCAACTCACTTCTGCTTCCCCGGGTGGCTGTTGCACAAACCCCAGGAGCCCTCACTGGGTCCGTTCTGAGGGTGGGCTCGAAAACCGCGAAGGTCATCGCTCGGCCGCGGCGCGCTTTGT
>JBEKXJ010000106.1:0-3308 GCA_049512215.1 Solirubrobacteraceae bacterium
CCATCGCCATCGGCTGCTCGATCCCTAAGCCCCGCGTGAAACGGGTTGCGTGGGCGTTACCGCTTTGGTCATGGTCTAGTTGGTTCTGCCCCGTAAGGATCGACAGACATGGCTGGCCTACCACAGAAGCAAAAACCAACAGCCTGGCGTTGCTCGACGGCCCGGAGCAAATCTACGACGACCGGGAGCGCAGCTTCCGCCGCGGACAGAGCAACAGCGACCCCGGCCTGCACCCCGGCTCGCGCCTGCCAGCGCACGCCACCGCGATGGGCAAGCTGCTCTTGGCCTACCTGCCCGAGGAGGAGCGGCGCACGCTGCTCGCGGAGATAAAGCTGAGCAAGCGGGAACCCAACACGATCACCTCAAAGCAGGCGCTGCTCGACGAGCTCGACGCGATCCGCGAGGAAGGCGTCGCGGTCAACGACGAGGAGCTCGCCGCCGGGCTCTACGCGATCGCCGCGCCCGTGCGCAACGAGGCCCGCGAGGTCATAGCCGCCGTCAGTCTCGCGGCGCACACCTCGATGATCTCGCTCGCCGAGCTCGTCGACGCGCTCAGCCCGCACCTCATCTCCACGGCCGACCGGGTCTCGGCGCGGCTGGGGTACAGGCGCGACGACGAGTAGGCCGGGAGGTGCGGCGGGGCGCAGGGTCCGCTACGCCTGGTATTCGTCCCGGCCATGCCCGAATGGGGGATCCGAAGCGCAATTGAGCAGGACATCGAGCCTGTGCTTGTCCTGTGGGACGCGGCGGGCGGCCCGCCGAGCGTCACCGATACGCGCGAGGGCCTGCTGCGCCTGTTGGCCGCCGACAAGGAGTCCCTGCTCCTCGCGCAGGCCGGCGAAGTGGTGGTCGGGTCGTTGATCGCCGCCTGGGATGGATGGCGGGGCAGCTTCTACCGGCTCGCTGTCCATCCCGACCGGCGGCGGCAGGGGATCGCCACGGCACTGCTGCGCGAGGGCGAGCGTCGCCTGCGAGCACGCGGCGCACTCAGGCTCACCGCGATCGTCGCCGACGACGACTCGGCCGCGATGAGCTTTTGGCGGGCTGCCGGTTACGCGAGGCAGTGCAACCGCGCGCGATTCATCCGCCTCGCAGAGGACTGATGCGTGAGCGGCGTCGATAGCCTCCAAGGAGAAGGTGTGAAGGCGGACCGCGTGTCCGCGCGGTCGGATATCGGCGGGGCGACGAGTAGGAGCAAGGTCGGGCTCCGCCGCCGCTGCGACTCGAAGCAAGGACCGCAAGGAGAGCGTAGCCTAGTCCAACAATGCGGTTTCGTGCGGCTAGCGATACGACGAGCGGAGCATGATCTACACGGGCGGGCAACTCGAGGCCGAGGTGCCCGATGTCGACCTCACGAGCTTTGTGCTGCGGCCCGCCGAGGAGCTGGGCGAGAAGCCCGCGTTGATCGATGGCCCGTCCGGTCGCGCGCTGAGCTACGCCGAGCTGGCGCGGTTGGTGCGCAGCTTCGCCGCTGGGCTCGCCGCGCGTGGGTTTGCCAAGGGCGACACATTTGCGATCTTCATGCCGAACGCGCCCGAGTATGCCGTTGCCTTCCACGGAGTGGTGGCCGCCGGCGGGCGCTGCACAACCGCCAATCCGCTGTACACGGAGCGCGAGCTGGGCAAGCAGCTCGCCGATTCTCACGCCGGGATGCTGCTGACGGTGCCCGCCTTCCTCGACGTGGCGCTCGACGCGGCGAAGCGCGCCGGAGGTTGTGAGGTGTTCACGCTCGGCGACAGCGGCCGCGCCGCCTCGTTCGGAGAGCTGCTTCGCGATCCCGACGCGGCGCCCAGGGTCGCGATCGATCCGGCGCTCGACATCGCCGCGCTCCCATACTCCAGCGGCACAACCGGGGTGAGCAAGGGAGTGATGCTCAGCCATCGCAACCTCGTCGCGAACATGGTCCAGACCGAGCCGGTGCTCGCGGTCTCGGCGGAGGATGTCGTGATCGCCGTGCTGCCGTTCTTCCACGTCTACGGGCTGTGCGTGATCATGAACCTCGGCCTGCTCGCCGGCGCGACCCTCGTCACGATGCCCCGCTTCGAGCTCGGGCAGTTCCTGGATCTGCTGGAGCGCTATCGGGTGACGCGCGCGTATGTGGTGCCGCCGATCGCGCTCGCGCTCGCCAAGGACCCCGCGGTCGAGGGCCGTGACCTCTCGGCGCTGCGCCACATCCTCTGCGGCGCCGCTCCGCTCGGCGCCGAGCTGGCGCAGGAAGTCGCCGAGAGGATCGGCTGCTCGGTGACTCAGGGCTGCGGCATGACCGAGATGAGCCCCGTCACGCATCTCGTACCGCCCGGCAGCGCCGTGAAGAAGCCATGTTCGATCGGACCGCCGATCCCGGGGACGGAATGCAGGCTCATCAATCCCGAGACCGGCCGGGAGGCTTGGCCCGGAGAGCCAGGCGAGCTGTGGATGCGCGGCCCCCAGGTGATGCAGGGCTACCTGGGCAACCGCAAGGCCACCGCCAGGATGATCGACGCCGAAGGCTGGCTGCACAGCGGAGACGTCGCGATCGTCGACGAAGATGGCTGGTTTCAGATCGTCGACCGCGTCAAGGAGCTGATCAAGTACAAGGGCTTCCAGGTCGCTCCCGCCGAGCTCGAGGCGATCCTGATCACCCACCCTCAAGTCGCCGACTGCGCGGTGATCGGCGTCCCCGACGATGAGGCCGGAGAGCTGCCCAAGGCGTTCGTCGTACCGGCGAGCGACGACCTCGACACGGACGCGCTCGCCGCCTTCGTCGCCGAGCAGGTCGCCCCGCACAAGCGCGTGCGCGCGATCGAGCTGGTAGCCGAGATCCCGAAGTCACCGTCAGGGAAGATCCTCAGACGCCTACTCCGCGACCGCGAGCACGTGCACTGACCACGCCGAGTCCGGCCCAGTCAACGCGACGATCGCCTCCGAGCCGCGGGACGTCAAGCGGCAGGCGGCAGCTATGGATCGGCCGCTACTCAGGAGACCGGCTCGCTTGCTGGCGCTCAAGAAACGCCGGTAGAGCCCTGCGCCGCTGATCGGCTCGCCGGGCTTGAAGAGCGGGCTTATGCGACCTACAGACTGTCCTGCATATGCTCGATGACCAGATCGGGCCCATCCGCCGCACGGGTGGTGTCAATGCGCATATGGAAATATCCGGGTGGTCGGACTTTTCGGTGAACGGGACGCGGCGGCAGCATTGAAATTGTCGGCCGCCCCGGTAGAGTACGCGAGCGTGGGTTCGCTAAGCGTCTCCGATCGTCTGCGTGAGCCGAGCGAGCGGCTGCCCAGCCCGGACCGGTTCCGGATTCTTTCGATCGACGGCGGTGGCA
>JBEKXJ010000107.1:0-3246 GCA_049512215.1 Solirubrobacteraceae bacterium
TCAAGCTTCTTTCGACTTAGATCGAGTCCAGCGTGCAACATATGAAGCGGGCCTCCTCGGTACTCGTTTTTCGGGACACGACAAGCGTGTCACCGCAGGGGGCCTTCTTCATGGCAGTCCGAAGCGGTCGCGTCAGACGACGGGCCGACGGTGCCTGCATTGGGGCCCGAAGCAGAAGCCGCGCGGCAACCAGTTTGCTCGAGCTGACCGAGCAGGCGCCGGGTGCGCTTATCCTGGGTTCATGTCGGCGCCAACGTACGCGTCCGTTAACGGGCTGCAGATGTACTACGAGGTCCACGGCAACGGTCCGCCGCTCGTGCTCCTGCACGGAGGTGCGCTCACGGTCGGTCTGACCTTCGGGCCCATGATCCCGGCCTTGGCTGAGAGCCACCGGGTCATCGCGGTCGAGATGCAGGGCCACGGCCATACCGCGGACATCGACCGAGAGATGACGCTTGAGAACTTCGCGGATGACATCGTGACCCTGCTCGGGCAACTTGGCATCGAGCAGGCGGACCTCTTTGGGTACAGCCTCGGCGGCTGCGTCAGCCTGGCGATCGTGACCCGCCATCCAAACCTGGTGGGAAAGCTCGTGCTCGCTTCCACGCCGACGTGTCGCCGGGACTTTGCACTCGATGGACAACTCGACGCTGACAGAATGCCTACCGCAGCCGACGGCCAAGAATGGGAGGCAGAGTACCGACGGATTGCACCGCATCCCGATCGCTTTGCCGACCTGATTGCTCGGGCAGGGGTGATGGTGGGCGCGATCGAAGACTGGTCGCCCGACGGGCTTCGCGCGATTCGCGCGCCCACCCTCATCCTGATCGGCGAAAAGGACTTCATCAGCATCGAGCAGGCAGTCAAGACGCTCGACCTCATCCCCGATGCACAACTTGCGATCCTCCCTGGCGCGACGCACGTGGAAGTGACCCGTCGTCCCAATCAGGTGCTCGCGATGATCGCTCCCTTCCTTGACGCATAGGCCTGAAGCGCAGGAATCGCCGTCGCTCGCCCGTCAGCCGCCTCCTTTCCGCGGAATGAAGGCAAGCTCACCGCCGGTCCTCACGGTTCTGCGTGGGACGAGCTGTGGGTGCCGGCGCTGACGGCACCCACGCGACTGCTTAGCCCGGCGCAAGCGAGCGTCTCGCGAGCCTGGGCTGGTGCGACTGGGCCTCGTCCATTCCGGTGTGTGCCCAGAGTTGGAGGTGCTTATTGAGTAGCTGATCCAACATAAGCTCGTCGTCGCCAGCGGGTGCGAGTCCCGCCCGGGTAGCTGTCAGGAGGCCCGGTAGCAGGCTGCCGGCTTCGGGGGGAAACGCCCGGGGTCGAAGCGCAGCGTCAAAAGCCCTTCTGGGGGAGCGACTGAGCGGTCCGAAGCGTCAAGCGAAGTCTGCCGCGTCGTAAGGACGCCTGCCCGTGAGGGTGGGGAACAGGAGGAGCCGAGCCGCGATCGTCACGGCGAAGGCCATGGAAGGGGTGAAGATCCTGGATTGCAGCCCTGATGAACCTCCCGGCGTATGAGGGCTCGGAACGTTCAGAAGGTGGCGGCGGGAACTGGGGAGACCCTCCCCGGCCCGGCGGCCTGATGGATCGGGTGCGGCTGGAGATTCGCGTCCTATAACCGGCGCTCAACCGGGAAGTGGATGTCGTGCCGGGAGGGTGTCGGAGGCGGCCGTAGTACCGCTTGAGCCGACGGGACAACAGAACCCGCGGTGAGGGAAGGGCCGCTGCTTCGTCCATGCGTCACGCACAGGGAAGGGCCGGTGAGTGCCAGATTATGGCTAGGACCACCAAGCAAGATCAAGTCCGAGAACTGCAGCGAATGCTTTACCGGGCGGCCAAGGCCGATCCCGCACGACGGTTCCACGCGCTCCATGACAAGGTCTCACGAAGGGACGTCTTGGAGCGTGCGTGGGAGCTGGTGCGCGCCAACAAAGGCGCGGCCGGCATCGATGAACAGTCCATCGCCGACGTCGAGCAGTACGGCGTGAGCCGTTTGCTCGATGAGCTGGCCGCGGATCTGAGGGACGGGCGTTGGCGTCCGCTTCCCGCACGCCGGGTGTTCATACCGAAGCCCGGGCGCGAGGAGCTTCGCCCGCTCTCGATCCCCGCCGTCCGCGACCGTGTCGTGCAGAGCGCAGTCAAGCTCGTCATGGAGCCAGTGTTCGAGGCGGACTTTCTGCCGTGCTCGTTTGGGTTCAGGCCCAAGCGGTCACAGCACGACGCGCTCCAGGTGCTGATCGATCAGTCCTGGAAGGGCAGGCGCTGGGTGCTGGAGACGGACATCGCCGACTGTTTCGAGGCGATCCCGCACTCCGGGTTGATGTCGGCGATCGAGGAGCGGGTCTCAGACCGCAACCTGTTGAAGCTCTTGCGTGCGATGTTGCGCGCAGGGGTGATGCAGGATGGCGCGGTCCACCGCGACGTGACCGGCACTCCGCAGGGCGGTGTTGTTTCGCCGGTTCTGTGCAACGTCTATCTGCACCGGCTCGACCGGCAGTGGGCAGAGCGCGGAACAGGGGTGCTGGTGCGTTTCGCGGATGACCTGGTGGTCATGTGCCACACCAAACGGGAGGCCGAGGCGGCACTCAGTGCGCTGCGGTCGATCCTGGCCGAGATGGGCCTCGAGCCCAAGGCGGCCAAGACCCGGATCGTGCATCTGGAGGAGGGAGGCGAGGGGCTTGACTTCCTCGGCTTCCATCACCGTCGGGTGCACGGTGAGCGTGGCTATGAACACCTGCGGTTCCTCGCCCGCTGGCCCTCGCGAGAGGCGATGCAAAGAGCCTGCGACCGGATCCGTGAGATCACGAATTCCAAGCGGCTCCGCGACCCGGTTGCAGTGATCGTGCAGGAGCTGAACCGGTTCCTGCGCGGCTGGGCGAACTATTTCCGCTACGGCAATAGCCGCCTGCACTTCACCCGGATCACGACCTATGCGCTGAGGCGACTCGCTCTGTTCGTGGCCAAGCGCCACAAACGGAAAACTGGCTACGGCATGACCGTCGTGGCCTTCGTGTCACCGAACCGCATGGGATTGGTCAACCTCGACGGACTCGTTGTCACCCCCAGACCCTTCCGGGACTGGCGGGTCAAGCGGGGCAAGCCGAATGCCGGCGGTGAAGGGCGTCGGTGAGCCGTGTGTGGGAGAACCACATGCACGGATCGACGTGGCGGCGGGAGGAAACCGGAACCAGTCGGGCCAGCACGAGCCGCACGGAACCAGGCGCCTCCCGCCGACCCGAC
>JBEKXJ010000108.1:0-3190 GCA_049512215.1 Solirubrobacteraceae bacterium
CCCATCGTCCACAAACGGCCTGCCCTGCTGCGTTCTCCCTGAAAGCCCCTGACCCGGTCGGCCCACCCTAATACGGTGGAACCCGAACAGCAGCCTTCAGTCCCGCAGTTTCATGCCCCGAGAGGCGGCAGAGGGGAGAGTTGAGGCTCGGCGGCTGCCTAGCGCGAGCCGACTACGACCTGAATGCCGATCCCAGGCGCTGTGTTCGCGCGCCCTCGGTGCCTAGCGTGGCTCGAGGATCACGAGCGGGATCTCGCGCTCGGTGTGCCGCTGGTAGCTCTCATAGCCGCTGTAGGCCTTGACCACCTCCGGCCACAGGCGCTTACGTTCCTTGGCGTCGGCAACGCGCGCCCTCACCTCGATACGGCGCGAACCGACCTGGACGGTCGTGTCGGGGTTCGCGCGGAGGTTGTGAAACCAGGCGGGGTTCTTCGGATAGCCGCCCTTTGACGCCACGAGCACCAGGTTCTCGCCGTCCCTGACATAGACGAGCGGGTTCGTGCGTGCCTTCCCGCTCTTGGCCCCGACGTGATTGAGCAGCAGCATCGGCGGCGCTCCGGGAATGCGATGGCCTACGAGGCCATGGCTGGCGCGGTAGACCACGACATGGCCCTTCATTAGCCGGCCGAGCAGTCCCCAGCTGCGCTCCACCAACTCAAGGTCGGGTCTTCGCACGGTCCGCGCGAGTCTACTCGGCCGGTGTTTGGTTTGGCGACCTCTTACCGCCTATCCCGACTAGATCCCCACGCGAAGGGTAGTAGGAGAGCCACTTCTGGCGGCTAACCCCGTCGGCCGCGCTCGCGGCGCCCTCCCCGGTCGCCCCCCGTTCCGGGGCGCTGATGCGGCCGCCCCGGCCGGGCGCTGTCCATGCTCCTCGCCGGGCGCCCCCCGACCCTTGCGCGGTCGATCGCGTGTCCGGCCGATCGTCGCCCGAGCTGTGTCGGTGTGTCCCGCTGGATCCACGGCCGTCCTGCGCCTGCTTTCCCATCGGATGGGATAGCGGGCCGGGTGGCGAGAAGCGCCGTCGGATCCCGTCCAAGGCGCAAGCCGGCGATGCCTCCACCGGGACGACTACGTCCTCGCGAAAGCGGGAGGCGCACGTCACCGGCGATTCGACCCGTAGCGGTGCGTGGGTCACCTCGGCCTTGCGATCACCTCGCTCCCACGCCCATCAGGTGCCTGCGGGACGGGCAGAGAAAGCCGAGGGGCCTTGTTAGGGCTGCGCGCGTTAGGGTGCAGCATGTCCTTGACCACGATCGAGGTGAAGGTCGTCGGTGCTCGTGGGACGATTGCCCTGAACCGGCCGGACAAGCTGAACCCTCTGAGCACGGAGACATTGCGCGAGTTGGCCGACGCCGCGCTCTGGTTCGACGAACGCCCCGACGTCAAGGTGGTGGTGCTCAGCGGGAGCGGACGGGCGTTTAGCTCCGGAGCCGACGTATCGGTGTTTGCGGGCGCCGACCCCGGCGTGGCCGCACGGCGAGAAGCGGCCGATGCAGGCCGACTGATGGCCGAGGCGATCGAGTCAATGCGAGCGATCACAATCGCTCGCATCCAAGGCCATTGCGTAGGCGGTGCGCTGGTGCTGGTCGCCGCGTGCGACCTGCGCGTGGCAGCTGACACGACCCGGTTCTCGATCCCGGAGGTCGACCTCGGCATTCCTCTGGCATGGGGTGGCATTCCTCGTCTCGTGCGCGAGATCGGTCCTGCCATGACCAAGGAGCTGGTGCTGACCTGCCGGCCGTTCACAGCTGAGGAGGCCCGGGCTCTAGGTTTTGTAAACCGCGTCGTCGGTGAGCAGCATCTCGACGAGGCCGTCGAGAACTTGGCCGCGCATCTCGTCGCGAAGTCTTCCTTGACCCTCACAGCGACCAAGCGGGCGGTTAATGCCGCCAGCCGCGAACTGGCGTCGACGTCAGGCGCGTGGACCGACGCCGACCTACTGCTGACCGCATTGAGCGACCCGGAATCGCGCCGCGCCGCGCAGCACTACCTCGAACGGCTTGGTCGCCGCTGAGGTCGAACGAAAAGCGCCGGATGCGCGTCCCAACGGCCCCTTAGCCGCTGCTTTCCGTGGCTAAGCGAGCGTGCGTGGAAGCCGGGCCGACCTCACTACGACGGTCGGCGAAATGCCCGAGGACGGGCCGTTCTACGGAAAGACGGTCGTCTTCACCGGCACCCTGTCGTGCGGGCTCACGAGAGTTGAGGCCGCCCAGTACGTCGTCAACGCTGGCGGCCGAGTGACGAACAGCATGTCCAAGAAGGTCGATTTCCTGATCTTGGGCCAGCAAGACAGCTACAAGGTTTCGGGATGGTGTCCACTCGGCCAAGATGCTCAAGGCTGGAGCGCTACGAGCGTCCGGGGGCGCCAATCGAGGCGATCTCCGAGGACACGTTCCTGCGGATGCTCCCGGCGTGACAGGTTCGACCTGACCAGACCGTCCCGGTCGTTCGCCGCCCTCGACGCATACGCGCGGTTCTAGTTCACTCAGGCTCGACGGCGGGCGGCCATCTCTACTTCCGCCTCACAGAGCTGCTCTGATCGTTTGGGCAGCAGCCTGATTCTGCTGCCCAAACCCCACCAAATCGTGCCCAATCCCGCCGGATCGGCGCGCCCGGCCGCCACCGGGAATCCTCGACAGACAGTGGAAATCCAGGCTCTTACGCCCATCCGGCGGGCTGCGTGTGAAGCGAGCGCTCTGCCACTGAGCTACGCGCCCTACATGCCCGATTCTATTGGGCCTGCGCGGTCCTGGCCGCTTCGGCGGAAGCCTCGAAGAGGGCGCCGCTGCCCATTGCCGCCCATTCACGGCCCTCGACGGGCGTCATCAGGCTCGTACGCTAGCCACCCCGAGCGTCGCACAGGTAGCGCACCAGCGCAGTTGCATACGAACCGGTCGACTCGACCGCGACGACGTCGGGCTCGCCGAAGCCGCTCAGCCATTCCAGCAACTCCCGGTAGGTCGGACCCCGGGTCAGACGCCGAACCTCATCTTCACTGTCTATGCGACACCCACCGTCCGGAGCAGGCGTCTCGGCCTCGAGGGTTGGCTTGCCCGCTCGCCGCAGAAAGATGGCATGAGCAGGGACCTCCTCAGCTCAAGCGCGGATAGTCCGCGTAGGTGTTTCAAACCGTGGAGCTTGAGGAGGCCCCAGATGACAATCGTAATGGGACTTGACCAGCACAGAG
>JBEKXJ010000109.1:0-3166 GCA_049512215.1 Solirubrobacteraceae bacterium
CGCCGTCTCTCTACGTTCGCCCTACGGGCTCACTCCGCGAGACGGCGACACCCCTACCCTGCAACAGAACAACACCCACCGACTCTCACAACGGGTGGACCCATGAACGGGGTCCGGTCAGGCCTGCGCGGACCCCCGCGCGCTTCGTGGAGGCTGCATCGGTGCGAGTGGACGTTTCACGGCTCACCTCAAGTTCTTCGGGATGAGGCCATAGTGCGCGAACTTCCTGTGCGAGCGCTAACGCTGTCCCAAAGCGCCGCTAACGGAAGTGGAAATAGTTCGTAACCGAACGTGAAGGGCCTGATAAGGGGCGGCCGCGGAGAGATGGATCTCCCTGGTTAGTCCTCACACCCCGTCTTTGAGCAGCCGAGCGTCGCGCTCAACTCTGCCGTCGGCGGGGCGTCGCGATCTCGGCTCACAGGCGAGTCGATCGTGTCCGGATGCGTCGGAGCAGGGGACGCGATCCCACTTGTGAGTTTCCCGGACAGATGTATCGCCTGGAGCGAACTTCGAGGCGCAGTAGGCCCCCATCCCAGAGCGCGCTACGCGTCCGGCAGCGGAGGAGACGTTGACGATCGCGCTCGGGGCCGACTCGCGCAACAGCGGCAGTAGCGCCTCGGTCAGCCGCACATGCGCGTCGAAGTTGATCGCCATGTTGCGCCTCACGTTCTCATAGCCCCCGTCCGCGAACTGCGCGCTCCAACAGGCGCCAGCGTTGTTGACGAGCAGGTCGAGCCGCCCATGGCGCTCGAAGACGTGCTCGCGGATGCACCGGGGGGCGTCCTCGGCGACCAGGTCGACCGCCACCCAGCTGGCGCGGTCCTCGCCGAGCGAGTCGGCCAGCGCGCGCAGGCGCTCCTCGCGGCGGCCGACGAGCACGAGCGCCGCGCCGGGCTCGCGGGCAAGGCGCTTGGCCGTGGCCTCGCCGATACCGCTGGAGGCGCCCGTGACCACGATCACGTTCGGACGAGCGCCAACCCGCGGAGACTCACCCATAGGGCGTCTGGCATGAAGAGAGGGCCGGATGAGACGACTGTTGTCGATCCCCGCGCCCACCGGCGACGCCGAGCGCGAACCCAGCATCGCCAGGAAGCCGATCGGAAAAGCGATCACGATCACGACACTCAATGTCTGCTCCTCTTGGCCATCCTTGGGAGCCGCATCTTCTCGGCCATAACTGACCTACGTCTAGAGAAACGGTGAGCATTCTCTAAGACATTCGGAAGCCCCCGTGCATTGCAAAACTGGCACGAATCCTGGTACGCACCCGGCGCGAGCACCCTGTTTTTCGCACTGGCAAGTCAGATCTCTAGCCGTCAGTCCCGATCATCTTCACCTGACACGCCCGCTGCCCGGCAGCGAGGGCTGGTGGCAGGGTGCCCCACGCCTATCCGGCGCGCACAGACAGGCTCACGGCGTCAATATCTGTCGCTAAAGCTTCGATAAGCGCTTGGTAGGACTTTGATAGGAATTGCCCAGATGAGTGACGGGAACAGCTCATTGACTGGTATGAGTGGCTGATCGAGCTGACCACGCAGATCGACCCGTCGTGGGTACCCGTGTTTCTCGATCTCGAGTATGAGTCCTCGCTCCCCTTCTACGACTTCGTCTTCGCCGATGAGGCCGAGGCGCGCAGGGTACAGAGGATCCTGTTTGACGCGGGAGCCGGAGAGTGGGCGCCTCCGCACGGTCGCGCCGCGGTCAAGGACGGGGAGCTGGTCGGGCTGCTCGGCGGCGCATCGGCCGCGGATCTTCAGAGCGTCCGCCTCGGCGCTTCGATGGCGCTGGCCCGAGCGGGTGTGTTCGACGACGAGGATCTCGCACACAGGATGCAGCTTGCCGTCGGCTGTCTCGCACAGCCAGAGGAGGGTGACTACTACTACGGCTTGTTTGCGGTCACGCCCGAGGCGCGCAGCACCGAGGTGGGCGCGGAACTGCTCGAGCTGTCCTGGCAGGAAGCCCGCAAGAGCGGCGCGCGGCGCACCGTCGGACAGGCTTTCGCCGATACGCCTCGCCTGATCGCCTACTACGAGCGGATCGGTCACCATTGGATCGGCGAGGCCAGGGCGAGCGACCCAAAGACAGGACGCGAACTGCACTATCGGCACATGGCCCACCTGCTGTAGCAGACTGCCCGGGAACCTTCTGCTCAGGCGCTTGCGAAGTCTGCCGAGAGGACCACCGCCTTGCCGAAGTCGGCCGACTGTCCCCAGCAGCCGATGACGCCTCTAACGCCGGCAAGGGCAACGACCGCTAGGTCTACGCCGCGCATGGTGTATGGGCATCGCCGCTGGCTTGGCGGCGTAGGCCCACGAGAGCCTGGCGCGCCACGCGTTAGACTGGGTCCATGGTTCGGATGCGCGAGTGACCGTGGACACGAGTGAGCGACAGTTTCTAGTGTCCTCGATAGCCGACCCCGCGCAAACCGTCGAGCCGCACCAGATGAGGCTAATCATCTACACGGCCGCGCGCAGCGGCGAGGTCCTACTGAAGGTGCGCTGCTTCGGCCAGACGCACCTCTTCTGACGTTCGTCGTCGCCCGCCTGATCCTCGCCCGCCCAGCCGTCCGAGATGGCTAGCCGCCACCCGCAGCCGTTGGGTTTGTCAAGTCACACATCGGTTGGGTTTGTCAGGTCACACATCGCCGAAAAAAGGGGCCGCGCCGGACGGATGGCACGGCCCTTGAGGGAGGAGACCCGCCGGGGGCCGAGGCGAACTACAGGGGCACGTTCTACAAGCACATAGCCGCGTCACTCCGCTCGATCCGCGTGGACGACCGCAAGCCACAGATGGTGAAGGCCCTGCTCGGCCGCAAGCGCGAGGAGGAGCTGAGTGCGGAGACGGTGGCGAAGATCCGCCGGCACCCGGGCGAGCCGTTCGCGCTCGCTCCGCGAAACGCCGGCGAGACCCTCATCAATGCTGTTGCTCGTAGAAGTAGACATGAGACTCCAATTCGCTCATGCCTACACAGATCCTCGGACAGTCCCCGCTCGGACCTCATCCAACTCGGAAGTGTGCTTCGTGGTCATGGGGACGGCCGCTTCGCCAGGGGAGGGTGTCGCACAAAGGGGTGCCGTCCGGGAGGCTTTAGAGACTTCCGGTATGCCCCAGAACTTCATCGAGTGTCGGCGTGATCAAGCCTTTTTGATGCCTCCTGATCTGCGGG
>JBEKXJ010000110.1:0-3121 GCA_049512215.1 Solirubrobacteraceae bacterium
CACTCGCCCACCTGCCCGGCCGCGCGCGCATCGCCAATCGCGCGATGGAGCAGATGACCGCGCTGGCGTTCCGTCGCTTCCATCGACGGCTCAAGCGCGCGCTGGAACAGGGCGCCATGTAGTCGACCTGCCCACGGAGTCGCAGCAGGCCCTGTCGTTGCGCCGAGCCGGAGCCCGCGCTCGCACTCGTCCCGGAGGACCGGGCGACCGGTCTTCGTCCGTCGCGGAAGCTCCTGCCGGCGAGGTCTACGCCCGTCTTGGACACCGCCGCGCCGCTGGTGCTGCTAGCGCCGCGAGGGTCAGGAACAGCGGTTTGCGTACACGCGGCGGTCCAACCGCCGAAAACGTGGTGACGAAGATCCCGGCGAAATCAGATGCGTCAGACCAGCCACCCCGAGGATCCCTCTTGTCACGAGAACCCAGACCACGCCCGTCGCGCCCACGCGTTGCAGCCGATCCGCCTGCGTTGGCAGCCCCGGGACAGACGCCGACCCGACGGCAAGCGCGCCGGCGACGCCCAGGCAGGCAGCCGGCGACGGGAACGTGTCATGACCAATCACAGCATCTGACAGGCTCGCGTTGTCACGCAGCGGCCATGACGATCCAGTAGCCCACATCACGTGCAGTTCTGCCAGGCCTGCCAATCCTATCGAGGCAACCACCGAGCGCCAGTCCATAGCAGGACCTTACCCAGCGGCGAGCGCCTGCACGCCCATCCTGGACAGTGAACGAGCGTGCGGCCCCAGACGGCGCCACGGGCTGCTGCGCGCTGACATCCGAGCCACGGCTCCCAGCGCCGACCGCGCTGCTCCTTTCCATGCTGAGCGGAACCGACGGCGCTGCCGACAAAGTGTTCCGCTCCCGACAAGCCCGAGGTCCTTCGCGCCGGCGCGGCGCCGGTTCCCCTTCGACACGAATGCAGGGCCGCGTGATCCGACGCCGCGGACGATCCGGAGACCCGCAATTTTCAAGAGCAGGTCTCCGCTCGTTCGGCCGCTGGCACCTCCTATGCGCGGAAAGGAGGCGCGCCCCGCGTAGCCAGCGAGACGCCCGAGTTGGACGAGATCCGAGTGCGCTATCCGGAGCCGGCCTTACGCCTGTCTTGCGTACGGAAGCGAGCGTGATCCGGTCGGGTGTGCCAGCAGCTCTTCTTCGTCCTGAGCGGGAGCAGTCAGGCCGGAGCGGGGGGCGCCTCCTCTCGTGCCGGTGACAGCGACGTGCGCGCCGAGGAGGCCTCGCTGGGTCAGCCTGAGATACACGTTGTCTCCAGGAACCTAGAAGCGCGTGGGCTCGACTTCCGATAGCTCACCCCGGCGGCAGTCGAGGGTCGGCCAGGCGCTAGCGTTGATTCCCTGCTGCGACGAGCCTCGCCAGCTCAGCTGGGTCGTAGATCTTGCAGTCGCCGATCTCGATGAGGCGAGCGTAACCCTCCTTGGCGGGCACTTCCGGCGTCTCGGGCATGAGCACGCCGGGGATCAACATGTATGGGAGCGCCGTGCCACCGACATGCTCTGCGAGATCGAACGCGACCTGCGGCATCCACTCACTGTCGTTTGCACGGCTGGTCTCGCTCAGCAGCCAGACCGCATAGAGCCGCTCGGCCTGGGCCATCGCGAATGAGGGCGTTGGCATGATGAGCGGCACAGGGTCTGGGTCCTCGTGGGGTATCTCGACTACGACCGCAAAGGACTTCCCCGGGTAGTACTGAGTATTCATCCAGATCGGCTGGTTGGTGCGGCCGAGCAACTGGAAAAAGCGGAGCGTTTCGGCGCTGTGGCCCTCTGACTCCATGAGGGCAGTCTACCCGGGAGATGACACGCCCATCGAGCGCACGAGGTCCAGGTTCGCTAGGCCCTCGGCAAGTACGCACGCGGGTGCTTGACCTTGTCTGACTCGGGCGTAGCAGCGAGAGAGCCGCAGCCTGAGCGAGCATTTCTGACCCTTGAAGCCGAGGTGACTACCGCTCTGCGCGCGATGCGAGCGTCTCGCCAGGTACCCAGCGACACGCTCGCTCTGGACGACCACCGGGCGCCGAGTATTGACGGCGGCGCTGTGCTGCTTCCAAACTATGCAGGCGTCGGACGCCGACGCGCCGCCGTCAACGCGACCTGCGGTCGCCGGTCGCGCCCGACGGTCCGACCGCGCATCTATATGACCGCGGTGAGCTAGGTTTGGCGGGTGATCGCGGCGATTGTCACGGTGGCTGAGCGCCCCGATCTGATCGAGGCGATGTGGGAGATGCCGAGCCCGTGGCCACCGTTCGTGTTGCAAGACCCGGTTGCAGGGATGTTCTGGGGTCAGCTTCCGGCTGCCTTCCCGGAGTATCAGCTGCTCGCGCTCGACGCGGACGACACGATCATCGCCAAGGTCCACAGCGTCCCGTTTACTTGGTCAGGCAGTGACGACGATCTCCCCGATCGCGGATGGGACGCCATCCTCGAGCGGGCCTTTCATGATCTTGAGCACGACAGGCAGCCGACGGCGGCCTCGCTCGTGGAGGCGCGCGTCGCTCCCGACCACCGGGGACAGGGACTCAGCTACCGACTGCTTGAAGCTGCCCAAAGCAACGCAGTGCGGCTTGGTTTCGATGATCTCTTTGGCCCAGTGCGCCCCTCCGCCAAGGGCAAGGAGCCCCGCACGCCGATCGGCGAGTATGTCATGCGGGTGCGCGCGGACGGTCTGCCGTCCGATCCGTGGTTGCGCGCTCATGTGCGCCTGGGAGCGCGGATCGTGAAGGTCTGTCCGGTGTCGATGGTCGTTCCGGGTACCCTTGCGCAGTGGCGCGACTGGACCGGCCTTGCGCTGAGAACCTCAGGGTCGATTGAGGTTGACGGAGCGCTCGTCCCCGTTTACGTATCGGTCGAGCACGACCACGCCGTTTATGTCGAGCCCAACGTGTGGCTGCACCACCGGCTCGAATTGGCGCACGCGAGCGACTGAGCGCGCACCCACGGCGGCAGTTTCGGGGCTACACGACAGCACTCGCGCGCCTGCTTTGTGGCGTGGCTGTCGGGAAAAGGGTGCCGTCCGACGGGTTTAAGACGATTTCACCATGCCCCAGAACTTCATAGCCGTGGATCGTGAGCAGACGTTTCTGATGCCGCCGTCGCTGTTGGATTGG
>JBEKXJ010000111.1:0-2960 GCA_049512215.1 Solirubrobacteraceae bacterium
GCATGTGCCAGATCGCGTGGGCGAGTCTGCGCGCGAGGTCGACCTGGGCGACCTTGGCACCGCGCTGCTTTCCGAGCCGGCGCTTGGTTTGCTGGTAGCGCTCGGCGTAGGCGGGGTGCCTTGTCAGGCTGTCTCGCGGGCCCTCTCGAGGCCGTCGAGGATCAGGTCGAGCCCGTACTCGAACTCGTTTGCGTAGTCGTAGCCGGGTTGCAGGACGTGCTCGACCGCCAGTTCGGTGAGGTGTGGGTACTCGCCGGGCGAGAAGTTCGCCATGATCGATTGCGCCACCTCCGCTGTCTCTTGCGGGGTGTCGAACGGCAGGTTTGGCTCTTGTAGCGCGAAGCCATAGATGTAGCTGTCCAGGGCGGAGTACGCGTGGGCGGTCAACTCCATCGAGAAGCCCGCGTCGCGAAGCTTTCCGATCACGGCGTCGTGGTGGCTTAGCGTTGCCGGACCGGGCGAGGACCGCGACTCCATCAGGCCGATTGCCCAGCGATGCCGTGAGAGGGCGTCGCGGATCGAGATCCCGCGCTGCCTCATCGCGGTCTTCCAGTCGGTTTCGCTGGGGGGCAAGTCGATCTCGCTGAAGACGACGTCGATCATGCCGTCGAGGAGGTCGTCCTTGTTGCTCACGTGGTTGTACAGGGACATCGCCTCGACGCCGAGCACCTCGCCGAGCTTGCGCATGGTGAGCGAACCGATGCCGCTCTCGTCGGCGAGTGCGACGGCTGCGCGCAGCACCCGCTCTCGGCTCAAAGAGCCTCGGGGCTTGGTCGCGGGCTTGGTCGGCGGCGCCATCAGACTCGATCCTCTCGTCGGCCTTGACAGACTTACCTTGTAAGTGTACAGTACTTACGACGTAAGCCTACAACGCAGTCCAACCTGATTGGAGACACCCGTCATGCAAGCCACGAACTCCGCAGCGAGCCCGCCCTACCCGATCCGCGTAGAGGGGCGCCTGGAGCGCCCATCGCGCTGGTCGTGGCTGGTCAAGTGGCTGCTCGCGCTCCCGCACGTCGTCGTGCTCGCCTTCCTTTGGGTGGCGTTCCTCGCCAGCTCGGTCGCATCGTTCGTCGCAGTTGCAATCACCGGCCGCTACCCACGTACCCTGTTTGACTTCAACGTCGGAGTGATGCGCTGGACCTGGCGCGTCGTGTTCTATGCCTACGGCGCGAACGGCACCGACCGCTACCCGCCGTTCACGCTCGCGGACGTGCCCGACTACCCAGCACGGCTGCAGGTGGCATACCCAGAGCACCAGCGCCGCGGGCTGCCGCTGATCGGCTGGTGGCTCGCCGGGATTCCGCAGTACCTGATCGCCGGGATGTTCTTCGGCGGAGGCCTCCTTGGTTTCTGGGGCGGCGGACGCGGGATTGGACTGATCGGCCTGCTCGTGCTCGTTGGCGCAGTGGTACTGCTGGTTCGCGGCGTCTATCCGCGGTCGATCTTCGATTTCGTCCTTGGGCTGAATCGCTGGGTGCTGCGAGTCCTGGTCTACGCGGCGCTGATGAGCAGCGAGTACCCGCCGTTCCGGATCGACGCCGGGGAGCACGACCTCGCCCGCGCGGTCGCCATGCCGTCGGCGTGAACTACGAACGCATGAGACGCGCGAGCAGTCTCCCGCGGCGCGACCACGAGAGCGACGAGAGCCGACTGCGACCTGATAAGTCACCGAGGAAAGGTACGAAGATGGACACGGCCACAACACCACGACCAACCGGCACGTTCGGCTCCGAGGCCCCGACGATGAGGGTTTGCATCCTCGGGGCCTCTGGAAAGCTCGGTCAATACATGGTCCAGCACGCGTTGGATCGGGGCTATGAGGTGGTCGGCGTTTGCCGGAAGCAGAGCGTGGGGAAGCTCGACGCGTTCAAGGGTCGCATTACGATCATTCCTGGTGCGACGAATGACCCCGAGGTCATCAAGCGCGCGGTCGACGGGTGCGACGGGGTGCTCGTCGTGCTCGCCCCATGGGGGGTCCACCAGTACGCGTCGGGCACGGTCCAGGCCGCGCTCGACCACGCGCGTCCGGGGGCGCGCCTGGTGTTCTCCTGCGGGTGGCACATCACGCGCGACGGCCAGGACGTGTACTCCCGGAAGTTGCGCATGCTCGTGGTGATCGGCGGCGGGCTCGCGCGCCTAGCTCGTGTCGCCGATCTCAACGATCAGGTGGAGGCGTGCCGACGGGTGTTCGCGAGCAACGCACGGTGGACCGTCGTGCGGGGGAGCGATCTCGAGGAGGGTGAGAGCCAGGGGCTGCCCGCGTGGAGCCGGCATGTGGGCGACCCCATCCTGAAGAGCAACCTCACGCGCCGCGTGGACTTTGCCCTATTCATGGTGGAGGCGCTCGGAAACGACGAGCTCGTTCAAGAGGTCCCGGCGATTGTCGGCTGCCAGACGCCCTCGGCACTCGCGCAGACCGTCGAGGCATAACTTCGGTTGCGGCCGCGGTGCCCTGCCGGACGTGATGCCGGCGTACCTGGGCAATCAGCCCTTACAGGCCACGATCCCAGCCACGTGGCTTCGGCGCGCGCGCCAAACGCGCCCCACAGGTGTGCTTCATCCGTGGCCGCGACGCGGTCATCGAGCAGTATGGTGGAACGATGGGAAGGCAGGCAGGCGTCGTGCTCTATGTGCTCGCGCTGGTAACCGTCGTGGTCGGCGTGGACGTCTTGTTCTTCAGGCATCGGTTCTGGGAGCGCTTGATGGTAAACGTCGGGATTGTCCTGGTGTTCGCGGCGTTCGGTTTGAGGTTCCTGAAGCGAGCATGAGCGGGACGCCCCCGATGAACGCACCCAACGACAACACCGCCGCGAAACGTCTGCGCGAGTGGTGGGCATCTCCCCCGCGATCGGGCTTGCAACGCCTGATCATCCCATGGGAGTACCGCCACCTCCGCGTCTTTGGGGTCATGCGTATTGCCGGTGGCATCGTCGCGGCCGGCATTGGCGCACTCATAC
>JBEKXJ010000112.1:0-2931 GCA_049512215.1 Solirubrobacteraceae bacterium
TTGTTCAGGCTGAGCGCAGCGTTAGCGTGCAGATTCATCCGGTGTCCTCCTTGGGACTGAGGTGCTTGGCAGCTCTCAGCCTCCAAGGGGGCCCGGATGAACCAACCTACTCAGGAACTACAACTAGACAGGGCTGGGCGCGCAGGGCGCGAGTGGCGGCCGACGGGGGCGGCGTATCGTGAGCGCGATGGCCTCTGATCACCACGGGCATTCCCACGCCGTCGACGCCGACACCGACCGCCGCAGGCTCGCCGTCGCGCTCGGCCTGATCCTCGCCTTCATGGCTGTGGAGCTCGCGAGCGCGGTGCTCGCGAGCTCGCTGGCACTGGTCTCGGACGCCGCGCACATGCTCACCGACGCCGCCGGCCTTGGCTTCTCGCTGCTCGCGCTGAGGCTGGCCTCCCGCCCTGCCCGGGGCGCGATGACGTTCGGCTTCAAGCGGGCAGAGATCCTCTCGGCCCAGGCCAACGGGGTGACGCTGCTGATCCTCGCCGCGCTCATCGCCTACGAGGCGATCCGCCGCCTGTTCGAGCCGCCCCAGGTGCGCGGGGGCCTCATGCTCGCGGTCGCGCTCGCGGGCATCCTCGTCAACCTCGCGGCGGCGTGGACGCTCGCCAAGGCGAATCGTCAGAGCCTGAACATCGAGGGCAGCTTCCAGCACATCCTGACGGACCTCTACGGGTTCATCGGCACGGCGATCGCCGCCGCGGTGATCCTCCTGAGCGGCTTTCAGCGCGCGGATCCGATCGCGGCGATTCTCATTGCCGGGCTGATGACGAGGTCGGGCTACTCGCTCGTGAAGGCCTCGGGCCGCGTCTTCCTCGAGGCGGCGCCCGAGGGACTCGACCCGCGGGTGATCGGCGAGGCGCTCGCCCGCCAGGCGGGCGTCGTCGAGGTTCACGACCTCCATGTCTGGGAGGTCACGAGCGGTTTTCCGGCGCTTTCAGCCCACGTGCTGGTCGCTCCAGAGCGCGACTGCCACGCGGCGCGCCGTGAGATGGAGGCCGTGCTGCGCGAGCGCTTCGGGTTGGATCACACGACCCTCCAGGTGGATCACTCCTCGAGCGAGCTGCTCGCGATCGCGCCGCGGGCGAACGCGGCTGAGCCCGGCGCAAGGAGCAGCACGAGGGAACCCTGAGGTGCGTGGCCGGGTGTCACGGGCTCGTCCTTTACGAGCCTTATCGTGCGTCCCGATGAGGATCCTAGTTGGGTTGCTGGGCGGCGCGCTGGTTGGGCTGATGCTGGTGGAGATCTTTGTGGCTTTCCTGCTGCCGCGCCGGGTCAAGCGTGACCCGCGGATCGTGCGCTCGGTCTTCGCATATGCCTGGGGCCCGTGGCGCCGCCTGGCTCGGGCCATGCCCGTCCAGGCCGGGGACACGATGCTCGGTATCTACGGGCCCTTCGGGCTGCTCCTGAATCTCCTTTTGTGGGTGCTCGTGATGATGGTCGGCTACGCCTGCCTGCAGTGGGCGGGGCATTCGCACCTCGCCGGCCCCCACTCGGTCGGGTTCGCTCAAGACTTCTTCTTCAGCGCCGCGACGATGGCGAGCAGCGGCACTGCCGGGCTGGGCGCGCACACGGGCTTCGCGCGCGCGGTCCAGGTCATCGACGCCGGTAGCGGCCTCGCCGTGATCGCGATCGTGATCGGCTATCTCCCCGCCCTCTATCAGGCCTTTTCGCGCCGCGAGGCGACCGTTTCCCAGCTCGATGCCCGCGCCGGCTCGCCGCCGAGCGCCGGGCGGCTGCTGCTGCGCTCGACCCAGAATGGCGGCTGGCCGGCGCTGAACAGCTACCTGAGCGGATGGGAGACATGGGTCGCCGAGCTGATGGAGACCCATCTCGCCTATCCGGTGCTCGCCTATTTCCGCTCCCAGCACATCAACCAGAACTGGCTCTCGGCGATGTGCACGCTGCTCGACGCGTGCGCCTTCACGGTCGCCGCGGCGCCGCGCGGATCGGTCGACTCCGCGCGCTTCACCTTCGCGATCGCTCGCCATGCGGTCGTGGACCTCAGCTACACGTTCCACGCCGAGCAGCGCCCACCCGGCGTGGACCGTCTCTCGGCCGGCGACTGCGCGGACCTGCTCGAGCGCCTGCGTGAGGCAGGCCTGCAGATCGGCGCCCCGCCCGCCACCGTCTACGAGCGGCTGGCGGCGATGCGAGCGCTGTATGAGCCCTACGTGAACGCCCTGGCCGAGCGTCTGGAGTTCGGGCTGCCGCAATGGCTCGCACCGGACTCGCCATCGGACAACTGGCGTACGACCGAGTGGCACTGAAGCCGGGCGGACGGGCGCAGGTGGGCGGGCGTTATCCGGACTGCCCGCTGGGGCGCACGAGCACCTCGTTGACGCTCACGTTCGGCGGCTGGCTGATCGCATAGAGCACCGCGTTGGCGATGTCCTGCGCCTCGAGCGGCGTGACGCCCTGAAAGCGTTTGCCCATCTGCTCGAGCACCTCCGGGCGGTTGTGCCCCGCAAGCTCGGTCGCGACCGCGCCCGGCTCGATCAGGGTCACGCGTACCCCCAGCGGGACCCCCTCCTGGCGCAGGGACTCCGAGAAGGCACCGACACCGAACTTCGTGAGGTTGTACACGCCCGATCCGGCGCGAGCTATCCGCCCGGCGACAGAGCTGACGTTGACGATGTGACCCGAGCCCTGCTTCCGCATCAGCGACAGCGCGGCGTGCGTGCAGTACAGCACGCCGAAGACGTTCGCGTGGATCATCTGTCGCCACTCCTCGGTGGGCGCGTTCTCGATCGGACCCAGCAGCATCACGCCGGCGTTGTTGACGAGCACGTCCAGGCGCCCGAGCTCGGAGTGGGCCCGCTCGAGGAAGGCTCGCGCCTGGGCCTCATCGCCCACGTCCGTGACGATGGCGATCGCTCGGCCACCCTCCTTGGTGATCCGCTCGGCGAGGGCATCGATCCGATC
>JBEKXJ010000113.1:0-2858 GCA_049512215.1 Solirubrobacteraceae bacterium
ACCTCCGCGTCTTTGGGGTCATGCGTATTGCCGGTGGCATCGTCGCGGCCGGCATTGGCGCACTCATACTCTCGTACGGCGCTTACGGATGGGCAGCCTTCTTCCTGGTGCTTGGGGCAGCGGATCTCGCGGTTGGCTACTGGGAGGTCACTATCGCTCGCTCCGCAGCTGCCCGAGCCTGAGCCCGCGCGCGGCGACATCGCCGCGATTGATCCTCCCGACCGACCGTCGTGAAAGCTCCACCAGGTTGGGGGTCGTGGACTCCTCGGCGGCCATTGAGGAAGCATCACCTACGCCTCTGGCTACCGCTTTGCGAGCCGGAGCGAGCGCTCAGGCAACAGTCGAGCAGACGATCGCTGCGGACAAGCGAAACCGAAGGAACCGTGCCTCGTTGATGCCGCGGAGGGGCGGTCGTCGCGTGCGCGACTTCAGAGATGTCCCCCAAGACGTCGCGCCTGGTGGTAGGGACAGCCTGACGGGGACATCGCGAGTAGTCTTCCCAGACGTGGAGATCGCGTCGCGCCTGGTGGTAGGGACAGCCTGACGGGGACATCGCGAGTAGTCTTCCCAGACGTGGAGATCGCGCAGGTGGGCGGACGGCACGGCGGTAGTGACGGGCGCTCTAGCGCGTGGGAGCGGTATGCCTGGGCCGCGGGGATCCTGTTCGTAGTTGCGCTGGTGGCCGAGTTCGTCGTCGCCGTTGGAGTCGAACTGAGCCAGAACGACTCGGCGGCGAAGATCGCGAACGGTCTTCACGCCCACGAAACGCTGCTGATCGTGATCGCATGCCTGTCCGTCGTCTATGCGGCCATGTTCGTGATCTACCTGAGCGCGCTGCACAACCTGCTGCGCGGGGACAGCGATCGCACGCGGGCCCTTGGTTCGTTGGTGCTGGTTGGCGGAGTGCTCTTCGTTACCTTGCATGCCGTCAGCGACATCGGTATCACCGGATTGGTTGGAGCAAAGCTCGCCTCATACGGTGCCCAACACGACCCGGGCGTGTCCTACACGCTGTACCTGACGACGTTCGCGCTGGAGAGCGTTGGCGATGTCTTCGGCAGCCTGTTTGCTTTCGCAACAGGCGCGCTTGTGCTGAGGAGCGGGGTCTTACCGCGCTGGCTCGGCTGGGCGTCGATCTTCGCCGGGAGCATGCTCTTCCTTCAGGGCTTCGGCCTCGGCGGCGTCATCGCCTCGTTCGGGCTAGTGCTCGACCTCATCGGGTTCCTGCTCCTCCTGGTCTTTGTTCTGGTGAGCAGCGTCATCTTGCTAATGCGTGAGAGCGCGGCGCCCGACACCGCGGGCGGAATCACGTAGACAAGCATGCGAGTCTCTGTTAGGCCAGGGTGGGGGGCAAGGCCT
The DNA here is from genome assembly GCA_049512215.1 of Solirubrobacteraceae bacterium. Classification (GTDB taxonomy): domain Bacteria; phylum Actinomycetota; class Thermoleophilia; order Solirubrobacterales; family Solirubrobacteraceae; genus Palsa-744. The sequence continues at coordinate 1,360 of JBEKXJ010000113.1, forward strand.
GGGCGAGTGTTCTCTATCTCGACACAGTCGACAGCTTGCGCTTTGCGCGAGATGCGAGCGTCTCGGAGGCGTCCAGCTCACTGCCGCTTGGGACTGCCATGAAGAAGGGCCTCCGTTGGTGACACGCTCAGTCGTGTTCACAAACCGAGCACCAAGGAGGCCCCACTCACATGTTGCACGCTGGATTAGATCTAAGTCGAAAGAAGCTCGACGTCTGCCTGCTCTCCGATGATGGAGCGCACCTCGAGCAGCTCGTCGTCCCGCCCGACGTGGACTCGCTGAGAACCCTCGCGAGGCGGATCGGGGAGGTCCATCGAGAGCCCGTCTGCGCCGTTATCGAGTCGATGACCGGCGCGAGGATCGTCCACGACACGCTTGAGGCCTGCGGCTGGTCGGTCGAGATCGCCGACGCCCAGAAGGTCAAGGGCCTGGCGCCGCTGGCCTGCAAGACCGACAAGATCGACTCGATGGTTCTGGCGGTGCTCTCCCACCGCGACCTGGTGCCGGCGATCTGGCTTCCCGATCCAAGGGTCCAGGCAGGAGCGCGAGCTCGCGCGCTTCAGGTTGCACCTCGTCAAGCACAAGTCGGCGCTCAAGTGCCGCGTCCACTCGACGCTGATCAACTTCGGCCGCGCCTGCCCGGTCACCGATCTCTTCGGGGCCGAGGGCCGAAGGCTCCTGAAACGGCTCGAGGTGCCCGAGCCCTGGCGCTCGAACGTCACCGCCTCAGTCGAGTTGATCGACGACCTCGAGCAGCAGATTGCGGAGATCAACCGCCGCCTGAAGGAGGAACACGCCTATCACCCCTACATCCCCTTGCTGATGAGCGTCCCCGGGATCGGCTGGGTGCTCGCCTTCACGATCGCCGGCGAGATCGGCGATATCGAGCGCTTCTCCTCGCCCGAGAAGCTCACCGGCTACACGGGCCTCTGCCCGCGCGTCAACCAGTCCGGGGAGTCAGACCGCCGCGGGCCCTTGACCAAGCACGGACCGACCTACCTTCGCTGGGCGTTGCTTGAGGCGACGATGCACGCCTCAAGGCACCCCGCCTACGCCGAGCGCTATGAGCGAACCAAGCGCCGGCTCGGTAAGCAGCGCGGCGCCAAGGTGGCCCAGATCGACTCGCCCGCCGGCTCGCCCACGCGATCTGGCACATGCTCAGCAGCAATCGACCCTTCGCTCCACGAGGCGCCGCTTTTCGTCTGGCGGCCTGACCGCCCTTTGGGACTTGCGCCCGCGAGCGAACATCCAATTTCGCCTGGTCCTCCCGCCGAGGAGGCCATAGAGACATGAGCGTCGCTCCAAATCCCCGAGCCGCGAGAGGAGGTTCACGCGAACTACCGACCGCAGCTTGACAGGAGGCCTTCTCTTCATAGAGACGACAGGCACTCGTCCGAGCGCCGGCTCCGGAGACTGCTCATAGGTCATCCTCGTGTTGCCTCGACCGCCACCGGGAGAGGGCCGGGACTGCTTGCCCGGTGCAGGGCCTAAAGGAGACC
>JBEKXJ010000114.1:0-2825 GCA_049512215.1 Solirubrobacteraceae bacterium
AAGACTTCCTCTCGCTTCGGTGAACTGAGCCAATGGTCGACGTCGTCTACCTCGTGGAACGCAAGCAGCGTTGGCATCCCGCCTCATCTTTCCCACGGCGAAAAGCCGTGCGGTGTGGGTGTGTGCGCGCGTAACCGTACCGCTTCTCGTGGCCCCGCCTGGGACGACAAGGTCAGGCGATCTCGGTCGACGTTGCGCGGCGTGCGGCCACTGCCCCTAGTGGTTCACGCTCCACCAATCGGATGGCGTAGTCGGGGCGTCCGATGGGGGGCCCAGAGATGCACCCACTCCCATCGTAGGCAGAGCGGTCGAGACGATCGTCTGATCGAGAGCTGCCAGGAACATCCCGCAGGGCCGCGGGACGCCCTAGCCGAAGACCTCCGCTGACCGCGGGCTGGCCCAGCCGGCGGCTTCCTGGTTGGCGTCCTGCCCTGCCGGGTCTCTGCGAAATCGCGGGGCGAGAGGGTGCGTGAGGTTTTGCTTTGCGTCGACAGCTCGCCGACGAGGTCCTGAGCGGGCCGGCGGGCGGCGAACAGGGTCAGGACTTTTCCACAGGTGACGCTACGGGTCGACACGGATCGCCGGGCCGCACGCTCACCTACCTTGGATATGTGCCCACGGATGCTTCCCCAACGCCGTCACAGAAGATCGAGCCGCAGCCGTGGCGCTGGGGTCACCCCCGTGTGCTCGTCGAGCACCCCGACGAGGCCGCGGGCCTAGCGATCGCCGCAGGACTGCGCTATGCGGGCTTCGCCGTCGGCGTCTGCCCTGGTCCGCGGGGTCTCGGCCAGTGCCCGCTGACGGGCCCCGAAGGTTGTGCCACGGCGCACGACGCAGACGTTGTGGTGTGCTCGCTGGGCTACGAGCGCGACGCGGCGCGGGAGGTGCTGCACGAACTGCGCCGGCGCTACCCGCACACGCAGCTGCTGGTCGAAGTGCCCGACACGATCGACGCGGAGCTGCAGGAACTGCTCAAAGGTTGCCACGTCGTGTCGACCCCCGCCAGCCCCGAGCAGATCGTCGAAGCCGTCCGCTCGATAGCCGGCGAGCCGGTTCAGGAGGACACGGCCGGTGCGTAGCCCGTTCTCAAGCGAGCAAGAGGCTTTCCGCTTCCTACTGCTGGTGGTCGCGGCGCTGATCCCGATCGTGCTCGCAGCCGTGTTCGGGCCTACATGGCTCGCCGTTGTCGTGCTCGTGGTTGTGCTCGGCGCCGTGGCGATGCGTGCCGCCATGCTCCATATGCGAAAGCTGGCCGGCCCTGCCATGCCGGTCAAGATGGCCCCTCCTCACATCGGCTCGCCGTCCGACCGGCGTGTGCTCGTCGTCGCCAATCAGACGCTCAACGAGGACGCCCTGCTCAGCGAGCTCGAGCGCTTGACATCCAACCCGAGCGTGCGGATTCGCGTGCTCGCGCCGGCGCTGATCCCGCCGGCGGCCCGCCTGACCGGCGACGTCGATGGCCTGCTCGCTGAGGCCCGCGCCAAGCTGCAAACGGCCCTGGAGCGCATCGGGCACTCCGGAGCGGTCAGCGGCGAGATCTCTGACTCGGATCCCCTGCAGGCGGTCGAGGACGAGTTCGCCACGTTCGTACCCGACGAGGTCATCGTCTCCACCCGCTGGGAGCCGACTGAGGGCGGGCTTGATCCCCTGCTCGCAGGCCTTGTTCGCGAGCGGTTCGCCGTGCCCGTGCGCCACCTCGTCTTCGAGCCCGGCTCTGACGTACTCGAGCCCGACCGGGAGACGGAGGCCAGGTACCGCCGCGAGGCCGGCGAGGCTGCGGCGACGCGGTTCGGCCTGAGAGTGATCGCGGGCGTGGCCGTCCTGGCCGCGCTGGTGCTCTCGACGGCCGCGCTGATCCGCAGCAGCGAACGTAGCGAACAGCGAGCCACCGCCGAGGCCGCTGCCAACGAGCAGCTCGTGGGCGCCGTGCCGGTGGCGAAGGTGATCACGCTGAAGGTCATCCCGGAAGGCAAGCTCGGCCCAGAAGGCGAAAAGCACGACGAGTTCACGATCACCGAATTCAGGGTGAAGGTCGGCCAGCCGCAGCTGCTGAGGATCGACAACACCGACAAGCAGCCGCACAGCATCACAGCACCGGGCGCCGGTGTGAACATCGTCGTGATGCCCGGCGTCCACACGTACACGCTGCTCGTTCACAGCACCGGCACCTATCTCTGGTTCTGCACGTTCATATGCGACGAATGGGCGATGGAGCACGTCGGCTACATGAGCGGCTACATCACCGCCGTCCCAAGCTAGCGCGCGAGCCCGTCGCAACCGCCACGGTCGCTCGGCTCCTGCGACGAACGCTATGCGCTCATCGCAAGGCGACCATGCCGGCGTTTCGTAAAGCCCCCTTGGCGTGAGCCGTCGCCGGCCGCCGCCGCTCGGGTCCACCGAGTAGATCGCGTCGCTGTCGTCGCATAGCTGGGCCCCCCTACGAGCCTGAACGAAGGCGATCTGCTCCCCGTCCCGCGACCATGCAAGCTACGTGTTCGTCGTTGTGACGCCGCGGTCTGCCATGGCTCGCCGTTTCGTCCGCTTCCGAGGCCTCGCGCTCGCTGCCGCCTGCCCGCCACGCCGAGCAGACTCGTCGCAGCGCCTCCCAATGCCGCGGGAGCGGTACCCGCTTGCCAAGCCGGATCAAAGGGCAGTAGTGCTCGGAGAGCCCGATCGCTCTTTCCGAGGCTGTCGCTCTTGCCTGTGGCTGTCGGGAAAAGGGTGCCGTCCGACGGGTTTAAGACGATTTCACCATGCCCCAGAACTTCATAGCCGTGGATCGTGAGCAGACGTTTCTGATGCCGCCGTCGCTGTTGGATTGGGTG
>JBEKXJ010000115.1:0-2733 GCA_049512215.1 Solirubrobacteraceae bacterium
ACACCCACACCGCACGGCTTTTCGCCGTGGGAAAGATGAGGCGGGATGCCAACGCTGCTTGCGTTCCACGAGGTAGACGACGTCGACCATTGGCTCAGTTCACCGAAGCGAGAGGAAGTCTTTGGGCCTCTGGGAATCACAGTGCGCACCTTCCGGGACCCGGAGGGTTCCAAGCGGGTCGGGCTGATCGCAGAGATCCCCGACATGGCTGAGTGGCAGGAGCTCATGCAGTCTGAGGCGGGAGCCGATGCAATGAAGTTCGACGGTGTTCGCCCCGAGACGCTGCTGATCCTCACCGAGGGGTAGTCCTGCCACTCAGCCGCTCGGCTTCATGGTCGGCGCCGCCGGGGGTTGGGGATCAGGCCGCGATCAAGTCCACCACGGATCAAGAACGCAGTGCTCATCGACGCGACGGCACTGGCGCGACAGACTCCCGCACTGCTGCCTTTGGGGGGCGAGCGAGCGTCTCAGTAGCGAAGCCCCACGCTGTCGCGTTGGACGAGCCCCGAGCGCCCCGGCCAACGGTCGGGACACGCTCGCGACACCGCGAAGGGCCGGGTCACCGGGGCATCTCCGGTGTCTTGTCAGCTCGATTGGGCACCACGTCGCAACCTATTCTTGCGGGCTAGCGCGGAGGAGCACCGCGCCCTAGTCAACCTCCTCAACCGGGAGCCCTGCTTCCTTCCACGCGACGAAGCCCCCCTTGACGTGAGTGGCCCCGCGGCGCAAGGTCCACTTAGACCGGACGGCGTGCTGGCAGAGGTAGATGGCACCGGCCCCCTCGGGACTCGCCACGTGCTTAGCGAGCGACACGCGCCTTGATCCCGGCGATGCCCCGTGTTGGCGACGCTCGACGGCCGTCCTGAGATCGAGGATCTCGGCCTCGCCGCGCTCTACCGCGGCCCAGACAGCCTCAGGCGCAAGCGACCGTGGCATCGCCGTTAATCCTAACCCGTCCACAGCGCGTATCCGCCGGGGTGGAGCCTTGCGCCGAGCGGACTTCCAGAGAGGGAGACCTCGTCCCGTGATCAAGCGAGCCTTGAGAGCGGCGCTCAGTACAACGTCGACCTCCGCTTGGCCGCACCGTCGGTCCAGGACAAGACGCCCTTGAGCAGATGCAGCGAGCCGGGCACGATCTTGCTGCCGCTGCCAAGGATTCTGAGCCCGCGGCGATCGTGGCGGCGGACCTCGATCTCGGGGCCGGGTGGGGACATGCAGGCGAAGCCAAGGAAGTTCGTACCGATCCAGGCGATCGCGCCGTCGGTCTTCAGCGCCAGCGACCCCACCCCGTAGCAGACACTGTTTTCGATCGGGGTGGCGATCACGAAGGTGCGCAGACGTCCGGTGCGCAGGTCCATCTCACCAATGTTGTCGTCGCTGGCCTCGATGTTCTGTACGTAGGCGACGTAGGGACCGGAGAAGTGGACGAGTCGGTAGTCATAGTGCTCGGCGCCCGAGAGGTAGAACGCACGGCCGACGCTGTAGAGGCAGGCGTAGTCGTTGCCATCAGCGCTGGTGAAGACACGCGCTGAGTGGTTCTGCGCAATGGTCGTTGAGTCAGCGGAGGGGCGGCAAGGAATTCGGGCCGCGCGGGCCGGCTGGCCCTGCTGCGCCGCGTGAGGCGAGCCCGTTGGGCTCGGATCGGCAAGGCTGAGCGGCGGTACGAGGACGGCGGCGGCTGCACACGCAGCGGCTATCGCGGAGCGAGTACCGCGCGCACGGCACTGGGAGACGATGCGGCGGGGATGCGGCGGGTTGGCTCGTCGACGTAGGTCCGTAATGGCGGCCAGCTCGCGCCGAGGATCGTCATGCGGCCGGCCTTCGCGCGGTCACGATCTCGGTCGGGAACAGCATCTGGGTCATGTACTCGCGGTAGATCTCAGAGAAGCCGAGTTCGGCCAGGACGGGTGCCGCGAGCACTCCCCGGCAGTTGGCCGTCAAGTTGATTCCGTGGGCGTAGAGCCAGTCCCACACACGGTGGCGGTGTCGCTCACCCTTGGTCATGTTCGACAGGACCAGCCGTCCCGCGGGGCGCATGACCCGTTTGAACTCCGCGAGTGCTCGGGGGATATCCTCGCGCATAAGCAGATCGAGCATGTAGCCGTTGACGAGAAGATCGAAGCTGTCGTCATCAAAAGGCAGCCGTAGTGCGTCGCCCCGCACGAGCTCAACCGAAGTTAGCCCTGCGGCCCGTAGGCGCTTTCGGGCCTGCGCGAGCATTCCGTCGGAGAGCTCAATGCCGACCGTGCGGCCGGACGGGTTGCGCTGAGCGAGTGAGACGAGCTGCGCGCCTGTGCCGGTCGCTACTTCAAGAATGGCCTCGCCGTCGCGCACGTCTGCGAGCTTGAGCACGCGCCGCCGTGGTCCGGACTCGGTGACGCGAGCCCAGAGCTCATATACCGGTGCGAGCGTCGAGTAGCGGCTGACGGCAGCCTCGACCGGCTTCTGGGCTTCGAGTACCTCCAAGCGCCACCCTGACTCCGGCGCGGACTGGTGTGCCACGGTCCTAAACCGCCTTTCGACGACCTCGATACTACGCTTCGTGACGAGACGCGCGAAATGGAAGAGCGCCGGGTCTGAGGCGCCTCAAGGCGAGCACTTCCGCTTCGCACGGCGAGGGTGTCGCACAAAGGGGTGCCGTCCGGGAGGCTTTAGAGACTTCCGGTATGCCCCAGAACTTCATCGAGTGTCGGCGTGATCAAGCCTTTTTGATGCCTCCTGATCTGCGGGACT
>JBEKXJ010000116.1:0-2582 GCA_049512215.1 Solirubrobacteraceae bacterium
GTTCGCCCGTCGCGGAGGTCCCCCCGGAGGTCGTCACCGTCACGTCCACCGTGCCTTTGCCTTTGGGGCTCGTCGCAGTGATCGACGTTTCAGAGTTGACCGTCACGTTCGACGCCGCTTCGCTACCGAACTTCACGCTCGCCCCCGTGATGAACCCGGTCCCCGTGACCGTCACCGACGTGCCCCCCGCTTCAGGCCCCGCTTTCGGGCTGACCCCCGTGACCGTCGGCGTGACGGCGGGGGCCGCTGCCTGGCCCGCGGCTTCCGCGCCGTCCAGCGCCGAGCTGAGCTGCGCCTGATTGGAGCTGCTCAGCCCAAAGGCCGGCAGGGCGCCGCAGTCGGCCGCGAGCGGGCCTCCTTCTTCACCGACGCACCCGACCGAATGGGTCAGCTGCGAGGAGCCACCAACCTGGACTTCGGCTCCCGCGCGGGCAGGACCCGCGAGTGAGAGGGCCCCGAGGGTAAAGGCGAGGGCGAGCATGGCCGCGGCTTTGATCTTCGGCTTTCGCCCCGAGACGTCGTGCTGCATAAAGATCAGGATGTCAGAGATTGAGCGCACATTCGCCGGTCGACGCCACCGGCCCGCCCGCTCAAGACCGCACCTCTTGAGCCGAAAACGGGCTTCTATAGCCGTCCGTCGTCTCGCGGCCCGCTCGGCGTGTCGCGGTTCTGGCGGAGACGGCAGGAGGTAAGGGGCTGCAAAGCTCCAGGGTGATGAGGTTGCGCGAGCTGACACGCGAGGACTGGCCGGCGCTCTTGGCTCTGAACCAGGCCTCGGTCCTGGAGCTGAGCGAGCTCGACGAGCGGCGCCTGGAGTTCATCCTGTCGCTTGCCCACCGCAGCCTCGCGGTCGAGAACAAAGCAGAGCTCGTGGCGTTCGCCGTGGCGATAGCCCCGGGCACACCCTATGACAGCAGGAACTATCGCTGGTTCGGCGCCCGCTACGAGCGGTTTCTCTACCTCGATCGGATCGTCGTCGCCGCTCCGATGCGCCGGCGGGGCATCGGAGCGCAGATCTATGAGGCCATGGAGGCCACGGCCGCGAGCTTCGAGCGGATGGTGTGCGACGTCAACGTCCTGCCCGCAAACGAGGTTTCGCTCGCGTTTCACGCCGCCCGAGGTTACGGCGAGATCGGGCGCCTGTCGCATGGACCGGAGAAGGTTGTGGCCCTGCTGAGCAAGGAGCTCGAGCGAAGCGGCCGATCTCGGCGCGCTTGCGCGCGAGCTCGAACTATTCAGGCGGAGAAGTAGTCGACAAAGTCGAGCGTCTTCTCGCGCGCCTCACACCTGCAGATATCGCAACACGAAACGCCCGAGCAGCAGCACGTCGCCGTTCTGCAGATCCGCCTGCGCTACGCGGCGGCCGTTCACGAAGATGCCGTTCGCGCTGCGGTCATCCAGCACCCGCGCCCCCGTGGGACGCCGCACGAGGATCGCGTGACGCCGGGAGACGGAGGCGTCGTCGAGCCGTAGCTCAGCCGCGAGGCCGCGGCCGATGTGGGTCACCCCCTGCTCGATCGCTATCAGCAGCGTCTCATTGTGTCCGTGAACCTCGAGGTAGCTGCCCGGTTTCGACGGGCGATCGGGCGTCGCGCGACGGCGCACGCTCTCGTCAAGGCAGGAGATCGCGTCAATGCGCTCGGTGGTCTCCTCGGTGGAGGCGGGGCGAATCGCTGCTTGAGTGGGCATGGGTTCAGCGAACCACACGCGGCTCAAAGCAACCTAAACGGACCAACAGAAGACCCACAAGGCTGCCGCCCGGGGCTCCCGCGGTCTTTAGGCCTAGCCCTGCACTGCGTTGCGCCGCCGGGCCATCCGCCGGCTGCTCCACCAGCCCCAGCCGCCGACGCCGAGCACGGGCACGACGTAGAGCATCGAGATGTACCAGTGCATCAGGCACGCGAGCGGGACCATCCCGCTAAACGCTATCACGACCTCAGCACGGCATTATCACGACCTCACCACGCCTCCCTCGGTGGCTTGCCGGTCGAATCCGCCGCGGCATGGGCCTCTGCAGCGGGTGCAGGGCCACGCGAGCGACGGCGACGGACGAACAGCACGAAGAGCAGCCCGAACACGACGATCGCAACTCCCAGCGCGATCACCGCCGCCGGCGCCTTGGAAGTCTCGGGCGTCCAGAACAGCTGCCCGGCGACGGCGCCCTTGCTGGCACCGACCTCGATCGGTACCTGCCAGTCGAAGATGAGCGTGCGCTTGCCCTTGTCCTTGACCTGCGGTGGGAGCAGCGGCGACATCCAGTGAATTCGATGATCGTGCCATTCGAACTGGCCCGTGCGATCGACGACTTCCCACTTCGGGGGGGCACTCGGATCGGCGATCGGCGGGACCTTGACGTTGCCGTAGAAGTTCGTGTTCAGGTAGGTCGCGGGTGAGCGCACGTTCTGCTCGGCGGTGCCGTCGGCCAGCACGCGCGCATAGGGCTCGCCCTGGTAGCCGAAGATTGTGACCGTCTGGCCGGTATGGTTGCCCAGCAGCAGGCGGTCGGCGAACTCGAGCACCTGCAGGCTCAGCCCGGGAACGTTCGGGCTGATGGCGGTGATGTTCGAGCGGTACTCATAGCT
>JBEKXJ010000117.1:0-2520 GCA_049512215.1 Solirubrobacteraceae bacterium
GGCTCGCTGCGCTCCGCGCCGGCGGCACGCTCCAAGCCCTGCTCCAACTCCGTGTGATCCTGCGTTCTCGTAGACATGAAGCTCTCTTTCGCTCATGCCTACACAGTTCCTCGGACACTCCCCCCTGTCGTCTCTGCCGAGGATGCGGCGGTGATCGATGTCGCCGAGTTGATTGTGAAGCTGGCCGCGTTGGTGGAGCCGAACTTGCCCGAGCTGACCCCAGCGAAGTTGGTGCCGGCGATGGTCACCGGTGGTGCCACCGGGGGTCTTTATGCGCTCTGGATCGAATTAGACCCAGCAGGGTGGGCGTATGATCGGGCCGGACCGGCCGATCTGCGCAGTACCGTGCGGGGTCAAGCAACCGAGGGGAGTCAGTGATGCCGCGGGTGATCGTATTCGCGCCGACCGGGAAGGACAGCCTGCAAATCAGAGGCAGCGTCCTCATGGACGAGGAGGTGGGGTCTGTTGACCTGAGCGACGAGGTGGCGTCCCTGGCGCTCATCACGAGGATGGCCGAGGCGGTCCTGGAGGCCAAGAGGGTGGAAGGGGTGGCTGTGGTCGTGGCGAGCGAGGTGGCGGAAGAGGCGCTGGCCCTGGCTCGGGTGCAGGAGGACGCGGCGCGGAAACCCAACGGCGGCCCGAAGTGAGTGATGGAGATGGGCGAACTATCGTGGGGGTTCACCGGGCGCGAGGCCGAGGCGCTGTTACCGAGCTCGCCGATGCTCGGCGTGAAGCGAACGAGGCGAATTCACGAAGTTTCCCAGCGTGCAATCGGCGTTGCATGCCGTGAGCGGCGGTTCGCCGCGTCCACTGAGCCCAATAGAGCGGACCTCCTCAGCACGGGCGGCCGGTGGTCTGGTGCAGTGTTCGGCAGAGCCCCCGCTGTGGCTGCCCTACGTGGAGGTCACGCACATCGCCCGGGCGACGGAGCTAGCGCGCCGGCTGGGCGCCTCGGTGCTGCTCGAGCCGCGCGAGGGCCCCGCGGGATGGCGCAGTGTGGTGAAGACGCGCTCGGGAGGCGAGATCGCGTTGTGGTAGGGCAAGCGCTGAGCGCTGCGCACAAAGTTCCCGGCGGGCGCTCGATGACCGATGATTTCGCGCACGCCCACCAGTCTTAGTGGAGAATCGACCAATCGACCAAAAGGAGGCTGCAGATGACCGACGCGAAGACCAGCACGCACATCACTCAGGTGGGCACCGTGATGGTCCCCGTCAACGACCGCGACCAGGCGATCGAGTTCTACCTCAACAAGCTCGGCTTCGAGAAGCGCGCAGACATCCCCTTCGGGGCAGACGAACGTTGGGTGGAAGTCGCGCCGCCGGGCGCGACCACGACGATCGCGCTTGTGCCCCCGCGCGACGGCGAAGCCACGGGGATCGAGACGCGCGTGGGTTTCACGACCGAGGACGCAGACGCCGACCATGCAGAGCTGCAAGCCCGGGGAGTCGACGTGGATGAGACGGTGATGCGCATGGGAGACCCGGTGCCGCCGATGTTCTTCTTCCGCGACCTCGACGGCAACAAATTCATGGTCGTCGAGCAAGGCTGACCGCCGCCGACGCAGCCGCCAGGACAGACATGTTCGTGGCGGCTTGCCCGAGGGGCATCACTCGTTCTGCTCAACAGAAAGGCGGTTGCTCATGGCCAAGGTCCTCGCGAGGATCACGATGTCGATCGACGGGTACATCACCGGACCGAACGACGGACCGGGCAGGGGCCTCGGCGACGGTGGTGAGCGCCTGCACTACTGGGTCTTCGGCGGCCCGTGGACCTACGCCGACGGGGAGCGTCGAGGGCCGACCGGCGAAGATGCCGCGTGGCTGGCGGAAGTCACGTCCAGGATCGGGGGCGGTCGTTGGTGGACGCTGGACGTACGAGGCGGCGCGGCACTGGGGCGACAAGAACCCGTGGGGATCGCCGTTCTTCATCGTCACGCACCGCCCGGAGGAGGAGCCGGCTGGTGGGCGTTCACGTTCGTCTCAGGCGTCGAGGCGGCCGTCGAGCTGAAGCGGCTCTTCGACGGGTTCTCACAGTCGCTTGATCTCGAGCACGTTGGGGTGCGACAGTCGCCGTTCGCGACCTTTATCGACTACCGCGTGAAGCCGTTATGACGATCCTTCCCGGGCGGCAAGGAGGACCTGGGCGCGAAAGCGATACCCGCATCGGGCTAGCTGTAGAACGACGCTCAGCTCCTCCCGGCCGTCTTCGATCCGGCACCTGACCATGTCAGCGGAGCGCGGGCGTACTTCGCTGCGGACAGCAGCGCTTCGGGCCCAGGCACGCGCTAGACCCTATGGAGCGTCGGCTCTCCGGCGTTTGGTGAAGGATCGGTCGGCACCCCGCGCATAGATGTGCGGGGACTGGGCGCCGGGACGGTCCTGGCGCCGACACCCCAGCTATGGGAGGTGCCGACCATGTCGGAGAGTATGGCTCTCGTCGGGCTCGATGTACATCAGGCGCAGTCGGTCGCGGCGGTGTTGGATCCGTCTAGCGGCGAGCTGCGCGTGGAGCGGTTGCGC
>JBEKXJ010000118.1:0-2504 GCA_049512215.1 Solirubrobacteraceae bacterium
TCGATGATGGCGTCCCATGCCTCATTGAGGTCGGCGAAGAATGACGCGACGCGGGTCCAGCCGTCGCGGTGCTCCACGAGCTCGCCGAGGAGCTTGGACAAGGTCGCTGATCTGCTGCTTGAGTCGCTGACTATAGTGTCATTGAACCGCCGGCTGCCACCGAGGCTGTTGGTGTCGAGCGTCTTGCTCGTCGTAAGCAGATGCGGGTCGATGCTGGTGGGTATGTCCTTCAGATCGATCCAGCGCAGCGGCAGGTAGGAGTGCTGGCCGTAGGGCATGGTGGTGTGGTTGTCGCCATAAGGCGGAGACGTCAGCACGATCGAGGCGCGGGGGGTTCTGGTGGGCCAGCGCATCGCGCGGACGTCCGCGCCACATAGTGCGACGGCGCGTCGGTAACGTCCGGATCGCACGTGCCCGGCAGCGTGAAGCTCCTGAGCGTGGCGTTGGCGCTCGATGTGCACTTCCTGCGCGGCTTGTAGGAAGCGAGCCAGGATGTCTATGGTGCGTGCAAGCTCGTGCTCGGGCCGGGTTTGTAGCTTCGGCCGAGAGGGGCGCATATTGCCGCTAGTGCGGACGACCTCGGCCAGCGCGAGCCACATGGCGCGGCGTGTAAGCGGGTTCTCGTGCTCGCGGATAGCGCGACGGAGGGCGGAGAGATCTGCGGCGACATCTGCCCGGAACCACTTTCTCACCCAGGGTCCCCTCTCGGTCACGGAACGAGTGTTGCGCCGTGCTTGTGAGGTGGCGTTCGCGGCGACGGCAGGAAGGTCAAGGTCGGCGCATGCCTCTGCCTTGACGGTGCTGAGGAGGACCGCGAGGGGGTTGATGTCGCAGCCAACGAAGCCGCAGCCGAGGCGCATGGCCTCAGTGAGGGTCGTTCCGGAGCCGACGAACGGGTCGAAGACGACCGGTCGCTGGCCGCGGTGCTCGCAGAGTGCGCTGAGCAGCTCGCCTTGCATGGGGGAGACCATCATCGCGGGGTACTGGTAGGGCTCTCGGCCACCGCGGGAGCGTGCGGTGTCTGCGAATGACCAGAAGTCGAGGTCGCCGCGCGTTCTGCTGTTGAGCCGCCGGATCAACGCGCGGTCGGTCGGCGCGTGTTGAGCACTCATGGGCGTTCCTCTTTTTCGGGTTGGGGTCGGCAGTCCTTCGCCGTGTGCGGTGTCGGGATCATTCTTGCAGATAATCTAGATTGCCGCTAGATTAGATTCCTGGATGGCTCGTCGGACCTTCAAACTCGACCCCCAGCAGCACCTGTCCGACCCGAACGTCCCGCGCGCGGGACCATACAGGTGGCCGCTCCCAGTGCTAGCGCGCCTGCGCGCCATCGTGACTGAGGTCAACCGGCTCGGTGCGAGGACAAACCAAGCAGAGGTTCTCGCAGCGATCGTCTGCGGCCCTCCACCTGACGCCGCGGAGCTGAAGAGTCGGGTCGAGGCCTACCGCGTGGCGACAGTGGGAGGGATCATGAACGCCCCCGACGCCAATGACGTGGTTCGGGTTGAGGCTCGAGGCGCGGGCAGGCCATCGGGAAGCTAGCGTTCCCATCGGACGCGGTCAATGGTTGCTCTTTCGCAAACTCATGAGCGCGTTCGCGCCAACTTTGCCCTGATCATCGTCCTGCTGGTGCGTCTCGCGGTAGGCTCGTTTGACCTGTAGAAGTGGCCCCGGCGACAGCTGGAACCTGCCCCGGGGCCGTGGCACGGAAAGGAGGAAGCCTTCCCGCCGGTGTGAACGTGGGGCGGGCGGACGACGTGGTGGAGCGTGAAGTGTTGTCGCTGCTGCTGGAGTCCGAGCTGCCGGGGCCGTGGTCGGTGTGGGAGTTGGGGCTGGAGATCGGTGGCGAGGTGGCGGCGGCTGGTGCGGTCATGCGGTTGCACGCCGCGGGCTTGGTGCATCTCTGCCATGAGTTCGTGTGGGCGACCCGTCCAGCGGCTCGTTCGCATCGGCTCGCCGAGGCGATGTAGCGCGGACGGGTAGACGGGCAGTACGTACAGATGAATAGTGCCCCCAACGCTACGCGAATAGCCGGGGGCGTGGCACCGAGAGTTCGAGCTCCCGGCGCAGAGGGCAGCCTACCCCGCCGGGATGAGCTGGTCTTCCTCGCCATAGCTGTCTCCTGGGGCCTCCAACGAGAAGGAGGAACCGATGATGAGTGTTGTCCCTGCAGAGCGGCGCCGGTTTGAGCCGGTGTCGGATGTGCTGGTGCTGGCGGCGGTCGAGCGCGCGGAACGCCACCGCGAGCGAGAGCGGCAGGGCGTGTGGTTGCCGGACGTGGTCAGGCACCTAGTAGTACTTTGTCGGGTTGGCGGTTTGAGCCGATTCCCAGCACATCGGACCTCGAGATTCCGCTCAACGGAGCCAATGCAGGATTCTCGCTGCCAATGTCGTGTCGAGCCAAATCCGGCTGATTGAGGCGAGTTGCCAAAGCACTACTAGGGGTCGCTGCCGGCGCAGATCGCCGAGGCACTGGGGTCCCTTTGACGAATGTTTCCACCCATCTG